>JBGSOG010000018.1:0-2210 GCA_041739225.1 Rhizobiaceae bacterium
AATTAGATTGATGCGCGGGAGACGACATGAGCCTGAATATTGAATCGCGGTTTGACGCCTATTGCGACGAGTTGGTCAAAGCATTGACGCACGCGGACCGGAGCCAGCCGGCGCGCTGGTATCTGAAAGGCCTGATGTTGCCGGGAAGCAGAAAGAGCGTCGAACCGATGGCGGCGCGGGTGCATCCGGAAAATGTGCGTTCCGCCCATCAATCAATGCATCACCTGGTAGCCCACGCCGAGTGGAGTGATGAAGCCTTGTTGTCGACAGTAGCCAGACTGGTGCTGCCAGCGCTTACCCGTGGTGGCGCCCCCCTGTAACTGGATCATCGACGACACGGGCTTTCCGAAGAAAGGGACCGGTTCGGTTGGCGTGGCGCGGCAATACTGCGGACACACGGGCAAGACTGACAATTGCCGCGTCGCGGTCAGCCTGTCACTGGGCACGCAAGCAGGTAGCCTGCCTTTGAGTTACCGTTTGTATCTGCCACACGAGTGGACGGAGGATCCCGAACGTTGCCTGGCGGCGGGGGTGCCGCAGGCCATCGCGTTTGCCACCAAAAACGAGATCGCCCGTACGCAGATTGCAGCAGCATTGCAAGCCGGTATTGCGCGCGGCACGGTGCTGGGGGGACGCGGCCTATGGCGACGACACGGCCTTGCGCGATTGGTTGCGTGCGCAGAACCTGACCTATGCGCTCGGGATAAGCCCCGGCACCAGAGTGTGGTGGGGCGAACATCAACCGGTAGCGGCGCCGGCCGCCGGCAAACGCGGCAAAACAAAAAACCATCTCACGCGCGATGCGCAACATCAGCCAATATCAGTGCTGGATTTAGCCAGAAAACTGGCGCCACAGCGCTTTCGCAACGTCACCTGGCGCCAAGGCATGTCTGAACCGCTGCGCTCACGCTTTGCCAGAATACGGGTACGTGCCGCCCATCGCGATTCTCCCCGCGAGGAGGAATGGCTCGTCATCGAATGGCCTAAAGGCGAAGCTGAGCCGACCCGACCCGACCCGTTACTGGCTCTCGACGCACCCGAAGGAGATGTCTTTCGCGGCACTGGTGGACAGCATCAAAGCACGCTGGCGCATTGAGCGCGATTACCAGGAACTCAAACAGGAATTTGGCCTTGGTCATTATGAAGGACGCAACTGGCGCGGCTTCCGCTTCCATCATCACGCCAGTCTGTGTATTGCCGCCTACGCATTTTTGATGCGCGAACGCCTGTCTGGGACAAAAAAAACGGCGATCAACTCAAAGAACCTGCCGTACCCGAAGATTTCCGCCCACGTGGGGCGGGGACCGATGCAACGACACGTGCCGGATTCAATTGCCACATTACGATTTCGCCTGGCGCACGCCCTCTCTCAAGGTCTGCGACAGTGCCCATGTTGTGGGCGGGCACCCGGCAGAGTTATGAATATTTAGTGACACAGTAGAACTAAGAAAGCACCCGAACAAGGGCGCCCGCTGGGTCAAAGAAAAATATTGCAAGTCCCAAGGCGCTCGCAACTGGGTATTTGCCGCGACAGAAAAGAAAGAAGATGGAACAAAGAGGGAGCACATCCTGCTGCGGGAATCCGATACGCCAATTGTGCGGCATATCAAGATTAAGGCAGGAGCCAATCCGCACGACCAGGGATGGGAATCGTATTTCGAAGCCCGATGGGTCAAGACAATGCTGAACTCGGGGCGGGGACGTTCGAAGCTCTACCGTGTCTGGCTCGGGCAAGACCGCAACTGCCACGACTGCCGTCAACCCATCACAAAATCAACACCGTGGGCATTTCGCCATATTGTGAAACGGGCTGACGGTGACGGGCAACCTGATAGTGCCTGAAATTCGGCGGACTGAAAGTGCTTTTTCTTCTCCATTTTTTGTGACTATTCAGCAGCTACGCTGTGGGCCGAATAGGATTGCCATTGAAGGCGTGGCGTAGCACTTCGAGCATGCCGTGACCTTGCTTGCGCAGTGTGTCGAGGCAGGAGCGGATGACGCAGAAATTTTCGGCCCCGACCACAGTTCGGAAGCATCCCGATACTTTTTGCTTCACTTTGGGCATGCGCACGGCGCGTTCGCCGACGTTGTTGGTGAAGGGGACTGCAAGGTCGCTGATGAAGAGCAGTACGGCATCGGCATATTGCCGGAAGCGCCGCAGCAGGTTGAAGGCAATGGACTGTTTTTCACGCCCCCGTTTGCCGGTTGGC
>JBGSOG010000033.1:0-69665 GCA_041739225.1 Rhizobiaceae bacterium
CGCCGGTGCATTGAGATCAATCGGTTGCGCGTCCGAACCCAGCACCGCGATCAGTTCGTCATGCACCAGCTTGACCACCATTTGGCCCGGCTTGATCGACTTGACCATCTCCGCGCCGACAGCCTTTTGCCGGACCTGCTCAATGAACTCGCGCACCACATCCAGCGCCACGTCGGCTTCAATCAGCGCACGGCGCACTTCACGCAGCGCAACGCCCACATCCTTCTCGGTCAGGGCGCCACGCTTCGTCAGGCCGTCAAAAATGCCGCTCAAGCGGTCTGAGAGCGATTCAAACATCCAAAGTCCTGTTTCCTGTCAGCCTGCCGGTCATCCGGACGCCTATTCAGGTAGTCATTTCCTGCAAAAAGACCCACAAAAAACAGCCAAACTGCAAAAAAGCGGTTTTTCACCCGAGGGCGCGTCGCGCTGTCGGGTGTTGGCTTCCAGGGTCGGTTTTTCGCCAATGGCGCTGCCCTGGTCGGCTTTTTGTGTCGTCTGTTCTTTGAGGAACCCGTGTCAAAAACAGCAAAAGCATCCGCCTGTCAAGTTTTCAGGCATCGCATGCTACTGTCGGGGCAAATGCATTTACTCTTTGTTGGGAAGGATGAGGCGGAAAAGCCGTGAACGAAAACCCTGTGGCAGCATGTACATGCCGCGCTTGGCAAGCGGCCTCAGGAAGTTGAGCCACACGGCATTGTGGATCTGTCCGCGCCGGGTCAGCGGCATGACGTGATCCTGCACGATTACTGCATCCTTGGCCCAGGTGAATTTGTAACGGGCGGCGGGAATCATGAAATCTGCAATCTTGATACCCTGTTCGTGGCAACACTCCAGAATGTTGCCCAGGTGCAGCTTGCCGGGGCTGGCCTCCGAATAGGCCTCGTCCCAACCTGCAATGAACGCATAGTATCGCCCCTTGTAAACAAAGCCCCACTGGTCGGCGATCGGTTTGTCACCGTGCTTGAGCGAAAACGCAATTGCATCCACACCCACCAGTCCGGGCTGCTTGAAGCGGTTCACAAATGCTTCAAAGCCGGAGTTGCGGAATGCACGCGATGTCAGGCCCTGGCGTTCGAGCCAGGCTTCGCGCCCCTCAAATGAGCGATCAATCACTTCCGCCAGGATTTTTCCGTCACGGGCCGCTACGTGCGTGACCGGCGCTTCACGCTCCAGCCGGTTTTTGGCGTTTCGAAGATTCTTTCGGGTCTTGGAATTGACGGTCGAGTGATAGGCTTCAAAGCTTTCATGGCTGCCGATGGCAACAAATGGAGCGCCGTCTTCCTCGCCTGACACGGGTACCTGCCCATTGCACCCGGCATACAGATCGCTGTCGCGTCTCACTTGGCCCAGATGCAGATAGTCGGCTCCGCTGGCCTTGATGGCCGGCAGCAACGCGCCAAACACCGCTTGCGGATCGCATTCCGGGCGCATGAGCATGTTGGTATATTGCTGGAATGGCTCTGCCAGTCCCGTCAGAACGCTGATCCCGGTTTCCATCTGAACCGCGAGCGGCAGGATGGCGGCCATGCCCTTGCTGTCGCGTGCCACAAAGATGCGGATATCCACCGGCTTCAGTGCGCGAGCATGTTCGATAAAATTTCGGCACCAGTCGAATGACTGGAACAGACACGCGTCTGAACAGCGCGCCTCCAGTGCCCGCCAATGCGCTTCCAGTGCTTCAAAACCAGTTGAATCCCGGACGCATTCGGCTTGGAAGGCGGACGGCTTGGCAATAGCGAGAGGTTTGGAAACGATGCCGGGCGCCGGCACGGCTATCTGTCGTATCGCGGACATGGAGCCTCCTATTTGCGCAGTTCGTAGGCTTCAATATCCCGATATCCCGAAGGTGCCTCCGGATCGACACAGAAATCAATGCTGTAGGGCTTTGCCACCTTGTTGCGCATGCCGGAGAACTTGACTGCGGCCGCCAAAGCCAGCTTGCCATACATTCCAAATCCCGATTTTTGCTGGTCAAGGTTTTTGAAACCGGCCTTTCGCAGCAATCCATTGGCATAATTGACTGCATAAGTGTTGCGGATGGCACCTGTGTAATGCTCGGTAGTCACCGACACATTCATGCTGTCGTGGTTTTCCACCCTGTGTGGATAGTTCAAAGGCCAATGCAACATGCGGCCCGGCTCAAGATCGATGACCTGCGCCCATTCGTCAAACCAGTCATGGTAGGGCATGTCGGTCTCATGCATTTCGCCCAGAATGAGTTTTTCAATCGCCGCCTGCGGCAGGAACGGCTCCCAACCCGGATAGACCCACACCCGTTTGCGCCCGCGGATTTGCCACAGCATCTGCCCCGGAACGTCGGCATGGTAGGGCACATACACATTCGGCGAAGAGATCAGGATGGTTGTCAGGTGTTTGAAGGTCTTGACGCCCGGCACCCGCGCTTCGAACTCGCGATACATGTCCTCCAGCAACTCACCATAGGCCTTGTCGCATTTTTGCGGTGCACGAAGATTGATCCAGATGTCTCCCTTGCGAACAGCCTCGAGCAATTGCTGGCCGGAAAGGTTTCCAAATTCGCCTTCGCGACGACGCTTCTTGCCGTCAGGGCCTGCTGAGCGCGTATTGACATGATAATCATTGCGATCTGCGGTCTCGAGGAGGCGCGCCAACGCCTGGTCGCCAAAAAGTTCGGACTTGTGCAGGCAGTGCTTCAGGTGCAGCGAGTGCTTGCCGAAAAGCTGCACATGGTTTTCTTTCCAGTCAGTAAGAATGTTTCCGGTAGCAATGTCGCGCATTGGGGCTCTCGCGGCTGAGGGGCAAGTCAAGGACTGGGTGTAACCCGCAATTCGCTTAGTCGCGGTAAATGCTTGCAGGATAACGGACATTTATGGGCTATTTTGGTGCGCAGAATGCTGCGGTGGTTAAAAATTTGCCCATTTCGGGCCGAAATTTTTAAGTGAACCGGCGATCCGCGGCTCAAGACTTCCAATTTCGCTTTCCAGCTGGCTCACTTGGGCACACAATGGACGCAAATTGCGGTTGATGCCGCAATGTGTGGACAATCCAATGGAGGGGAACGTCATGTTGCGCTTGATGTCTGCAATTGTCTTCTCGATGAGCCTTGCCACTGCGTCCATGGCAGGGCCGGTTGCCGATTTTGCCGCAAAGGCCGAGGAACTGGCGAAAAGCGATCCGGTTGCAGCTTTGGCTGCGTTGGACCAAGCGATCGAGGAGGTCTGGAACGCATCGCCGCTGCTCTTGCGAAAGGCACTTTTTGTCGATTCCGCCTCGGGCTTCGGGGTCTATGCCGAACGCAGCGGTTCGGTCTTCAAGCAAGGTGAGCCCATTGTTGTTTACGGCGAACCTTTGGGGTTTGCCTACGGCAAGAACCTGATCGGCGGCATGGAAATAAACCTTGCCGTTGATTTGGCCCTGCTGGACGGCAGTGGCACAGAACTGGGCGCACAAAAGGACTTCGGCGAATTCGTCCTTCCGGTCCGCTATCACAACAGGGAGTTCCAGATCACGCTGACCGTTAATCTCCCGGGATTTCCGGCCGGCAAATATCTGGCAAGATTCACGCTTCGTGACAGGCACTCCGAAAAGACGGCAACTTTCGAGCTGCCCTTCGAGATCACCGGGTGAGGCGCAAAAGCGCCAGACTGGTAATTCGCCGTCACTTCCGCCATATAACGCCGAGGTCCAAATGTGCCGGACCGGTGGCAAGACAATGACCCAGATGAGTGTTCCATTCCTGAAAATGAACGGCCTTGGCAACGAAATCATCGTAGCCGATTTACGCGGTGTTGCCGAGCGCATCACGCCGGGCGCAGCAATTGCACTGGCACAGCCGGGCGCGGTTCTATTTGACCAGTTGATGGAAGTGGCAAGCGCCAAGGGTGCGGGACGCGACTACGACATTCGTATTTTCAATGCTGACGGTTCACTGGCGGAAGCATGCGGCAACGGCACAAGATGCGTGGCGCTGTGGCTCAATGGCCAGGACGGCCGCACCGCTTACAGTTTCATGACCGATGGCGGCTTGGTGAATGCCCTCATGCAGCCCGGTGGTCTGGTAACGGTCGACATGGGTCGTCCGCGCTTTGGTTGGCAGGACATTCCGCTTTCCGAGGAATTTTCCGACACCACAGGCATCGAACTGCAGATCGGCCCGATCGATGCACCGGTGCTGCACACGCCCAGTGTTGTCAGCATGGGCAACCCGCATGTCATTTTCTGGGCTCCAAATGATGTCTGGACATATGAACTGGACCGTTTCGGACCACTGCTGGAGAACCACCCGCTGTTTCCCCAGCGCGCCAATGTGACAATTGCCAACGTAATTGCCGCCGACCACATCGTGATGCGCACCTGGGAGCGGGGCGCCGGCTTGACCAAGGCATGTGGTTCAGCCGCCTGTGCAACCCTGGTTGCTGCTTCCCGCAAGGGCCTTTCGGGCAGATCGGCTGTCATGACCCTTCCCGGAGGCGATTTGCACATCGAGTGGGAAGCGGACGGAAATGTAAGGATGAAAGGCCCCGCTCAGTTCGAATTTGCCGGAATGCTCGACCCGCAGACCGGCGCGTTTGAACGCAGCTTTGCCGGGAGAACTGCCGAGTGAGCGCCGAAATCAGCACATCTGACGGCATAAAGGTCCTGACATTCGGTTGCAGACTGAACGCTTACGAGTCGGAGGTGATGCGCAACAAGGCGCATGAAGCAGGTCTTGGCTCGGTAGAGGGTGGTGCCGTTTTGGTCAACACCTGCGCAGTGACCGGAGAGGCGGTTCGTCAGGCCAAACAGGCGATTCGCAAGGCACGGCGTGACAATCCGCAGGCGCGCATCATTGTCACCGGCTGCGCCGCACAGACCAATCCGGCGATGTTTGGCGAGATGGACGAGGTGGACCTCGTCATTGGCAACGCCGACAAACTGACCTCGCAAGCCTACAGGGCATTGCCTGATTTTGGCGTCAACGACAGCGAAAAAATTCGCGTCAACGACATCATGAGCGTTCGCGAGACCGCGTCGCACATGGTCGATTCAATTGATGGCAGGAGCCGCGCTTTTGTTCAGGTGCAAAATGGCTGCGACCATCGTTGCACGTTCTGCATCATACCTTACGGACGCGGCAATTCACGCTCGGTACCGGCGGGCGAAGTCGTTGCGCAAGTGCGTCGGCTGGTTGAGAATGGCTATCTTGAAGTGGTGTTGACCGGTGTAGACCTTACATCCTGGGGAGGCGATCTTCCGGGGACACCACGGTTGGGCCAACTCGTCAAATCCATCTTGTCACAGGTTCCGGAACTTGCGCGGCTCCGGCTTTCGTCAATTGATTCCATCGAGGCCGATCCGCAACTCATGGCGGTGATTGCCGATGAAGAACGCTTCATGCCACATCTGCACCTGTCGCTGCAGCATGGTGATGACCTCATTTTAAAGCGGATGAAGCGACGACATCTGCGTGCCGATTCAATCCGCTTTTGCGAGGAAGCCCGCCGCCTTCGCCCCGACATCGTTTTTGGCGCAGACCTCATTGCCGGTTTCCCGACCGAGGACGAGGCAATGTTTGCAAACAGTCTGGCGCTGATAGACGATTGCGGATTGACGCACCTGCATGTTTTCCCTTTTTCGCCCCGACCCGGAACACCGGCAGAAAAAATGCCGCAACTTCAACGCAGCGTCATAAAACAACGCGCCGCAAGGCTTCGGGCCGCTGGCGACAAGGCATGGCTGGAGCATCTGTGGCGTATGTCCGGCAAAACACTTGAAGTGCTGGTTGAGAAACCGGGAATGGGGCGCATAGCCCAATTTTCGCCGGTTGCCTTTGATCCCGCCATCAGCGAAGGGATCGTCAGGATGCAGATCACCGGTCACAATGGTGTGGTTTTGACCGCCGAGCCGGTTGCCGCTGCAATGCTCGGCGCAGCGTGAGCGAACAACTGGAAGACCATTGGCAATGAGTGAAAAGAAACCCGGCTTTTTCAAGCGCCTGTTCAACTTTGGTACAGCCGACACAACTCCCGCCACCGCGTCAGCACCACAGGAAGTTGAACCACAGACAGAAGCAGGGATGGATCTGCCCGTGGAAACCGGCGTGGCGCCACCAGCCGATGAGGGCCTAGGCAAAATGGCTGTTCTCGCGGCCAAAGCGAGGCCAAAGGTCCAAACGCCGGACATCGGGACTGACGCGGAACAAACCGGCTGGCTGGGCCGGTTGGCACGCGGCCTGTCGCGCTCGTCATCGGCAATCACCGGCAATGTTGCTTCCGTTTTCACCCGCCGCAAACTGGACGAGGAAACGCTGGGCGAACTCGAGGACGTGCTGATACAGGCCGACCTTGGAATGGAAACCGCCCAGAAAATCACCGCTGCACTTTCTGCACAACGTTATGGCCGCGATGTCAGTGACACCGAAGTGCGCGAGGTGATGGCAGCCGAGATCGAGAAAGTTTTGGCCCCCGTTACCGGCGGTCTGGAGCTCGACCTTGACCACACCCCACACGTCATTTTGGTGATTGGCGTCAATGGTTCGGGCAAGACGACAACCATCGGAAAGCTGGCCTCCAAGCTCTATATCGCAGGGTTTTCCACGCTGCTTGTTGCCGGCGACACCTTTCGGGCAGCTGCAATCGAACAACTCAAGATTTGGGGCGACCGCACACAATCGCCGGTCATGGCGCGTGAAATCGGAGCTGATGCGGCAGGCCTTGCCTTTGATGCATGGCAAAAGGCCAAGGAAGACGGATACGACGTGGTCCTGATGGACACCGCAGGCCGCCTGCAGAACAAGACCGAATTGATGGCCGAGCTTGAAAAGATCATTCGTGTCCTGAAAAAGCAGGACCCGACAGCACCGCACACGGTGCTGCTGACCCTTGATGCCACAACCGGACAAAATGCCCTCAACCAGGTTGAGATTTTTGGCAAGGTTGCAGGCGTCAACGGCCTTGTGATGACCAAACTCGACGGTACGGCGCGCGGCGGCATCCTGGTTGCCATCTCGGCAAAATACAAACTGCCAGTCTATTTTATCGGCGTCGGCGAAGGCATTGACGATCTTCAGCCTTTCGAGGCGGCAGATTTCGCAAGGTCCATTGCCGGTCTGTAACAACAAAAGGTGCAAGCATGAGCGCAGTCAAAGCCGGGCGTGAAGTCTCCCCCCTGCTGAAAATGGCCCTGGAACTGGGACCATTGGTGGTCTTTTTCCTCGCCAATTCCTATGGCGACCGGCTTGCAGAAGCATTTCCAGTGCTTCAGGCCCTGGGCGGCAAGATTTTTGTCGGCACCGCCTTCCTGATGGTGGCGATGCTGGTCAGCCAGGCGATTTCGCTGTCGTTGTTGCGGCACATAGCGGTTATGCCCTTGGTGACGCTGTTTTTTGTGCTGATTTTCGGCGGGCTGACGCTTTGGCTTCAGGACGAGACTTTCATCAAGATGAAGCCGACCATCGTCAATTGCATCTTCGGCACGGCGTTGCTTGGCGGCTTGCTGTTTGGAAAATCGCTGCTCGCCTATGTTTTTGACGCGGCGTTCCAACTGGATGACGCGGGGTGGCGCAAATTGACGCTGCGTTTTGGCCTGTTCTTCTTTGTGCTGGCAATCACCAATGAAATCGTCTGGCGCAGCTTCTCCACCGATTTCTGGGTGGCTTTCAAGACATGGGGAACCATGCCGCTGACCATGATTTTCATGATGGCACAAATGCCGATGTTGCAGCGCCATTCGTTGGTGCCGCTGGGCAGCAAGCCACCTAAGGATGATCCCCGGTAGACCCGCCGGGGGGATTGGAGAACGGCGCAAACGCTTCGCCGTTTTCTACCATCAACTCATGGCGCAAGGCCCAATGCACGGTTGGGAAGGCTATTTCGCCATGAGGAATCCCATCCAGGCGAAACAGTTCGGTTTCGAGGCTCTCTTCGCCCGGCGAATGCAAGCCATCGCGCAAATTCGCACGGTAGATCAATTGTACCTGCGAAAGCCGCGGCACCGAATAGACCGCAAGCAAGCCTTTGAGCTCCAGTGTCGCACAAGCTTCTTCGCGTGCCTCGCGCAATGCGCCGTGCTCTGGTGTTTCGCCCAGTTCGAGGTATCCGGCGGGGATGGTCCAGAAGCCTTTTCGTGGCTCGATCGCCCTGCGGCAAAGCAGGATCCGGTCGCCATGGCGCACTACCGAACCCACCACGACCTTCGGGTTCTGATAGGCAACAAAGCCGCAATGGTTGCAAATTTGCCGCATGAGCGTGTCACCTTTCGGTGTGCGGTCGGCAAAATCCGGCACAAGCAATGGCATCAGCCTTGCCCGCCACTGGCGGCAATTGCCTTCTCAAGCTCCGGCAGAATTTTTTCTCTCAGGCTTTGTTCGCTGATCGGACCCACATGCTTGAGCAGGATTGTGCCATTGCCCCCGACAATGAAGGTTTCAGGCACGCCATAAACGCCCCAGTCAATGGCGTTGCTTCCGCGCGGATCAATCCCGACACGGGCAAACGGATTGCCGAGTTGGCCCAGAAAGCGCAACGCATTGGGCGTCTTGTCCTTGTAGTTGATGCCAACCAGTTGAAAACGGCTGTCCTTGGCAAGCTCGAGCAGCAAGGGGTGCTCTGCGCGGCATGGCGCGCACCAGCTTGCCCAGACATTGACGATGGTGACCTTGTTTTTGAACGACGCTGCATCAAGGCCGGGCACGGCACCGTTTGCGCCGGTCAAGCCTTCCAGCGGCGCCATGACAGCTGTTGGCGCGGGCTTGCCGATCAATGCCGACGGAATGTCGTGCGTATTGGTGCCAGAGTACAATTGCTTGAGGAAAACCCCGGCGAGCGCTAGAAAAATGACCAGCGGGATTGCAGCCACGATGATGCTGCGGCGCCCTCTTGTGCGCTTTGTCCCTTCGGCTTCCTCAACCATTTTCGGGGTTTCGCGCACGTCGCGCAATTCCTTGTTTTTCCAGCTTGGCAAGTTCGGCAAGTCGCGAACGGTGCGTCATCAGGGTCCAGAAAACCAGGCCGCCAATGGTCAGTGCCGTAACCAGGTATGAAGGGATGATATAGGCAGCGTGCGGGCCAAACATCACGCGCCCTCCGCCTGCCGGGCCGCGTTCACACGCAAGGTGCGAATGCGCCGGCGGTATATTTCGTTTCGCATGTTCATCAGGTGCAGGGTCAGGAACAGCATCGTGTAGGCCAGCGCCATGACCATCAACGGATACAGGAAAGCCGTGTCCATCGCCGGACGGGCGAAACGCGACACTGACGCTGGCTGGTGCAGCGTGTTCCACCAATCGACCGAGAATTTGATGATCGGAATGTTGATGGAGCCCACAAGGGTGACAATTGCCAGCGACCTTGCTGCAATGACCGGGTCTTCAATGGCACGGATCAACGCCATCAGGCCCAGATAGACAATGAAAAGTACCAGTACCGAGGTCAGGCGCGCGTCCCAAACCCACCACGTTCCCCACATAGGCTTGCCCCACAGCGAGCCGGTGACAAGTGCCAGAAGCGTGAACGCGGCGCCAATGGGCAAAGCGGCCCTGATTGAAACGTCGGCCAGGGGATGCCGCCAGACCAGCGAGCCGATCGCCGAAACGCTCATCACCGAATAACAGAACATCGCCAGCCAGGCGGCAGGAACATGGATGAACATGATGAGGACCGTCTGGCCCTGCTGGTAGTCTTCCGGTGCGTTGAATGACATCCACAGGCCTGCGGCAAACAGGGCAGCCGTCAGCGCGCCGAGCCAGGGAATGACCGGGCTTGCAATGCCAAGAAAACGGGTGGGATTGGCAAAGTCCCAAAGACTGGATGATTTTATGGCGGTTTCATTCATGCGTTTGTTTTAGCGTTGCCTTGCCGCCTTGGCAAATGTCTGGTCAGCCAAGCATCAATCCGCCGCATGCTTTAGCATGGAGGCAGCTGCCAACGGCCCCAGAACAGCAAAAAACAGCGTGATTGCCGAGAGAAACAGGAATGGAGGCCAAAACGGCGCCGGATCCTCCACGGCACCGTAGGCAGCGGACACACCGAAAACCAGCACAGGAATGACGAGGGGCAGAACCAGAATGGCTATCAACAGGCCGCCGCGCGCCAGCGTGACGGTGACCGCAGCACCCATTGCCCCGATAAAAGTGATGGCCGGTGTGCCGACCAGCAGCGTTGCCATCACGGCACCGATGGCTGCGGGCTCCATGTTCATCATCAGGCCGAATACCGGCGTCGCCAGCACCAGCGGCAGCCCGGTCGCCACCCAATGCGCCAGCGCCTTGACAAATACCAGCAGCGCAACCGGGTAATCACCCAAAAGCAGCAGGTCGAGCGATCCGTCCTCGCGCTCGCCTTGAAACAGCCGGTCAAGGCCCAGGAGGGTTGAAAGCAACGCACCGGTCCACAGCATGGCCGGACCAATTCGCGCCAAAAGTTTCAAATCCGGCCCAACGGCAAACGGCACCAGGGTGACCACCGCGAGGAAGAACAACAGACCCGTCAACGCCCCGCCGCCAACCCGACCGGCCAGTCTGATTTCCCGCAGGAACAAAGCTTTCATGCCAATGCCCCGGCGACAACTGCCCGCATTTCCAATGTCCGTGCAGAGGCAAGCCCGAGCGGTTGGTGGGTTGCCGCCAGCACAATGCCGCCGGTTGAAAGGTGTTTTTCGACAATCGCCGCGAAACGCTTTTCAGAGGCTGCATCAAGCGCAGCGGTGGGTTCATCAACCAGCCAGACCGGGCGGCGCGCTGCAATCAGCCTGGCTATCGCCACCCTGCGTTTCTGCCCGGCAGAAAGATATCCCGCCGGAATGTCGCCTGTTCCAGCCAGGCCAACTGCCTCAAGTGCTGCGTCAACCGGCTCCCCCGTTCCCAAATAACGCTGCCAGAATTCAAGATTTTCCCGCACGCTCAGCTGCAATTTCAAGGCATTGGCATGCGCCAGATAATGGCATTGTTCCGCGACCGTCTTTTCACTGTTTCCGCCAAGAAGCTGAACCGTACCCGCCGCAGGCCGCAGATACCCGGCAATTGCCTTCAACAGTGTCGACTTGCCCGAGCCGTTCGGGCCGGTAACGACAAGCGCTTCACCTGAGGAAACCTCAAGGGTAAGACCCTTGACGATCCTTCGATCGCCACGCTCAACGCTGAGATTTTCTACCGAAAGCTTCATGGTGCCGTCATAAGTCGAAAGGTGCTGGCTGAAAAGCGGGAAATGCACCGTTCACTTTGGCGAATATTCCCCTTTCCGCCTATTTGCGCACTGCAAAAAACGCTGTATGGAACGCTCGATCTCGCCAGCGGCCGGCTGGTCGAAACCCCTTTTGCACTGGATACATGGCGCTCATTGCGTCTGAACCGGGCAAACATGCGGAAATGGCCGTACCCGCTTTTCGGCGTGTTCCTTTGCGCCAATGTTTGCCCCTTCCGGAGCTGACAACCATTTGGAACACGCGCCATGCTTGACTCCCTTGATACCTTCAAATGCCGCCGCGAACTTGCCGTCAACGGCAAGGAATATGTCTATTATTCGCTGATTGAAGCCGAAAAGAACGGCCTTGCCGGCGTTTCGCGCCTGCCTTTCTCACTGAAAGTGCTGCTGGAAAACCTCCTGCGTTTTGAAGATGGTCGCTCGGTCACTGCCGATGACATTCGTGCCATTGCCCAGTGGCTCGACAAGAAGGGCAAGGAAGAGAAAGAAATTGCCTACCGTCCGGCACGCGTTTTGATGCAGGATTTTACCGGCGTTCCAGCCGTGGTTGATCTTGCAGCCATGCGCGATGCAACGCTGGCTCTTGGCGGCCAGGCAGCGGTCATCAACCCGCAGGTTCCCGTCGATCTGGTTATCGACCACTCTGTCATGGTCGACCATTTCGGCAAGACCGATTCGTTCAGCCGCAACGTTTCACTTGAATATGACCGCAATGGTGAGCGCTACGTCTTCCTCAAATGGGGCCAGCAGGCGTTTGAAAACTTCCGCGTTGTTCCACCGGGCACCGGCATCTGCCATCAGGTGAACCTTGAATACCTCGCGCAGACCGTCTGGACCCGCGAGATCGATGGCAAAACGGTTGCCTATCCCGACACGCTGGTTGGCACTGATTCGCACACCACCATGGTCAACGGCCTCTCGGTACTGGGCTGGGGCGTTGGCGGCATTGAGGCAGAAGCTGCAATGCTCGGCCAGCCGGTTACCATGCTGATCCCGGAAGTCATCGGCTTTCGGCTGGATGGCAAGCTGCCCGAAGGCACCACCGCCACCGATCTGGTGCTGACGGTTACCCAGATGCTGCGCAAAAAGGGCGTCGTCGGCAAATTCGTAGAGTTCTATGGGCCGGGCCTTTCGCACCTCACGCTTGAAGATGCCGCCACCATTGCCAACATGGCACCGGAATACGGCGCAACGTGCGGCTTTTTCCCGATTGGCAAGGACACGGTTTCCTACCTCAAATCATCGGGCCGCGATGCCGACCGCGTGGCATTGGTCGAAGCCTATGCCAAGGCGCAGGGCATGTGGCGCACCGATGAGACCGCAGAACCGGTATTCACCGACACTTTGGGCCTCGACCTTTCTTCAGTCGTGCCTTCGCTTGCAGGACCCAAGCGCCCGCAGGACCGGGTGGCGCTTTCCAGCGCCGATACCGAGTTTGCCAGATCGATGCCGGAAATCAAGGCAAGCGGGAAGAAGCCTGCCGGTCTTTCCGATGCCGATGCGCAGCCAGGCCAGCCGGGTCGCAAGCGGTTTTCCGTACGCGGCCAGAATTACCAGATCGACGATGGCGACGTGGTGATTGCAGCCATCACCTCCTGCACCAACACATCAAACCCGTCGGTGCTGATAGCCGCAGGTCTGGTGGCCCGCAAGGCGCGGGAACGCGGACTTTCGGTCAAGCCCTGGGTCAAGACCTCGCTCGCCCCCGGCTCGCAGGTGGTGACGGATTACCTTGAAAAGGCGGGCCTCATGGGTGACCTGGATGCCATGGGCTTCAATCTGGTCGGTTACGGCTGCACAACCTGCATCGGAAATTCAGGCCCGCTGCCAGAAGAAATTTCTGAAACCATCTCGAAAAACAATCTGGTCGCGTGCTCGGTACTTTCGGGCAACCGCAACTTCGAGGGACGGGTAAACCCGGACGTTCGTGCCAATTATCTGGCCTCGCCGCCACTGGTCGTGGCCTATGCCATTGCCGGATCGTTGCATGTAAATTTGACCACGCAGCCGCTGGGCCAGGACCGCGACGGCAACGACGTCTATCTCAAGGACATCTGGCCGACATCGAAGGAAATCGCCGATCTGATCCGCTCCTCGATCAACGAGCAGATGTTCAGAAGCCGCTATTCCAACGTCTTCAAGGGCGATGCAGGCTGGCAGAAAATCGAAGTCACAGGCGGCGAAACCTATGAGTGGAACGATAATTCCACCTATGTGCAAAACCCGCCTTACTTTGAAGGCATGAGCATGCAGCCCGAAAAGGTCGAAGACATCGCCGATGCCCGTATTTTGGGCCTGTTCCTCGATTCAATCACCACCGACCATATTTCCCCCGCGGGCTCGTTCAAGCAGACGACGCCTGCCGGCGCCTACCTTTCGGAACGCCAGGTGCGCCCGGTGGATTTCAACTCTTACGGCTCGCGTCGCGGCAACCATGAAGTGATGATGCGCGGGACGTTTGCCAATATCCGCATCAAGAACATGATGCTGGACGGAGTTGAGGGCGGCTACACCCGCCACTACCCGTCTGGTGAGCAGATGGCGATTTACGATGCAGCCATGCGCTACAAGGAAGAGGGCGTTCCGCTGGTCATTTTCGCCGGCAAGGAATATGGCACCGGTTCATCTCGCGACTGGGCAGCAAAAGGCACGCGTTTGCTGGGCGTACGGGCTGTCATCTCCGAAAGCTTCGAGCGCATTCACCGCTCAAATCTTGTTGGCATGGGCGTGTTGCCCCTGGTCTTCACTGGCGGTGAAAGCTGGCAGTCTCTTGGGCTGACAGGGCGTGAGAAGGTATCGCTTTCGGGCCTTGCTTCGCTCAACCCGCGCCAGGAACTGGGCGCGCGCATCGCCTACGACGATGGTTCGGTAAAGGAAGTCACCCTGCTGACCCGCATCGATACGCTGGATGAGCTTGATTACTACAACAATGGCGGCATCCTGCCTTACGTTTTGCGCAATTTGAACCGTTCTTCAGCAGCCTGAGCCGGTTTGCACTGTAAATTTGGCCGTCGCATGCACATGCGGCGGCTTTTTTGTTGCCATTCAACGCCGCCCTCACCCTTAAGTGAGTCGCATGTGAAACCGCAGCTGCGTATGTAAAATGGGATAGATCTGGTTGCGGTTGGTCGGGGATTTGGCAAATGACACACTCGTTCAGGAAAAAAGGCGGGGTTTTGGCAGCAGCGATTGCCCTCTCTTTTGCATGGGGATCGTCATCCAGCGCGCAGGCGGCGGAAATCAGTCAGCCAACCGGTGTTCTGGAATTGTTTACCAGCCAGGGCTGCTCTTCGTGCCCGCCAGCAGACCGCGTCTTGGCCGAGCTTGTGCAGAAGGGTGAAACCCTTGCCCTCGCCTGGCACGTTGATTACTGGGACTACATTGGCTGGAAAGATACTTTCGCCAAACCCGAACACACCAAGCGCCAGCGCGATTATGCCGTGACTTTGGGCGAGAGCGGCATTTACACCCCACAAGCCGTCATCAATGGCAGGACCCATGTTGTTGGTTCGCGCGGCAACGAGGTTCGTCAAACCCTTGATGAATTTGTTGGCAGCCCGAATGGCTTGTCTATGGCGATTGACGCAAAAATTGAAAACGGCATTTTGAAGATCGAAATCCCGGCGTCCGAAAGTGCTGCCGATGCGACGCTCTGGATGGTCTATTTTCAGGGCATGACGCCGGTCAAGATTGAACGCGGCGAGCTTGCCGGCCAGACACTGGAATACACAAACATTGTCGGCACTGTGGAAATGATCGGCATGGTCGGCGAAAAGCCGCTGGCTGCGGCATTTCCGGTAAAGGATCTGGCGAAGCGCGGTTTTGAATCCTGCGCCCTGATTTTGCAAAAGACCACCAGCCATGGAACACCCGGCGCGATCATCGGTGCGGCAATCGTCCGCAATCTGGCCAAATAAGAACTGTCTGCCTGCAGGACAGGAACGAAAAAAGCCGATCCTTTCGGATCGGCTTTGAGTTTGGGGATTGAACCACACTCAAACAAGGTGGCCCGACCGTTCTGCCCAGGGGGCTGGGGGGCTGAAAACCAAGGCATCACGGTCGGGCCGTCTGAGGCAACGTCAAGAAGATGCCGCCCGACTTCGTCAATGCCATGACCAAAATCAGGCGACAAAAAGGAAATTTTGCGGCCCGCAGCACCGCTTGCAAAGTGATGCCGCGCGTATAAAGATGACGGTTCGGTGACACCAACAACGCAAGGGGCCGGTAACAATGGCGGATTTTTCGGCCGGGGCCGTTCCCGAGAACGCGGGTGGCGGGTACAGGCAGGACAATGTGGTCCGTTTGCAGGTACCCGAAAAATCGCCTCCTCCTTCAAAACCAGTCGAGATTGTTTCATTCAACCGGCGCGAACTTGACCAGATCCTGCAGGTCTATGCAATCAAGGTCGCCGAGGGCGAATGGCGCGACTATGCCATCGACATGCTGCGCGACCGTGCGGTGTTTTCGGTGTTCAAGCGCACGGCCGATGTCCCGATGTTTCGCATCGAGAAAAACCCCAGGCTAGCCCGCCGCCAGGGTGCGTGGTGCGTTGTCAATGCGACTGGCCAAATACTCAAGCGCGGACATGAACTGGCTTTGGTATTGAAATTGTTCGAACGCAAGCCGGGGCTTTCGTCGGTGTGAAACTCAACGGTAAAGAGTGTCCGGATAAATGCCGTCCTCCGGCTTGCCTTTATTGCCTTCCCCAAGGGAAATCTGCATCAACACCGTGTCCAGCCAGCGCCCGAATTTGTAGCCTGACCCGATGATGGTTCCGCTGTCCGCAAACCCGGCAGAGCGGTGCACTGCTATGGAAGCAGGATGCGCCCCGCCGATCACCGCCACCATTTGCCGGAAGCCGAGACGTGTGCATTCGTCGATCAACTTGTCGAGCAGCTTGCGCCCGATGCCAAGGCCGCGCGCTGCCGGTGCAAGATAGATCGAATCTTCCACCATGAACCTGTATGCCGCCCGGGTGCGAAAAGCCGATGCATAGGCGTAGCCGAGGATTTCACCATCGCGTTCTGCGACAATGTATGGATACCCCTGCCCGGTAATCGCGTTGAAGCGATTGGTCATTTCAGAAAGGTCCGGTGGCGTCAGCTCATAGGTGGCCACACCATTGAGAACGCTTTCGCTGTAAATGCGAGCGATGGCATCGAGATCAAGATGCACCGCCGGGCGGATGGCAATATCGTTTTGCATGGTTCGAAGGCCTGTTGGAGTACACCGCGTGTTAGCGGGCCCCTTCACAAAATAAAAGGGCGGCTGGTAAGCCGCCCTTCCAGACTTGCAAGGCCTGTTGCCTTATTCGCGATTGCCCATGAACTGCAGCAGGAACATGAACATGTTGATGAAGTCGAGATAGAGGCTCAACGCTCCCATGATGGCCGTGCGGCCCATCATTGTCTCGTCATTGGCAACATAGTCGTACATGCCCTTGATCTTCTGGGTATCGAAGGCCGTGAGGCCGGCAAACACCAGAACACCGATCACAGAGATGGCAAACTGCAGCGCCGACGACTGGAAAAACAGGTTTGCCAGCGAGGCAATGATGATGCCGAACACGCCCATGATCAGGAACGAACCCATTGCGCTCAGATCACGCTTGGTGGTGTAGCCATAGAGGCTCAGCGCACCAAATGCGGCTGCCGTCACGAAGAAGGTCTGCGTGATGGAGGTTGCCGTGTAGACGAGGAAGATGGTCGACAAAGACACGCCCACCAGCGCCGAGTAGACCCAGAAGGTCAGCTGTGCGGCTGCAACGCTCATCGAGTTGATGCGGAACGACAGGAAGAACACCATCGCCAGTGGAGCAAGCATCACCACCCACTTCAACGGGCTGGCGTAAACCGCAGTGCCAAATGCGGTCAGCTGGCCATCCTGTACGGCAAGGTTGAATGTGGCGAGCGCGGCAACACCGGTTACGGCAAGCGCGATGGCCATGTAATTGTAGACCCGCAGCATGTATGAGCGCAGGCCCTGGTCGATGTCCGCACTGGTGCGGTCGGCCGGCGCAGCGATGCGGCCATTGAGGTTGCGATAGTCAGCCATGTGTCTTCTCTCCACTTTGATTTCGTCCGGTCCAGCCGGACAGGTTGCCTGTGGCAAATTTGCCACCGGTTTGCGTATAATATGTGCTGTTTGTCCCAAGGAAACAAGGGGCAGGCAGGCGCAGGCTTTCGAATCATCCGGCAAGCGCAAGCTGTGCACTTGCAGGCCGGATCAAAGCTCGCGCAGTACCGGCGCCGCCTTCAGCCCCAGCAACCGCCACGTACCGGCAAGACCAAGCCCAACGGTGGAAACCAGCGCGCCCGCCAGCACGATTGCAACGAGCCACGGATCAAAAACCGGGGCGAATTTCATGACCTGTGTGACCACCAACCATGCTGCAGTTGCGCCTGCGACGATGGCAAACAGCGCGGTAGCGAGCCCCAGCATGGCATATTCTGCCACAAATGCCTGAAGAATGACCCGCCTCGTCGCCCCGATGGTCTTGAGAACCACGGCGTCATGGCCGCGCACCCGGTTTCCGGCGGCGAGCGCGCCAGCCAGCACCAGCATGGCAGTTACCAGTGCAATTGCCGAGACCGCCCGGATGGCAAGCGCCAACTGCCCGACCAACTGGTTCACTGCGTTAATTGCATCGCGGACGCGAACACTGGTGACGCCAGGATAGGCCTTGGTAACCGCAGTCAGCACCTTTGCGTCGCGGGCAATGTCGTTGCTGGCGCCGCCGGGAAAGGTGACGGTGGCAAGCCAGCCATGCGGCGCTCCGGCAAAAGCATTGGGTGAGAACACCATGACAAAATTGATCGCCAGTGTTTCCCAGTTGACGCTGCGCAGATTGGCGATTCTTGCCGTAACCGGTCGGCCCAAAACATTGACGGTAACGCTGTCGCCAACCTTGAGGTCAAGTTCGGCTGCTTCCTCGCTTGAAAAAGAGACCAGTGGTTCGCCCGCATGACCGGGCTCCCACCATTTGCCGTCGGTGATCGTGGAGTTGGCAGGCAGATCCGCCGAATGCGTAATTCCGCGGTCGCCACGCAACACCCAGCTGGTGCCTGCCTTTGGGTGTTCAGATGCAGGAACTGAATTGATGTGGGTAATGCGTCCCCTGATCATCGGAACCGCGTCAAACTTGCCGTCCGGCGCGATATTGCCCACCGTTTGCCGCAAACCGTCGATCTCCGCAGACTGCACATCCGCCATGAAGAAAGACGGGGCCTGTTTTGGCAAATTGCCGGCAATCTGGTTGCGAAGGCTGGTGTCGATCATCGCCAGTGCCACAATCAGCGTCAGGCCCAGCCCCAGCGACAATACCACAGGCGTTGTCAGCGATCCGGGACGGTGCAAATTGGCCAAAGCCATCCGGATGGCAGTGCCACGCGGCTTTGGCATCATTCTCGCCATCTTTTTGATTGCCATTGAGACCAGCGCCAGCGCCACAAAAGCTGCGGCTGTGGCACAAAGGAAAATCGCCGCCACAATTGGCTGGCTGGCAGTCAAGAGTGCCAAGGCGACCAGCGCTGCAAGTCCGGCGCCGAGCATCGCAATATAAGCAGCCTGCGGGCGTTTGGCGGCCCCGTACCCCGCCGAGCGAAACAGCGTGGCTGCAGGGGTTTCCTTTGCCTGCCCGATTGGCCAGACCACAAAGACAAAAGCCGTGAGGAATCCGTAAGCAGCACCCAGCATAAGGGCTGGTGGCGAAAAAGCAGCGGAAAACGGGATGGTGAGTGTGTCGGCCAGCAAATACCGGGCGGCAAGTGGCAGGGTGGAACCGATCACCAGGCCGGCAAGAATGCCGACAAGGGCAATCAGCATGATTTCCAGCAGGTAAACCTGGAAAATGAAGTTCGAGGATGCGCCCACGGCCTTGAGTGTCGCAATCGACTGGCGCTTGCCTTCAAGGAATGCCCGCGCGGCATTGCCCACTCCAACACCGCCAACCACAAGGGCGGCAAGGCCGACCAGTGTCAGGAATTGCGAGAACCGGGCAACATTGGCGGAAAGCGAAGGCGCGGCATTGTCGCGGGTCTGCAAGCGCAATCCGGCATCGGGAAAGAGTTTGCGAAGTTCGGCCAGAAGTACCGTTGGCGACTTGTCATTTGCAATCTTGAGGCTGGCCTTGGCCGAGACCAGCGACCCCGGACGCACCAGACCAGCCTTCTCCAGGCCCTTGAGCGACATCAGCACCCGTGGTCCGAAAACTGCACCGTCGGAAAGGCGGTCCGGCTCAGAGGTTATAACCCCCTTGACCGTGAAAACCGCATCACCAATGGCGAGTTTTTCTCCGGCCGTCACTCCCAGCCTTTCAAGCAGGATCGGTTCGGCGAATATCCCGTCATTGCCAAGTTCTGCCGCCTGCAACGGACCATTGCTGCCCTCGAGCCTGCCAAACAGCGGATAGTCGTTACCCGCCGCCTTGACTTCGGCCAAGGTCTGGTCTGCACCATCGCTCCGGCGGGCCATGGCGCGCAGCGAGGTGTTTTCAGCGACATCGCCTTGTTGTTTCAGCCATTCGACAATCTGCGGCTGGATTTGCGGCACTTGCGCAGAGACGGCCAAATCACCGCCAAGAATTTCACGCCCTTCAGCCGAGATTGTGCCGGTGATCGCCCGGGAAACCGAATTGACACCGGCAATTGCGCCCACACCCAGCGCAATGCAGGCGATGAGTATAAAAAATCCACGAAAGCCGCCACGCAGTTCGCGCAGGGCAAAACGCAGTGCCAGTCTCCAGCCTTGTCTCACTTTGCCAACGCTCCCGCCAGCACGGCACCGGGTGTGCTTTCTTCGCGCTCGATGGATCCTCCGCGCATCCGGACGATGCGCCCGCACCGCCGTGCCAGCGCCGGGTCATGCGTCACCAGAACCAGGGTCAGCCCCAGTTCGCGCTGGCGGGTGAACATCAAATCGGCAACAGTGTTGCCGGTTTCGCCGTCAAGGTTTCCGGTGGGCTCGTCGGCAACCAGAATGGGCGGCCGCGCCACCATGGCCCGCGCCAAGGCCACACGCTGCTGTTCGCCGCCCGAAAGCTGGCCCGGATAATGGTCGAGCCGCTCGCCAAGCCCGACCGCAGCAAGTTCTTTGGCTGCCTTGTCGAAGGCGACCCGGTCACCGGCCAATTCCAGCGGAGCCGCAACATTTTCCACCGCAGTCATGTTGCCGATGAGATGAAAGGACTGGAATACAATTCCGATGTTTCGGCCGCGGTGTGCCGCCAATTCATCTTCCCCCATCGGTGCAAGGTCGCGACCGGCAACGCTGATGTGTCCGCTGTCGATGCGCTCAAGCCCCGCCATCACCATCAGCAGGGTTGATTTTCCCGAGCCTGAGGGACCAAGCAGGGCAACGCTTTCACCCCGGTTTACCACAAGGCTTGCCTTGTTCAGCACCTGAACGCGCGAGGGGCCGCTTCCAAGCGCAAGGCTGACATTTTCAAGTTTGATGACTGGATTGTTTGGCAATTTTTTATGGCGCGATGCGCCCCTGTATCTGGAGAAGTGGAAAGACCGTGCGACAAAAGTGGACGAAATGCGCTTCCGTGCCTATCTCATCACATAGAACTGCACCCGGGATGAAACAATGACCTCAAGCATTTGGCTTCGGTACCAACGCCTTTTTGTTGCCTGCCTCGTTCTTTTGGCCGTCCTTCCTGGGGCTGGTGCTTTGGCAAAAGCTGAACCACTGCGGATTGTCGCCTTTGGCGACAGTCTAGTGGCAGGTCTGGGTGTGCCGCTGGAGGCGGCCTTTCCGGCGCAGTTGCAACAAGCCCTGGCAGCGCGGGGCCACTCAGTCGAGATCATCAACGCCGGGGTTTCAGGCGACACCACGGCTGGCGGGCTCGCCCGGCTTGACTGGTCGATTGCCGACGGCGTTTCTGCGGTCATTCTGGAGTTGGGCGCCAATGACATGCTGCGTGGCGTGGACCCTGCAACCACGCAGGCAAACCTCGACGCCATGATTGTTCGCCTCAAGCAACGCAACATTCCTGTTCTATTGACCGGCATGCGCGCATCACCCAACATGGGCGATGCTTATGTCCAGGCGTTTGACCCGATTTTCCAGCGCCTTGCCCAAAAGCACGACCTGCGCTTCTATCCGTTTTTCCTTGAAGGGGTGGCGGGCAATCGCGAACTCAACCAGTCGGACGCAATGCATCCGACCGCCAAGGGTGTCGAACGCATTGTTGAGCTCTTCCTTCCTCAAATGGAGGCTTTTCTGGCGGAAATAGCGGCATTGGTGCCTGCAAAATAATTGCTTGCCGGGGCGCAGGCACCATGATTCCCTGCTGTGAGCGAAGCTGATTCGAGGTGTGGCAATGCCAAGACTCTTCACCGCCCTCGAAGTGCCGCGTGAAGCGGCGTTGTCGCTGTCATTCCTGCGGGGCGGGCTGCCCGGCGCGCGCTGGATTGACGCTGAAAATTACCACATCACGCTTCGTTTCATCGGCGATATCGATTTTCGTACCGCCGAGGAACTCGCCAATGCATTCTCGCGCATTCGCCGTCCGGCTGTGCCGGTACGCTTGAGCGGTCTGGACGCATTTGGCGGCAACAAGCCGCATTCGATCATTGCCTGCGTCGAGCGCAACCCGGCTCTGGCCGAGTTGCAGTCCGAACAGGAGCGCATGGTTCAACGGGTTGGTCTAAAGGCAGAGCCGCGAAGATTTGTACCGCACGTTTTAATCGCCCGCCTGAAAAACGCCAAAGACATGGATGTTGCCAATTATTTGTCTTTGCGCGGCCTGTTTTCCGCACCGGTGTTTGAGGCGGCCAGCTTTGTGCTTTATTCATCAAGGGACTCTGTCGGTGGAGGACCCTATATTGTCGAGGAGCGTTTCGCCTTGAGCCAGGGGCGCAGCCAAACCGCCCAACCTGAACCCGCGCGTCCGCCGCTTTGGTGAGTTTTCATGCAAAATCCGGCAAGACTGAGTGACGAAGAACAACAGCTCTCGCTTGAAAGCCTGCCAAACTGGCAATTGGTTCCCGGTCGCGAGGCGATCTGTCGCACAATCGAGTTTGCCGATTTCAATGAAGCATTCGGCTTCATGACCCGTGTTGCCATGCAGGCGGAAAAGCTCGACCACCATCCGGAATGGTCGAATGTCTGGCGCCGTGTCGACATCACCCTGACCACCCATTCAGCGGGCGGATTGACCAACCTCGACATCAAACTTGCCCAGTTTATTGACATGGCTGCCGCAAACGCAAAATCGGCATGAAGCAATCGGGCTGATCTTGCAATGGCCTGTGAGCTGCACCATTTTCCTTGCGTTGCGGTATGCAACGTCGGAGGGACTGATGCAAAAAGTGCTTTACGGCGAAATACTCGACCCCGAACCAACAACTGAAAAAGCCGCTGCTGACGAAAAACGGGTTCGTGACGGCTTCAAGGACAAAGTTCGCCGCGCCGCAGTCAAGATTCCCTTCATTGAGGATGTGGTTGCGGCCTATTTTTGCGCCCTCGACCCCGCCACCTCTGCTCGCACGCGGTACATCCTGTTTGGTGCGCTTGCCTATTTCATCATGCCGCTCGACTGGGTTCCGGATTTTCTGCTGGTGTTTGGCTTCACCGACGACATCGCGGTGTTGACTGCTGCCATCAGCGCCGTTCGCGCCAGCATGCGGGATGTTCATTTCGCCGCTGCAAAAAAGCTGCTGGCAAACCCGTCACCGGATGCTGAAAGTGCTGCAAGAGCAAAGACATCGGTTTGACTTAAATCGGGACTAGCCGCCGTCAATGGCCGGATTCTGGTCCAGAACCGACTTTAGCCGGGCAAATGCCAGCCGGATGCGTGATTTGACAGTCCCGATCGGCAACCCTGTCTCCTCGGCAATCTGGCTGTGGGCGTAGCCCAGGAAAAACGCGTAACGAATGACCTCATACTGCTCGGGCGGCAGCACTTTCAGCGCTGCCTGAACGCCCGCCTCGCGCTTGGCAAGATCAATGCCTGAATCGGGCAACGGCTCCGGATCGGGTTGCAACATCGGGTCGTTTTCATCCAGCGCTGAACTTTTGTTGCGCCGCGCCAGGTCGATGCGCCGGTTGCGGGCAATGCGGAACATCCAGGTTGAGAGTGTGGATTTGGCGGGGTCAAAGAGCGCCGCCTTGTGCCACAGCACCACCATGACTTCCTGGCAAACCTCTTCGGCGCTGGCTGCATCCAGCCCGAGCCGCCGCAAATATGCATTTACACGCGGAGCAAAGAAGTCGAACAGCCGCGCAAATGCCTCCCGGTCCCGATCACGCGCGACCCTCAACGTCAGTTCTGCCATTTCTTCAGGTGTCAAAATTCGCTCTCGCTTGAAACCGGGCATTGGGGTCAAAACTTTTCGATTTGCAACAGCCGTGGTTCATTTTTGCAGCCATTGAAACAACCCAGGCCAAAGAATTGCCCCTTTTCTGATACATCACAACGATTGTTGCGCATCACGCTGCGTTTTGCAGGCCCGCAGTTGAGAGACTGAACGGCAATTGCGCGCAAATGTATACGGTTTGGTAAGGCTTCCTAAAGCATTCTGGCTTGGCGTTTTCGGTGCCGGAAAGTCATCGCATCTTGGGTGGCGCACTTTTTTTCACACGAGGTCTGCGCCAAATTGTGGCGCACAGACCGGTTGAACAGGAAACTGTCTGGATATGAACACACGCGGCAAGATTTTCTCCGGCATGGTGGGTTTGGCACTGGTCTTTGGAGCGGCCCCCGTCGGCGCCCAGACCCCGGAACGCATCAAACAGAACAATGCATGGGGCTCGTATCGCGCGCAGGCCGATGGTGGAAAGACATGCTATGTTCTTTCCATTCCAACGGAGAAGCAGCCTTCGGACCGCGATCATGGCGAGGTTTTCTTCATGCTGGCCCAACATCCGGGCCAATCGGGTGCGCTCGAAGCACAGTTCAAGGTCGGTTACCCGTTCAAGGATGACTCCAAGGTTACCCTTGATGTCGATGGCAAGAAGTTCACCATGTTCACGCGCGGTGACAGTGCCTGGCTGGAAAATCCCGCCGAGGAAGGCGCGGTGGTTGAGTCCATGCGCTCCGGCAAGGCAATGTCCCTGATTGCGTTTTCGCGCCGCGGTACCCAGACAAGCTATGTTTACTCTCTTTCGGGTGTCTCTGCTTCGCTGAAAGACATTGCCGAGTGCAAGTAGCCCCGGGCAGAATTTCAAGGTGAACCATCTGCCCTTTCGTGCTATCGCCACACCGGCCCGGCCATGCTGGCTGGTTGATGCCGGCTTGCACCAATTGCGACCGGTCTTTTCAAATGGCATTGCGGTACCACAAAAATGACCCATACGATCAGCCTTGGCGACAAGACGGCCCTTGACGCGTTGCGCCCGGCGACGGGCCCCCAAAAGCTGTCGCTGATCGGGTTGTCGCGCATTGATCTGGCCAAAACATTGGTGGAGCACGGCGTTGCACCGGCACAGGCCCGCATGCGTGCCTCGCAGTTGTGGCATTGGCTCTATGTGCGCGGTGTCTCGGATTTTGGCCAGATGGCCAACATCTCGAAAGACCTTCGTGCCGGATGGGAGCGCATGTTCACCATCGCCCGCCCGGAGATTGCCGCCGAGCAAATTTCACAGGACGGCACCCGCAAATGGCTGATCCGCTTTCCTTCGCGCGGCGCGGGCAGGCCGGTCGAAATTGAAACGGTTTACATTCCCGAAGAAGGGCGCGGCACCCTTTGTGTTTCCAGTCAGGTAGGTTGCACGCTGACCTGCTCGTTTTGCCACACCGGCACGCAAAAATTGGTGCGCAACCTGACTTCCGAAGAAATCCTGGCGCAGATCTTGGTCGCCCGTGACCGTCTTGGCGATTTTCCTGATCTGGAAACACCGCAGGGAGCCATTGTTCCGGCAGAGGGGCGCAAAGTTTCCAATGTGGTGATGATGGGAATGGGTGAACCGCTGTACAATTTTGAAGCGGTGAAGGAAGCCCTGTTGATTGCAACAGATGGCGACGGACTTTCGCTGTCAAAACGCAGGGTCACGCTGTCCACATCCGGCGTGGTACCGTTCATTCCACGGGCTGGCGCCGAGATCGGTTGCATGCTGGCAATCTCGCTGCACGCAGTCACCGACGAATTGCGCGACGTTCTGGTACCGATCAACAAGAAATACCCGCTCAGCGAATTGATGCAGGCCTGCCGGGACTATCCCGGCCTGTCCAATGCCCGGCGCATCACCTTCGAATACGTGATGCTGAAGGGGGTGAATGACAGCCTTGCCGACGCAAGGGAGTTGGTGCGTCTGCTGAAAGGTGTTCCGGCAAAGATCAACCTCATTCCGTTCAACCCGTGGCCCGGATCGCAGTACGAATGCTCCAGTTGGGAGACGATCGAGAAGTTTGCCGATTTTATCAATGACAACGGCTATGCATCGCCCATTCGCACGCCGCGCGGCCGCGACATCCTTGCCGCCTGTGGCCAGTTGAAGAGCGAGTCCGAACGCATGCGAAAGGTCGACCGCGAGGCCTATGAAACGCTGGCATTGGAAGCGATGATGATTGCCGGGCACGGCGAAGACTGAAATGCGGCTGCTGCTCGCCATCGCGCGCACTGGCCTGGGCTATTGTGTGGCAGTGCTGCTGGCGACTGTTTTTACCATTTCTGTTTACATACTGATCGGTCCGCAAGAGAACGGTGTCACTTCCGACATGGCAACCGTGGTATTTGGCGGACTGGTCTACACATTTGTATTCGGCCTGCCGGGATTCCTGGTTTTTCTGGTGACAATTTGGCGGTTTCCGGTGCGCGGGTTTTTAACCCCCACACTGGCTGGCGCCGCCAATGCATGGCTGGCCATGTGGTTGTTGATGACCATGGCGGGCGCAACACCCGTCAGTGGGGACTCCCAAAACCCCCTGCTTTTGGGCATGCCGCAATACATCATGCTGTCGGCATCGGCCGGAGGCGCATCCGGTGGTTGGGCATGGTATCTGTTTGACAAATTGTTCCGACACGACAAGGCAGAATTGTAATGGCTGGCAATATCATCGTGCGTTTGATCTCGGTTTTTTTCGGTCTGCTGCTGGCCTGGCTTGCTGCCGGCTTGTTCATGGCTGGCGGGCTCTATTCCGGTTTCTTCCGGCCGTTCTTTGCCGATCTTGATCTTTCGGCAAGTGAAGCCGATGCCCTCACCATCATCGTCGTTGCCGTTTTGGGTATCGTTCAGGCATTTACCCTGGCCGCAACCGCATTTGCGCCTTCAGCACTGGCGGTTTTGCTGGCCGAAATTTTCCGTTGGCGCGGCATGGTGGTCAACATCGTGCTGGGTGGGGTGGTCGGGTTGGCCACCGGCTGGTTGGCGCTACGCGGTTCCGGGCAAGACCTGGTGTCCCATGGAGCTGCGCTGGTTTTGCTTGCCACAGGCTTTTGTGGCGGATTTGTCTATTGGCTGGTTGCCGGGCGCGGGGCTGGCAACTGGCGTGCCTAGCCGCGCTCGGTCAGCAATATTTTCACTGCGAATGCTCCAAAAACGCTGGCGAACACCCAGTCGATGATTCTTGTGATGCGCGGATTCTGCTTGAGCCATGCCGTCAACTGGTCGGCTGCCAAAATCATTGCAATCGTGAAAGGCAATGCAACTATCACGAACATCACGCCCAGAAACAGCAGCTTGCCCGTGGCATCAGGATCTTTTGCGTCCACAAACTGCGGCAGAAACGTCATGAAAAAGATGATGATCTTCGGGTTGAGCAGATTGATGCCCAGACCCTGAAGGAAAACCTGGCCCAGCGGCTTGTGCGATGGCTTGCCCTTGATGTTGAGTGCCGAGCCGTTTCGGATTGCATCCACCGCCAGCCAGAGCAGGTACGCCGCACCCACCACCTTCAGTGCAAAAAACAATGTCGGGGACGCGATGATCAGCGCTGAAAGGCCAAAAGCCACCAGCGTCGAATGCACCAGCAACCCTGCGGAAGCGCCGGACATCGCAGCAATTCCGCCGCTCACGCCCTGCGCTAAGGTTCGACCCAGAAAAAACGTCATGTCCGGTCCCGGCGTAAATGTCAGCACCAGAACACCAATGCTGTATGCCAACAAAACGGAACTGTCAGGAATGAAATTCATGGTTTCACCAATGTTGAAAGGCTGCGACTCTACGCAACCGTTTTGCAAATGCCAGCCTGCAAAAACAATTTTTGCGAGAGCTCGGAGGTTCAATGGTGCCCGACCCGCATTCCAGGTTATCTTGTGATATTCAAGTGATTCGTTGCGTCGTAGCGTGAACAGAATACTGGCGGAAAATAAAATCCGTCGGGGTTCAATCTTCACCTTTGCAGAGACCGTGGGGGGCTCATGCAGTATGGCGGTATTCGGTTTGACACCGAACTTAAAATTCTGCGCGGTTTCATTCAACTGCGCAAACATGGCGTGCGCGCCCATGAACTGGAAGAAGAACTACTCAAGCTCGGACCGGTTGATCTTGATTTGATGTATGCGGTCCTTGACAAGTTGTCTTTTCGGATCAGGCCAACCCTGCCTGACAACCTTCCTGCAGCCTCTGCTGCGCAACAGGTCCAAAACAAGACTGTTGGCGTCCTTGGGACATTGTTCGGTCTGTAGGCGGCTGTTGTTTTTCGTTGCGCAGTTTTCGTTGCCGGTCTATTGCCGCGCAACGCGGTTGCTTGCCGCATTTCCCAACACGATCAAGGTTCACGATGACCAAACACAAGGGCGTTCGCAAAGTGGTTCTCGCCTATTCTGGCGGACTGGACACTTCCATCATTCTCAAATGGTTGCAAACCGAATACGACGCCGAGGTGGTGACCTTCACTGCCGATCTTGGCCAGGGTGAAGAACTGGGCCCTGCCCGTCAAAAGGCCCTGATGCTCGGAATAGCCGAGGAAAACATTTTCATTGAAGACCTGCGCGAAGAATTTGTGCGCGATTTCGTGTTCCCGATGTTTCGCGCCAATGCTGTTTACGAGGGCGTCTACCTGCTGGGCACATCCATCGCCCGTCCACTGATTGCCAAAAAACAGATCGAGATCGCCCGGATGGTTGGTGCCGACGCCGTCTGCCACGGAGCTACCGGCAAGGGCAATGACCAGGTTCGTTTTGAACTTGGCTATTATGCGCTTGAACCGGGCATCAAGATCATTGCGCCCTGGCGTGAGTGGGCTTTCAAGGGCCGTGAGGAATTGCTCGAATTTGCCCGGCAAAACCAGATCCCGGTCGCCAAAGACAAGGAAGGCGATGCGCCGTACTCGGTTGATGCAAACCTTCTGCATTCCTCGTCAGAAGGCAAGGTACTGGAAGATCCGGCCAAAAAAGCACCGGAAATGGTCTATCAACGCACCATTTCGCCGATGGATGCTCCCGACAAAGTCACCACCATCACCATCGGCTTTTTCAAGGGTGACGCTGTTTCATTGAACGGCAAGGCGCTGTCACCGGCAACCCTGCTCAAATCATTGAACGATCTGGGCCGCGAAAACGGCATCGGCCGGCTCGATCTGGTGGAAAACCGCTTTGTCGGCATGAAATCACGTGGCGTTTACGAAACGCCCGGCGGCACCATCCTTTTGGCAGCGCACCGGGCAATGGAATCGGTCACGCTGGACCGCGGCGCGGCGCACCTCAAGGATGATTTCATGCCGCGTTATGCCGAACTCATCTACAATGGTTTCTGGTTCTCGCCGGAGCGCGAGATGCTGCAGGCAATGATCGACAAGAGCCAGGAACATGTCGAAGGCGAGGTCACGCTCGAACTCTACAAGGGCAATGTCATCGTCACCGGTCGCCAGAGCGCCAAGTCGCTGTATTCACCGACATTGGTGACTTTCGAGGACGACAAGGGCGCCTACGACCAGCGCGATGCCAACGGCTTTATCAAGCTCAATGCATTGCGTTTGCGTACCTTGGGCGTGCGCAACCGACTGGACAAATAGGCTGGCTAAAGGATTTTCTGCGCCCCGCACACATTGTTGGTGCGGGAATCATCGGCCAGCTTTCAAAGCCGGACGGAATTGTCTTGCCGAAACCTTTCACGCATCCCAAGTGAGAAATTCCCCCACCGGAGCATTTCCCGATGAAATCAACTTCCAGCGCCCCTGATGCAATCCTGGACTGGGACGGCCCAAATGGCTTGCCGCGCTTTGATGCCATCAGCGATTCAGCATTCGCACAAGCGTTTCAAACAGCAATGGCCGCGCATGATGCGCAAATTGAAACCATTGCCAACGACACCTCGCCTGCAAGTTTTGCCAACGTGATCGTACCGCTTGAACTGGCTGGCGAGGCGCTTTCGCGGGTCAATGCGCTGTTCTGGAACCGGGCTGGCGCCAACACCAACGACATCATCAAGGCGCTGGAACGCGATATATCGCCAAAACTTTCGCGCCACTGGTCAAAAATTGCCCAGAACCGCAAGCTTTTCGCCCGCATTGACGCCGTCTGGAACAGCGGGGAGCGGGCGGGCCTGGACGTGGAGGCATTTCGCGTTCTCGAGGACCACTGGAAGGGCTTCGTGAAATCCGGTGCCCTGCTGGATGAACAAGGCCAGCAAAGGCTCGCTTCCATCAACGAAACACTGGCGAGCCTTGGCACACGCTTTGGCCAGAATGTGCTGGCTGACGAGTCTACCTGGGTCATGCCGCTGGTCGGCGGGGACGACCTTGCCGGACTTCCGCCATTCCTGCTGGACGCGATGGCCGAGGCGGCTCGCTCGCATGGCTCCGATGCCACTCATGTTGTCACCCTTTCACGTTCGATCATCGAACCGTTTCTCACCTTCAGCGAACGGCGCGACCTGCGCGAAACAGCCTTCAAGGCATGGATTGCCCGTGGCGAAGGGGCCAATGACAACCGGCCGGTCGTAACCGAAATCCTGAAGCTGCGGAACGAGAAAGCCCGGCTGCTGGGTTATCAAAGCTACGCCGCACTAAAGCTCGACGACACCATGGCAAAAACCGCCGATGCCGTTGAGGGATTGCTCCGCCCGGTCTGGGAAAAGGCCAGGGAGCAGGCTTTGCGCGAAGCTGAGGCCCTTGCGGCATTGGTGGCTGGCGAGGGCAAGAATCACGCAATCGAACCGTGGGACTGGCGCCACTACGCCGAAAAGCGCCGCACGCAAGAGTTTGCCTTTTCAGAATCGCAGTTGAAGCCGTATTTCCAGCTGGAACGCATCATTGATGCAGCATTCGCCACTGCCAGCCGTCTGTTCGACATTTCTTTCCAGCCCGCACCGTCAATTTCTGCCTGGCACGAGGATGTTCGCGTTTTTGAAGTCCTCGATCACGACGGCTCGCTTCGGGGAGTGTTTTTCGGCGATTACTTCAACCGGCCTACAAAGCGATCCGGCGCATGGATGAGTTCCCTGCAAAGCCAGCACGGCATTTCCGGCGGGCGCATTCCTTTCATTTACAATGTGATGAATTTTGCCAAGGCCCCTGCCGGACAGCCCGCATTGCTCTCCATTGACGAGGCAAAGACCCTGTTCCACGAATTTGGCCACGCACTTCATGGCCTGTTGTCCGATGTAACCTATCCCTCGGTTGCCGGCACCGGTGTTGCACGTGATTTTGTCGAGCTTCCCTCGCAATTGTTCGAGCATTGGCTGACCACGCCCCGGATTTTGGGTGAGTTTGCCCGCCACCACGAGACCGGCGCACCAATGCCGGACGAATTGCTGCAAAAGCTGCTGGCGTCACGAAATTTCAATGCCGGGTTCAACACGGTCGAGTTCACATCCTCGGCTTTGGTCGACATGGCTTTCCACACCGGTGGCGAAATCGACGACCCCATGCAGTTCGAGGCAGACAAGCTGGCCAGTCTGTCAATGCCGGCGCAAATCGTCATGCGCCACCGCACCCCGCATTTCCAGCATGTGTTTTCCGGCGACGGCTATTCGGCCGGTTACTATTCGTACCTTTGGTCCGAAGTACTGGATGCCGATGCATTTTCAGCCTTTGAGGAATCCGGCGATCCGTTCAATCCGGAACTGGCAAAGCGCTTGCGCCAGCACATCTATTCAGCCGGCGGCTCGCGCGATCCCGAAGACCTCTACAAGGCGTTTCGTGGCGCGATGCCTTCACCGAAGCCAATGATGGAGAAGCGCGGCCTAGCCTAGGCATCGCCCGTTTTGTTGGCCGCTGCTGCCTTGGCGGCTTTTCGTTGGTTTTCTTCTTCCCTGGCCTGCGTCATGCCGGAACTGACAACACCGGCGGGAAGGGCAACAACGCCAAGTCCGATCATCAGGATCAGGAAAGTGAAAAATTTTCCGCCTGTGGTTACAGGATAGGCATCGCCATAACCCACTGTCGTCAACGTCGTGACGGCAAACCACATGGCTTGCGGAATGGAGCCAAAGTGCTGCGGCTGTGCTTCGTTCTCGAAATTGTAAATCCCGACCGCCGTGATGAACATCATCAAAACAGCCATGAACAGCACCACCAGCAATTCGCGCCAGACAAGCTCAAACGCCCGGCGCATGCGATCAATGGCCGCAATATAGCGCAGCAGCTTCAACAGCCGCATCATCCGAAGGATGCGAATTGCCTGCGAACCTGTCCCGACCGAGAGCCAGAATGGCAGGAAAGACACAAGATCAACAATTCCCCAGAAGCTGAATACATATTTCCAGCGCAATTTTGCGGTCCACACACGCAATCCGTATTCGAGTGTGAAAAGTACCATTGTCGCTGAATTGAACACCGCCAGTGCATTTTTGGCCGTGTCTGGCAGCGACTGCATGGTTTCAAGCGACATCACCAGAACAGAAACCAGAATGAGGCAAAGCATTGCGTAGTCGAACGTGTGACCCAAGCGCGGGTGTGTACCCCAGATGATTTCACCGATGCGACTGCGCATGCATACCTCCGTTTGTGCTCACTGAGATCATAGCCATGCGTCTCTTGCAGGCAAGCCCTGCAGTATTCCTGCAACCCCTTTCGCACTTGCGAAAAACCTTGTAAGAGCCAGCACAAATCCAGAAAGGCTGCGCACTCCCGTCGGCGCGCCTTGGCAAGTTCCCGGTGACATCATGAAAATGCGGAATATCGCGATTATCGCACACGTTGACCATGGCAAGACGACATTGGTCGATGCCCTTTTGAAGCAATCGGGCTCGGTGCGCGAAAACCAGCGCGTGGTTGAACGCGCGATGGATTCCAACGATCTGGAAAAAGAGCGCGGCATTACCATCCTCGCCAAGGCAACTTCGGTTGACTGGAACGATTGCCGCATCAACATCGTCGATACCCCCGGCCACGCCGACTTTGGCGGCGAAGTCGAGCGCATTCTCAACATGGTCGACGGCGCAATCGTATTGGTGGACGCCGCAGAAGGCCCGATGCCGCAGACCAAGTTCGTTGTCGGCAAGGCACTGAAAGTCGGCCTGAAACCCATCGTGGCAATCAACAAGATTGACCGCCCCGACGCGCGCCACGTCGAAGTCGTCAACGAAGTGTTCGACCTCTTCGCCGCGTTGGACGCCACTGACGAGCAGCTTGATTTCCCGATCCTGTATGGCTCCGGCCGCGATGGCTGGATGGCCACCGCTCCGGAAGGCCCAAAGACAGACGGCCTTGAGCCTTTGTTTCAGCTTGTTTTGAAGCATGTGCCGGCACCAACCGTGCATGAAGGCCCGTTCCGCATGATCGGCACCATTCTGGAAGCCAATCCGTTTCTGGGACGCATGATCACCGGGCGCATCGAATCAGGTTCGATCAAGCCCAACCAGGCAGTCAAGGTTCTCGACCGCGATGGCGGGTTGCTTGAAACCGGACGCATTTCCAAGATACTCGCATTTCGCGGCCTTGAGCGGCAGCCAATCGAGGAAGCCCATGCTGGCGACATCGTCGCCATTGCCGGTCTTTCAAAGGGCACAGTGGCCGACACCTTCTGCGACCCGGCGGTGACCGAACCGCTGGCAGCCCAGCCAATTGATCCGCCAACCGTGACCATGTCGTTCATCGTCAATGATTCCCCGCTTGCCGGAACCGAGGGCGACAAGGTGACCAGCCGCGTCATCCGCGACCGCCTGCTGCGCGAGGCGGAAGGCAATGTGGCGCTGAAGATCGAAGAGTCGGCAGACAAGGACTCGTTCTACGTTTCCGGCCGCGGCGAGTTGCAGCTTGCCGTCCTGATCGAAACCATGCGCCGCGAGGGCTTTGAACTTGCGGTTTCGCGTCCGCGCGTTGTCATGCAGCGCGATGAGGCAGGAAACGTGCTGGAGCCGATCGAGGAAGTCGTCATCGACGTTGACGAGGAACATGCCGGTGTCGTCGTCCAGAAGATGTCCGAGCGCAAGGGCGACATGATCGAGTTGCGCCCGTCTGGTGGCAATCGCCAGCGGCTGGTGTTCCATGCGCCGACCCGGGGCCTGATCGGCTACCAGTCGGAATTGTTGACCGACACGCGCGGCACGGCGGTGATGAACCGCCTTTTCCACGCCTATTTGCCTTACAAGGGTGAATTGCCTGGCCGTACAAACGGTGTTCTCATATCCAATGAGGCGGGCGAGGCAGTTGCCTATGCGCTGTGGAACCTTGAAGATCGAGGACCCATGGTCATCGATGCAGGCGTCAAGGTCTACCAGGGCATGATCATCGGCATCCACTCGCGTGACAATGATCTGGAAGTGAACATCCTCAAAGGCAAGAAGCTGACCAACATCCGCGCCGCCGGCAAGGACGAGGCAGTGCGCCTCACCCCGCCGATTCGCATGACGCTGGAACGCTCGCTGGCCTGGATTCAGGACGATGAACTGGTCGAAGTAACGCCAAAGTCGATTCGCCTTCGCAAGCTTTACCTCGATCCGAACGAACGCAAGCGGTTCGAGAAGTCAAAATCTGCGGTGGCCTGACGCCAAAGCCGATAGTTCCGTACCAATTCGATACATCCCTGCGGCTTGAACGCCTCAGGGATCTTTTTTTTTCGTTTTGAGCTTTTGGTTAACAAAAGCTTAATTTATGATTCTCCGCATGGGTACGTTGGCAATCGAAACAAGGCGGGCAGGAACACAAGACGCGGCGGCAATCGCCAGCGTCCACGATGCCGCTTGGAGCAATGCCTACACCGGTCTCGTGCCGCACGCGGCCCTGACCAAGATGGTACGCCGCCGCGGCGAGAAATGGTGGGCAGATGCCATTCGCCGCTCGACCGTCGTTCTGGTTCTCGAAATCGCCGGGCGAATCGTCGGCTATGCCACGCTTGGCCGAAACCGGGTAAAAACCCTGCCCTATGACGGGGAAGTCTATGAATTGTACCTTCTGCCTGAATATCAGGGTGTCGGCCTTGGAACCCGCCTGTTCCTGGCGGCTCGCGGCGAGTTGAAACGGCGCCAGGTCAAAGGCGCGGTGGTCTGGGTACTGGCCGACAACGCCAGGGCCATTACCTTTTACGAAAATGCCGGTGGCCGTGCCGTTGCTGAAGGCGCCGAGTTTTTCGATGGCAAGCGGCTGGTGAAATACGCCTACGCCTGGGAGTGATTGCACTTCCACGCCAAATCATTTCGCAGCACCGGTCGATCTTGCATCATACTTTGGATGCGGGGTGATTGCGGTGGTGGCCGCAAGCCGTTATTGAGCGGCAAACCCGGACCCAAGGAACCATCCATGCGCATCGACGCCATATCCATCGGCAACAACCCGCCACACGACGTTAACGTCATTGTCGAATGCCCGGTTGGCGGCCAGCCGATCAAGTACGAGATGGACAAGGAAGCCGGCACCCTCGTCGTTGACCGCTTTCTTTACACGCCGATGACCTATCCCGGCAATTACGGCTTCGTGCCGCACACGCTGTCGGGCGATGGTGATCCGATTGACGTGCTGATAGCCAATACCCGCCCGCTGGTTCCCGGCTGCGTGATCAATGTGCGGCCCATCGGCGTCCTGATCATGGAAGACAATGCCGGGCAGGACGAAAAAGTGCTGGCGGTTCCCTCGCCCAAACTTACACAGCGCTATGCCAACGTGACCGAGTATTCGCAATTGCCGGAAATCACGTTGCGCCAGATCGAACACTTCTTCGAGCATTACAAGGATCTGGAGCCGGGCAAGTGGGTTAAGACCGGTGGCTGGCAAAATGCCGCCCACGCGCAGCGCATGATCATGGAAGCCATCGAGCGCGCAAAATCTGCCAAAATAGCCTGATCAACCCGCCAGCGCGGCCAGGGCCAGTGCTTCGGCTTCACTGGCGTGCTCCAACCGCAAGGTCTTTTTGCGCGAAGTTGAACCTGCTTCCAGCACAAAACGGCTTTTGGCAATTCCGGCTTTTTTTGCCAGAAGCTCGACAAGGGCAGTGTTGGCGCGTCCCTTTTCCGGCACCGCACGGACTTGGGCTTTCAGCCAGGATTTGCCCTCGGCATCAACATGGATGCCGCCGATGGCGTCCGCCCGCGCATTGGGCGTCAAGCGGACGCGGACCAGCAATCCGCCCTTTGCATCCAAAGACAGGAAAGCTGCCAAGCGTCAGAAAACGTTGGGGTAAATGTAGTAGAGAATGATCCGTTCCAGCAAAAACACGCCGAGCAGCAAAATGATCGGCGATAGATCAAGCGCGCCGGTATTGGGCATCGCCCTGCGGATCGGGCGCAGCAGCGGCTCGGTCAACTGATACAGCATGTTGCCGATGGCAGAGACTGCCTGGTTGCGGTGGTTGATCACGTTGAAGGCAATCAGCCACGAGAACACCGCCATGGCGATGATCACCCAAGTGTACAAATTCAGCACGATGAGTACCACGTCGAGCAACGCACGCATTTGAAGACCCCGGATTGGCGGTGAAGGCTGAAGATGATCTAGACAGTTCAGACCGCTACTTCAACCCCGGCAGTCGGGTCGATCCGGCTGGCCCTACCCACAATTTGAGAAAATCCACCAGCCAGCGCCGCACCGCCGCGTCATACAGATAACGTCCCTCGATATGCCGGTCGCGCTCCTGCGCGCCGTTGAGCGAGAACCGGTGCGCCCCGCGAATGGTCCAGCGATTCAGCATGGCAAAGGTCAGTTCCGCATGGAACTGCACGCCGTAGGCATGATCACCGACCTTGATTGCCTGATGCGGGTATTGTTCGCCCGTTGCCAGCAGGGTTGCCCCCGGCGGCAGGGAAAATCCCTCGCGGTGCCACTGGTAGGTCATTTCCGGCCAGTCCATCAGCGCGCGGCCTTCTGCCGTCGGCTCAATCGGATAATAGCCGATTTCGGCAAACTCGCATTCATTGGGACAAACCGTGCCGCCCAATTGCTTGACCAGCATCTGTGCACCCAGACAGATGCCGTAATAGGGTTTGTTTTCCTTCAGTGGAACCGCGATCCAGTCGATTTCCCGCTTGATGTAATCTTCATTGTCATTGGCGCTCATCGGCCCGCCGAAGATCACCGCTCCGGCGTGGTCGGCCATGCTGGTGGGCAATTCCTGCCCCGATGCCGGACGGCGGATGTCCAGCGCATAGCCCATTTCCTGCAACAAGATGCCGACCCGGCCCGGCGATGACGCTTCCTGGTGCAGCACGATCAGGATTTGCGGTTGCCCGGGTTCGCGTTGCCTGATCCAGACCATGCTTTCACGCCTCCGGCGCGCCTGCTGCTTCGCGCACGATGCGCTTCAGTTCCACCCGGTCGCGCGCACTGACATGAATGAGTTCGGCGACCCGCCAGACAATATTGTCCTCAAATTCGTGCATTTGGCCATCGGCATAAACCATTTCCCACAAATCACGCACGATTTCCAGTTTCTCAGGCTCGCTCAGATCGCGTTTGAGAATGCGCGTGAAGGCATAAAGGTCCACGGCTTCCTGGTCGGCCTGCTGCGCCTGCTGCATCAAATTGGCAACTTCTGCCTCCGAAAGCGCGAATTTTTCTGAGAGCACCTGCGCCAGCCGGTCTTTCTCGGCTGCCGATACAATGCCGTCGGCTGCAATCACGTGAAACAGCAACGCTGCTTCGGCAAGCTGCTTTTCATCCACCAACATCGAAGCCACGGCCTCGGCTTTTTTTGCCTTGCCGAAAAACAGGGATTTCAGTTCTGCAAACACAAAAGGGACTCCGGGCTGAAAGTACTGAACAATTGTAACGCGGCGGCCATGCAAATTCATCCGCCTTTTTCAGTTTCCCCTCACCCTGTAATCACCCGTCCAGGCGCGATGTCGCGTGGGTCGAGCTTGAGGTGGATGAGCGCGGGGCCGTTGACTGCCCTCGCCTTTGCCAAGGCTTCAGGAAACTGCGCATCATCGTCAACGGTAAACGCTTGCGCCCCATAAGCCCGCGCCCAGGCCGCAAAATCCGGGTTGCGCAAATTGGTTGCCGAGATACGGCCGGGATATTCGCGCTCCTGATGCATGCGGATGGTGCCGTAAATTCCGTTGTCGCAAACTATGACCCGAACCTTCAGGCCGCGTTCGGCGGCAACTGCAAACTCCATGCCGGTCATCTGGAAGCAGCCGTCGCCGGCAAAGGCAAAGCATTCGGCATCCGGATTTTCCAGAGCAGCGGCGATCGCAGCTGGCAGACCGTATCCCATCGAACCCGATGTCGGTGCCAATTGTTTTTGGGTGCCGTATCTGTAATGGCGGTGCAGCCAGCCCGCATAATTGCCCGCGCCATTGCACACATGGGCTTGCGCGCCGACGGACGCCCGGAAATGACCGATGACCGATGCCATGGTAACCGCGCCGACACCGGGAACCGGCTGCTCGCTCCATTCAAGGTAATCGCGGTGCGCTGCGGCGGCCAATTCACTGGATTGCTTGTTGCCGGTGATTTCCAGCATTGCACTGAGGAAACCGCCCGGCGTTGAATTGATCGCCAGATCCGGGTGGTAAACCCGGCCAAGTTCCTGTGCACCCGGATGCACATGGATGAGTATTTGCGCTGGCGAGGGAATGGCAAACAATTCATAGCCCTGGCTCGGCACTTCCGAAAACCGGTCTCCCAGCAGGAGGATAACGTCGGCATCGCGCACCCGCTGAACCAGCTTGGGGTTGATGCCAAGGCCAATGTCGCCCGCATAGCAGGGGTGGCTGGCCGGGAAGAGGCCTTGCGCGCGAAAGGTCACGGCGACCGGAATTTGCCTCTTTTCTGCAAATTTTTGCAGGTCCCCAATTGCCGCACCGTCCCAGCGCGAACCACCGACAATCAGCAGCGGGCGCTGGGCGCTGTCCAACAATTCATTGGCCTGCTGCGCCTGAACCAGTGCACACAGCGGACCAACGATTTCAACCCTTGGACCCGGAAAGACATCCGTCTCTTCCGTCAGCATGTCTTCCGGCAAAGCCAGCACGACAGGGCCGGGCCGCCCCGACATCGCAACATGAACGGCGTGCGAGACGATCTCGGGAATCCGCTCAACGCTGCGGATTTCCTCGACCCATTTGGCCATGCCGCCAAACATTTGTTTGTAGTCGACTTCCTGGAATGCATCGCGCCCGCCCATGTCGCGGCCAATCTGCCCGACCAGCAGGATCATCGGCGTTGAATCCTGCTGCGCCACATGCACGCCGCTGGCCGCATTTGTCGCCCCCGGACCGCGCGTCACCATGGCAATACCCGGTCGGCCGGTCAGCTTGCCATGGGCTTCGGCCATCATTGCCGCGCCGCCTTCGTGGCGAGCATTGACAACATCAATGCCGCTGTCGTGCAGACCGTCGAGCAAGGCCAAATAGCTTTCGCCCGGCACGCAAAACGCCCGCGTCACGCCTTGAACTTCAAGGCATCGTGCCAGCAACGCGCCGCCATGCCGGAACGCAGGATTTTTCGTTTCTGCCATTTCAAAACAACCGGAAAGGCTTTTTCGGCTCTTCCGCCTCATTCGGGTCGATTCCCGGATCGTCCGGCGTTACCGGCAAAGCTGAATTCGTTGAAACCGCTTCTTCCTGCCCGTCCATATCGATGTCGGCGCTCATGGTTTCCGGCAATTTTTTTGCACTTGAAGTGGTTTCCACAACACTGTCTTCATCGGGAAATTCATTCTCGAGCAGAGCTTGAAGTACCACAGGCGGAGTTTTCCATTCATAGGCATCGATTTCGCCGTTAAGGGGCGAGAAAGGCAGCCAGCGATGGCTTGCCTGGCCATCGGCCACCCATGCCGGATCAGCAGGCGCATGCAAGGCCTTGGCAAGCCAATGGCGCATCTTGCCTTCGTCCTGCGTCTCGCCTTTTTCCAGCCGGGCCATCAGCAGGCAGAGCCGTCGGGTCTCATTGCCGTCAACGATATCCTTTACGGCGCTGCGGGCCGTCTCGAAATCATTGGCCTCCACTGCCGCCTCGGCGACCAGCAACTTGCTTTCCGGGTTGGCCGCAGCCAAGGCCGCCAGCTTCTTTGCCCTGTCCAGCCTGTCTTGCACCGAATTTCCACTGCGAAGCCCGATATAGGCGCGGCCAATTTCGCGGTTTGGTTCTTGCCGCCAGGCATCTTCAAGTAGGCGCGACGCGCGCTTGATGTCGTCCTTGCGTACATGGGCCTGTGCGGCAATCGTCAACGCCGGTACAAAACCGGGAGCCAGTTTCAGTGCCTGAAGTGCTGATTTCAATGCTTTGTCCGGCGCTCGCGGTTCCTCGGCAATGGCTTGACCGGTCAGCAGGACGGCGCGTTTGCGGTCGGCTTCCGGCTTGGCAATCAATCCGCCGGCCCGGCTGGTTTCGAGGGTTCGCAATGCGGCCTCAAAGTCGCCGGAAGTAGTCTGGTATTTCAACAGCGCGCCGCCTGCCCAAGGCAGCGAGGCCGAGAGTTTGGCTGCTTCCTCGGCATAATGGCGCGAAGCTTCCTTTTCGCCCTCACGCTCTGCTTCAATGTACAGGCCGCGAAGCGCAACCAGCCGGGTGTCATCATCGTCCAGCATCTTGGTGAAAAGTTCACGTGCACCGGCGCGGTTGCCCTCCATCAGCAAGGTCTGCGCATCAAGCAATTTCACCAAGGGTTCGTCACCCAGCAGCTTTCGGCTGTCGCGCACCAGCTTGCGCGCATGCACCGCATCGCCTGACGACGCTGCAATCAGCCCGTTCGATAGCGCCAGATAACCCCGGTCACGCTGCCGGTTGCGGTAGAACCTGCGCATCAGCGATGGCGAGCGCAGGATAGTCGATACCACCCACCACGAAACCATGATGCTTGCCACCAGTGCCACAGTTCCAGCCAGCACCACCATCAGGCTGGTCTGGAAACGGGTACCCTGCCACACCAGCGTGACATCGCCCGGCCTGTCGGCAAACCACGAGAAGCCAAAGCCCAGGGCCAGCACAAGGACGAGGAAAAGTATGATGCGAATCATGGTGGTTACCTTGCCTCCGGCTGGATTCAGCCAGCCTTTTCCTGCCCGAGTTCATCTGCCAGCATCCGGATGGATTTGGCGCCATCCAACCGCAGCTGGACACGCTTGACCCACTCTTCCGAGGCTGCGCGTGCCACTTCCGGCAAGCCTTTCCACAAAAGCAATGCCACGGGCAAATCTCCGGTCTCCACTGCTGCGCGAATGCGTGAAACGATGGCGTCGGGCGTGCTGCCTTCAACAGGCCCTTCGGGGCGAACGACGACAAGATTTTTCGCATTGGAAAGGATTTTGCCAAAAACGCCCTGTGGCTCTTGCGCACTTCCCGCAAGAATGGCCGGGGTAATCGCGTCAAGCTCTGCTATCAGGGACGCCTCATTGGCAATTCCCGATTCGCCGTTGGCCTTCAGCGCCTGCACCGCTGAATTTTCGCCGGTATCGGCCTCGATTTGCGCCAGAAACTCGCCATACGGCTTTCCCTCCCTGAACGCTGTTTCAAGGCCGGACAGTGCGCGCATGGTTGCTGCGAGCCTGGCTACATCGGCTGTTTTTGCCTGTGCTTCGCCATAACCGGCAACACTCTCCTCCACTTTGTCGAGACGTCCGGACAAAGCCGTGATTTTCTCTTGCGCTCCAACCAACCCGTTTTGCAGTTCGCTCATGCCTGCCGCGTCCGCAGTTGGAGCAGCGGGAGCATCGCCCTGTACTGTGGGTTTGGCACCAAGGTCTGCAATTGCTTTCTCGGCGCTGTACATTCGTCCGGCCAGTTGTTCAACCTGCGTGATCAACAACCCGGACTGTGGCTCGCCCACACTTGAAGGTGTCTGGGAGCCGGCACTGCCAAGTCCTGCGATCTGTTCCTTGATGGCTGATGCTTCGGCTTCAACCGCTGAGAGGCGGGCCTCAAGCCCCTCAACGCGGGCCGGGTCAACAGCGACGTCCGCGGGCTGCGCCCGGTCGGCGGACGCCTCGATGGCTGCAAGTCTGTTTTCCAGCGAGGCCACATCAATTTGCGGAGCGGCAGGCTCGCTGGCGGGCATCCCGCCGAGCAGCCCGGCAAATCCGGGAATGTTCTGCAGCACCCCTGTTGCATTCATTGCGCCAAGTCCGGCGAAGGAAAGAACACTGCCAACCACCGCGCCAACAAGCGTACCGCCAAAGGAGGAGCCGCGCTTTGGTGCAGGCGGGGTTAACGGCGAAAACTGTCTCTCGGCAGGTGTATCGCTTTGCATTGCCGGGTGGTCCGGCTCGCTGGCCCTCATGTCTCCTGCTCGCGAACTTGCTGACTCAATGCGCAGACGCGCCGCCTCGTCCTCAAGTCCATCATCATCCGTTGGGCCGGCCACGGTGTCCTCAACGCCACCCGCAAGGTCCGCCACCTCGTCACGTGACGGCACGTCCGCCGAAGCAACGACTTCCTTGGCTTCCAGATCGATGGTCTTCGCCGGACCCTTGTTGGCAAGATTTTCCGCCAATCCGTCAGCAGCGCCCTCAGGCGCATCTGGTTTGTCGTTGCTCATCTTGAACCCCGAAAGCTTGGCGCGCTCCGGCCAGCCGGCTTTTGCGCTAGTACATTGGACCGGGCGCAATGCGTGACAGCAGCCCGATCATTGATGCTTCGCTGGGATGGCTGGCCACCAAAATACGCCCATTTGCAGGCGCCCGCAAAGCGTGGGCAGTCTTTTCCGAAATGGCGACCAAAGTCAAACCGCCAAGCAGTTCCACAAGGGAGTGTGCGGACGCGATTTCCGACAAATGCGCAGCCATTCTGGGAGAATACAAAAAGACGGCGTCGCTCTGCCGCAGGGCAGTCTCAAGCTCAGTTTTGCCCGGGTCGATCAATCGCGCTTCATAAAGGGCAAATTCACAGACCTGCCAACCCGAAAGCGCTGCGGCGAAATCAAATGCCTTGTGCAACGGCGCCGGGTACAGCAGCTTTCCGCCGGCCCCGCTGCCAGCAATCAAGCGGGCCAGTTCACTGGCGTCTCCCGGTCCGGCGATCACGTTCAAAAACCCGGCTTCACGCGCTGCGATTGCAGTGGTCTCGCCAACACAATAAGCCGCAATCGCCAGCAAACCCGCTTCCGGTTGGTCGATGCACACCACCGCCGCAGCCGACGTTAAGACCACGGCGTCAAAATTGCCTTCCGGGAAGTTTTCGCCCGTGGGCACATACTCAAGCATTGGCAGAATTACGCCTGCATGCCCCGCATTTCCCAGCCGTGCCGCACTCTTGCGGCAATTCTCGGCGCTGCGGGTCAAAAGTACGCGCATCGCGCCCACTCAGACCCAGCTGGCAAAGAAACGAGCACCCGCTGTCTCGCGAAGCCGGTCAGCGGCTTCGGCTCCAATTGCCACGGCATCGCCCATTGTACCCTCAAGCCGGATTTCGTGGGCATCCACGCCATCAGGCGTCAGGATCATGCCATGAAAGTACAGTTTGTCACCGGACAAGCGTGCATTGCCGGCGATTGGCGTGCGGCATGAGCCATCGAGACCGCCCAGAAACGCCCGCTCACAATTGAGCATGGTGTGCGTCGGCTTGTGATTGATGGGGGCGAGCTTGGCCAAGGTGGCCATATCGCCAATCCGCGTTTCAATGCAGACAGCGCCTTGCCCTGGGGCGGGCGGGAAGCTGTCGCGGTCAAGTACCGCAGTTATATGCTTCTCCAGCCCCAGGCGGCGAAGGCCGGCTTCCGCCAGCAAGGTTGCCTCGGCCACGCCGTCAGCCAGTTTTTGCAGGCGGGTTCCGACATTGCCTCGGAAACCAACCACGTCCAGATCAGGCCTGTTGCGCAACAACAGCGCCTTGCGACGAAGTGAAGATGAGCCAACCACTGCCCCCTTGGGCAGGGCGTCCAGCGAACCTGCACTGAGGCTGAGAAAAGCATCGCAAACATGTTCGCGTTTCAAAAAGCACGAAAGCTCCAGCCCGTCCGGCAAAGTGGTCGGCATGTCCTTGGAAGAATGAACCGCCAGATCAATCCGGCCATCCGAAAGCTGTTCCTCGATCTCTTGCGTGAACAGCCCTTTGCCGCCGATTTCCGACAGCGCCCGGTCCTGCACACGGTCGCCCTTGGTGCTGATGACAATGATTTCGATTTGTGGCGCATTCGCGCCATGCGCGGCAAGCAATTGCGCCCGCACCTCATTGGCCTGCCACAGCGCCAACTCGCTGCCGCGTGTCCCGATCCGCAAAACGCTGTCTTTGGTTTGGTCTGGTGATCCCGCCATTTTCTTTTGCATGCCCTTCTGATACCCCGCACATTCACTTTGACTATCGTTTCCGGTGAATTCAGACAATGCTCGTTCTCGGCCTTGAGACCAGTTGTGACGAAACCGCCGCTGCCGTGGTCACCCGCGACGCCGACGGAACACCGCGCATTGTCTCCTCCGTTGTGCTGGGACAGATGCGCGAACATGAAAAATTCGGCGGCGTTGTGCCTGAAATAGCGGCGCGCGCGCATTTGAAAAACCTCGACCCGGTTGTTGAACTGGCCTTGGAGAAGGCAGGTATAGCGCTGGGTGACATTGATGCAATTGCAGCCACTGCCGGGCCAGGCCTGATCGGCGGATTGCTGGTGGGCGTGATGGAAGCAAAAGGCATTTGCGCCGCTCTGGGCAAACCTTTCCTTGCCATCAACCATTTGGAAGGCCATGCACTTACAGCCCGGTTGACCAACAATGTCGCGTTTCCTTATCTGTTGTTGCTGGTTTCCGGCGGCCATACGCAAATCCTGTGCGTGCGCGGTCTTGGCAATTATGAACGGTGGGCGACCACCATCGACGATGCGCTCGGAGAGGCGTTTGACAAGACGGCCAAACTTTTGAGCCTTGGTTTTCCCGGTGGCCCGGCTGTTGAAAAGGCTGCCACCGGCGGCAACGCCGAACGGTTCAATTTGCCACTGCCCATGCGCGGCCAAAAGACCCTGAACTTCTCGTTTTCTGGCCTCAAGACCGCAGTCAGGCAAGAGGCTGCACGCAACCAGCCTCTGGACCCGGAAACCATTTCCGATCTGTGCGCGGCTTTCCAGTCCGTGGGAACATCAAGCGTGTGCGACCGCGCGGCAAGGTCCATGGCCCTGTTCGAGGCGAGCGAGGCTTCTGACACGCAGAAAATCTTTGTTGCCGCAGGCGGCGTTGCGGCAAACAAGGCGATCCGCAGCGGCTTGACCGGACTATGTGCAGAGCGCGGTTGGCAATTTGTCGCTCCGCCGCTGGAGTTGTGCGGCGACAATGCTGCCATGATTGCCTGGGCTGGCCTTGAGCGTTTTGAACTGGGGCAAACCAGCAGTCTTGATTTTCAGGCACGCCCGCGATGGCCGCTCGACAGCCAGGTGGAAGCTGTCATCGGTGGCGGCAGAAAGGGCGCAAAGGCATGAACCACAAGCCAAAAATTGCTGTTCTGGGTGGCGGTGCCTGGGGTACGGCACTGGCGCTGGTTGCCCTGCGCGCCGAAAACCGCACGGCGCTTTGGATGCGCGATCAAGACATGGTCGAAGTGATCAACACGACCCATGAAAACCCGCGCTACCTGCCCGGCATCAAGCTGGATGAAAAAATTGTCGCCACTTCCGACATTTTTGCTGCACTCGATGGAGCGTCCACGCTGCTTTTGGCAATCCCGGCACAAGAAATGACGCAGTTTTGCGAGGCGCTGTCCGAGATAATCCGCCCGCAAACCATGATCGTTTGTTGCGCCAAGGGTATCGACCGCGAAACCGGGCTGTTGCCAACAGAAATTGCCGGTGACGCAATGCCCGGTTGCCCGGTAGCAGCCTTGTCCGGACCCAGCTTCGCCGCTGATGTCGCCCGTGGCCTGCCAACTGCTGTTACAGTTTCCGCAAACACGATGGCACAAGCCCGGCAGCTTGCCGCCAGCCTGTCTTCACCTGCATTCCGCTGTTATGCCAATGATGATCTGACCGGCGTTGAACTGGGCGGCGCACTCAAGAATGTCATGGCCATTGCCGTTGGCGTGGTGCGCGGGCTGGGCCTTGGCTCCAGCGCTGAAGCTGCATTGTTTGCCCGCGCATTTGCGGAGCTGACACGCCTCGCCAGCGCACTTGGGGCAAAGCCGGGAACGCTCAACGGCCTTTCCGGGCTTGGCGATCTGGTCCTTACCTGTTCGGGGCCGCAATCGCGCAATTTCAGCTATGGCATGATGCTGGCCAGGGGATCCATTCCCAACGGGCAACCACTTGCAGAAGGTGCTTTAACCGCAGAAATTGCAGCACAACTGGCGCATGACAACCGCATCGACGCTCCGGTGATTGCTGCGGTCACCGACCTTGTAGCGGGGCGGCTTTCAGCCCGCGCAGCCGTGACCCGGCTGATGGAGCGCCCGCTCAAATCCGAGATGCAAGAGGAATTTTGATGCAATACTGGCTGTTCAAGTCCGAGCCATTCAAATGGTCATGGGACCATCAAATTGCTGCCGGGAAGGCAGGCCAGCAATGGGACGGCGTGCGCAATTATCTGGCGCGCAACAACATGCGGACCATGCAGCTGGGCGACCGGGGCTTCTTTTACCATTCCAATGAAGGGCTCGAGATTGTGGGCGTGGTCGAAGTCTGTGCGCTGGCGCACCGCGACACAACCACCGACGACGAACGCTGGGAATGCGTCGACATCCGCGCGCTGGCACCGATGCCAGCCCCGGTTTCGCTGTCGGCAATCAAGGCAAACCCTGTGCTTTCGAAAATGGCGTTGGTGACCTCCATGCGCCTCTCGGTACAGCCTGTGCTGCCGGACGAATGGGTCGAAGTTTGCCGCATGGGTGGCATGCATCCCGACAATTTGAAGCCCCGAATTCGTTGAAACCCCAGTTTGGTTGAAATTAATGTGACCGCACCGGCCAGAACCGCAAAATTCATCCTCGACAACACCAGCCTGGTTTGCCCGCCGCACGCGCCGGAAATTCGCCTGCACCTTGCCAGCGAATCGCATGCCTTGTGGCTGAAGACCGAAGAGGAATTGGAGGAAATCGGCCTGCCGCCGCCGTTCTGGGCTTTTGCCTGGGCCGGTGGTCAGGGATTGGCGCGCTGGTTGCTCGACAACCCGCAATCCGTCAGGGGCAAGCGCGTGCTGGACCTTGCAACAGGTTCCGGACTGGTTGCAATCGCTGCTGCAAAATGCGGCGCAACAAGGGTAACTGCCAATGACATTGATCCGTGGTGTGAAGCCGCCGTGCAGCTAAACGCGGATGCAAATTCGGTCACTTTGGATTTCGACGGACGCGACCTTGCCGGAACTGGCATGCAAGAAGACTGGCAAATTATCCTGGCAGGCGATGTATTTTATTCCAAAGACATGGTGGAAAGCCTCGTCCAGTGGTTTGACAAAGCCTTGTCGCTTGGTTGCGATATCATCGTTGGCGATCCGGGCCGGGCCTACTTGCCACGCGAAAGACTGAGCGAGCTTGCAAGTTACCAGGTAGCGGTGACCCGCGACCTTGAAGACAGCGAAGTGAAGAAAACCACGGTCTGGCGGTTCAATTCCTGAATTGCCAGACTTGAAAACCGGCCTTTGATGGAGAAACAAATTGGTATTTGGCGGAATCAATTATCTGGCAGTGGTCATTGCAGCAGTCGTGGCGTTCGTCTTCGGCGGCGTGTGGTACGGCGTGTTCTCGAAACAATGGATGAAAGCGGCAAAACTGCAGCCGCCGTTCCACATGACAATGGCGCTTTATTTCACCACCCTGCTGGCGGAACTGGTGATGGCCTACATTCTTGCCGGCCTTGTCGGCCATTTGGGAGACGGGCAGGTCACGCTTCGCAACGGCATGATTTCAGGCGCGTTTGTCTGGACCGGATTCATGATCACCACCATGGTGGTCAACCAGCGCTATGGCCGTTTTGGCTGGGACCTCACACTGATCGACGGCGGCCACTGGCTGGTGGTTGTGCTGGCCATGGGCGCGGTCATCGGCCTCATGGGCGTTTGAGAAAACCCTACCACGTTCGGCGCGGACCGTTGTCGATATGGTAAAAACCTTGCGGATAGCGGCTGAAACCACCAACTTCGCGCTGCGCCTTCAGGAATTCGATCAGGCTGCCATTGTGGCCGGGTACGGCGAAATCAACCGCGCGACACCGCAGATGGTAGGATTTTGGCTTGCCGCCCTTGCGCCGGTTTTCTCCCGGCCAGCGGTGTGTTGAATACACAACCACAGGTCCGTAAGTCTGCGAAACCCGGCGCAACACCCGCTTGAGGCTCCACGGCACGCACCAGCGCGTGTCATTCCAGGTAATGTCAACGGCATGACGGCGCGGTTGGCCACCCGACAACACGGCACAGCCCGCAAGCACATTGGCTGCGACCAAAATTGCGGCCACGGGACGGGCCAGCCGGGCAAGGGCTGAAAAAGACATGCAACGCTCCAGACGCAATACAAAACGGAACGCAACCATTGTCCTGCGTAAAGGTTAAAATTTTAACGACCGACATTAAGCATTGCCTTGGGTAAATGCCCGCTGATCCATTATTTTTGCGCCGCAACAAATCCCGGCTTGACTTAATCGCGGCTGACAACGATATGACAGTCATAGCGTCCGCTGCCGCGTGAGCAGCCCGCCCCGTAACAGCGGCCCGGTTATCCGGCCCCTCCCGGCGCAAGACGTTTCCCGCCATGCACATTACAGCATGGATTTTCCTGGTTCCCAATTCACGCGGGGTTCTGGAGCTTCAGGGCCGGAACAATTCCGCACGCCCGAAGCTGAACCGCCAACCCGGCATTTCGCCCGCCATGATGGCAGGCGGACCCTGCACGGTTTTGCTTGCGCGTGCCAAGGCAGGATTGCTGGCGCGTTCCACAAGGATTTTTGTCTTGAACGAACTTGCCAAAATTGAAACTCCGGCAACAGAAATTGCCACCAACGACTTCCAGTCCCTCGGCCTCTCGCACGGAATTTTGAATTCCATTCAGGCTTTGGGATATGACACACCAACCCCGATCCAGGTAAGCGCCATCCCGTCTGTGCTGGCCGGGCGCGACCTGATGGGTCTGGCCCAGACCGGCACCGGCAAGACCGCTGCTTTTGGTTTGCCGCTGATCCAGTTGCTGCTTGATGAGAAAGCCCGGCCGGAGCCGCGTTGCGCCCGCTCATTGATTCTCGCCCCGACCCGCGAACTGGCCAACCAGATCGGCGACAGCTTGCGCGGTTTCGTCAAGCGCACCCCGCTGAAGATTGTTACCGTCGTTGGCGGTGCTTCGATCAACACCCAGATCCGCAACCTTGAAAAAGGCACGGACATCCTCATTGCAACGCCGGGTCGCCTGCTTGATCTGGCAGAACGTCGCGCTGTCCGCATTGATTCGGCAAAGTTCCTCGTCCTCGACGAAGCCGACCAGATGCTGGACTTGGGCTTCATCCATGCGCTGCGCAAGATTGCTTCGATGGTCGGTTCGCCGCGCCAGACGATGCTGTTTTCCGCAACAATGCCGCGTGAAATCGAACAATTGTCGAAAAGCTTCCTGACCAACCCGGTGCGCGTTGAAGCCAACCCGTCGGGCAAGACTGCCGACCGGGTAACACAGGCCGTCCATTTTGCCCGTCAGGGTGACAAGGCAAACCTGCTCAAGGACATGCTTTTGCGCGATCCGGCGCATTTGTCGCTGGTTTTCGTTCGCACCAAGCATGGCGCTGAAAAACTTCTCAAAAACCTGATGGACAGCGGCATTGATGCAGCTTCCATCCATGGCAACAAGAGCCAGGGCCAGCGCGAGCGCGCCATTCGCGACTTTAAGGGTGGTGAAATCCGTGTGCTCGTGGCAACCGATGTTGCTGCACGCGGCATCGACATCCCCGGCGTGACACACGTTTACAACCACGACCTGCCGGAAGTGCCGGAAGCCTATGTTCACCGCATCGGCAGAACCGCCCGCGCGGGCGCAAGCGGCGAAGCCGTGAGCCTGTGCGCTCCGGATGAAAACCATTTGCTTCGGGCCATCGAACGCCTGACCGGTATTGTGCTGGACCGGGCAAACGCTCCGGCACCACGCCAGCATAAATCGGCAGCCATTGTCGACGTGACCAATGGCACCGTTGAAACCGACGAAGTGCCGCAGCGCGAAGTGCGTCGCAATGGTGCGGGCAACAGCGATGGTGCCAATGGCGGCAAGCGCGAAGGCCAACGCAATGGACCAAGAAACGGCCAGCGCAATGGTCAAAGGGATGGCCAAAGGGATGGTCAGCGCAGGGGTGGTCAGCATTCCGGCGAGCGCCCGTCTGGTTCCCGTCCCGCAGCCGAGCGTCCTTCGGGTGATCGTCCGGCGCATTTTGCTGGCCAGCGCAGCGAACATGGTGAAGGCCGCAGGTTTGGCGGCGAGCGTCCCGCCCGCAAGCCCGCACCTGCGCAGGCACCACGCGAGCCTTTTGTTGAAAAGGCACCGTTTGGCGTAAGCGTTCCATCGGGCGAACGCCGTACCAGCTTTGCCGCCCGCACCCCGGGCGCCGGTGAAGAATTTGCCACGCAGCGCCGGCCCGGACGCAATGGCGCAAACCGCCATTCGGCTGAGGCGGCAAATGACACTGGCCGTGAAGGCCATCGGCACCATGCCCGCACGGGCGGAGCAGAACGCGCGCCGGAACGTGAAGGCGAATTCAAACCCCGCCGCCGCGGACCCAAGCCGTTTGGCGGCAAGCCGGCCAACCAGGAAAATGGCGCTGCAAAATTCGGCGCGCCATCAGGTCCGGCACGCACCGGCGGCAAGCCGGCCCATGCACACAAGGGCGCAGGCAAACCACGCCAGGGCGGCGAACATCGCGCGGGTGAACAGCGTCAGGGTGAACCACGCGCTTCACGCCCAAACAACGGTCGCAACCGTCGTCCGGGCCGCGCAGCTTCCAACTGAGCGGATTTGACGGGCTGTACAAACATCAGGCGGTTGCCAACGGCAGCCGCCTTTTTTCATGCCGCACGGATGCGCGCTTGTATCTGGTCACGGGTGAGGCGATTGTCTAATGGACGAGGGCCGTGGAGGCAGATTAGAAACGCACCGGTTGCGTGGCACCGGGGCTGTTTGGGCCCAGTCGGCAATGCCGCGCGGGCGCTGGTTCGGGAGAAATCGGATGGACGTTAAGGTGCACAAGGTCAAGGCAGCCTGGAAAAAAGGCGCGCTGATCGACAATGAAACTTATCTGAAATGGTATGATGAAAGCATCAAGAACCCGGACAAGTTCTGGGGCAAGCATGGCAAGCGCATCGACTGGTTCAAGCCCTATACGAAGGTGAAGAACACCTCGTTCAAGGGCAAGGTCGCCATCAAGTGGTACGAAGACGGCACCACCAACGTCTCCCACAACTGCATAGACCGGCATTTGAAGAAGCGTGGCGACCAGGTGGCAATCATCTGGGAAGGCGACAACCCGTATGATGACAAGAAAATCACCTACCGCGAACTTTCGGGCCATGTGAACCGGCTCGCTAATGTGATGAAGACCAACGGCGTCAAGAAAGGCGACCGTGTCACCATATACATGCCGATGATCCCGGAAGCGGCGTACGCGATGCTGGCCTGCACCCGCATCGGCGCGATCCACTCGATTGTCTTCGGTGGATTCTCGCCCGACGCGCTGGCTGGCCGCATCGTTGATTGCGAATCAAGTTTCGTGATCACTGCCGATGAAGGCCTGCGCGGCGGCAAGCCTGTGCCGCTCAAGGAAAACACCGACAAGGCGCTCGACATAGCCGCGCACAACGGTTTCCGCGTCAAGAATGTGCTGGTTGTCCGGCGTACCGGCGGCAAGATTGCCTGGGCTCCGGGCCGTGACCTTTGGTACCACGAGGAAATGGTCAAGGCAGACCCGGTCTGCAAGCCGGAGCCGATGAAGGCGGAAGACCCGCTGTTCATCCTCTACACTTCCGGCTCGACCGGCAAGCCAAAGGGCGTTCTGCACACCACCGCCGGCTATCTGGTCTATGCCTCGATGACCCACCAATATGTCTTCGACTACCGCGAAGGCGACATTTACTGGTGCACCGCAGATGTCGGCTGGGTTACCGGCCACAGCTATATTGTTTACGGCCCGCTGGCCAATGGCGCGACCACGCTGATGTTTGAAGGCGTTCCGAACTATCCAAGCCAGTCACGTTTCTGGGATGTCGTCGACAAGCACCAGGTCAACATTTTCTATACTGCGCCAACCGCCATTCGCTCTTTGATGGGTGCCGGCAATGCGCTGGTCGAGAAAACCTCGCGCAAATCATTGCGTGTTCTTGGCTCGGTTGGCGAACCGATCAATCCGGAAGCGTGGAACTGGTATTACGACATTGTCGGTGACAAGCGCTGCCCGATTGTCGATACCTGGTGGCAAACAGAGACTGGCGGCATTCTGATCACGCCGCTGCCGGGAGCAACCGATCTGAAGGCCGGCTCGGCAACCCGCCCGTTCTTCGGCGTTGCCCCGCAGCTGGTCGACAATGAAGGCAAGGTGCTGGATGGCGCCAGCGACGGCAATTTGTGCATCACCGATTCCTGGCCCGGCCAGATGCGCACGGTCTATGGCGACCATGAGCGCTTCATCCAGACCTACTTCTCCACCTACAAGGGCAAGTATTTCACCGGCGACGGCTGCCGCCGCGATGCCGATGGCTACTACTGGATCACCGGTCGTGTTGACGATGTCATCAACGTGTCCGGCCCCCGCATGGGCACAGCAGAAGTCGAATCCGCATTGGTCAGCCATCATCTGGTGTCTGAAGCAGCCGTGGTCGGCTATCCGCATGACATCAAGGGACAGGGCATTTATTGCTATGTCACGCTGATGGCAGGTGTGGACGGCAATGATGACCTGCGCAAGGAACTGGTCAACCACGTACGCAAGGAAATCGGCCCGATTGCCTCGCCCGACAAGATCCAGTTCTCGCCTGGCCTGCCAAAAACCCGTTCCGGCAAGATCATGCGACTCATCCTGCGCAAGATCGCCGAGGATGATTTTGGCGCGTTGGGTGACACTTCCACCCTCGCCGACCCGGCAGTGGTGGATGATCTCATTACCCATCGCCAGAACAAAAAAGCCTGAGGAAGCCGCCCCTCCCTGTAATCGGGGAGGGGTACATTTTTCTGAAACAGCCCCCCTTGCACTTTTGCGCGATTCGCCCCAGCTTGTGGGGGTTATCAACCAACTGAAAGGAGGTGATCCGATGTCGAGTGATTTCCGGAATGCAGGCTTGAGCGGATCGTCATTCCGTCGGAGCAGCCTCTGACAGAACTGGCGTGAGGCAGGCGGACAACCCGCCTTTTGCCTTGCATATACCGAGCAAAATCGCGGCGCCGCCCCCTCAAAAGGGCGGCGTTTTTGTTGTCAGGAACTTGGCACAAATGAAGGCTGTGGCAGTGCCGTATCAAAGCCCCAGCGACGGCGCTTCCTGCACAAACACCCGCTCAACGCCCAGATCGAAGAACCGGCGAATGCGCATGCCGCTTCCCTTGCCGATCAGATTGCCGGGAAACTGTGTCAGTGTCGCGTTGTATTCGCCGACTGCAAGGTTGAAGAACCGGCGGGTAGCCGCGAGCTTGTGCTCAACATCGGTAAGTTCACGGCGCAGTTCCTGATAATGCGGCGCGCCGTTGATTTTCGGGTTTTCCCCCACAGCCTGCATCAGCTGGGTCAAATTGACCGAGACATTGTTCTCGGCCTTGATTCGCAGTTCCTGCGTTGCGGCCTGCAATGCTTCGGTGCGCGCTGCCAACACCTTGTCGAGCATTTCCTTTTCATAGGTGATGTAGCTGCGGACGGTTTCGGCAAACAACGGGATCAAATCATGGCGATAACGCAGCTGCACATCAATGTCGGCAAAAGACTGGTCACACCGCTGCAACAGTTTGGCGAGGCGGTTGTGCGTACCAATTGCCATAAATCCGACCAATGCTACACCAACACCTGTACCGATCAATACTTCAGTAATCATGTTTTCTGCCCCGCGTTTTGATGACTGCCAACAACATTGCACAGACGGGTAAATCATTCCTGAAAACAAGAATCAAAATACTTTACGTTATTTTCAAACCTGTCTGCCTATGTTCCCGCATCAAGGCAAGGCAACGCAAATCAAAAGCGAGCCTGCACTACAGGGAGCGGAGTATTTTCATGAGCGAGAACATTGGCGTGCGCGTTCGGCGCATCATTTCAGCAAACCTCAACAGCCTTGTCGATGCGATGGAACAATCCAACGCCGACGGCATTATGCGTGAAGCAATCCGCGAAGTGGAGCGGGCGCTTGACGACGTGAAGTCGGAGCTTGGCAAAACCATGGCGGCGAAGGCCCAATGCCAACGCGCCATAACACGCACCCGCGAAAAGATTTCGGAACACGGAGACAAGGCGGCGTTCGCAATTGAACAGGGACGCGAAGATTTGGCCGCAGCCGCAATCGCCCGGCAGATTGATCTCGAGCGTCACATTCCGGTGTTTGAGGCAACCCTTGCCACGCACAACGAAAAGGAAGCCGAGCTGAACAGCTATGCCGGCGCCCTTTCAGCCCGCATGGCAGAAATGGAGTGCGATCTCGCCGCATTTTCGCAAGCCGGGATGATGAATGCACCCGATGACCACATGAACACCGCAAACAGCACCGTTCAATCAGCCGAACGCCGCGCGGAAAATGCCGGTCGCACCTTTGACCGTGTTCTCGGCGGAACTATGGGTGCCGGCACTCCGCAATCAAAGGCACTGCGCGAGACTGCCGCACAATTGCACGAACTCGACAAACTGCAGCGCGACGACGACATCGGCCAGAGACTGGCGGCCCTCAAGGCAAGCCGCGCCGGGTAAGCCGGGAAAAGTTGCTTTTTCGCAAACAGCTTTCAGTACCAATGCGCCTCAGGGAGAAACCGCGTGTTCTCAGTCAACGGCCTGTACGGCCACATCCGGCGCAACAACGCCAAGACAGCAGTGCTTGCCTCTGGCTTCGTGCTGCTTTTCCTGCTGACCCACGCTTTGATACGGCTGATTATAACAGCGGTTACCCTTGCGATGGATCGCAACCCGGCGAACTGGGGTTTGGTTGGTATCGGCTCTGCACCAGGGGTTTTAACCTGGCCGATGGGTGCAGGTACCACAAACGGCAGTGGTGTGTTTGCGGTTTCATCATCACAAGTGAATTTCAAAAGCATCGACGTTTTGCCACCAGAACTGGTGCCGCCATTGGCCAAGGGATTTGGCCTTTTGGGTGAAGCAATGGCCCACACCAGCTTTGTCGACCTTGAGACAGCGGCCATGCTGGTTGCAGGATTTGCCATGGTGGTCTGGGGAACTTTGAAAAATGCCTGGTTCATCGACCGGGCAACCAGTGCCCACAAGATGACCCGGACCGATAACCGGCCGCTGTTCGAGATGGTTGACAATCTTGCAATTTCCTCGGGCATTCCAGCGCCCGCAATCGAAATCATCAACAGCCCGGCCATGAACGCTTATGCCAGCGGATTGACGGTCAACAAGGCCCGAATCGGTTTGACCCGCGGCCTCATCGAGAACCTTGACCGCGATGAGCTGGAAGCGGTCATTGCCCACGAAATGACGCATGTGATGCAAGCCGATTCACGGCTGATGGCAGTTGCCAAGGCCTGTCTCGACATCGTCATTCCCTATCGAAACAACAAGCAGTTCAAGACCAAGGGACAGATCCTCATTCACATCGTACTTGGCGCAATTGGTCTGGGCATGTTGTTTGGCTGGGCTGTTTATCTGGCGTTCGCTGCATTTTTTGTTGGCGTCACACTGTTCGGCTTCCTGACAAAAGCACTGATCCTGCATTCACGTGAATACGTTGCAGATGCCGGTGCCATTGAACTGACCAAAAACCCTGCTGCCCTTATTTCGGCACTTTTGAAAATATCGGGCAAGCAGGAAAAACTGCAGCTCTCTACCGGTTCCATGGCGATCATGATTGATGGTCCCGACGGCGGATTGTTCTCCACGCATCCGACAATCGAAAGCCGGATTGAAGCGATCCGTGAACATGCCCGTGTCAACGGCTTTGATGTCACCGCCCACCGCAACCGGCAACTCGATGCAGTTGGCGGGCGCAAACCCGGAAGTCTAGCAAACCCGGGTTTCGGACTGCGGAATCAGAAGTCGTTAGGTGCAGCCGCCGCGACGCATGCCATTGCCAGCGAAGCACAGGCAATCTGGCAAGATGCGCCTGTATTTGGCTCAAACAAACTGTCAGAGCAAACATTGCTTGACGAATTGACGGGCTCGGTCAAAAGCCTGCCGGGCAAAATTGGACGCGGGATAGGACTTTATGTGGCTTTCATCATTTTCATGATGGTCGGCGCACCGATGCTGACAACCGTCATTGGATTGTTCCGCTAAACCGCGCCTTGCCAATAAGCCGCCTGCAAATTCGCTGGAAAGAACGAAGCCCGCCGGGGGAGGAGGATCCGGCGGGCTTCATTACTGTGCCCCGGCAAGGGAGGAGGATTTGCCGGAACTCAACCGGGACATGGGAGGAGGATATGTCCGGGTCGATTGGGTCGGCGCAGCAATCTCATGCGCGCCTTTGTAAAATTAATATATGCGCTGTTTCTAATTTGTGCAGTGCAAAATTTTCAATGCTGCTATGCGAAAAATTCATGGCAATTGAACAATTACGGCAAAAAGCCCGGTGATTGCGCATCGGGCGATGATGTTTTCTACGCCATGCCGCTTTTTTGGGCGACCTGTGGGTCGCCGACAGCTATTTCGACAGGCGCAGTTTCTGGATATCGAACGCGATCTGCTGGAACGCGAGCTTCAATTCCTCACCATTGGAGGCCGAGAAATAATAATTGTTGCCGTTTTGCGCAGGCGTCGCACAGGCCCGCAGAGTTGCTTCGGCTGAAGATGGTGCTTCAAAACCGACAGCGTAAATCGTGATTCCATCCCGCTTCATTGCCTGACAAAGCTCGAGTGCAAAATCCGGTGACGACCAACGCGAGCCGCGTGGCGGATAAATCGTGTTGAATTCGCCATCTGTCATCAACAGTGCGACCTTGCGAACATTTTTTTCATTGTACCGTGTTGGTTCGGAACGCGCCGGCCAGACGCTCTTCCATTTCGGCGAAAGCGTATAATAGCTCCAGGCTACGCCAAGGTGCCCTGCAGTTGCGCCATTCCCCGTAAATGCAGAAATGGTCGAGAGCAGTGGTGCCGGGTCGTTTGACAATGGGACAACCGACCGCGAGGGACCATAGTTCGCCTGCGCTTCCATTTTGCCATTCGCCGGGTTCGCATCCGAAAATTTTTCCCCGCCCCAACGCTCGGTAACAAAGGGCGACCTTGCGTTCTTGGATACGGCAGGGGCATATGTCCCGGCATTCACCGATGCCGAATACGGCACGACGCTGATGCGCATTTTATTGTCCACCGATGTCTCTGGCAGCAAAATATTGATCGCGTCGGCAGCGGCAATTTTCAGCGAGCCGAGCTTGTTGTTCTCGTTCATCGAGCCTGTCACATCCAGCATCATCGCCAGTTCCACGCTGGTGGCCGAGAATGTCGCTTCCGAACTTGCGCCCACATCAACCGATGGAACGCCCGCAAGTCCCATGAATGCCATTTTGAGGTCGGCCTTAACGTCGGCGGAAATGGTTCCCGTGTCCTCATCCGCTTCAAACTTGACGACACGTACGCCCTCCGCCTGCAAATTGCGGTTTTCCAGATTTGCAAAGAAGAAATCATCAAACGACTGGCGCAGCGCAGCATCGTTTTTCATGCCTTTGGAAAAGTCGTTGCCCGCTGCCAGGATCGCCGCATCCAGCGCATCTTCAATGGCTGATTTTGTATGGACGATGCGGGAGTAGTCGATGGCCACGCCGGCACTCAGGCAGACCGCCATGGCACTGACACCAAGGACCACCGCAAACGTGCCACGCTCATCGCTTGCAAAGCGGCGGGCGATGTCTGCTGCAGATGTCCTGAGGGTTTTTACCCATTTCTGGAAATTCATGGCGATGCTCCGACAAATCATTGTGTCGGATGTCTTGCATCAACCCTGCCAACCGGCGCTTCCAGATGAACAGACCGCAGATCGATCTGGCAAGCTATTGAACAATATGGGATCAACGAGCCAACTTGGTTACCAAAGCATGAACTGCGGCTTTCAATCCGCCACGACGTTGTTTACATTCTGTAAATGTGGGCTGGAGGCGTTTCGCTTTGGCACACTGCGGCTGACACAGGTTCTGTTTTTTGTCGTTATTGATACAGTTCCGTGGGAGAAGCCAGCCCATGGAAAGATGACTAAAAGTCGATGGCTATTCCCTTTTTTTCCCAGTCGCCAAACCGCACTGGCTCGGGGCCGTCACGCCCGCCGACCTCTTTTGCGATTGGCGCAGCTTTACCCTCTTCCTTTCGCCGCGCTTCAGCTTCAGCCAAAGCACGTATTGCAGCTTCAGGAAGTACCCGGGGATGGGCCGCGCCATTGGCAATCTCGGTCATGGTATTGTTCTCCGCTTGAACCTGACACAGGCAATGCCCATCCTGTGGCGCAATGAAGTATGCGCTTTGTGCAGAGCCTGTGTTATAGGCGGCGCGGCACAAAAGCAAAGCCACGCGAACAGCCGCAAGACCGGCAGGAGACCATGATGAACCTCATTCGTACCGCAATGTTGCTGGCAGCAATGACTGCCCTGTTCATGGCGGTCGGCTATGCCGTGGGTGGTCAGGCGGGCATGTTCATTGCTTTTCTGGTTGCGGCTGCCATGAACCTTTTCAGCTACGGGAATGCTGACAAGATGGTGCTTTCAATGCACCACGCAGTTGAGGTCGGCCCCCAGAATGCGCCCGAATTCCATGAAATTGTTCGCCGCCTTTCGCAGGAGGCAAACCTGCCGATGCCGCGCACCTACATCATCGATTCAGCGCAGCCAAATGCGTTCGCCACCGGTCGCAACCCGCAGAATTCGGCTGTCGCCGCAACCACCGGCCTGCTTGAAACATTGACGCCGCAAGAAGTTGCCGGTGTCATGGCGCATGAATTGGCGCACATTGCCAACCGCGACACGCTGACAATGACCGTCACAGCTACCCTTGCCGGTGCGATCTCGATGCTGGGCAATTTTGCCTTCTTCACCGGGGGAAACCGTCAAAACAATCCCCTGGGCGGCTTGGGTACCCTCCTCGCTGTATTGATTGCGCCGTTTGCGGCCGCCATTGTTCAAATGGCGATCAGCCGTACCCGCGAATACTCGGCTGACAGACTGGGAGCACAAATCTGCGGCCAGCCACTTTGGCTGGCCTCGGCATTGGAAAAAATAGCCATTGCCAGCGGGCGCATCCCCAATTTTCTGGCAGAGAGAAACCCGGCAACTGCGCACATGTTCATCATCAATCCGCTCGGCCAGCATGCCCGCGACAGCCTGTTTTCAACCCATCCCGACACCGGCAACCGCATCGCGGCCTTGCATGACCTGGCTGCACAAATGCGCCAATCGGCGGAAACAATGGACGAAGCAGTTGAAAGCGGGCCGGCTCGCGACGATCTGCAAGCAAATTCCCAAGGTCCTTGGGGAGATGCTCCTGCCAGCGAACGGCCAAAGCCTGAAAAGAGCGGCAAGCAATGGGGTCGTGGCCCGGACGATCAAGCAAAGAACGGTCCTTGGTCGTGACCTTTAAACACCCGAACAAATGAGATTCATGCCCGCATGACAAGACCCAATGAGTACCGACCGGCGCTGAAAGAACGCGTTGGCCTTGCGGCCAGGAAATCAGCCGCTTTGCTGATCGGTGCGGTGATTGACGACCAGCGCAGCCTCGACAAATTGACCGCTGATGAAACCGGACTTGCCGCGCTCAGATTGCTTCCAGCCCATGACCGGGCATTGGCAAGGGCCATCGCGACCACGGCGCTGCGTCGGCGCGGCGAGATCGGACAGGCGCTTGACGCGATGCTCGATCGCAAGCCGCCGCAAAAGGCCCGCCATCTGCTGCACACTTTGCATGCGGCGGCGGCACAAATCCTGTTCATGCATGTGCCGGACAGCGCGGCTGTCGATCTTGCCGTAACTGCAATATCCGAGGACGGGCGAACGCAACGCTTCGCTGCCATGACCAATGCCGTTTTGCGACGGCTCGCCCGCGAAAAAGAAGCGCTTTCGCTCGATCGGGGTGCAAAGGGCGTCTTTCCGAAATGGCTGGCTGACGCTTTGCGAACCGACCACGGCAAGGAAAACGCCGACGCCATTGCCGCCGCCATCCTTGACGAACCTTCGATCGACCTTACCCTGTCGCCCGCACTGCCTCAAAGCGGGCGCATTGCATTGGTCGAAGAGCTGGGTGCAACTGTATTGCCGACGGGGTCTGTGCGCTTGACCGCCGAGACGCCGGTTCGCCAGCTACCGGGATATACCGAAGGCGCGTGGTGGGTGCAGGATGCGGCTTCGGCCATTCCGGCAAGATTGCTTGGCGATGTAAAAGGACTTTCCGTCGCTGATCTGTGTGCTGCCCCCGGCGGCAAGACCGCACAATTGGCTGCAGCGGGCGGGCGTGTGATCGCCGTCGACCAATCAGGTCAGCGGCTGAAACGGCTCAACGAAAACCTGTCCCGGCTGAAACTGTCTGCGCAAACTGTCGAGGCGGATATCCTGCAATGGCAGCCGGGGCAGCTGTTCGATGCAATTCTCATTGATGCCCCGTGTTCGTCGACCGGTACCTTGCGTCGCCACCCGGACATCATCTGGAGCAAGAGCCCGCAGGACGTCGCGGTTTTGGCGGGTTTGCAAGAGCAGATGATCCGCAAGGCAGCACTTTGGCTCAAGCCTGGCGGTACGCTGGTTTACTCAAACTGCTCAGTGTTGAAGCAGGAAGGCGAAGACATACTGGCAAGGCTTGTCGCAGCTCCACAAGGGTTGGTGCCATTCCCGGTCAAGCCCGGCGAAATCCCCGGCATTGACGGTCTGATCAACGGACAGGGGGCACTGCGGACATTGCCAAGCCATTGGCCAAACCGGGAGAATCCGCGATTGGCAGGACTTGACGGTTTTTTTGCCTGCCGTTTCACAGCTGCCTGAATACATGGTCATGCCTTGCCTCAATGGCTGGGGCATGATTCAAGGACATCAGGGCCAAGTGAGGAAGCAACAAGATGGCAATGACCGGCAGGCCCGGAAAATTGACAGACACACTGTCCAGGGCCTGGCGTCGGCTGCGCCGCAGGTTTGGCGGCAACGGCAACGCTCATTTGCGCGTCGGCGGGCCATCACCCGAGCGGCTTTTGCTGGCACCACCTGATCTTTTCACACCAGACCCTACCGTGGCCCAGGAAATATATGCCGGCATTTTCCACTTCGCCGGCAAGTCTGTTGATTGTGCGGGAATCAGCCCGTTTTTGGTCGATCCACCTTCTGCCCAATGGGCCGGTGAGTTGCATTCCTTTACCTGGCTGCACCACCTTGCGGCCTCGGGCGGGCCGCTGTCTGCGACCAATGCCCAGGCTTTCGTCAAGGATTGGGTCAAGTCCAATCCCCGGCCGGACAATTCGCCTGCATGGCAACCGCAGGCAACCTCAATGCGGCTGATTTCATGGATATGCCACTCGCCGCTCATAGTCGAAAAGATTGATCCCGATACTTACCGGGCGCTCTTGAAGTCGATCGGCTACCAGATCCGCTATTTGCGCGCGATTTTCAGTTCATTGCCCGACGGACTGCCCCGCTTGTTGTGCCTTACCGCCTTGGCCTACGCAGAAATTTGCGTCAGTTGGCAAAAGAAGCAGCCCCGCACAGCCCAGCGGGCACTTGATACGGAGATCGTGCGGCAAATCCTTGCTGATGGCTCACACGTATCACGAAATCCGGCGATCAATTGCGATCTGCTCGCGTTGTTTCTTCCCCTTCGGCAAACCCTGGTTCGCGTCGGGGTTTCCCCATCACCTGAGATGCTTTCGGCAATTGACCGGATGATGCCGACCCTGCGGTTTTTCCGGCTTGGCGACGGCACAATCTGCCGGTTCAATGGAGCGGGCGCAACACCGCACGATTTGATTGCAACCCTTCTGCGCTACGATGATGTCCTGGGCGCCACCCCGCAGACATTGCCTTATGGCGGCTATTGCCGACTCGAAGCCAGCGGCACAATCTTGCTTGCCGACATCGGCAAGGCACCGGCAGGCGACTATTCCGTAATGGCACACGCCGGTACGCTCGCATTTGAAATGACTTCGGGTGATGCCCCCCTGATCGTGAACTGTGGCCAGCCGCTTGCAGCCAACCGGCAACAGGCATTGGCGTCGCGCAGCACGGCAGCTCATTCCACCGCCGTGCTCAACGACATGTCGAGCAGCCGGTTTGAACAAACCGGCATCGGAGGTGATTCTCGCCTGCTGCCTGGCCCTACGCACGTTTCCGTCAATTTGCTCGACGGAGATGCGGGGCGCAAGCTCATCGCCAGCCATGACGGTTACGGAAAAATTTTTGGCCTGGTCCATGAAAGGCAGTTGGAATTGCCGCCCGATGGCCGCTCGCTTTCAGGCCGTGATAGTTTTACACACCTGCGCAACAACTCCCTTCCCGGCAACATCGCTCTGGCCCTGCGTTTTCACCTTCACCCCAGCGTCAGGATTTTGGAATCGGAGCACGTGAACACACTGCGTTTGCGCTTGCGCAATGGCGATGAGTGGCTGTTTGGCTGCGAAGAAGTCACACCGCTGCTGGAAGAAAGTGTTTTTTTCGCCGGACCGGAAGGCCCGAGGCGAACAGCCCAGATTGTGTTGCGCGGCAAAGTCGCGGAATTGAACAACGTCTCTTGGTCGATGCACCGCGTTTGAAGCCTCTCAATCACAAGGGGATACGGGCATCTGCCGCATGGGCTTTGGCGCATTGCCCTGCTATGCGGCTGTTTGTTGCAATGGAGTTTTTGCCATGGCCATCCCAGCCAGTGTCTTTTCCCCTCCGGACCTCGTTCCCGTGCGCCGAGCGCTCATTTCGGTGTCCGACAAATCCGGCATCGTCGAGTTCGCGTTGGCGATTGCAGAAATGGGGGTCGAAATCGTTTCAACCGGGGGAACTGCCGCTGCGCTCGGCACGGCCGGCGTGGCAGTACGCGATGTTTCGGATCTGACCGGCTTTCCGGAAATCATGGACGGCCGGGTCAAGACATTGCATCCGGGCGTGCATGGCGGCCTGTTGGCAATCCGCAACGACCCCGCCCATGCCGAGGCCATGGCCGCACACGGCATCGCACCGATCGATCTTGCAGTAATCAGCCTTTATCCCTTTGAAAGCGTTGCAGCGTCCGGCGCAACATACCAGCACATCATTGAAAATATCGACATCGGCGGACCAGCAATGATCCGGGCAGCGGCCAAAAACCATGCGCATGTGGCAATTGCCACCGACCCGGATGACTATGCTGAAATCCTGGCGGCACTCAAAGCCAATGCCGGATCAACGCCGCTGGCTCTTCGCAAGCAACTTTCCGCACGCGCCTTCGCCCGCACAGCTGCCTACGACGCTGCAATTTCTCGCTGGTTTGCCGGCCAACTTGAGATAGCTGCACCCCGGTATTTTTCACTCGGCGGAAAACTGCAGGAAGAATTGCGTTATGGCGAAAATCCGCACCAGCACGCCGCACTTTATCGCACCGGCGACAACCGGCCCGGCATTGCTTCGGCAAAAATGTTGCAGGGCAAGCAATTATCCTGGAACAATTTCAACGATGCCAATGCTGCCTTTGAGCTCGCAAGCGAATTTGATGCCGCTGAAACTGCAGCGGTCGCCATCATCAAGCACGCCAATCCGTGCGGTGTCGCCACAGGCGCGTCGTTGATCGAAGCCTGGCAAGCTGCACTTTCGTGCGATCCGGTATCTGCCTTTGGTGGTGTCATTGCCCTCAACCGGACACTGGACGGACCGACCGCCGAGGCGATTGCACAAATATTTTCCGAGGTCATCATCGCACCAGCGATCTCGCCCGAAGCCCGCGAAATCCTCAAGGCAAAGAAAAACCTGCGGGTACTGGAAACCGGCGCCATGGCCGACCCGGCTGCATCCGGCATTGATGTGCGGACCATCGCCGGCGGTTTCCTGTTGCAGTCACGCGACAATGGCCGGATTGCCACCACAAGCCTTCGCACGGTTACCAAGCGCCAACCCACAGCTACTGAAATGACCGATTTGCTGTTCGCGTTTCGCGTTGCCAAGCATGTAAAATCAAACGCGATTGTCTATGCCCGCAATGGCGCAACCGTTGGCATTGGCGCCGGGCAAATGAGCCGTGTCGATTCATCGCACATCGCGGTTCGCAAAGCGGTCGATGCAGCACAGGCTGCCGGATGGAGCGAGCCGGGAACCAAAGACAGCGTGGTTGCTTCCGACGCGTTTTTTCCATTTGCCGACGGACTGGTATCTGCAATTGAGGCTGGAGCCACAGCTGTCATACAGCCCGGTGGCTCCATGCGCGATGACGAAGTCATCAAGGCGGCTGACGAGGCCGGCATCTCCATGGTTTTCACCGGCTTGCGCCATTTCCGCCATTGAGATTGCAGATCAATCACTTTGCCTGGGTTGGTGCGCCGGATATGGCGTTGTCAAAAGAATGGCGAGACCAGCGACGAAGAAAATCAGGATCATCGCCATGCCGGCCCGTGCGTTGCCACTCAAGTCGGTGACCACTGCCACGCTGAGCGGCGCCAGAAAGCTGGTTGCCCTGCCTGCCAGCGCGTAAATCCCGAAATAGCGTCCGGTTTCATGCGTGGCAACGCTTCGCGCCATATAGGCCCGCGAAGACGCTTGCACCGGGCCAAACACCAGGCCGATCAGCAAGCCGAAAGCCACATAGGCTTTTTCTGCGCCCGTGCCGAAAAGTCCGCCCGGATCCTCTGTGCCGAAGGTCATCAGTCCAAACAGCGTGTAGCCGGGCCCGGTGGAAATGATGCCGATCGTTGCGATCAGCAAGGCAATGATCGAAGCCACAACCACCCATTTGGACCCGCGGCGCGTATCCAGCCTGCCACCCCAGATCGAGCCTCCGATAGCGGTGATGTTGAGAATGATGCCGTAAATGCCAAGCTCGATGATCGACCAGCCGAACATGCCGGCGGCGAATCCGCCGCCCAGTGCCAAAAGCGCGCCCACGCCGTCCTGATAGATCATCCGGGCGATCAGAAACCGTACCAAACCGGCGCGACGGCGCAGCTCGCCCAACGTTTCGCGCAGTTCTGACAACCCGCGCCGGACGGCTTCGCCCATCGGTCTGCGCGTCCCCGGATCGGGCGTGAAGAAAAACATCGGCAATATGAAAATGAAATACCAGATTGCCGACAGAGGTCCGGTGACGCGGGCATCTTGACCCTCGGCCTGCGAAAGCCCGAACAGCGGATCAATGCCGATGAGGGTCTTTCCGCTGGTGGCGCTTCCCGCCAGCAGGGTCAGGACAACAATGAGAACAATCATTCCACCCAGATAGCCAAGCCCCCATGCGGTGTTGGAGACCTGGCCAATTTGCTGGTTGTTGACGAGGCGTGGCAGCATCGAATCATTGAATACCGACGAAAACTCCGCAGCCACTGCCGCAATAGTGTAGGCAAACAAAATCCAGAACACGCTTGAGCCGGGGGCCGCATTCCAAAGGTAGAAAAGACCGGCAATCTTGATCACGGCAAACGCTGCAATCCAGGGTTTGCGCGGGCCGCTCTGGTCGGCAATGGAGCCCAGAATGGGCGCCAGAACCGCCATGAAAAGGCCTCCGATGGCAATGGCATAGCCCCATGCTGCCTGACCGGCGACAGGATCAGGATTGCCGTTTGCATCGAGCACCATGCGGGAAATGAAATACGGCCCGAAAATGAACGTTGTCACCACGGTGAAAAACGGCTGTGCCGCCCAGTCAAACATCATCCAGCCCCATATACCCTTGCGGTTGGGTGTCAGCCCCTGTTCGACTTCGCTTGGCATGGCCATGGTGTTCCCCCGTTTGATGCCAACATGGCACGTGAATGCCTTGGACACCAGATGCCGTCATCCAGGCTCCAGCGCTATCGCCCGGATGTGACAGGGCCATTTCAGTGCAATTGAACGATGGCGCAATGAACCCTGAATCGGTATGGAAAGTTGAAAAGTCCGGAGGCGATCCATGACCAGTCGGCATAAATCTCCAGACGAGGATGATGCTGTCCGTGAAGCGCGGCGCATTCTCGAGCGTGTCGAACGCGACAGCGAAACAATTGGCACATCTTCCCTGGCGCGCAGCGTGGAAAAAGCCAAGGGCCATTTTTCAGGCACAGACGGGGAAGACGCAATTGAACGCTGGGGCAAACGGATCGGTCGCGGTTTGAGCCTCGTCGCATTCATTGCATTGGCGGTGTGGTTGGTCAATTTCCTGGGGCGGCCATGAACGCCGTTGTCGATCCGGTCAAGCCGGCGGTAATTTCCATCACCAGCCAGGTCGCGCGCGGGGCAGTCGGCAATCGCTCGGTCGCCTTCGCGCTGGAAGCGATGGGCCATTCGGTCTGGATGGTTCCGACTGTTTTGCTTCCATGGCACCCCGGCCACGGCCGCTCAACCCGCATTGTACCGGAACCGGATCAGTTTGAGGCTTTCCTGGTGGATTTGCTCAACTCGCCGTGGCTCCCGGAAGTTGGTGCGATTTTGAGCGGATATATGGCCGGGCCTTTGCAGGCCATGGCGATTGCCAGGTTTGTCGCCGCGTTGAAGGAAAAGTTCCCGGCAATCCGCTATCTGTGCGATCCGGTGATTGGCGATCATGGCGGGCTGTATGTGCTCGACGAAACCGCTGCCGCCATTCGCGATCTGTTGATGCCACTTGCCGACATCGCCACTCCCAACATCCATGAACTCGGCTGGCTGGTCGGCCAGCCACAGATCAGCACCGTCGACGCGGCAGTGTCTGCGGCTCGATTGTTGAATGTCGAGACCGTGCTTGTTACGTCCGTTCCGGCCTTCATGCGCGGCAGCATTGCCAATTTGTTGGTCGAACCAAAGAGCGCCCTGCTGGCCGAACACCGAATGGTCGAAGGGCCAACAAATGGGTGCGGTGATCTCGTCTCGGGGTTGTTTTTGGGTCATCTGCTTGACGGCAAGTCTTCGGCAGACGCACTGCAATTGACCAGTTCGGCGATTTTCTCAGCGATGTCGGCCGCCGTCCGCCGTGGCAGCAATGAATTGATGCCGCAGGCCGATGTTGCCAGCCTGTTGCGCCCTTTGGCGATGGTCCAGGTTCGCAGCATTGCTGCACCAATGACGCGGCTCAGATGAACAAATCGAACGTGGCACCGCTCACAGGCGTCGATGGGTGCAAGGCTGGTTGGATAGCTGTCACTCAAAAGCCTCTGGAAGAGTTGCAAGCGAAGGTTTTTTCCCGATTTTGCGATCTGCGCCAATTTGTCGGCGAAGAAGCGATCATCGCCGTCGACATGCCGATCGGCCTTCCAGACGTGATTGGCCCCGGGGGACGCGGTCCGGAAAAGGCTATCCGTCCGGTTCTGGGAAGGTTGAAAAACTGCGTATTTTCGATCCCGTCCAGAATGGCGGTTTACTCGGAACTTTCCGCGAGCCTTCCCATGCCGGAAAAACTGGTGGCACACCAAAGAGCCAGTGCGATTGCCCGGAAAACCTCGTCTCCGCCGAAAGGTGTTTCAATTCAGGCTTTTGGCATATTCCCGAAAATCCGCGAGATTGATGAAATCATCGCCCCGCAATACCAGCACCTTCTCCGCGAGACCCACCCGGAATTGGTTTTCTGGAGGTTGAACGGTTGTAAAGCCCTCAACACACGAAAGAAAGGCATGGAAGGCAGGAAACAACGCCGACAATTGTTGATTTCAGGTGGGATTTCTTCCGAATTCCTGGACAGATCTCCGCCGAAGGGCGCAGCCGCCGATGATTTGCTGGATGCCTGCGCCTGTTTGATGACTGCGCGCCGATTGGCTGACGGAACTGCCGTGCCGCACCCGGCCATTCCACATTTTGACAGCCGTGGTCTTCAAATGGCGATTTGGGCATAATATCTGATGATGAAACACAGGAGTGACTTTTGACCCGCGAACAGGTTCCCCCGGATTTTCCCGTAAAACTGACCGAAGGATACAAGGCCTTTCACTACGGGCGGCTTCGCCACGAACGCGAGCGCTATGAACGATTGGCAAGCACCGGACAAAAACCGGAAGTCATGGTGATTTCCTGTTGCGATTCGCGCGCAGCTCCGGAAACCATTTTTGACGCTGCCCCAGGCGAGATGTTTGTTTTGCGCAATGTCGCAAATCTGGTGCCGCCTTATGCTCCCGACGGGGAGTACCATGGCACCTCGGCAGCGCTGGAATTTGCCGTGCAGGTTCTCAAGGTCAAACACATCGTGGTGATGGGGCACGGCCGCTGCGGCGGTGTGCATGCGTTCAGGGAGAACATGGAAGGACTGGAGAGCGAGCCTCTGTCCCCCGGAGATTTCATCGGCAAGTGGATATCCTTGCTTGAACCCGCAACCCTTGACATCCGCTGTGACGACCCGTTGGTCACTGAAAACCGGCAACGTGCCCTCGAGGAAGCATCCATTCGCAAGGGAATTGAAAACCTCAAGACATTTCCCTGCGTCAACATTCTGGCACAGAAGGGGCGCTTGCAACTGCACGGTGCATGGTTTGAGATATCCTCCGGCGGTCTTTGGATCATGAATCCACAAACGGGCGACTTTAGCCCCGTTGATGGCTAAAGCTGTTGCACCAGTTCATACACGGAGAATTCCAATGCAAATATTGATGCGCGCAGCCGCCGGTGCCCTTGTGCTGGTGTACTCGATGCAAGCCTTTGCCCAGGAGATACCGGCGCCGGTGTCGGCCTGGTACGCAGCCTTGAAGACTGCCGACGCCAAGGCATTTGGAGCCCTGCTTGCCCCGGACGCAAGGATTGAACTGAAGCAGTTGGGCGTCACCCAGACCCGCGAAGAGTTTCTGGAATCCCTCGACAGTTGGGAAGATGCGGTGAAGGGCGCGGAAATCACCGCCAAGCCCGCGAGCGGTGACACTTCGGGAACAACATTCGATGTCTGCTACAAGTTTCCGTCAAACGAGCGCCTGAACCGTGAGGTTTTCACGTTGTCGGGTGCGTTGATAACAGGACAAAGCCAGGACACATTGGGTGAAACCTGCGCTGGCAAACTTTGACCAACGCGATGCAAAAAAGGCCGGCGCAAGCGCCGGCCTTTGATTTGCTCATCAGCTACAGGTTCAGCCATCAATTCCCTTGCCGATAGCGGCAATGGCTTTTTGGTAAACACCGGCCTTGTTCCAACCCTGGATCGCAGCAAAATTCGGCTCTCCGGGCTGGTACCCTGCACCCGGCGTCCAGCCATAGGCACGCAAATAATTGGCTGTGGAATGCAACGCGTCAGCGCGCGATGAAATCATGTCAACCCGGCCGTTTCCGTCGCCGTCGGCACCATATTTCAGGTAGTTTGCCGGCAGGAATTGCATCTGGCCGATCTCGCCATGGCCAGCGCCCTTCATCTGGCCGCGCGCCAACTGACCGGATTGGAGCAATTTGAGCGCTGCATAAAGCTGCTCGGTGAAAAATTCCGACCGGCGGCAGTCATAGGAAAGCGTTGCCAGCGCCGCGAACGCGTCCTGGTCGCCCTGAAAACTGCCGAAGCCGGTTTCCATGCCCCAGATGGCAATCAGTGGTCCGGCAGGAACGCCGTATTTCGCTTCGATCTTGTTGAACATCGCGGAATTTTCCGCCTTGATGTTCTTGCCGCGCGAAATGATGCCCGAAGCGCCGCGCTTCTGCATGAACTGCTCAAAGCTCAGCTTGAAGCTCTTCTGGTTGCGATCAAGGGAAATCGTCTTGGTGGCGTATTTGACGCCGTTGAGGGCAGAATCGACCGTTCCTTGCTTGATCCCGGCTGAAACCGCCTCGCCCTTGAATGCATCAAGCCACGCCGGGAACCCGGCCGCATCATTGCCGCACTTGGCAGCTTGCGCGGGCATTGCAACAAAAACAGCGGAAGCCGCCACAGCGGCAATTGCGAGTTGGCGAAGAGACATTCAAACGTCCTTGGGTTGTTGGGTCACTGTGCGGTTTTCCGCGGGTTTCATGCATTGCGTACCGGTACCGTTTCAACAGCGGCAGCCGGACAATCAATCTTCGCCCCTTGCAGTGCCAAATCGCAGGCAAAGCAGACAGTTTTGTGACAGGCGCGGACTGCTTTCGCAACCCGCCCCTGAAATCATTGTTTGCTGTCAGGCCGCCTTGCTTTTCTTGAGCAAGCCACGGTTGACCAGCAGTTCGGCAATCTGAATGGCGTTGAGCGCAGCGCCTTTGCGCAGATTGTCGGACACGACCCAGATGTTGAGGCC
>JBGSOG010000061.1:0-7152 GCA_041739225.1 Rhizobiaceae bacterium
CGCAGTGTGCACTTGCCCGTGCCGATACCGTCAAATCCCTGCGCCGCGCGGTCAAGGGCCGCACACATGCCCCAGCGTTGGCGAGGCCGCGCGGTGGTTTGTGCATCCCAAATCGCACGTTGAGGCCAAAGGCCGAAGCGCAAGATTTGGGAGAGAAAAGTCCTTGTTCCGCTCCCGGGCGCATTGCGTCCGGCGGCGGGAGAGGGAACCGGAAATTTCCATGCCACGGGCGCAATGCGTCGCGTGAACGGATGGTGCTGCCCTCGCCCTTCGAGGCTCGCTGCGCTCGCACCTCAGGATGAGGGCGTTGGAGCTCACCATGAGGGCTTTAAGGCTAGGCGTCCGCCTCCCCCTGGAGGGGAGGCACGCGATTGCGAGCGTAGCGAAGCAGAGCGGGTGGGGGGTGTTTTCAGTTCAAGAATCCCTCACCCTGAGCTTGTCGAAGGGCGAGGGTGAAGGTTTTGCCCGGTCCCGCAGTGCCGCCTACTGCGCCAGAGCGACGGCGATTTGCGCCGCAACCCTGGCATTGTTCTCCACCAGCGCAATGTTGGTGGCGAGCGAGCGGCCCTTTGTCAGCTCGAGGATGCGCGAGAGCAGATACGGCGTGACGGACTTGCCGGAAATATTGGCTTCCTGCGCGTCGTCGAGGGCGCGCTCAATATGGGTGGCCATTTCGCGCAAGGGAATTTCGTGCTCTTGCGGCACCGGATTGGCAATCAAGAGCCCGCCTTGCTGGTTCATGGCCTTGCGCACCTGCCAGAACCTGGCGGTTTCCTGCGCAGTGTCGAGCCGCAGCGGGCATTTGAGGCCGCTGGCGCGCGACCAGAAGGCGGGAAAATCATTTGTGCCAAAACCGGCGACCGGCACGCCCTGCGTTTCCAGCACTTCCAGCGTCTTGGCCATGTCGAGAATGGCCTTGGCTCCGGCGCACACGACGATAACCGGCGATCTGGAGAACTCCATCAAATCGGCGGAAATGTCGAAGCTTGTCTCCGCGCCGCGGTGGACGCCGCCAATGCCGCCGGTGGCAAACACTTCGATGCCGACAAGGCTGGCCGCCATCATGGTTGCGGCTACGGTTGTGCCGCCCGGCCGCTGCGTCGCCAGGGCAAAGGCAAGGTCGGCGCGCGAAAGCTTCATGGCGCCTTTGGTCCTGGCCAGGCTTTCAAGTTCGCCATGGGTGAGGCCGATTTTCAGCCTGCCGTCCATCACGGCGATGGTGGCGGGAACTGCCCCGTGTTCGCTGACAATTGCTTCCACGGCGAGCGCCATTTCCATGTTTTGCGGCCAGGGCATGCCATGGGTGATGATTGTCGATTCCAGTGCCACCAAAGGTGCGCCGGTGGCGAGCGCGCCCGATACGGCGTGCGATATGTCGAGGAAGTCGGAAAGCGCGGGAGCAAGCGGCGAGGTCATGGAGGCAAACCTTTCAGATTTTGGCGCTTGTGATCGACAAACGCGAATGAAGCAAGGGCCAGGACAGGCCGCGATACCAGGGATCGGGGCGCGACAGCGTCAATTGGGCAGCGGCCATGCCAAGGCGCACCGAGGTTTCAAAATCCTCTCCGCGCTGCAAGGCGCAAAGCACGGTGGCCGCCAGCGCATCGCCCGCGCCATTGACATCGACAATGGCTTCAACCGGCGGCGGCTGCAAGGTTCCACTGGCAGAGCCGTTCCACCAATGGAGCGATCCGCTGCCGGCAGAAATGATGCCTGATTTCACACCGGACCTTGCCAGCGCGGCGCATAGCTGCGGTGCATCGGCCTGTGGCAGGGAACAAAGCGTGCGGGCTTCGGCCAGATTGGTGAACAGGTAGTCGGTGCAATGGAGCACGGGTGCAAGTCGCGGCGCCTTGGCAGGCGAAATGGTAGCGGCAGCGATGCGCCTTTCGCCGGCGCGGCTGGCCAGATCGGCAAGTGTTGATGCAGGCAGGTTCGCATTGAAAAACCAGGTACCGGCTCGTGCAAGGGCATTTTCGCAATGGTCGAAGAACCATTGGGCGCTCACCGCCTCGTACATCGCCAAATCGGCAACACCAATCAGCATCGAGCCGTCGGGGGCGATGATGGCGGTGTAGGTGCCGGTTCGAACATTGTCGATTTCCACAAGGAAATCGCCGATGCCGCGTTCGGCAAGCGTGGTGCGCAATGTCTGCCCGTGCGGGTCGCGACCCACCGGACTTGCCATCATGGTGGTTGCCCCAAGGGCTGCAGCGGTACTGGCACTGTTGAGACCGGCGCCGCCGGGACGGGCGGTGACACTGCCGGGATTGGAGGCACCGATGACGGGCGGTGCGAACAGCCGGGCGGTCAGATCAATGTGTGCGCCCGTGATGAAGCAGATGGAATCACCCATTTGCTACCCTGTGCAGACCAGCTTTCAAAAGCTGACCTGCATCTGGCTGAAGCGCAATTCCCGACCGATCAAGAACAAATACGAACAAGAAAAGAACAATTGCCGGACAAAAACAGCAGATATCAATGATAACAATCACTTGAAGGCTCTTTACAAAAGAGAACAAAAAAGGTACATACGGCGCATCCGGTAAAGATTGCACGTTTTTGTTGCAGGCAGTTCCGGCCATTGGAAGCTTGGCACAAGGGTGGTAAAGCATGGCACAGAATTCACTCCGTCTCGTAGAGGATAGCACGGTGGACAAGACCAAGGCACTGGCCGCGGCACTTTCCCAGATCGAAAGGGCTTTCGGCAAGGGCTCGATCATGAAGCTCGGCAAAAACGAGCAAGTGGTCGAAATCGAGACGATTTCCACTGGATCTCTGGGGCTCGACATCGCGCTTGGCGTTGGCGGTCTGCCCAGGGGGCGCATTGTTGAAATTTACGGCCCCGAATCATCGGGCAAGACAACCATGGCGCTGCACACCATTGCCGAAGCGCAAAAAAAGGGCGGCATTTGCGCGTTCATCGATGCTGAACATGCGCTGGACCCGATCTACGCGCGCAAGCTTGGCGTAAACCTTGAGGACTTGCTGATTTCGCAGCCCGATACCGGCGAGCAGGCACTGGAAATTGCCGACACGCTGGTGCGCTCGGGTGCGGTTGACATTGTGGTCATCGATTCGGTGGCTGCGCTGACCCCTCGCGCTGAAATTGAAGGTGAAATGGGCGACAGCCTGCCAGGCCTGCAAGCGCGCCTGATGAGCCAGGCGCTGCGCAAGCTGACAGCTTCGATTTCCAAGTCGAACACGATGATGATCTTCATCAACCAGATCCGCATGAAAATCGGCGTGATGTTCGGCTCGCCGGAAACCACCACCGGCGGCAATGCGCTGAAGTTTTACGCATCCGTTCGCCTCGACATCCGCCGCATTGGTGCGGTGAAGGATCGCGACGAGGTGGTGGGCAACCAGACCCGCATCAAGGTTGTGAAGAACAAGCTGGCACCGCCGTTCAAGCAGGTTGAATTCGACATCATGTATGGCGAGGGCGTATCCAAAACCGGTGAACTTGTTGATCTGGGCGTCAAGGCCGGGATCGTCGAAAAATCCGGGGCATGGTTTTCGTACAATTCCGAGCGGCTGGGGCAGGGGCGTGAAAATGCCAAGACTTTCCTGCGCGAACACCCGGCTGTTGCGGCGGAGATAGAAACCGCGCTTCGGCAGAATGCAGGGCTGATTGCCGGGACGCTGCTGGAGGGCACTCCGGAAAACGATGCAGACGGCAGTGATTTTGACGCCGCCGCCGAGGGCTGATCCCCGCTTGCATTGAATTGAAATGAGGGCTGTCGCGGTGCGACGGCCCTTTTTGTATGCGTTGGCTCATGCGCATTGCTGGACAGGTTCTGGCTGCGAGGCTAAAAGCGGCCATCTGGCATGTCATCAGTGGTTGATTGGTGGTTGTGCTGCGCAAATCATTCAAAAAGCACCGGAATCCCACATGAGCGGCGTCAACGAAATCAGATCGGCTTTTCTTGAATATTTCGGCAAGGAAGGGCACCAAGTTGTGGCGTCCAGTCCGTTGGTGCCGCGCAATGATCCGACGCTGATGTTCACCAATGCCGGGATGGTGCAGTTCAAGAATGTTTTCACCGGTCTTGAACACCGCAATTATTCCACGGCGGCCACAGCACAAAAATGCGTTCGTGCCGGTGGCAAGCACAATGACCTCGACAATGTCGGCTACACCGCGCGCCACCACACTTTTTTCGAAATGCTCGGCAATTTCTCTTTCGGTGACTACTTCAAGGACCGGGCAATCGAACTTGCCTGGAACCTGATCACCCGGGAATACGGTCTGGCAAAAGACCGGCTGTATGTGACGGTTTACCACCAGGACGATGAAGCTTTCGGGTTGTGGAAAAAGATCGCCGGCCTGCCGGAATCGCGGATCATCCGCATTTCCACCTCAGACAATTTCTGGGCGATGGGCGATACCGGCCCGTGCGGCCCGTGTTCGGAAATCTTTTACGATCATGGTGACCACATCTGGGGCGGCCTTCCCGGCAGTGCCGAGCAGGACGGCGACCGCTATATCGAGATTTGGAACCTCGTTTTCATGCAGTTTGAACAGATAACGGCTGCGCAGCGGGTCAGCCTGCCCAAGCCGTCGATCGATACCGGCATGGGGCTTGAGCGCATTTCTGCTGTGATGCAAGGCCGCCACGACAATTATGACATCGATTTGTTCCGCACATTGATTGCCGCTAGCGTCGAGGCAACAGGCGTGCCAGCCGAGGGCCAGAACCGGGCCAGCCACCGCGTGATCGCGGACCATTTGCGGGCTTCTTCTTTTCTAATTGCCGATGGTGTTTTGCCTTCCAACGAGGGGCGTGGCTATGTCCTGCGCCGCATCATGCGCAGGGCGATGCGCCATGGCAGTTTGCTGGGTGCACGCGAGCCGTTGATCTGGAAACTTGTCCCGGCACTCATTCGCGAGATGGGCACTGCCTACCCTGAACTGGTGCGGGCGCAGGCGCTCATCACCGAGACGCTGAAACTGGAAGAGACCCGCTTCCGCAAGACGCTGGAACGCGGCCTCGTCCTGCTCGATGAAGCCACAGGCAGCTTCGACAAAGGCGACCTTCTCGATGGCGAGACGGCTTTCAAGCTCTACGACACTTATGGCTTTCCGCTGGATTTGACCCAGGATGCGCTGAAAGCGCGGGGAATACATGTAGATCTTGACGGTTTCACCAATGCCATGGAACGCCAGAAGGCGGAGGCACGGGCGTCCTGGGCCGGGTCTGGTGACGCCGCAGACGAGCGCATCTGGTTCACCATCAAGGAACGTGTCGGTGCCACCGAGTTTCTCGGTTACAACACCGAAAAAGCCGAAGGTGTTGTCCAGGCGATTGTTATCGATGGCAGTGAAACGGCGTCTGCATCGGCAGGTGCCAAAGTCGCAGTGGTGGTCAGCCAGACGCCGTTTTATGGGGAATCGGGCGGGCAGCTTGGCGACAGGGGCGTGATCAGGTTTGAAGGCGGCAGCCTCGCCGTGTCAGACACCCGCAAGAAAGGGGAGGGCTTGTTCGTTCACCATGGCGAAGTGGTGAGCGGGACCCTGCAAGTCGGCGCTGCTGTCGAACTGGAAGTTGATCACGGTGCGCGGGCAGGCGTGCGCTCACACCACTCGGCCACGCATTTGCTTCACGAAGCATTGCGCGAAGTGCTTGGCAGTCACGTTGCGCAGAAAGGCTCTCTGGTCGCACCGGACCGATTGCGCTTCGACTTCTCGCATCCCAAGCCGATTGCAGCTGAAGAATTGGCCTCGGTAGAAGTGATTGCCAACGAGATCGTACGCCAGGCGGCGCCGGTTGAAACACGGCTGATGTCGGTGGATGACGCAATTGCCGAAGGCGCCATGGCATTGTTTGGCGAAAAATACGGCGATGAAGTGCGCGTGGTCACGATGGGCACTGCGGTGCGTGGACAAAAGGCGGGGCGCGTTTATTCGATGGAATTGTGCGGTGGAACCCACGTGCGCAATACCGGGGAGATCGGGTTGATCCGGGTTGTCGGTGAAGGCGCGGTTGCGTCTGGTGTCCGGCGGCTTGAAGCACTTACCGGGGCAGCCGCCTTGCGGTACCTCGAAGAACAGGAAGACCGGGTGCGCTCGATTGCTTCCGTGCTCAAGGTTCCGGTGGCAGATGCTGTCAGCCGCGTCGAGTTGCTGGTTGAAGAGCGGCGCAAGCTGGAACGTGAGCTTGCCGATGTGCGCAAGAAACTGGCCATGGGCGGCGGTGGCGCAGGACAAGCTGCCGAAACCGTCAACGGCATCAGTTTCCTCGGCCAGATTGTTGAAGGCATTCAGGCGAAGGATTTGAAAGGGCTGGTAGACGAAGCCAAACAGAAACTGGTTTCAGGTGTCGCTGCAATCATTTCTGTGTCTGACGATGGAAAGGCCGCGATTGTTGTCGGGGTCACGAGTGACATCGCTGCAAAAATAAGCGCGGTTGATCTGGTGCGCGCCGGCTCGCAGGCAGTTGGCGGTTCGGGAGGCGGCGGCCGACCAGACATGGCGCAGGCTGGAGGGCCGGACGGCGGCAATGCACAGCTGGCGATTGATGCCATGCGCGCGATCATTGCTGGCTAAATCTGTCAAAACAGCAAAGAAAAAGGCGGTCGCGACCGCCTTTTTTTGTTTCTGAAGCCCGCGACAGCCTGAAAATTCAGCCCATGGCCAGTTGCAGGTTTTCGTCAATTTTGTCGAGGAAGCCGATTGTGGTCAGCCATGGCTGGTCCGGACCGATCAACAGCGCCAGATCCTTGGTCATGTAGCCGCGCTCCACCGTTGCGACGCAAACTTTTTCAAGGGTGGTTGCAAAGCGCTTGAGTTCGGCGTTGTCGTCCAGCTTGGCGCGGTGCGAGAGGCCTTGCGTCCAGGCGAATATCGATGCGATCGCATTGGTCGAGGTTTGTTCGCCCTTTTGGTGCTGGCGGTAGTGGCGCGTAACCGTGCCGTGTGCCGCTTCTGCTTCCACGGTCCTGCCATCGGGCGTCATCAGCACCGATGTCATCAGGCCGAGCGAGCCAAAGCCCTGCGCCACGGTATCGGATTGCACGTCGCCATCGTAGTTTTTGCACGCCCAAAGGTATCCGCCGGACCATTTCAGTGCCGAGGCAACCATGTCGTCGATCAGGCGATGCTCGTACCAGATCTTGTTTTCCTTGTAGGCCGCGGCGAACTCGCTTTCG
>JBGSOG010000065.1:0-2388 GCA_041739225.1 Rhizobiaceae bacterium
ACCGATAGATCTTGATAGGTCTTGGCTGGAATATTTTTGTTTTTCAGGTGGTTACGTCGTATTCTGGCGTAGTTTCGGATACTCTCGGATGGGCAAAAATTATTCCCACTCGATTGTCCCCGGCGGCTTGCTGGTCACGTCATAGACCACGCGGTTGATGCCGCGAACCTCGTTGATGATGCGGGTGGCGGCGCGGCCCAGGAACGCCATGTCGAACGGGTAAAAATCAGCGGTCATGCCATCAACCGATGTGACGGCCCGCAGCGCCAGCACAAATTCATAGGTTCTGGCGTCACCCATGACGCCAACGGTCTGTACTGGCAACAGCACTGCAAATGCCTGCCAGATTTCGTCGTAAAGACCAGCCTTGCGGATTTCGTCGAGGTAAATGGCATCGGCTTCCTGCAGGATGCGCAGCTTGTCGCGGGTCACGCCGCCTGGGCAGCGAATGGCAAGGCCGGGACCGGGAAACGGATGACGCGCGATGAAATGCTCCGGCAGGCCAAGCTCGCGGCCAAGCTTTCGAACCTCGTCCTTGAACAGTTCACGCAACGGTTCGACCAGTTGCATGTTCATGCGGTCGGGAAGTCCGCCGACATTGTGATGGCTCTTGATGGTGACTGATGGCCCGCCGCTGAACGAAACACTTTCGATCACGTCCGGATAGAGCGTGCCCTGGGCCAGGAAATCAGCGCCGCCAAGTTTCTTTGCTTCCGACTCGAATACCTCGATGAACAGTCGCCCAATGGTCTTGCGCTTGGTTTCGGGGTCGGCTTCGCCCTCCAGCGCATTGATGAACATGTCAGCGGCATCCACATGCACCAGCGGGATGTTGTAGGTGTCGCGGAACATGGCAACGACTTCCATTGCCTCGTTCTTGCGCATCAGGCCGTGGTCCACGAGGATGCACGTGAGCTGGTCGCCAATTGCCTCATGGATCAAAACGGCCGCGACGGACGAATCAACGCCACCCGAAAGGCCGCAGATCACCCTGCCCGTGCCGACCTGTTCGCGGATTGCAGCAATCGCCTTGGCCTTGTAAGCGGCCATTGACCAGTCGCCCTTGAGCCCGGCAATGGTGTGGACGAAATTGCCAATCAGTTTTGCGCCGTCGGTTGTGTGCACCACTTCGGGGTGAAACATCGTTGTGTAGTATTTGCGCTTCTCGTCAGCAGCGATGGCAAATGGGGCATTGGCCGAAGTGGCGATAACTTCAAAGCCGTCCGGCAAAACCGTTACCCGGTCGCCATGACTCATCCAGACCGGATAGTTGCCGCCGACAGACCAAAATCCCTCAAACAACGGGCTTTGCTTTTGAATGGCAATGTCGGCACGGCCAAATTCACGGTGATGGCCGCCCTCAACCCGTCCTCCCAATTGGTGGCACAAAGTCTGCTGGCCATAGCAAATGGCAAGGATCGGAACGCCTGAATCAATGACCGACTGCGGCGCGCGCGGGCTGCCTTCGTCAGGCACGGATGCCGGCCCACCGGAAAAGATGACGGCTGCTGGCTTCAGCCTGTCAAAGCCCTCCTGCGCCTTGTGGAAAGGAACAATCTCGCAATATACGCCGGTTTCACGCACCCGTCGCGCGATCAGCTGCGTGACCTGCGATCCGAAGTCGATGATGAGGATGGTATCGATGGGTGCGTTCATGCAACCGGTTTAGAGGGGGATGCTGCCATCGGCAATCCCCGCTTTCAGACTGTCCACGGCAAGTGCCAGCTTCTCGTCGATGATGTGCAGATATTGCGTCCAGTTGTCGATGTGGTGGAGTTCTGCCGCCCCATCCGAAATACCTCGAAGCCCGACCAATGGAATGCCGAAACGCATCGCGGCGCGCAATACCGCATACGTTTCCATGTCCACCATGTCCGCATCGATGAAATCATAGGCTGCGCCGGAAACGATGTTTCCACCGGTTGAGAGCCGGGCTGAAGCGATGCCCGGAACAGTCAGCGGGAGTAAAATCTCGGCAGGAAGATCGAGAAACGGGGTTGTTCCCTTGGCAAAACCCAATGGCGAGGCGTCGATGTCGCGGTAACTGACGCTGGAGGCCTGATAAATTTCGGCTTGGGCCAGTGTTCGCGAGCCTGCTGACCCGAGGCAAACCAGCAGATCGGGAAGCTGTTGTGTCGTGGCAAGTGAGGCAAGTTTGCTTGCCACTGCAATTGCAGCTTCAACCGGGCCAACCCCTGTAAACAGCGGATCGATCCGCTTTTGCAAATGATCGCCGTATTCGGTCTGCACCGCCATGACGAAAAGGAGGCTGCGCCCTGCGACGGATTTCAGTTTCATGCGGTTTTTCCTTGGCAAAGGGCGCAAAACACGTTTCCATCGTGCAAATACAACAACTTTGAAAGTCAGGCCATGTCCGCAGCAAAACCC
>JBGSOG010000096.1:0-28882 GCA_041739225.1 Rhizobiaceae bacterium
AATGAAATGCCCGTTGAGGAGCGGATCGCTGAAACGCGCATGAAAAGGACGAGATAGATCAAGGCCAGTGGCAGGGCATAAAGCGGCGTTACGGTGAAAGTCATGTTGGTTTCCTTTGGTTGGAGCGTTGTTACAGCCCAAGGACGCCGCCGGTTTTCGATTTTCGACAGCTGCTTCAAAAAAATATTGAAAAGAGTGAATATCGGGTTCGCTCTTGACGTCGGGCGGATTCGGTACCTGAATCGCATGACATTCGAAAATGCGGAATAGCATTGCATGAACGACAGCCAGGCCCGTATCCGCGCCCTTCCATGCTGGACCGGCACAATTGGCATCAGCCCGTTGAAAGGCGGGCTAAGCAATGAAAGTTGGCTGATCAACGATGACAACGGAAGGCACGTCGTGCGTTTCGGCAAGGACTACCCATTCCACCATGTGTACCGGGACAGGGAATTGATGGTGGCGCGCGCCGCACATGCCGCAGGATTTGCCCCGGAAATACAGTATGCTGAAGCTGGCGTCATGGTCAGCCAGTTTCTCGGTGCCAAAACCTTTGCAGCGACAGATGTTCTCGAAAACATTGTCCGTATTGCCACACTAATGCGGAATTTCCATACGCGGATGCCGAGGCATGTTTCTGGCCCCGGCTTTATTTTCTGGGTGTTTCATGTGATCCGCGACTATGCCCGCACGCTTGCCGCTGGTCAAAGTCGCCTTGCAGGCAGTCTGCCAGACTGGCTGGCGTTTTGCGATGCCTTGGAGGCTGTACAGTCTCCTTTGCCAGTCGTGTTCGGCCACAACGACCTGCTGCCGGCAAATTTGCTGGATGATGGACACAGGCTTTGGTTGATCGATTTCGAGTATGCCGGCTTCTCCACCGCGATGTTTGATCTGGCCGGGCTCGCCTCCAACAGCGGCATGGATGGCGAACAATCGGAAGCTTTGCTCGCCAATTATTTTGGCGCAATGCCGGATGCGGACCTCATCAAGGCCCATCGTGCAATGCAATGTGCTTCGCTTCTGCGCGAAACCATGTGGAGTCTGGTATCGGAGCTTTACCTTGATGCGCCGGGCGCTGATTATGTAGCTTATACCGACGAGAATCTTTTGCGGTTCGAAGCCGCGCTTGACGCCTACCAATCATACCACGGGAAAATTCATTCATGAGCCTGCCCGCACATGCCCAAATTGTCGTCATTGGCGGCGGCATCATCGGCTGTTCCACGGCCTACCATCTGGCGCGCGACCACAAGGCGGATGTGGTTTTGCTTGAACAAGGCAGGCTCACCTCCGGTTCGACCTGGCATGCGGCGGGTCTTGTCGGTCAGTTGCGCTCGTCGGCATCGATTACCCGGGTGCTCAAATATTCGGTCGATCTCTACAAAAGGCTGGACGAGGAAACCGGGCTGGCAACGGGCTGGAAAATGACGGGCTGCCTGCGCTTGGCAACCAATGCCGACCGTTGGACCGAATTTCGCCGGCTTGCCACCACAGCAAGGTCTTTCGGCATGGACATGCACCTGCTGACGCCCGCCGAGGTAAAGGCCATGTGGCCACTCATGGAAGTGGATGATCTGGTGGGTGCCAGCTGGCTTCCAACCGACGGGCAGGCGAGCCCGTCCGACATCACGCAGTCGCTGGCCAAAGGCGCACGCATGCACGGGGCCAAATTGCTTGAGGGCGTGCGCGTCACCGGCTTTGAAATGGCTGGCGACCGGATCACCAAAGTAAAGACAAATCAGGGCGACATAGCCTGCGAAAAGGTCGTCAACTGCGGCGGCCAATGGGCCCGCCAGATTGGCGCAATGGCCGGGATCAACGTGCCGCTGCAGCCTGTGAAGCACCAATACGTTGTCACAGAAAAGATCGACGGCCTTTCAACCGACGCCCCGACGATCCGCGACCCAGACCGGCGCACCTATTTCAAGGAAGAAGTCGGCGGGCTTGTATTTGGCGGTTATGAGCCGAACCCGCAGCCATGGACCCTTGGCGATGTACCCGATGATTGGGAGTTCAAGCTGTTTGACGATGACTATGATCATTTCGAACAGCACATAAACGCAGCCATTGCCCGTGTTCCTGCGCTCGGAAAGGTTGGCATCAAGCAGATGATCAACGGGCCGGAAAGCTTTACGCCGGACGGAAATTTCATTCTGGGCTCAGCGCCGCAATGTGCCAACATGTATGTCGGTGCCGGGTTTAACGCATTTGGCATCGCTTCTGGTGGCGGTGCCGGTTGGGTGTTGGCGCAATGGGTGGTGGCCGGTGAGGCGCCGCTGGACCTTTGGGTGGTGGATATTCGCCGCTTCTCCAGCCTGCACGACAGCCGCCAATGGGTTTGCGACCGCACGCTTGAAGCCTACGGAAAACACTACACGATCGGTTTCCCGCACGAGGAATACACGTCCGGCAGGCCGGCCATCGTTTCACCTTTGTATGAACGACTGAAAAAGCACAATGCGGTGTTTGGTTCAAAGCTGGGCTGGGAACGGCCCAACTGGTTTGCCCCCGCCCATGTGGCAGCGGAAGACGTATATTCCATGGGACGCCAGAACTGGTTCGGCCCGGTCGGCGAAGAACATGTCCACGTCCGCGAGAATGTAGGTCTGTTCGACCAGTCATCCTTCGCCAAGTATGAAGTGACTGGTCGCGATGCGATGGCGACACTCGACCATATCTGCGCCAACGACGTCACCAAGCCGCAGGGTCGCCTCACCTATACGCAATTGCTCAACACACGCGGCGGGATCGAGGCCGATCTGACAGTGGCAAGGCTTGCAGAAGACCGCTTCTACATTGTTACCGGCACAGGCTTCCGCACCCATGACCTTGCCTGGATCCGCGAGCATGTGCCAGCAGGATCAAGATTGACCATTGATGACGTGACCGAGCAGTTTGGCACGTTGTCACTGATGGGTCCGAAGTCGCGTGCAGTCCTTGCGAAGGTAACAAAGGCAGACGTGTCCAATGAGGCATTCCCGTTTGGCCATGTGCGTGAGATCACGATAGCCGGAAATGTGGTTCGTGCACTGCGTGTTACTTATGTCGGCGAACTCGGCTGGGAACTCCATGTGCCGATCCATGCGCTGGGGGAGGTTTTCGATGTCCTGATGGCGGCTGGGGAAAAACACGCGATCCGCCCGGTTGGTTACCGGGCGCTCGAATCCTTGCGCCTTGAAAAGGCCTATCGGGCCTGGGGCTCGGACATCACCCCCAACGACACCCCGTTCGAGGCCGGTCTCGGCTGGGCGGTGAAGCTCAAATCGGGTGCTGATTTCATTGGTCGAACAGCATTGGAAACTGTTGCTGGCATGCCGCTGAAAAAGCGCTTTGCAGGCTTCACCCTCGATGACAAGGATGCCGTTCTGGTTGGGCGTGAAACCATTTTGCGCAATGGCGAGCCTGTTGGCTACCTGACCTCAGGTGGCTTTGGATACACCATTGGGTGCAACATCGGCTTTGGCTATGTGCGCAATGCGGATGGTGTCAGCGAAAATTTCCTGACCTCTGGCAACTATGGGCTGTTGGTTGCCGGTGATGTGTTCCCGGCGACGATTGCCCTGGCTCCGCTGTTTGATCCCAAATCAGAGCGGGTTAAGAATTAATCTTCTTCGCCGCGCACAAATACCAGTTCCACGACATTGCCGTGGTCATAGACCCAGGCCTCCTTGCCGCCCTTGAAAAAGCGGCGGCTTGGCGGACATGCCTGCGGGTCGAGGTCTTCGACGTCGAGGTAAATTTCTTCCAGCATGCGCGCATGCCGGTCGGCTTCACGTGCCGCTTCGTGCGGGCTCATTCGGTGTGCGGAAAAGCCGTCGTTCTTGATGATGTGCATGCGTGCGTACCCGTACGAATCACGTTGTTCTTTCACCAAATTGTCGGATGGTTTGGTAAGTGCCGGGTTAAGGCTTGGTTGCCAAATGGTTAATGCCGGTCATTGGCGGCCAATGTGAAGGCCGCCTCCATGTTTCCACGGAGGCGGCCTGCAGGGCTCGCCGATCCCAGGGGCGTTCGGGATCTGCAAACACGTGCCCCGGTCCTGCTTTGCCGCAGGTTGAACTTGCGTCCCGTCCGCGGGGGCTTGCGAACGGAACGCCACGGCATGGCGGCAAGCCGCCTCCCGGATGATGTTGGAAAGGCTTCTGGTGAAGCCGCAGCAAGTTCCCTTGCTTCCATGATCCTGAGATGGGGAAGATGGTGTGCATTCGTTGTGCGCAAATGCACATGGCGCAGTGGGCAATTTCCGCTGGTTTTTGGGCGATGGCTGACAATGGCGCGACTTTCATTGCAAAGATGTGTCTTTGCACCACGTTGAATTGACTTGAATCAGGCGCAATTCCGGGGTCATACGATCAGCGCTTTCGCATTCCCGTTGAGGAGTTCCGCCTTGTTCCATTCTTTTTTCCCCAGACCGAAGCTGTTTTTTGCCTCGTTCGTGTTTTGGTGCGCGCTGTCGATCGGTGTTTGGTACGGCGGGGGCGGGGAATTTGGCGCTGTTTTCGGCATGCCGCAATTGCCGGCAGATGCCGAACCTGTGGTTGGCGTCGGCTATTTCTGGACGCCGGATTTCATTTGGTTTTACCTGTATTTCCTTGCCACTGCGGCGATTTTCAGCGGCTTCTGGTATTGGTTTTCTCCCCACCAATGGTTCCTCTGGTCAGTCGTGGGGAGCGCGTTCATCCTGTTTTCGACCTATTTTTCGGTGCAGGTTTCGGTTGCGATCAACAATTGGCGAAGGCCATTCTTCGACCTTGTTCAAAAGGCGTTGACGCCCGAAGGCAAGGTTCCGCAGTCCGAGCTTTACAAGTTGATGCTCGATTTCACGCTGATCGCGTTCCTGTGGATCGGGGTCTACGTCATCACCCGGTTCGTGGTCAGCCATTACATCTTCCGTTGGCGTACGGCGATGAACGACTACTACATGAGCCAGTGGCAGAAATTGCGCGGAATTGAAGGCGCGTCCCAGCGTGTCCAGGAAGACACCATGCGGTTTGCCTCCACAGTCGAAGGCCTGGGCGTCAGCATGATTGACGCAGTCATGACGTTGATTGCCTTTTTGCCGATTTTGTACGCCTTGTCGTCAAACGTGACAGAATTGCCTTTGGTCGGCGTTATCCCTGCTCCTTTGATGCAGGCGGCAATCTTTTGGTCGCTGTTTGGCACGGTGCTGCTGGCCGCCGTTGGCATCAAGCTCCCCGGTCTGGAATTCCGCAACCAGCGGGTTGAGGCGTCCTATCGCAAAGAACTGGTTTATGGCGAGGACGATGCTGCACGGGCCGCGCCACCCACGGTGCGCGAATTGTTCTCAGATGTGCGGACCAATTATTTCCGCCTCTATTTCCACTACATGTACTTCAATTTGACCCGTGCATTTTACCTGCAAGCGGACAACATATTTGCGTACCTGATCCTCGTGCCAACAATTGCAGCGGGCAAGATCACCTTTGGTTTGTTGCAGCAAATCCTGACAGCGTTCGGGCAGGTTTCCAACTCGTTCCAGTACCTCGTCAATTCATGGTCGACGATTGTCGAGCTTTTGTCGATTTACAAACGCCTCCAGGCTTTCGAAGCGACACTGCACGGCGAGCAATTGCCGCAAATCGACCGCGAATACATCGAGGCTGGCGGCGAACCTGCGCAGTAACACAAAACCGGATATCTGGTTTGCAGGCTTGCAATCTGTTTCCCGATGGTCTTTTGTCCACAACTGCCGGGAGAGGATCCAGGCTATTCGGGAGGAATACAGGAAATGAAAAAATCACTGCTTTCGCGGGCAGCTCTTGCGCTCGCGCTTTCACTTGCGGCCGTAACCGGCTTTGGCACAACACCGGCAAGCGCTATCGACGACTTGCGCATCATTGCGCCGGCCAAGCCGGGCGGTGGCTGGGACCAAACCGCACGGGCGCTGGAAGAAACCATGAAGGCTTCGGGTGTCGTCAAAAACGCCACCGTTGAAAACGTACCGGGTGCCGGCGGAACCGTTGGTCTTGCACAGGTTGTGGATGCCGAAAAAGGCAATGGCAACGTTCTTCTCGTCAATGGCCTTGTGATGGTCGGTGCGGTGTTGACCAACAAGTCGCCCGCAACGCTCGAACAGGTAACGCCAATTGCCCGCCTGACTGGCGAGTACGAAGTTATCGTGGTCCCGGCGGCTTCGGAACTCAAGACACTTGCCGATCTTGTCGCCAAACTGAAGGCGGATGCCGGTGCGGTTCCGTTCGGCGGCGGCTCTGCCGGCGGCACGGACCACATTCTTGCCGGGCTTATTGCCAAGGCAGTTGGTGCGGACCTCACCAAGCTCAACTACATTCCATACTCAGGTGGCGGTGAAGCACTTGCCGCAATTCTGGGCAATCACGTTGCAGCAGGCATTTCCGGCTACGGCGAATGGGAAGGCCAGATCAAGTCGGGCGAACTGCGCATTCTTGCGATTTCGTCTCCGACAAGGGTTGAAGGCATTGATGCACCGACGCTGAAAGAACAGGGCGTTGACGTTGAACTTGCCAACTGGCGTGCAATCGTTGCACCTCCCGGCCTCGATGATGCCGCGAAGAAGGCCCTCCTCGACGCGGTTGATGCTACCGTCAAAAGCGAAGGCTGGAAGAAGATCCTGGCCGACAAGAAATGGACCGATCTCTATCTGCCGGGCGATGAATTCGGCGCCTTGATCAAGGCCGAAAACGCCCGCATCACCGACGTTCTGAAGACCATCGGCCTGGTTCAGTAACAAGATGTCCGGAACCCAATCCGGCAAGCGCGGTCCCGGCCTTTTGGTCGGGGCCGTTCTGTTCGCCCTCGGCGCAGGCATCATGGCCAGCACCGCCACAATGGCGGTGGCTCCAGCCTATGCGCGTGTGGGCCCGCAGGTTTTCCCCTATGCCGCAGGTATCGCTGTGGCGCTGATGGGAGCCTACTTCATGTTCGGCGCATGGATGCGCACCGATGACCGGATTGTCGCTGACACTGACGAAACCGATTGGCGGGCAATAGGCCTGATAGCCGGCTCTTTTGTTTTTGTGGTCCTGTCGCTGAAACCTGTGGGTTTTATCATCACTGCGACGGTTTTGTTTTTTGCAGTGGCCTTTGCATTTGGCAGCCGCCGGTATGTGCGTGACGGCTCAATTGCCATTGCCATGGCCCTATCCGCATTTCTTGTTTTCACCCGATTGTTGAACCTTCAACTGCCAGCAGGCGTGTTGAAGGGCTTGCTCTAAGGCTTTTTGCAATGGAAATGTTTGGCGCCCTGATGGACGGGTTTGTATCGGCGCTGACCCCGATAAACCTGATGTGGTCCTTTGTCGGGGTGGTTTTCGGCACTGCCATTGGCATCCTTCCCGGAATTGGGCCGGCTCTCACCATTGCACTGTTGCTGCCGGTGACGGCAAAAGTGGATCCGACCGGCGCATTCATCCTGTTTGCCGGAATTTATTATGGCGCCATGTACGGGTCTTCGACGACCTCAATTCTTTTGAACACACCGGGCGAATCCGGTTCGATCGTTACCGCCATCGAAGGAAACGTGATGGCCCGCCAGGGTCGTGGCGCGGCAGCGTTGGCTACTGCTGCCATCGGATCATTTGTGGCTGGAACCATCGGCACGATTGCACTCAGTTTTCTGGCGCCACTTTTCGTCAAGCTGGCTTTGCGTTTCGGCCCGGCTGAATACTTTGCCCTGATGGTGTTTGCCTTCACCGCTGCGTCGGCGCTTCTGGGCGCGTCGTGGTCACGCGGGGTCACCAGCCTGTTTGCAGGTCTTGCCATCGGCATGGTCGGCATTGATTTGCTGACCGGGCAGGTCCGAATGGCCTTTGGGGTGCGCGGCTTGTTCAACGGCATTGACGTGGTGGTGGTTGCCGTTGGCCTTTTTGCCGTCGGAGAAGCCCTGCACATTGCATCGCGCAAGGACCTTCGCGAGGCGAAAATAGAGGCGGTCAAAGGCTCGATCTACATGACCCGCGAGGAATGGTCGCGCTCCTGGAAACCCTGGCTGCGCGGAACGGCGCTCGGATTTCCCTTTGGCGTGCTGCCCGCAGGTGGCACCGAAATTCCGACCTTTCTTTCTTATTTTCTGGAGAAAAAACTTTCCAAAAACCCGGAAGAGTTTGGCAATGGCGCGATTGAAGGCGTAGCCGGACCGGAAGCTGCCAACAATGCCGCCGTGGCTGGCGTTTTGGTGCCGCTGCTGACGCTGGGGCTCCCGACTTCCGCAACGGCCGCCATCTTGCTGGTGGCCTTCCAGCAATACGGCTTGCAGCCTGGCCCGCAATTGTTCACTGCATCGGCGCCCCTGGTCTGGACACTGATTGCCAGCCTTTATATAGGCAATGTGATGCTGTTGGTGCTCAACCTGCCGCTGGTCGGCTTGTGGGTACGCCTGCTGCAGATACCGGCGCCGCTGTTGTATGGCGGCATTCTGGTTTTCTCCACTTTGGGCGTTTACGGCCTCAACCGTTCCATGACCGACATCATTGCCCTGTTCGTTCTGGGAATTGTCGGCTTTTTCATGCGCCGTTACGGTTTTCCGGTCGCTCCGGCAATCATCGGCCTGATTTTGGGGCCGCTGGCAGAGCAGCAATTCCGCCGGGCGATGATGATCAGCCAAGGCGACGCCAGCGTGTTTGTCACGCATCCCATCTCGGCGTTTTTCCTGGCGGCTGCGGTTTTGGTACTCCTTTTGCCATGGCTGGTGCGCAAGGTCGCCGGAAACCCGGCAAAGGCCTGACCCCCGATTTCGACAACGCCATTGGCATTGGCGGGTTGGCAATGGTAGTCAGTTCTCCCGATCCTTGAATTCTTCTGCGGAGACCAATGCAATGGCAATCCTGATAGCCGGTCTGGTGCTTTTTCTCGGGGTGCATTCCGTGCGGATGCTGGCGCCGCAATGGCGTGACAGCCAACTTGCAAGCATGGGTGAAGGCCCGTGGAAGGGCGCCTATTCGCTCGTTTCGCTCGCCGGACTTGTACTCCTTGTCTGGGGCTATTCCGTCGCTCGGCCGGTCGCGCCCGACCTGTACACGCCGCCCGCCTGGACGCCACACTTGGCAATCACATTGATGGCAATAGCGTTCATGAGCCTGATGGTCTCGCAATTGCCTGCCGGCCGTCTCAAGCCAATGCTCAAGCACCCGATGCTGCTCGCCGTGAAGGTCTGGGCATTTGCCCACTTGCTGGTCAATGGTGATCTGGCATCGGTGTTGTTGTTCGGGTCATTTTTGGCTTGGGCCGTGTGGAACCGGATTGCCCTCAAGCGTCGCGGTGGCAGGCTGCCGGTTGCTGGACCAGTGACATGGGACGTTGGCGCAGTGGTTTCCGGCCTCGCTGTCTGGCTCCTTTTCATCTGGAAGCTGCACGTCTGGGTGGCCGGCGTTCCAGTCTCGTTCTGAGACCGGGCAGCCTGCTGCGCAAAAGATTGCAAATGCGCGCTGGTTTCCGCTACAAGGCCCAACGGCCGCCTGCAGGGCGGCTGATACCGGTTTGGAAAGGCCATCATGTCTGACGACAGTTTCATTCGCGAAGTTGATGACGAACTTCGCCAGGACCGCATGCACGGCTTTTGGGCCAGATATGGCCGCCTCATCATCGCCGGAGCGGTATTGATTGTTGTTGCCACTGCTGGTTTTCGCGGTTGGGAATACTGGCGCCAGACACTTGCGGCGCGTTCAGGCGATGCTTTTTTGGCAGCAGCCGAGCTTTCAAAATCCGGCAAGCAGGACGAGGCAATTGCCGCCCTTGAAGAAATAGTCAAAACCGGATCGGGGCAATATCCCGCGCTTTCCCGCATGCGCATAGCCGGGGAAACACTGGCGCGTGGTGACAAATCAGGGGCGGTGACAGCCTTTGACGCAATCGCAAGTGACAATTCGTTTGAAGAATCCCTGCGTTCGGTTGCGCGTATTCGCGCGGCCATGCTGGCGGTTGATCTGGAAACCTACGACGCCGTAAAGGTGCGCCTGGAGCCGATGGCTGCTGCCGGGCAGTCATTTCGCTCGCTGGCGCGTGAACTGCTGGGCATTTCCGCATACAAGGCCGGCAAACTGGATGAAGCAGCAAAATGGTTCCGCCAGATTGCCGATGATGCAAATGCGGTGGGCAACGTCCGTGACCGCGCAAACGTAATGCTTGAATTGCTGGCCGGCAAAGGCGCGACTGGCAAGGGTTGAGCGCGGTTTTGCCATTCGCGGCAAACCCGGTGAAAAGCAGACGGCAAACCGTCGGCGGGAAGACGCAATGACTTTCAAGGTAGCCATCATTGGCCGACCCAATGTCGGCAAATCGACGCTTTTCAACCGTTTGGTTGGCAAGCGCCTGGCGCTGGTTGACGATACGCCAGGCGTCACCCGCGACCGGCGGTTGGCGGATGCATCGATCGGCGAGCTCAAATTTGAGGTGATCGACACTGCTGGTCTTGAAGAGGCCGCCACCGAGAGCCTTGAAGGCCGGATGCGGGCGCAAACACTGGTGGCGGTTGGCGAGGCTGACGTTGTACTTTTCCTGATCGACGCCCGCGCCGGACTGACCCCGTCTGACCGCACCTTTGCCGAAATCGTGCGCCGCTCGGACAAACCGGTCGTGCTTGTTGCCAACAAGTTCGAGGGCAAAGCCGGCGAGGTCGGATATTATGAATCCTTCGAACTGGGCCTTGGTGATCCGGTTCCCCTCTCTGCAGAGCATGGCATCGGCCTTGCAGATTTGTTCGAAGCATTGGTTACGGCGATTGGCGAAGAACGTGCTTTCCCGCCCGAACCCGATGAATGGGAAACCGAAGTCGCAGACAGCGACGAACTCTTCGAGGATGACGAAGAGGACGAAGTCGAGATCGAAACCTACGACACCAGCAAGCCGTTGCGCATTGCTGTCGTCGGTCGGCCAAATGCCGGCAAATCCACACTGATTAACCGCATGGTCGGTGAAGAGCGACTGCTAACCGGACCGGAAGCTGGCATCACCCGCGATTCCATCTCTGTTGATTGGGAATGGCGCGGGCGCACGATCCGCTTGTTTGACACTGCCGGAATGCGCCGCAAGGCCAGGGTTCAGGAGAAACTGGAAAAGCTCTCGGTTTCAGACGGGCTTCGGGCGGCCAAGTTCGCCGAAGTTGTCATTGTTCTGCTCGACGCGACGATGCCGTTTGAAAAGCAGGATTTACAGATTGCCGACCTGATCATTCGCGAGGGCCGTGCGCCGGTCATTGCGCTCAACAAATGGGATCTCATCGAGAACCGCCAGGAAGCACTCGAAGTCATTCTGGAAAAGGCCGAACGGCTGTTGCCGCAGATCAAGGGCCTGAAAATCGTGACTGTCTCCGGACTTGGCGGGCAGGGGATCGACAAGTTGATGGAAGCCGTCGTCGAAGTCCACAAGGCCTGGAACAGGCGCATTCCCACAGCAAAACTGAACCGTTGGCTGGAAGGGGTGATCTACCACCACCCGCCACCGGCAGTGGCTGGCAGGCGCATCAAGATCAAGTACATCACACAAGTGAAAGCCCGGCCACCCACCTTCATGGCTGCCTGCACGCGGCCGGAAGGTTTGCCGGCATCGTATGAGCGCTACCTCGTCAACAACATGCGTGAGACATTCGAGTTGTGGGCAACTCCGATCCGGCTGTCCTTTCGCAAGACCGACAATCCTTTTGTCGAGCGTCGCAAAAAACGGTGAAGTTTCGCCGCATTCGGGCCGGAATTGCGCCCGAATGGCTTGGCAGTTTCATCGCTTGTCCAAACGCGGCGAGGAACAGCATCCATGTTTACCAGATCGAAACGTGCTCTTAACCCCGCATCAAGGTTAACACGCTAGCCTTGACCACTGTAGCGTTGCGTCAGTGCGGAGTGGGTTTGTTGCGTTTGTACAGTTTTGCGTCTCATTCGGCCTTGCGTCGTCTCTGGCCGGTGTTTGCAGCCTTGGCTGTTTTCCTCGCCTATCCTTCAATCACCGGCTATCAGGATGTCGCGCTGCTTGCAGAAAGCGGCTCGATCAGGCCGCAGGAGCGCTGGCTTGCCCATGTCGAGGCAGAGCCCGGCAGTACCATTCTCAAGGCTTCCGCTGGCAGCGCCCCGACAAGGGTAGTGGATTTGCAAACCACAGGTTCGGTTGAACCACGCACCGGGCAGATGCGGCCCAATGTGAAAACCGACCCGGCGCGTCAGCCGCAGCGCATCAACCGCGCAGGCAAGGGCGACAGGGTTGTGACTTCTACTTTTGTCCGTCCGCCGCAAAACTTCAATGCTGGTGCCGTTCTCCAGCGTCAGAGTCTGCTTTCACCGGTCGAGCCGAAGTCGCCGTTCGATCTCGCATTTTCAAAGTCGGTTGAAAATGATGCTGCCATTCAAATTGCTTCCGCGTTTGCTCTGGACAAGCCGCCGGAAATCGAACCGGCCGCAGACCTTCCGGTTCTGGTTGCAAATCTGGTGGTGGAATCGGTTCCCAATATCCTTGCATACAGCGACGAACCAGATGCCCGGCCATCACCGTTTGCCGCTGTGCTCAACGATGATGCACCAATCAACCTCATCCCGAAACTGGGTGAAAAAGATCATGCCTGGGCAGCCAAGACGCTGCCCAAATCTGCATTCTCGGACCGCGAACAGCATTGCCTGACGGCCGGCATATACTTTGAAGCACGCGGCGAACCGGTTCGCGGCCAGGCGGCCGTGGCACAGGTAATCCTGAACCGGGTCAAAAACCCTGCCTATCCCAGCAGCATTTGCGGTGTGGTCTATCAAAACAAGGAATGGCGCAACCGTTGCCAGTTTTCCTTTGCCTGTGACAAGATCAAGGACAATGTGAAAGACCCGGGGCGATGGGAAACCGCCAAATACGTTGCCCGTGAAACCACAGAAGGCCGCATCTGGCTCGCCGATGTTGGTTCATCCACGCATTATCACGCGACCTATGTGAAGCCGAAATGGGCCAAGACCATGCAAAAGGTCGGTCGAATTGGACTGCATATCTTTTATCGCACGTTTGGCGGTGGCTGGAGCTGACCAGGAGGCCTGTCCTTCAAAAAAGCAAACTTGCCGCTCAATGAGTCGGTTCCTGCATCACAATGATGTTGCAGTTTCGCCACGGCGCATTGTCGCATCGGCGTCACGGTCCAAATTATCCTTTCTTTTCATGGTTTTGGCGCAGCGGCGTAGCGCTTGACAGCCTGCAAGGCCAAAACTATGTTGCGCTCGATCCAAGGGGGCCGTTTGGCTGGGCTGTGGCAAGGCGTTTCAGGGAGAAAACCTTGCAAGACAATCCTGATAAACCCGGACCTGCAACAACCGGCATTCCGCTTGGCGGGAAGCCGGTTTCCGAGGATGAACTGGCAGCAAGATCGCGTGCACTGGAAGAGCGGCTTGACCGCAAGCAGGAAGCGCGAGAGGAACAAGAACGGCCAAGACCTGACAATAGCGGCTTTGCAGCTGCGTTGCGCTTGTCTACCGACTTTGTAGCTGCGATTTTGGTCGGCACTGCCATTGGTTATGGCATCGACCAGCTGGCCGGCACGGCACCGTGGGGGATGATCATCTTCCTGATGCTGGGTTTTTGTGCCGGTGTTTTGAACGTATTGCGTACCGCCGGCAGGATTTCAGATCCGCATGGCAAAACGCCCGGACCGGCGAAGCCGGTTGACGACGAAGACGAGTGAAATTCCGGTCTGTCCGGCGGTAAAGAGGAATAACGGGTGTCAAACGATCCCATCCATCAGTTCCAGATTTCCAAGATCATTCCATTCGAGTTGAATGGTTACGATTTGTCTTTCACCAATTCTGCGCTTTTCATGGTTGCCACGGTTGCCGCTGCAACCAGTTTTCTGGTCTGGGCCACTGCAAGCCGCAGCCTTGTTCCCGGTCGCGCGCAGTCGGTCGCCGAAATGTCCTATGAATTTGTCGCCAACACCTTGCGCGATGCTGCCGGAACATCAGGTATGAAATTCTTCCCGCTGGTATTTTCGCTGTTCATGTTCATCCTGGCGGCAAACCTGTTGGGAATGTTCCCGTATTTCTTCACGGTTACCAGCCACATCATTGTCACTTTCGCACTTTCCATGCTCGTGATTGGCCTCGTGGTTCTTTATGGTTTCTGGAAACACGGGTTCAAATTCCTTGGCCTGTTCGTGCCACATGGTGTTCCTGCGGTCTTGATGCCGCTGGTCATTGCAATTGAAGTGATCTCTTTTCTGTCGCGCCCCATCAGCCTTTCAGTTCGTTTGTTCGCAAACATGCTGGCCGGCCACATTACCCTTAAAGTCTTTGCCGGCTTCGTCGCCAGCCTTGGCGCGATGGGTGCCGTGGGAATAGGCGGGGCCATTTTGCCGCTTGCCATGACAGTCGCACTCACAGGCCTAGAATTTCTGGTTGCGTTCCTGCAGGCATACGTGTTTGCGGTTCTGACCTGCATGTACCTCAACGACGCGCTTCATCCGGTCCATTAGGCACAAAGCGCTGTTGACTTAACCGGCCGAATGGCCAAAACGAAAACCGAACAGACTTCAAAAAACTCGAAGGGACTTAAATCATGGAAGCAGAAGCAGCAAAGTACATCGGCGCTGGCATTGCATGCCTCGGCATGGGCGGCGCGGGCATTGGCCTTGGCACCATTTTCGGCAACTATCTGGCAGGCGCACTGCGCAATCCGTCGGCTGCTGACGGTCAGTTCGGCCGCCTGATTTTCGGCTTCGCAGTTACCGAAGCGCTGGGCATCTTCTCGTTGCTCGTTGCCCTTCTGCTGCTTTTCGCAGTCTGATTGCCAACCTGAATACGGCTGTCTTCCAAGACAGCCGCCACTTCTTCCCCCGGAGGGCAGGATGAAAATCGCTTTTGCGATCATTGGCGAAGCACAAGCAGCAGGGACTGAACCTGTTGCTGCTGTCGCGGGCGGCGAAACCCATGCCACAACCGAAGCCGGCCACGGAGCGGTTGAAGGGCAGGGCGGTGCATTTCCGCCCTTTGACCCGACATTCTTTGCCTCGCAGCTGCTTTGGCTGGCGATTTGTTTTGGCGTTTTTTATCTGTTGATGGCCCGCTTGGCCATTCCACGGATTGCCGACGTTGTTGAAACCCGCAAAAACCGCATCTCGCAGGACCTCGATGAAGCCAGTCGGCTCAAGGGCGAAGCCGATGCGGCGCAAGCAGCTTACGAGCATGAACTGTCTCAGGCACGCAGCCGGGCGACCGGAATAGGCGGCAAGGCCCGCGATGAAGCCAAAGCGAAAGTTGAAGCTGAACGCCACAGGATCGAAGCTGATCTTGCTGGCAAGCTTTCCGAGGCGGAGGCGCGTATCGCTTCGATCAAAACCAAGGCTTTGAAAGAAGTTGGTGCAATTGCGGCGGAAACCACCGGCGTTATCGTTCGCGAGCTTCTGGGCAGCGAGGCCAGCCCGGTGGAAATCGCCAACGCCATCGCCGCAAAACGCTAGCGTAAAAAAACAAGGGTCGCAGCCATGCACTTTGAATTTGATGCAACTTTCTGGGCTTTTGTTTCTCTGGTCATTTTTCTTGGCCTCATGGTCTGGCTCAAAGTACCAGGAATGATTGGCAAGTCGCTGGACGCCCGGGCGGACAAGATACGTGCAGAACTGGAAGAGGCCAGGCGGCTCCGCCAGGAAGCGGCAACCTTGCTTGACGAATACAAGCGGCGCCGCAAGGAAGCTGAACAAGAAGCCCAGGAAATTGTTGCCGCTGCAACAAAGGAAGCTGAAGAGATTTCCCGTGACGCGGCGGCAAAGACCGCGGATTTCGTCACCCGCCGCACCGCCATGGCGGAACAGAAAATCGCGCAGGCCGAATTGCAGGCAATTGCCGAGGTGAAATCATCCGCGGTTGACATGGCAATTGCCGCTGCGGAAAAACTGATCACGACCAAGGCGACTGGAAAGCTGGCTCAGGATCTGCTTGCGAAGTCGATCGGTGAAGTCAAGGCGCGCTTGAACTGAGTTGCCCGGACAGCAAATGTTTCAAGGCGCCTTCAGGCGCCTTTTTTCATGCTTGTCCGTGTCTTGGCGCATTGCTTTTTCATGCATGTTTGGCGAGCGCAGCGGCAACCGGTGCATAACTTTGCCTGTGAATGGGGCATGGGCCGAACTGCGCCAAAGCATCCATGTGAAACTGCGTTCCGTAGCCTGAATGCCGATCGAAGCCGTATTGCGGGAAAGCCGCCGCCGCCTCCCGCATCATCGCATCACGAACCACTTTTGCAACGATTGACGCTGCAGCTATAGAGGCTGAACGACGATCGCCACCGATTAGCGCATGACCAATCCGGCGCATCATCGGAGGAACATCGCGCCCGTCGATAAGGCAGGCGTCTGGCGGAATTGGCAGACCTGCGACAGCGCGCGACATGGCCTTGAAAGTTGCCTGCAGGATGTTCATCCGGTCAATCTCGTTGGGGCAAACCGCACTCCATGAAATCATCGCGGTTTTGGCCAGGCACTCGAAAAGCCGCTCGCGTGCCTTTGCCGAAAGCCTCTTGGAATCATCAAGGCCGGACGGGATGGCAGAGGGATCAAGGATCACCGCTGCAGCTACCACCGGTCCGGCCAGAGGCCCGCGCCCTGCTTCATCGACACCGGCAACATACCGATTTCCTTGCGCGCGCAAAATCATCTCATTTGAGAAGTCTGGCATGCCATTTTCACGTTTCAAAAAAGGAAGAGAATCGGTGCCGGGCAGGGGGGACATGCGGCAATGTCGCCCGAACACCGATTCTCTTCAACCCTGCCATGGCACAGTGCGGCGGCGCCCGGACAGGGGATTCAATCAAAACAGCTGCAATTGCCGTCCTTCACCGGCTGGTGCCAAAAACTGGCTTGAATCCAGCCGGCGCCGGGCGCTGTTGAAACCCAGTCGCTTGGTGGCAAGTTCAAAACGCCGGGCAATCTGCCAGGCATAAGGCCCGGTTCCGCGCATGCGCTTGCCCCAATCGGCGTCATAATCCTTCCCCCCGCGCATCAAACGCAGCACGTTCATCACATGGCGGTACCGGTCTGGATAATTCTTCAACAGCCAGTCGCGAAACAACGGGCTGACCTCACTGGGCAGCCGCAGCAGGATGTAACCGGCTTCGGTGGCACCGGCGCCACGTGCCGAGTCAAGGATGCGCTCGATTTCATGATCGTTAAGCGCCGGAATGACCGGGGCCACCATAACGGAAGCAGGAATACCGGCTTGTGCAAGGTCTGATATTGCCTTTAGCCGCAGACTTGGGGTAGAGGCGCGCGGCTCCATGGCCCGTGCCAGTTTTCGGTCAAGCGTTGTGATCGACAGCGCGACTTTCACCAGTCCTTTGGCAGCCATGCGGGAGAGTATGTCGATATCGCGAATGACCAGGGCGGACTTTGTGACAATGCCAACCGGATGGTTCGCTGCTTCCAGCACTTCCAGGATTTCCCGCGTTACCCGCCAGTCACGCTCGATGGGCTGGTAGGGGTCGGTATTGGTGCCGATCGCGATGGTCTTTGGCTGATAGCCGGGCTTTGAAAGTTCGCGCTCCAGCATTTTACCTGCACCCGGCTTGGCAAACAGTTTCGTCTCGAAATCAAGTCCCGTCGAAAGGCCCATATAGGCGTGGCTGGGACGGGCAAAACAATAAATACAGCCATGTTCGCAACCACGGTACGGGTTGATTGATCGGTCAAACGAAATGTCCGGCGATTCATTGCGGGTAATGATGGTGCGTGGCTTCTCCGCTTGCACCTCGGTTTTGAAGGCAGGCAATTCGTCAATCGTCTCCCAACCGTCGTCGAAAACATGCCTGCTGATCGGCTCGAACCGGCCTGACGGGTTGAGGGTGGCACCGCGCCCGCGACGCCGGTCCGGATCAATTTCCTCGCGCATTCCCGGTTGGCTTCGTGCCAATGCAGAACCGGCCAGAAAGGCCTCATGATCGACAAATGCCCGCTCGCTGCGAACGGCGGCATGGGATGATGCTGCAACAGAAGAACGGCCCATTGAAACCTCCAATCGTCACAACCCTGCCGGTTGCGAATCTAATTGAATATATTCCTACACCAGAAAAGGAACAAAACAAGAACTTTGTTTGTCTGCAAGCCTCGCGCAATGGCCTTTCCCAATGGTCTCGCAAGCGCGCTTTCGTTCATGTAAGAGCTATGCATGCTCAGTGTGATCATCCTTGCCGAACTTGATGCAGCTCCGCTTGCGCGGACCATCTCGGCAATTGTGCCGGGGATTGCCGAGGGGCTTGTGGGCGATGGACACGTACTGGCAACAACAACGACCCCGCAAATTGAAGCGGTTGCCGACGCTGCCGGATGCGATCTGCATGCAGGATCCCTGGTTGATACATTGAAAACTGCACTGTCGCATGCTCGCGGCAGCGACGTGCTTCTGCTTCCGGCCGGAGCCATGCCCGAACCGGGTTGGTGGCTGGAAGTGGCTGATCATCTGCGGCGGCAGGCAGGGGCAAATGATACAGAAGCAGTATTTTCCTATGGTTCGACTGCTGCCGGGCCTTTTGCCCGGTTTGCCGAGCACTTTGCAGCAGTTTTGCGCCAAATGGCCCGCAGGCCTACGCCGAGGCAGGGGCTTGTCGCAAACCGGGGTCAACTGCTGTCGAGAGTTGAGAACGAACGGGCTTTTTCCTTGCGCCCTGCGGGCAGGTTCACGGTGCTTCGCTCATCGGCGGTATTTGCCGGAAAAGCCTGATCAGCCTTTGCCGCGTTTGAGGTGCTCGTCGAGCCTCGGCATGATTTCCACGAAGTTGCAGGGCATGTGCCGGTAGTCGAGTTGCGGCTCCAAAATGCCGTCCCATGCATCACGGCAGGCACCGGGCGAACCGGGCAGGCAGAAAATGTAGGTTGCCCCGGCTACCCCGCCGGTTGCCCTTGACTGAATGGTGGACGTGCCGATCTTGTCGTAGCTCAGACGGTGAAAAACCTCCGAAAACCCGTCCATCCGCTTTTCAAAAATCGGCTCAAGTGCTTCAGGCGTCACGTCGCGCCCGGTAAATCCGGTGCCCCCGGTGGTGATGATGACATCGACTTGCTTGTCTGCAATCCAGCCGCGAACCTTGCTTTGGATGGCTCCAACATCATCCTTCACGATGTCGCGGGCCGCCAGGCGATGGCCGGATTTTTCAATCCGTTCAACCAGCGTTGAGCCAGACTTGTCATCTTCAAGGCTGCGGGTATCCGATACCGTCAATACCGCAATCGATACCGGAATGAACGCCCGCGTTTCATCAATGCGCGCCATTGGTTTTCTCCATATGGAATTGCCCGTACCGGCCACGCGAGCCTTGTCTGGCAAGGATTGTCGCAACGCTCCACCAGCCTGGCCTTTGCAAAGCGATCTCGCGCGCAGCCAGCCGGGCAGATGTTGCATCGGCAAACAGGCCAAAACAGGTTGCGCCCGAACCACTCATTCGCGCAAGCAACAATCCAGGACGCTGCTGCAGTGCGTCAAGGGTGTCACTGATTTGCGGGAAAAGGCGTATGGCTGGTTCTTGAAGGTCATTTCGCTGTTGCGCCAGCCAACCGGTATCCATGCCGGATGCAGGCAATTGCGACACAGGTGCACCAAAACGGCCCCCGAATCCGGCAAACACGGCCTTTGTAGGGACTTCAAATCCTGGATTGACCAAGACCGCAAACAAATCCGATGCAAGCCGGACAGTGTTGATCTGGTCGCCAACGCCTTTGGCTTGCAATGGCTGCGAGACCAGACACATCGGCACATCCGCACCCAGTGCTTGTGCAACCGGCTTCAAATCGAAAGTTTCGGGAAGGCTCCAGAGCTTGGCAAGTGCAATCAAGGCTGCCGCAGCATCAGCCGATCCGCCACCAATGCCGCTGGCAACGGGAAGCTCCTTTTGCAATGTGAAATGCGCACCGCCGGATGGCGCCAGTCCGTCCGCAGCCAGGCGCTGCGACAGCAACCGCGCAGCCTTCAGCACCAGATTGTCGCCACCGTTTTCCAACGACGCGCCAAACCGGCCGCAAAGCGTGAGAGAAAATACATCCGCAGTGCAAGCTGTCAGCGTGTCGCCGACGCCTGAAAATGCAACCACCGTGTCAAGCAGGTGATAACCGTCTGCCCGCTTTCCGGTCACGTGAAGCGCCAGATTTATCTTCGCTGGCGCTTCAACAATTACGGCTTCACCGGGAGCCCCTGTGTTCATTGCGCCGCAGTTGCAGCCGGTTTTTCGAAAAAGCCCTTTTCCAGCTTTTGCTTTATATGTGCCTCATCCGCAGGTTCCGGCTTGAATACCAGGGCATGGTTCCACTGGAAGGTGGCTTCAAGTTTGCGGCCCGCCATCCAGTAGGCATCACCCAAATGGTCATTGAGAACCGCATCGCGTGGCAGGATTTCAACGGCGCGTTCCAACTCGCGGACAGCATCATCATAGCGCTTCAATTTGAAATACGCCCAGCCCAGGCTGTCGATGATGTAGCCCTTGCGCGGCGAAAGTTCGACGGCCTTGCGAATCATCGCGAGCCCCTCATCCAGATTGATGCCCTGATCAATCCATGAATAGCCAAGATAGTTCAGCACGTCGGCCTGATCGGGCGAAATCTCCAGTGCCTTCTTGAAAGCAGTTTCCGCTTTCGGCCATTGCTTGGTGCGTTCATAGGCAATGCCCAGCCGGTAAAAAAGATTCCAGTGCTGTCTTTCCGGCTTGGTAATTCCAGCTACCGCTGTCTCGAAAACAGTGACCGCTTCGGCATACTCCTCGTGCTGGGAAAGGACGCCACCCAGCGTCGAATAGGCAAGCAGATCAGCTGGATCTTCGGCAATCAGGGCGCGCAACTTGGCCTTCGATTCATCGACTTTTTTCAGGTCGTTCAAATTGAGGGCATATTCAAGTTCAGCCCGGCGGTGAAAGTCCGACGTTGGCTGAATGCGGTCGTAATATTCATTGGCCCGCTCATGGCGGCGTTGTACCTCGAAAATGCCCGCCAGTGCCATGGCAACATAGTCGCGGTCCGGCGTGATGTGGTTCGCCATTTGCAAGTAACCCTGCGCAAAAGGGGTCCCGCCCTGTCGGCTGATCGCAGTGCCGACGTTGTAAAAAACCTCTGTGCCGCCCTGCTTCGCATCGGCAACCAGCAGCGGGATTTTTTCATTGGCATTCAGCGCTTTTTGCAATCGGATAAATGGCGAATATGTCGGCAGTATCTCAAAGCCGCCCGCCAAAACGGCTTTGGCCTTGTCCGTCTCGCCCAGCCGCGAGTGCGCTCCTACCAGTGCCTCCACCGCATGCATGAACGTTTCCGACAGCACCGCTGCCGCATCGCGGTTTTCAATGGCTTTTGCCAGCAAAGGCACCGCTGCCTTGTCATCACCGCTGGCGCTGTGGATAAGGCCGGCATGGTAGTTGCGGATCACCTCAACCCAATCCGGCCCGGATATGGCAGTGGCAATCTCCACCGCTTTTTTTGCATCGCCTTCGCCCAGTGTTGCCCATGCCACGATCAGTTTCTCGACCATCTGGTCAAGATCGCCTGACGCCGGGTCCTTGAGAAACTCCCTGACGGCCTTCCAGTCTGCTCGTTGCATCGCGTCAACCGAGGAAACAAGTCGGGCAATTGGAGCCTGTTCGTCTGCTGCCGGAATGGATATTGAAATCTTTACGGCATCTGCAATCCTGCCATTGGCAGTCAGCGCCAGAAAATACAGCCGTTTCAGTTCAGCATTGCCCGGATCCAGCTCGATGCTGCGCTGGTAATACGCAACTGCCGTTTCGTCATCGTTCTCGCGTGCGGCCATTTGCGCTGCAAGGTAGCTTCCGGCCAGCGACGTACTGCCAACGAGTTCCTTGATGTCCGGAATCCTGACTGCTTCGGTCGTTGCATTGCCTGCACTTGTGACGGCCAGAAACTGTGCCAGTGACAGTGCGATTGCGGGAAGCAGGCGGCTTCTTTTTGTCATCCGTTCAGTTCCTCATTGGCGGCGATGAATGTTTGATTGTTGAGCTGGCCTCTATGCCAGCCAAGCATGGCATATTGCGGGCGGCAATTCACATTGTCCGGCGCAACTGTTTGTTCGGAACCATGTTAACTGGCACGATTGAGACAAAATTCCAGCACCTCGATCAAGGCATCTTTTTGGGCGCTGCCTTTCATTGGGGCAAGGGCATCACGTGCCATTTCCGTGTAATGGCGCGCACGTGCCAATGTATCGACAATCGCATCGTATTTGCGCAGCAACCCCATGGCATGCACGAGTTCGCCATCTCCGGTCTTGCCATTGACGATGGTATCCTGCCAGAAGCTTCGGTCTTCATCGCTTCCGCGCCGGTAGGCAAGCACCACTGGCAAAGTCACTTTGCCCTCGCGGAAATCATCGCCGACATTCTTGCCCAGAAGGGCGGTTGATCCGCCATAATCCAGCGCATCATCGACAAGCTGGAAGGCCAGGCCCAAATTGGTGCCGTATGACCGAAAAGCACTGATGACAGGTTTGGCGCCTGCGGAAATGATCGGACCAACTTCGGCAGCGGCGGCAAACAGCGCAGCGGTCTTTGCCCGGATCACAGCCAGGTACTCGTCTTCGTTGGTTTCAAGGTTTTTAGCCGTCGACAGCTGCAAAACCTCGCCCTCGGCTATGATGGTGGCTGCATGCGACAACACATCAAGGGCGGGCAGCGATCCTGCCTCAACCATCATGCGAAAAGCCTGGCCAAGCAGGAAATCGCCCACCAGAACGCTGGCCTGATTGCCCCAGACCATCCGCGCTGCCTGTTTGCCACGCCGCATGTTGCTTTCGTCGACCACGTCATCATGAAGCAGGGTGGCTGTGTGCATGAACTCGACCGATGCAGCCAGCAGGATATGGTTTTCACCTTCATACCCGCACATTTGTGCTGCCGCGATGGTCAGCATCGGGCGAAGCCGTTTACCGCCTGAATCAATGAGATGGCGGGCGACCTCGGGGATCATTTCGACATCGGAGCCACAACGGTCAATGATTATCCGGTTGACCCGGCCCATGTCGAGACTCACCAGTTTCACCAGCGGGTCGACACTCGCCCGTGTGCCGCGCCCGCTGCTGGTGTCCATTGCAATCACGTTGGCCAAGAAAACAACTCCCGAACTGTCTGTTGAACGACAATACGGATTGTTGGATGCATTGAAAAGCGGCAGATTGGCACGTGGAGCGGCAAAAATGTTCTGTCTTGGCAACATTTCGTGACCCATGGGTCAGGCTCCATACGAAAGGGAAATTTTTGAAAGAGCTTATCCGCACCAATGATCCGGTATTGATTTCATTTCTTGAAGCACTTTTGAAATCGGAACGGATCGGGCATTTCGTCCTCGACCAGAACATGAGCATCCTCGACGGTTCGCTTGGCATTCTGCCGCGCCGTCTGATGGTCAACAATGAAGATCATGAGCGGGCGGCGCGCCTGTTGCGGTCTGCCGGTCTTGGCGATGAACTGGAACTGCAAGGTGATGAAAAACCGTGACCGCAGCAAACGAAACGCAATCGGGCCCGGCTTTCTCCCTTGATGCGTTTCACAGGGGCGGATTTTTTGCGGTCCAGCCGCAAAAAACAGGGCACAGGGCGGGTTCGGATGCACTTCTATTGGCAGCTTCCCTCCCCGCGGGATCAAAAGGCGAGCTTGCAGATCTGGGTTCAGGTGCTGGTGTTGCTGCCATGGCTGCGCTTGTCATGAATCCCGCCCTGCAAGCCGCATTGGTCGAGATTGATCCACTCATGGCACAGTGCGCACGAGACAGCCTCGCGTTGCAGCAAAATGCCTCCATATCATCACGGGCGCGGGTGATTGAGGCCGATATCACACTTTCCGGAAAGCGGCGCGAGGCGGTTGGTCTGGCAAATGCATCCTTTGACCATGTGATCTGCAACCCGCCTTACCATGCTTTGCACGAGCGTGCCTCACCCGATGCTCGCCGGGCACTCGCCCACATGGCAACGGAAGGCGGAATTGATGCCTGGATGCGCACTGCGGCGGCAATTTTGCGACCCGGGGGGGTGCTGCATCTGGTTTGGCGGCCCCAACAATTTGCCGAACTCATCCACGCCTGCTCACGCCGGTTTGGCGGATTGCAGGTCTTGCCACTCCATCCACATTCTTCAGCCCCTGCCGGGCGGATCATCGTGCGCGCAACCAAAGGGTCGAAAGCACCCTTGATGCTTTTGCCCGGCATTGCCTTGCATGACGGGCAAAACCTGCCCACGCCATTGGCGGATTTGGCGATCAACGGGATGGAAAGGTTGCCGTTTGTCGATGTGTTGTTGCGGCGCGGGGCCACGGATTGAAGCCATGAACGGCTCTTCGCACTTGCAAAATGCCGTGGTCGCCGCCATTTCTCCAAACAAGGCAGTCGCCTTCAAAGGAGAACCCATGAAATTGTCCAGTTGGTTGCCGGCCCGTTTCCGCAAGGATGCACCGGTTATCCCTGTCGTCCGGCTTTCTGGCGTGATTTCTGCCTCCGGTACGCCGCTCAGCCAAAATCTGTCATTGGCATCGTGTGCCGGTGTATTGCAGCGCGCCTTTGAATACAAAGCCGCCCCGGCAGTGGCAATTGTCATCAATTCCCCCGGTGGCTCGCCGGTGCAGTCGCGTCTTATTCACGCCCGCATTCGCCAACTCGCCCAAAAGCATGAAAAACGTGTTCTGGTGTTTGTTGAGGATGTAGCCGCCTCCGGCGGGTACATGATTGCTCTTGCGGGTGACGAAATCATCGCCGACGAAACCTCCATCGTCGGTTCCATTGGCGTCATTTCCGCCGGATTTGGATTTCAGGAAGCCATCGGCAAGCTTGGCATTGAACGGCGGGTGCATACTGCCGGCGGGAACAAGTCGATCCTTGATCCGTTTCAAGCGGAAAAACCCGAGGACATCGCCCATCTCAAGGCCCTGCAACTGGAAATGCACGCTATTTTCATCGACATGGTCAAGAAAGCCCGCGCCGGCAAACTTGCCGAAAACAAAGACTTGTTCACTGGCCTGTTCTGGACGGGCATCAAGGGCAAGGAACTTGGGCTCGTCGATTCCTGTGGCCTGCTTTCCGATGTGATCGCGGCGCGCTATGGTGACAAGGCGGAATTGAAACTGGTTCAGGTTCGGCGCAATTTTCTCGGGCGGCCGCAATCGGCAGCAGGGATAGCGGCAGAAGCTGGCGCTGGGGCGCTGGCGGCTTTCGAGCAACGTGCGCAATGGCAGCGTTTTGGCCTTTGAGAAAAGGCTGCCCCGCCCGGTTCGGCGGTAACAAAGGGGGAAGATAATGCCGCAACTGATCGCGGTGGCCCTGGTTGGCGGGCTGGTCTGGTATGCTTGGCGCGCCTTCAAACGGGAAATGGCGCGCATAGCCGCCGACATCGAAACGCAGGAAAAGAAAAAGCGCGGCCCTGCCGATGTGACGGTTCTTGAAAAGGGCAAGGACGGCGTGTATCGCCCAAAGGATGAAAAGCGCGGCTAGGCCCGCCCTGCACGAGGGACATCCATGCGCCTGCCGTTCTTCACTGTGGACGTGTTCACTTTGCAGCGCTTTGCCGGCAATCCGTTGGCCATTGTTGAAAACGCTGACGATCTGACCACCGGGCAAATGCAGACGGTGGCAAGGGAGTTCAATCTCTCGGAGACCATCTTTGTCCAACGCGCAGCAAATCCTGCACACTCGGCCAAAGTCCGGATTTTCTTTCCGACAGCCGAAATACCATTTGCCGGCCATCCGACGATTGGTTGCGCAATCCATCTGGCGCAAAAAGCTCATCCGGCAGGTGATTTTGAAACGCTGGTGATCCTTGAAGAAGTGGCCGGACTTGTTCCGGTGAAAGTGTCGCGAAAAAACGGGGAAATTCGTGCGCAATTGACCGCGCCGGTTGTTCCTTTTGCCGGAGCAGGCAACACACCGACTGCGCAAATGGCTGCGGCAGCCCTTGGTCTTATTGACGGCCAGGTTGGTCTGGGAACCCATGCCATCGCCCAGTGGCAAGATGGGCCAACCTTCCTGTTCCTGCCTGTTTCTGACCTGACAGCGCTGGCAAATGGCCGTCCCTGCGAACCGGCCTGGTCGGCAATGATGGACCATTGCGAAGTCCACAACGCCTACGTCTACACACGTGACCCTTCCGCGCCGCCAAACAGCTATCGCGCCCGCATGTTTGCACCCACTGCCGGAACACCTGAGGACCCGGCGACAGGGTCGGCTTCGGCACTGCTCGCGGCGCAATTGCTTGCCAGTGGCGAGTTGAGCGACGGCCTAAACATTGTTGGGCTGAAACAAGGTTACGAGATGGGTCGCCCGTCGGACATCGGCCTTGAAGCCGATGTTGCCGATGGCAGGCTGACCGCAGTACGCATCTCCGGCAACTCGGTTCCGGTCAGCGAGGGCTGGATCAGGGTGGAATAGCAACGTTTGACGTTAATAACGCAATGCGTTATTATATTTCTCGTGATACGTTCGTTTCGCAATAGGGAAACCGAAGACCTGTTCCAGCGAAGGCGAAGCCGTAGATCGGGCATGATTGAACGCCCGGCGCTGCGAAAACTCGTGCAACTCGACCTTGCAATGCGTCTTGATGATCTTCGAGTGCCGCCAGGGAATCGCCTCGAACAACTTTCCGGGGACCGGCAAGGTCAATGGAGCATACGCATCAATGAACAGTTTCGTATCTGCTTTGTCTGGACGTCCGATGGGCCAATCGATGTCGAAATTGTTGATTATCACTAAAGGATACTAACATGAAAACCGAGATAGAACCCGTGTCACCCGGCGAAATGTTGTGCGAGGAATTCCTTGTTCCTCTGGGAATGAGCAATTACCGGTTGGCCAAGAGCATTGGTGTGCCTGCACAGAGAATTGGCGAAATCATTTCGGGAAAAAGAGCTATAACCGCCGATACGGATTTACGTCTTTGCCGGTTTTTCGGACTTTCCGACTGTTGGTGGCTGCGTCTGCAAGCCAGTTACGACTCTGCCATCACCCGCAAACGTATCAGCCATGAACTGGCGCGTATAATTCCGCTGGAAAGAGCGATCTGAACCGGAGAGTTTGGACCTGTTCCAATATGCCTGACCCCTTTCCCCATGCCCCTGCCTCTGGTATTGCCCCGCCCATGAACGCTTTGCCGCCACACATGCACCCGACGCGCTCCTTCCAGGGGCTGATTCTCACTTTGCACCAGTATTGGGCGCAGTACGGCTGCCTGATTCTGCAACCCTATGACATGGAAGTAGGGGCGGGCACCTTTCACCCGGCGACAACCTTGCGCGCGCTGGGTCCCAAGCGCTGGAACGCTGCCTATGTGCAACCCTCGCGCCGCCCGACCGATGGGCGCTATGGCGAAAACCCAAACCGGCTGCAGCATTACTACCAATATCAGGTGCTGTTGAAGCCCTCGCCGCCCGACCTGCAGGACCTCTATCTCGGCTCTCTTTATGCAATCGGCATCGATCCGAAACTCCACGACATCCGTTTCGTCGAGGACGATTGGGAAAGCCCGACGCTCGGTGCCTGGGGCCTTGGCTGGGAGGTCTGGTGCGACGGCATGGAAGTCAGCCAGTTCACCTATTTTCAGCAGATTTGCGGCTTTGAGTGCGCACCGGTGGCCGGAGAACTGACCTATGGGCTCGAACGTCTGGCGATGTATGTGCAGGACGTCGACAATGTCTATGATCTCAATTTCAACGGCCGCGATGGCAACGACCGCGTCAACTACGGCGAAGTCTTCCAGCAGACTGAGCGCGAATATTCCCGCTGGAATTTCGACGTCGCCGATACCGCGACCTTGCTTCGCCATTTCGAGGACGCGGAAGGCGAATGCCAGCGTATTTTGGCCCAGCCGGCGCTCGACCCGAAGACCGGCAAGACCATCGTGATGGCACATCCTGCCTACGACCAGGCCATCAAGGCCAGCCACTGCTTCAATCTGCTGGATGCGCGCGGCGTGATTTCGGTTACCGAACGCCAAAGCTACATCCTGCGCGTTCGTACGCTAGCCAAAGCCTGCGGTGAGGCGTTTTTGAGCACAGAAGCGGGCGGCGCGCTGTAAGCCCTTGACTCTCGCCCGGTTCCGTCGTGCTCTGCGTGCGGGGCATGTGAACGCGGGATTCTCTCATGGAAGCGCTTGTCGTACTGGCAGTCATTGCCCTGGTCGGCTTTTACGCCGTTGCCCTTTACAACGGGCTTGTTTCGAAGCGTCAGGCGGTCAAGGAAGGCTGGAGCGGCATTGACGTGCAACTCAAGCGCCGCTCCGACCTCATTCCCAATTTGATGGAAGCCGTCAAAGGCTATATGGGCCATGAAAAGGGCGTTCTCGAAGAAGTCACCAAATTGCGCACGCAGGCCCAGGCCGCTTCCGGCGCCGCGCCACATGAGCGGGCGTCGATTGAAGGCGCGCTTTCTGGTGCATTGGGCCGGTTGATGGCAGTGGCGGAAGCCTATCCAGACCTCAAGGCCAGCCAGAATTTCATGGATTTCCAGAAGTCACTGCAGGAAATCGAGGACGAAATCCAGCTTTCGCGCCGCTACTACAATGGCGCGGTGCGCAACATGAACGTCGCGGTGGAATCCTTCCCGTCAAACCTGATTGTCAACCAGTTCAACTTTGGCAAGGAAGAATTCTTCGAACTTGACGACCCGGCAGACCGGGCTGTTCCCAAGGTTTCCTTCAACTAGGAATTTTGCGATGCGCGGCTTTTTCAAGAGCCTGTTGGTCCTGGCATTTCTGGCGCTGGGCGGCACTGCAATGGCTGCCGAGGAGAGGATACTCTCCTTCCATGCCGATATCACCGTCAACACGGATGCCAGCATTGATGTTGTTGAAACCATCAGGGTAAACGCCGAAGGCCAGCAGATACGCCGGGGAATTTTCCGTGATATTCCGCTTCGCCGCCCGGCGCCCAGCGGACTTTGGGACAAGAACGGTTTCAACCTGAAGGCTGTGCGCCACAACGGTGCTGCTTC
>JBGSOG010000012.1:0-37705 GCA_041739225.1 Rhizobiaceae bacterium
CGTCAAGGAGGGTGACAAGGTTTCTTCCGGCGACGTGATTGCCGAGATTGAAACTGACAAGGCCACCATGGAGGTGGAGGCAGTCGACGAAGGCGTGATCGCCAGGATTTTGGTTCCGGCCGGGACCGAAGGTGTCAAGGTCAACACAGTGATTGCGATACTGGCCGCCGAAGGCGAAAGCACAGCAGATGCCGCAAAGGGCAACACCCCGAAGGCTCCGGTCACCAATGCCGCTGTTGCTGTGGTAGAGGCGCCCAAGGTTGCAACAATTGCTGCAATCGCAACGCCCGCCAATGCTGTTCATTCGGCAAGTGAAAGAGTGTTTTCCTCGCCATTGGCACGGCGGATTGCCAAGGATGGCGGCGTTGACATCGGCAAGGTCAAGGGCACCGGACCGCATGGCCGCGTGGTCAAATCCGATGTTGAAGCGGCGATCAAGGGCGGAACCGGCAAACCGGTTGGTGCGGTCGCCACCCCGGCACGGGCGGATGCACCGGCCAAACCACAGGCAATGTCAGACGACGCGGTCCTGAAGCTGTTCGAGGCTGGCAGCTATGAATTGAAGCCGCATGACAACATGCGCAAGGTGATTGCCCGCAGGCTGATTGAAGCCAAGACCACCATCCCGCATTTTTACCTGACGCTGGACTGCGAACTGGATGCGCTGCTGGCGTTGCGGGCGCAGTTAAACGATGCAGCACCGGTCAGAAAGACTGAAAAAGGCGATTTGCCAGCCTACAAGCTGTCGGTCAACGACATGATCATCAAGGCCATGGCGCTGGCGTTGCAGGCAGTGCCGCAGGCCAATGCCTCGTGGACCGATGCCAACATGGTGATGCACAAGCACAGCGATGTCGGCGTTGCGGTTTCAATTCCAGGTGGCCTGATCACGCCGATCATTCGCAAGGCTGAGCTCAAGTCGCTTTCGGTCATCTCCAACGAGATGAAGGACCTGGCCAAACGTGCGCGTGAGCGCAAGCTGAAACCGGAAGAATTCCAGGGCGGAACCACTGCGGTGTCGAACCTTGGCATGTTCGGCATCAAGGATTTTGCCGCTGTCATCAACCCGCCGCATGCGACCATCCTTGCGGTGGGCGCTGGGGAAGAACGTGCAATCGTCAAGAACGGAGCAGTGAAAATCGCCACCGTGATGAGCGTGACGCTGTCAACCGACCACCGAGCCGTGGATGGCGCGCTGGGTGCCGAACTGCTTGGAGCCTTCCGAAAATACATCGAAAGCCCGATGGGCATGCTGGTTTAGTATTCTAGTCAAGGTTGCAATAAAAGGAATCTCCGGCCATGATCGCTCAAATTTGCGGGGGCAACCTTGAAAAACATAGCAATAACTTCATGGCTGGCGGGTATCGTTCTCTCAATAGCATCTGTGCCGATGTCGATGTATCTGACAGATGCGAATTGGACAGCCCCATCGGCTTACAAATTCGCAATACCGTCCCTTTATTTCATGGCAGTATCGCTCACGGCCATGGCCAGCGCAGACTGGTTTGCAATTGCACTACGGGCAGATATTCGGCAATTGGGGGAAAACGGAGCTTGGCAAGTGGCCGTGGCATTCCTCGGAAATCTCTTCTTTTTTTTGCTTTCACTGGTTGTATTCTGCAAGACCGTCATCAATTTGCAGAAGGACTCGGCACCAGTCGGGTGGAGGGACCTGGTGGTGCTGCTGATTTGGTTGGGAATAAGTCTAACAAGTGCCTTTGTTTGCAAGTACAGACTGGAATCCCAAATAGAAGGGAGCAATTGATATGGAACTTGAATTTTTTGGTTTGGCGATCGGCGCAGTTACTGCAACATTCTCATTTTTTGTGGGACGGCAGGTGCTTGAGTTGGTCGAACAAGAGCAACGAAGAAAACAGGCGAGAGAAGCTGAACAGATTGACGTTGCGATCAGAGCAGTCAACAACAACAACAAAGCTTTGGCGTTGGAATCTGTTCGCAAACTTGGAAAACTTCGAGGCGTTCGTTAAGCTTTTTTTCTTTGGTAGAGTGCTGTTTCCCCAACAACGGTGGACCGCCATCCAGCAGGGAGCAGAGTTTTAATGAAAACCGTCCTTTGCTATGGCGATTCATTGACCTGGGGGTCGGACGCGCAAACCGGCGGACGACATGCGCCACAGGACCGCTGGCCGCAAGTATTGGCAAGCGGCTTGGGCAAAGGCGTGAGTGTAATCACCGAAGGTCTGCGCGGGCGCACCACCGGGTATGACGAGCACTTGGCCGATTGTGACCGCAACGGCGTGCGGATATTCCCGACAATTCTTTACACCCATGCGCCGCTTGATCTTGTGATCATCATGTTGGGCGCCAATGACATGAAGGCGCACATCGCGGGAACAGCGATCGCGGCCATGCAGGGCATGCGCAGGCTGGTGGAACTCGTGCGCATCAACGCGCTGCGCGACGGCACCACTGAGCCGCCACATGTTTTGATCGTCGCTCCACCACCGCTGTGCGAAACGGCAAACACCGAATTTTCCGCCATGTTTGCAGGTGGCGTTGAACAATCGCACATGCTTGCTTCGTTCTACTCGGACCTTGCGGATGAACAAGGCTGCGATTTCTTTGATGCAGGAACCGTGGCGCAAACATCGCCCATCGACGGAGTGCATCTCGACGCGGAAAACACCAGGGCGATCGGCCGGGCGCTGACACCAATCGTCAAACTGGTGCTGGGCCTATGACGGCGTGGGCTGACCAATCATTTGCACGATGGCGTCGCCACCCTGGGTCAGGACTACGGCAATGACAAAAGCCAGTACAAGGCGGGACACAGCCTTGAAAACCCGCAAAGTCAGCAGCGACTTGATCGAGGAAAGCAACAGCAGGGCGATCAGGCCAAGGCCGGTCATTCCCACATACCAGGGCAGGGACAGGATTTTCGGCAGCGAAATCAGGGCAAGCAAAGTTTCCATAACCCCATCATCGCCACAGGTGGTGTCAGGTCAAGCAAATTGCGAAAAGGATGCACGATTGATCGGCATCAATGTTGGCAGGTGTTGCAAAGCGGAAGCTGGTGGCATCGAAGCAGCCAACACAGGAAACATTCATGTCCGACACCCCGCACGAACTACACGAGGAATTTCCGGAGCATGCCGCTCGCATCACGCAATTGAAGACCGGCAATGCGCATTTCAAGGGCTTGAGCGAGACCTATCACACGCTCAACCGAACCATCCATCGCGGCGAGACCAATGTCGAACCCATGGACGATTTTCATTTGGAGGATTTGCGCAAGCAACGCCTCAAACTCAAAGACGAACTTTTCGGGATGCTGCAAGGCTGAAATCAGTCCGCCATGCTCACTCCCCTGGCAGGAGGAATTTTCATGGCGGACTATGACGTCATCATCATCGGATCAGGTCCCGGCGGGTATGTCGCGGCTATACGCGCATCCCAGCTGGGCCTGAAAACGGCAATTGTCGAACGCGAGCACCTTGGCGGTATCTGTCTCAATTGGGGCTGCATTCCGACAAAAGCCCTGCTGCGGTCCGCCGAAATCAAGCACTACGGCGACCATTTGAAAAACTACGGCCTGACACTGGAAGGCAAGATTACCGCCGATGTGAAGGCAGTGGTTGATCGTTCGCGCGGCGTGTCCTTGCGCCTCAATGGCGGCGTCGGATTCCTGATGAAGAAAAACAAGGTGGACGTGATCTGGGGCGAAGCCAAAATTTCAAAGCCCGGTGAGATTGTGGTCGGCAAAACGGCCAAATCCGCCATGCTGCCGCAGCCGCCAATTCCCAAAGGCACCAAGGGGGAGGGCACCTACAGTGCCAAACACATCATTCTTGCCACCGGTGCACGGCCAAGGGGTTTGCCGGGCATTGAGCCGGACGGCAAACTGATCTGGACGTATTTTGAGGCGATGGTTCCTGCCGAATTGCCCAAAAAGCTGCTTGTCATGGGCTCAGGTGCCATCGGGATCGAATTTGCCTCATTCTACAATGCAATGGGCTGCGACGTGACGGTGGTCGAATTGATGCCCAACATCATGCCGGTGGAGGATATTGAAATTTCGGCAATTGCCCGCAAGGCGCTTGAAAAATCAGGATTGAAAATCATCACCGATGCCAAGGTAACCAAGGTCGACAAGACCGCAAACTCCATCAAGGCGTCGGTCGAAACCAAGGATGGCAAGGTTCAAGTCATTGAGGCTGACCGGCTGATTTCCGCTGTCGGCGTGCAGGGCAACATTGAAAATCTTGGTCTTGAAGCCCTGGGCATCAAGACGGATCGCGGCTGCGTCGTCATCGATGGCTACGGACGCACCAATGTTGAAGGTATTTATGCAATCGGCGATGTGGCCGGACCTCCGATGCTGGCGCACAAGGCCGAGCATGAAGGGGTTGTTTGCGTCGAGAAGATTGCCGGGGTTCCCAATGTCCATCCAATGGACAAGCTGAAGGTGCCGGGCTGTACCTATTGCCATCCGCAAGTTGCCAGCGTCGGCTTGACCGAGACAAAAGCAAAAGAGGCCGGTCACGACATTCGCGTCGGGCGCTTCTCGTTCAATGCCAACGGCAAGGCTATCGCGCTTGGCGAAGACAACGGCTTGATCAAGACCGTGTTCGACAAGAAAACCGGGCAGCTGCTCGGCGCGCACATGGTCGGCCATGAGGTTACCGAACTCATCCAGGGATTTGTGGTCGCCATGAACCTTGAAACAACCGAAGAGGAATTGATGCACACTATTTTCCCGCACCCGACATTGTCAGAGATGATGAAGGAAAGCGTGCTGGACGCTTACGGCAAGGTTTTGAACGCGTAATCGCCGTAGTATGGACGTCGCAATTCCCGTGTTGAATCCCCATGTCTCAACAACAAGCAGAATTCGGCTATCCAGCCATTCGACACTTTGAACACGAAAAGGGAAATCACATGAACATGGACGCAAAAGCACTTGGCGTATTTCTGGTCATCGGCCTGGTTGCCGGCTTCGTCGCAAGCCTTGTGGTCGGCGGCGGCGGCTTGTTTTACTACCTTATCATCGGTGTCGTTGGCGCATTTGTCGGTGGCATGTTGTTTGCCGCACTTGGCATCAAGGTCGGGACAGGAAATGCCATCGTCAACCAGATCATCACATCTGCCGTCGGCGCGATCATTGTGGTCATTCTGGCGCGCCTGATCGCCTGATTGAAATCAACAGGAGCGTGGAATGAACAATGTTCAGAGTTTTTTGACCATGCCGGGAACCGGGTTTTTCGGCATGCTGATCATCGGCGTGCTGGCAGGCTGGTTGGCAGAGCGGGCAATGAACCGCAACCACAGCCTGCTCACCAACATGTTGGTCGGAATTGCCGGTTCATTTGTTGGCGGAACGCTGGCTGGATTGCTGAATATTGCCTTTTACGGTTTCGTTGGCAATCTGGTTGTCTCTACAGTCGGCGCGGTACTCATCCTCTGGTTTTTCGGGCGACGGGAAGCGGCGGCAAACCGGCAAAACAATGCTGGCAGCACCTGGCCGCAAGGTGATGGTCCGATGTACCGCACCAAAGATGATGCGGGCGATCAATAGTTGTTTCGGCAAAGAAGGCATTTGAATGGTAACGGTTCTTGACACCAGGCAGGGCAAATCGCCCCGGCACCCTGAAAAGGCGAACAAGCCCGACAGCGAAGTGTTGCGCAAGCCGGATTGGATAAGGGTGCGTGCCGGCGGCTCGCCTGTCTACGAAGAGACCCGTAAAATCGTCAAGGAAAACAACCTCGTGACAGTTTGCGAGGAGGCCGGTTGCCCAAACATCGGCGAATGCTGGTCGAAGAAGCACGCAACCATGATGATCATGGGCGATACATGCACGCGCGCCTGCGCATTTTGCAATGTGCGCACCGGCATGCCTTCAGCGCTCGACCAAAATGAACCGGAAAACGTGGCCATTGCCGTCGCCAAGCTCGGCTTGCAGCACGTGGTAATCACATCGGTTGACCGCGACGACCTCGCTGATGGCGGGGCGCAGCATTTTGTATCCACCATAGCCGCGATCCGCCAGCGCTCACCGGGAACCACGATCGAGATCCTGACACCGGATTTTCTGCGCAAGAATGGCGCTCTGGAAGCGGTCGTTGCGGCGCGTCCGGACGTATTCAACCACAATCTGGAAACGGTGCCGTCAAACTACCTGACCGTACGCCCGGGCGCGCGGTATTTCCATTCGATCCGGCTGCTGCAGCGGGTCAAGGAACTTGACCCGTCTATGTTCACCAAGTCCGGCATCATGGTGGGCTTAGGTGAGGAGCGCAACGAAGTGCTTCAATTGATGGATGACCTGCGCAGTGCCGACGTGGATTTTCTCACCATAGGCCAGTACCTGCAGCCAACCAGAAAACACCATCCGGTAAAATCCTTTGTCACCCCCGAAGAATTCAAGGCATACGAAACCATCGCATATGCAAAGGGGTTTTTGCTGGTGTCATCAAGCCCGTTGACCCGCTCCTCGCACCACGCCGGAGAGGACTTCGCACGGCTCAAAGCGGCGCGTAACGCCAACCTATCTGGTTGAACCGGTTCGCCTGTGCCAAGTTTCTCCAAAGTTCATAAAGTTCAGTTCAGCGCCGCGCAAATGTTCGCACTGGTTGCCGATGTAGAACGGTATCCGGAATTTGTGCCGATGTGCGAGAGCTTGTCGGTAAAATCGCGGCGCGAACGGGAAGGGCGCGAAATGCTGATCGCCGAGATGGGGGTTGGCTACAAGGCAATCAGGCAGCGTTTCACTTCGCAAGTGCTGCTCAATCCTGAAAAACTGCGAATAGATGTGCAATATCTCGACGGACCGTTTCGGCGCCTCGAAAACAACTGGCGTTTCGAACCAACCGGTCCGTCAAGTTGTGATGTTCATTTCGATATTGACTATGAATTTGCCAGCCGCACGCTTGGCCTGTTGATGGGGTCTATGTTCGACATCGCCTTTCGCCGTTTCACCTCCGCTTTCGAAGAGCGGGCACGGGTTGTTTACGGCGCACCCTGACCATTGCGAACAATTTTTGGACAAAAGAAAACCCGGCTGGAGGACCGGGTTGTTCTTTTTGGGTATTCGGGGAGGTCAGGTTCTGTCGGGGTGGTTCATGTCCCGACCATCCAAACATAGGAAGTTTTGAGCGAGATGTAAGTGCATTTCGTCACATCTTGTAATCCCGACAAAAAAACGGGCGGAAAATATCCGCCCGCAAATCCGATTGATGTGTCGCGACTGCGAAATCCTATTCGCAAACGGTTTGAACGACCTGCACCTGCCCACCATAACCATCCGGCACCCACACTCGTGTCTTGTAGCACCGTGGCTGCACATACACCGGCTGGCGATAAACTGGCTGCTGGTAAACAGGCTGCTGGTAAACCGGTTGCTGGTAGCGACGCTGGTTGTTGACGATCGCGCCGCCAATGATGCCGCCAATGATACCGCCGGCAATTGCGTGGCCGATTTCATGCGTTGCATTGGCTGGCTGTGGTGCTGACACTGCGATCAACGACGCCGCTGCTGCCAAAACGATGTTTTTGGAAATATATTTCATTCAGAGTCTCCTGACAGATGCACCGGCAGCGGGCATGCGAATCCGGTGGGTCCTCGCCCCTTGGTTCATATTCAATCACAAAAGTTGCGATTTTGGAAATTGTTTCGATCTCATTGTTGCCTCGTGGCGGGTTCGCGGATCAACCATCCGTGTTGTCGTCCATGATGGCGTAGGCCAACAACATTTCCAGCGCCACCTTGGCCGTCTCGTTTCGGATGAAATCGCGACCATTGTTTTCAAACCGGAATTCTTCGACAAAAGCACCTTCTTCATCGCGGGTGGCTACCGCAACATACACCAGCCCGACCGGTTTCTCAGGCGATCCGCCGCCTGGTCCGGCAATCCCGGTAACTGAAACCGCTGCGTCAGCATCCGAATGAACCAAAGCTCCTGTCGCCATCGCTGCAGCAACCGGGCCGGAAACCGCGCCCTCTGCTTGGATCAATGCCGCCTCCACACCCAGCATCTGGGTTTTTGCGGCATTTGAGTAGGTCACAAAACCACGGTCGAATACAGAAGAAGAACCTGCATGCGATGTCAGCAGGGCGGCAATCAACCCTCCGGTGCATGATTCGGCTGTTGCGATCTTCAGGCCGGCTTTGCCAAACGCTTCCAGGGTGAAGGCAGAGATTGTGGAAAGCTCGGGATCAATTTCCATTTGTACCGCCAGTGGGTGCAAAAACCGCTGTTGCCGTTGCAATCGCTGCAATTCCTTCTCCACGACCGACGAAACCAATTTTCTCGTTGGTCGTGGCCTTGACCGCAACGCGATCAATGGAGATGCCCGCAATCTGCGCGATGCACGCGCGCATTGCATCGCGGTGCGGACCAATGCGCGGTGCCTCGCAAATCAACGACACATCAAGATGCGTGATTGTGCCGCCCTTGGCCCGGACCAGAGCCAACGCATGCGCCAAAAACCGGTCTGACGAAGCGCCTTTCCACTGCATGTCCGAAGGAGGAAAATGCGAGCCGATATCGCCATCACCAATGGTGCCGAGCAGCGCGTCAGTCAGGGCATGCAATCCGACATCTGCGTCCGAATGGCCTTTCAGTTTCTGGCTGTGGGCAATCTCCACGCCGCACAAGGTGATGTGATCGCCAGGTTCCAGCTGATGAACGTCATAACCATTTCCGGTGCGAACATCCGGGATCATGTTTCCCAGCATCATGCGGGCGATCTGCAAATCAGGCTCCAGGGTTATCTTGAAATTGATGGACGGCGAATGGACAATACGTACCTGCATGTCGGCTGCCTCGGCCACCGAGGCATCATCGGTCAAGCCGACGGTGTTGTTGGCAACCGCAAGCCTGTGTGCGGCAAGGATGTCGGAAAACATGAAACCTTGCGGAGTTTGGGCTGCAAAAAGCATGTCGCGCGAAACCGTTTGCTTGACATCTCCAGCTGCGCTCGCCCGCTTGAGCGTATCGGCAACCGGATGGGCTGCAATGGCTCCGATGCCGTCAGCCACAACGGCCAGAACGGCGGAAATCGTTTCGGCAGACACAAACGGTCTTGCCGCATCGTGGATCAAAACCTTGCCAATGTGGTGCCCGGCAATTGCTTCAAGGCCGTGCAATACACTTTGCTGACGGGTCGGGCCGCCAAAAACCGGCGGCAAAAGGCGAGGGTGCTGCGGCATTGCTGCCTCATACAACCCTGCGTCATCACGATGGATGACCACCAAAACCATATCAACATCGGGGTGTGACAAAAAAGGTTCTGCCGAATGCAACAGCACGCTCTTGCTGCCAAGTTCACGGTATTGCTTGGGCCCTTCGGTTCCGCCCATTCGCTCACCACGCCCGGCCGCAACTATCACCACTGCAATGCGCTGCAAGTTTGGCCCCAATCCGCTGACTTTCAAAATATGGTTTAGTCACAGCCAACCTGGCTGGCAACGGCAACGTGTCGCGAAATGCAATTGGTTCTTGTGCAGCGCACCATTTGTGGTTACATTATTTGCAGAAACGGAATTGCACAAAAAATGATCAATACTGAAGCCCAGCCGCAAAACGGGTCGCTTGAAACCCCATTGGAAGTGGGCGGGCTGCTGATTGCCAACAGATCATTCCTGGCACCGATGTCTGGTGTGACAGATCGCGTGTTTCGCAACCTTGCCTGGCGTTTTGGTGCAGGCCTGGTTTTCAGCGAAATGGTCGCCAGCGAAGCGTTGGTCAATGGCGAAGCGGAGATGCTCCTCAAGGCAATGCCGGGAGATGGCCCCATTCACGCCGTGCAATTGGCTGGTCGCGAACCCAAATGGATGCGGCTTGCTGCCGAAATGGCAGAAGGCAACGGCGCCGACCTCATAGACATCAACATGGGCTGCCCGGCCAAGCGGGTAACAACCGGCATGTCCGGATCGGCATTGATGCGCGAGCCGGAACTTGCGCTCGAATTGATTGAAACAGTCGTCAACGCCGTCAAGGTGCCGGTCAGCCTCAAAATGCGTCTGGGCTGGGACGCCCTGAGCCACAACGCTGCGCATATAGCCCGGTCTGCCGAAAATGCAGGCGTCAGGATGATCACGGTCCATGGCCGTACGCGCTGCCAGTTCTACAACGGTTCGGCCGATTGGCGCGCAGTCCGGAAAGTGCGCGAGGCAATCAGCATTCCGCTCGTAGTCAACGGCGATATCATGGATCAAAAGACCGCAAACCAGGCTCTGGACATGTCTGGTGCAGATGCGGTCATGACGGGGAGGGCCAGCTATGGCTCGCCCTGGCTGGCCGGAGATATTGGCGGCTCACAAAAAGCGCCAGCCTCTCTGGATGCAGCTGCGATTGCCGAAATTGCCGTCGAACATTACCAGGGGCTTTTGACATTGTACGGGAAGGAATCCGGCCTGCGACAAGCTCGTAAGCATATGGGCTGGTACATGGATGCCATGGGCGTTGATTTGCTGGAACCTTCACGGCGGGCCATTTTGACCTCGCAGCACCCGGCAGAAGTTGTGTCTATCCTGCGCCAATCAGGTGAAGCCTCGAGGGTTCCGGCAAGAACTGCCGCAATCACCAAAACTGCAGTTGCCGCATGACACAGGGCTTGCCGCAGAACCAATCGCGCGTTCTTGTCCAGCCGCCATCCAGCATGCCGGAAGGAAATACCGTCCTTGATGCCTTGCCGCATCCGGTTGTGATGGTCGCGCCGACACGGCAAATTTGCTATGCCAATCTGGCGGCAGAATCGTTTTTCCGCTCCTCCTCTGCTTTTCTTGCCCGCCATGTGATTGACCATTTCATTCCGTTTGGCAGCCCCGTTCTGGCATTGATCGACCAGGTTCGCGCAGAAAACTCGCCGATCAACGAATACAAGGTTGATATTTCATCACCCCGTATCGGGCGCGACAAGGTCGTCGATGTGTTTGCGTCCCCGGTTCCCGAGCGCCCCGGAAACGTGGTGCTGATGTTCCAGCCGCAAAACATGGCAAACAAGATCGACCGGCAATTGACCCACCGGGGAGCGGCCAGGACGGTGACCGGCCTGGCGGCAATGCTGGCGCACGAGATCAAGAATCCGCTTTCGGGAATTCGCGGAGCTGCTCAATTGCTGGAAATGTCGGCCAGCGATGAAGACCGTGTGCTGACACGCCTCATCATGGACGAAGCCGACCGGATTGTGCATCTGGTTGACCGGATGGAAGTATTTTCCGACGAGCGGCCAATCGAGCGAAAGCCGGTAAACATCCACTCCGTGCTTGAGCACGTCAAACGATTGTCGATTTCCGGCTTTGCCCGGGATTTCCGACTGGTTGAGGAATATGACCCCTCATTGCCGCCGGTCTTCGGCAACCGCGACCAGTTAATCCAGATTTTTCTAAATCTGGCGAAAAATGCTGCCGAAGCAGTGGAAGGCATGGCAGACGGCGAGATTGTCTTCTCCACAGCATTCCGGCCGGGTATTCATCTGTCGGTTCAGGGCTCCAACGAACGCATTTCCTTGCCGTTGGAGTTCTGCGTTCGCGACAATGGTCCGGGCGTTTCCGAAGACATCCGTGCACATATTTTCGATCCGTTTGTAACCACAAAAACCAATGGATCGGGCCTTGGGCTTGCTCTGGTCGCAAAGATCGTCGGGGATCATGGCGGAGTCATCGAATGCGATTCCGAACCCAGAAAAACAGTTTTCCGGATCCTTCTTCCCGCCTGGCGCGGCCCTGATGGCGAACATTTTCCAAGGGATGATCAATGAGCAAGGGTCTGGTACTGGTTGCCGACGATGATGCCGCAATTCGCACAGTCCTGAACCAGGCACTGTCGCGGGCCGGGTACGAAGTGCGGGTTACTTCCAACATTGCCACACTTTGGCGCTGGATTTCGGCAGGCGACGGCGATCTGGTCATATCCGACGTGATCATGCCCGATGGCGACGCGTTCGAATTGCTGCCGCGCATCAAGCGCACTCGGCCTGAATTGCCGGTGGTCGTGATGAGTGCACAAAACACCTTCATGACCGCGATCAAGGCATCGGAGCGCGGCGCCTATGAATATTTGCCAAAGCCGTTCGATTTGCAGGAACTGATCGCGATAGCCGGCAGGGCGATCCTTGAGCCGAGGCGACAAAAATCGACAGCAAGGTTTGACGAGACTGGCGAATCCATGCCGCTGGTTGGCCGATCGGCTGCCATGCAGGACGTTTACCGTGTGCTTGCCCGCCTCATGCAAACCGATCTGACGTTGATGATTACCGGCGAATCCGGAACAGGCAAGGAATTGGTGGCGCGCGCACTACACGACTATGGCAAGCGGAGAAACGGGCCGTTTGTAGCAATCAACATGGCAGCCATCCCCAAGGATCTCATCGAATCCGAGTTGTTCGGACACGAAAAAGGGGCATTTACCGGGGCACAAAACCGGTCCGCCGGGCAGTTTGAGCGTGCCGATGGCGGGACACTTTTTCTGGATGAAATCGGCGACATGCCGATGGACGCACAAACACGCCTGCTTCGGGTATTGCAGCAAGGCGAATATACCACCGTTGGAGGCCGCACGCCAATTCGGACGGACGTGCGCATCGTCGCTGCAACCAACAAGGACCTGCGCACGCTGATTAACCAGGGCCTGTTTCGCGAGGACCTTTACTATCGGTTGAACGTTGTTCCGTTGCGCTTGCCGCCGTTGCGCGAGCGGTCCGACGACGTGGCCGACCTGGTCCGGCATTTTTTGGCAAAGGCAGAAAAAGACGGGCTGGCACCAAAGCACATTGACACCGATGCGGTGGAGCTTCTCAAGCACTACCGCTGGCCGGGCAATGTTCGTGAGCTTGAAAACATGGTTCGTCGTCTTTCCGCGCTTTACCCGCAGGAATTGATCACAGCCGAAATCATCGAAGCCGAGTTGCGCGGTGGGGAGTTGTATCCTGATCCTGTCATGCGAAACGGGCACATTGGACCAACCGACATCGCAACCGCATCTGAGGCTTGGCTTGCCAGTTACTTTGGCAGTTTTGGTGCAGATTTACCGCCTCCAGGGTTGTATCACCGGGTTTTGCGGCAACTTGAGCAGCCATTGATAGCTGCCACGCTTGCTGCAACGCGGGGAAACCAGATCAAGGCTGCGGAACTTCTTGGCGTAAATCGCAACACATTGCGCAAAAAAATCCGGGAACTGGACATTCAGGTAATCCGGACACTTCGCTGAGTTTGTCACTGGTCCGCCTTTTCCGGTGTGTTGACTTGTTTCATTTTTGCCACAATTGAGTTGCACGAATGTCACGGGGCATGGCATGAAGCCGGGACGCTTTTTGCGCCTGCGAACCGGAATGGCTGTTCAATCATGGATGCTCTGCCCTTGGACCGCGCCCTTTCCGCAACAGGCCGCGACGCGGTTCTGAATGATTTGTCTGCCAACTCCAAATCAGAACGCGGCGGCATCTCGCGGCTGCTGGGACTTGCTGCCGTCATCGCCTTGATGGTGACCGGGGGCGTCACCTTCCTGATCCTGATCGGCCTGACCCCCATTTCGCCGAATGGGTCTGTGGTTCGCACGGCGCTGGCCATCAATACAATTCTTGCGGCGATGTTGCTTTTTCTGATCGGCCGCGAGATTTTTGTCATCTTTCAAGGGCGGCGCAAAGGCAGGGCAGCAGCCCGGCTTCATGTGCGAATTATCAGCCTGTTTGCCCTCGTTGCAGCGATTCCAGCCATCCTTGTGGCAATCGTGGCCAGCATTACACTTGATGTTGGCCTGGACCGGTGGTTCGAACTGCGAACCAAGCAAATCGTCGGATCATCGGTAAACATTGCCCGCGCCTACATGGACGAAAGCCGGCGCACACTCACCGGAAACGCCATTTCGATGGCTTTCGAACTTGATCGGGCGCGCCAGATTTACAATCTGGATCTACCCGGTTTTGAAAACCTCGTGAAACTACAGGCAAAGGGCAGGGGCTTCATTTCCGTGCAGCTGTTGCGCAGGGACGGGAGCGTCATCACACAGGCCCGAATTGACGACAAGGTCGAGATACCCAAGGCGCGGGACGAGTTTTTTGTTGCAGCCGACAGTGGCGATCCGGTGGCAATACCACCGGGAAACACCAATTTCATCGGCGCAATGTTCAAGTTGCGCGAGATACCCAATGCCTATCTGTATTCGATAATGCCGTTGCGCGCAGAGGTACTGGCGCAATTGCGCTTGATGGAAGAGAACACCGAACAATATGCCGATCTTGAGAAAAACCGGTTGCCTGTTCAACTGGCATTTGCGGTGCTTTATGTGGGCGTGTGCCTGATAGTGCTGCTGGCAGCAATCTGGATGGGAATCTCGGTTGCCGACCGCGTTGTCGCGCCGATACGGCGGTTGATCACAGCTGCCGATGCCGTCAGTCTTGGCAATCTCGATGTACGTGTTGGCACCCAACACACGGAAGGTGATCTCAAAAGCCTTTCAGATACTTTCAACGTCATGATTTCCGAGTTGCGCAACCAGCGCAACGAAATCCTCCAGGCCAAAGACGACATCGACCAACGAGCCCGGTTCACCGAGGCTGTGCTGTCCGGCGTGAGCGCAGCGGTTGTTGGCGTCTCGCGCGAGGGACGGATCACCATAGCCAACAAGGCGGCGGAACCCTTGTTCGGCGGCGCAACCTACTCAGGCAAGAGCCTGAAGAAACTGGCACCGGAGCTCGGCGGTGTTTTCAAACGGGCACGGCAATCGCGAAAGCCCGAACACCGCGAGCAAATCACACTCTGGCGGCAAGGCAGTGAGCGAACATTGAACGTTCAAGTTACGCTCGAACGCGACGATGACGACCCGGAAATACCGGACCATTCTTTCGTTATCACGGTCGATGACATCACCGACCTGGTTTCTGCGCAGCGCAGCACGGCATGGGCAGATGTGGCACGGCGCATCGCCCATGAAATCAAGAACCCGCTGACCCCCATCCAGCTGTCGGCAGAGCGAATCCGTCGTCGCTACGGAAAATACATCCTGGAAGACAAGGAAATATTCGACCAATGTACCGACACGATCATCCGCCAGGTTGGCGACATCGGGCGCATGGTTGACGAGTTCTCGTCGTTTGCCCGCATGCCCAAACCGGTTATGGAACCAACCAATCTTGCCGAAACGATTGTTGAGGCCGTGTTCCTGCAAAAGGTAGGCTACCCGGAAATTGAGTTTTCGACCGATTTTGGCAAAGTACCCTTGTATGGATTTTTTGACACGCGGCTGATGTCGCAGGCATTCATAAACGTATTGAAGAATGCCGCAGAAGCCATTGAATCCAAAGAAAATACGGACAAGGAAAAAGGACGGATCGAGATCAGGGCCAGCAGGCAAGGCGACGACTTCATCATCGATTTCATCGACAATGGCCGAGGCCTTCCCAAGGAAAACCGGCAACGATTGCTGGAGCCCTATATGACGACACGTGAAAAAGGCACCGGATTGGGCTTGGCGATTGTTCGCAAGGTTCTTGAAGACCATGGCGGCGGAATTGAATTGCTGGACGCCCCGCAGGTGGCAGACGGCGGGCACGGTGCAATGATGCGGATGACATTGCCCGCCGACGACAAGGCAGCTGCAGCTGTACTTGAACGCAAGGCAGCAGCCCGCCAAAGCAAGGCTACTCCATTAACACAAGCAGCTGGGAGCTGAGAACAATGGCCACCGACATTCTGGTTGTCGACGACGAACAGGACATCCGCGAACTTGTCGCCGGCATCCTTGAAGACGAAGGCCACGGCACACGAACTGCCGGGGATGCGGATTCTGCGCTCGCTGCGATAAAGGCCCGACGGCCGTCTCTTGTCTTCCTCGATATATGGCTGCAGGGATCAAGACTAGATGGCCTCGAACTTCTGGCCGAGATTCGCAAAGACCACCCGGAATTGCCAGTGGTCATGATCTCCGGCCACGGCACAATTGACACCGCCGTTTCCGCAATCAAATCGGGCGCTTACGATTATATCGAAAAACCTTTCAAGTCGGATCGGTTGATCCTCATTGCCGAGCGCGCCGTTGAGGCTTCAAATCTCAAAAAGCAGGTGCGCGAACTGCAGGACCGCAGCACCGACATGCCGGAAATGATTGGCAATTCGCCGGTCATGAACCAGCTGCGCATGACCATTGAACGCGTGGCGCCTACCAACAGTCGCATCATGATCATTGGTGGTTCCGGCTCGGGCAAAGAACTTGTTGCCAGGACCATCCACCGCGCCTCCAACAGGGCGAATGGCCCGTTTGTCGCATTGAACGCAGCGGCGATCACGCCCGAACGCATGGAAGTGGAGTTGTTTGGCACTGAGGCTACCGGGAGCGGTGCCCGCAAGGTCGGCGCCCTGGAAGAATCACACGGCGGCACACTCTACCTCGACGAAGTCGCAGACATGCCGCGCGAGACCCAGAACAAAATCCTGCGGGTGCTGGTCGAACAGCAATTTGAACGGGTAGGGGGCGCGACCAAGGTCAAGGTTGATGTGCGTATTCTGTCCTCTACAGCACGAAACCTGGAGGACATGATCCGTCGCGGCGAGTTTCGCGAAGATTTGTTTCATCGACTGGCAGTGGTGCCGTTGCGCGTTCCCTCGCTGGCCGAACGGCGTGAAGACGTACCGGTGCTGGTTGAAGCATTCATGGAACAAATTGCCCGCCATGCCGGCATCCGCGATTGCAAGATGGGGGCGGATGCAATGGCGGTACTCCAAGCCCATGATTGGCCGGGCAATATCCGCCAGCTTCGCAACAACATCGAACGCCTGATGATTTTATCGCGCGTTGAAGCAGGTGCGTTGATCACAGCCGACATGCTTCCTGCCGAGATTGGCGAAATGCTGCCCTCGATCGCCGGCAATGGCGGTGAACACCTGATGTCGATGCCGCTAAAGGATGCCCGAGAGGCATTTGAGCGCGACTATCTCAACGCGCAAGTAGCCCGGTTTGGCGGCAACATCTCACGCACTGCTGAATTTGTCGGGATGGAGCGATCTGCTCTTCACAGAAAATTGAAAATGCTGGGCCTGTTTGATCGGCGACAAAAGGAGGAAGACACAGCCGCCTGAGTGGTACTGATGTGGCATATGCCCAAAGTTCCGCTTGATATGGAGGCTTACACGTCCCTATAAACCAACATGCCGCTACGTCGTAAAAATCGAAGAGCGGTCCGCGATAATCGCCGAAAACAAGGCGCTGGCTGCCAGATGTGTGTGGGAAGCAGCGACAAAAAACAAGCGGAGACAACCATTGGCAATGCCGGAAAAGCCGCAGAACTTGCAGGACGCTTTCCTCAATCAGGTTCGCAAACAAAAAATCCCTCTCACAATTTTTTTGGTGAATGGCGTCAAGTTGAACGGCGTTGTTACCTGGTTTGACAATTTCTGCGTTTTGCTGAAACGCGACGGCATAGCCCAGCTGGTATACAAGCACGCCATTTCGACCATCATGCCGTCCGGCCCGGTCAGTTTTGGCGAAAGTGGCAGTGAAGAGGCGGGCGATTGAGCGAAGCAGAGCGGGGCGGCAAATCCCGGTTTCAATGGTCGGCTGAAGATTCAGGCATGCCGGAACGGGCGATAGTGCTGGTTCCCGAACTGCAGCGTCGCGGCGCAAATGTTGCCGATGCACCAGAAATTTCGATCAATGCCTCAGGCAAGGTTCTGGTGCGCTCGGGTGCTTCCAAACTTGCCGAGGCTGTAGGACTGGCGCGCGCGATTTCGCTAAATGTGGTGCATAGCGGTCTGGTGCCGCTGCGGGAAACCAAACCGGCAACCTTGTTTGGATCGGGAAAAACCGACGAAATTGCCGGCATAATCAAGGCCGAAGAAATTGGTCTTGCGATAATCGACCATCCGCTGACACCGGTCCAGCAGCGCAACCTGGAAAAGGCCTGGAACTGCAAGGTACTTGATCGTACCGGCATAATCCTCGAAATCTTTGGCGAGCGGGCGCGTACCAAGGAAGGGCGTTTGCAGGTAGAACTGGCGCATTTGAACTACCAAAAAGGCCGACTTGTCCGTCAGTGGACCCATCTGGAACGGCAGCGCGGCGGCCTCGGGAAAACCGGAGGACCCGGTGAAACACAGATTGAGGCTGACCGCCGCCTGCTTCAGGACCGCATTTTGCGGCTTGAACGCGATCTGGAAAAAGTAAGCCAGACCCGCAGTCTGCACCGCGCAAAACGGCGCAAAATCCCCACCCCAGTAGTGGCGTTGGCAGGCTACACCAATGCCGGCAAGTCAACCTTGTTCAACCAGTTGACCGGTTCCCAGGTATTCGCCAAGGATCTGTTGTTTGCGACACTCGACCCGACACTGCGACGCCTGGTGTTGCCCAAGGGTGGCGAATGCATCCTTTCCGATACAGTCGGCTTTGTTTCAAACTTGCCAACCATGCTGGTTGCAGCATTCCGGGCAACACTTGAAGAGGTTTTGGAAGCCGGGTTGATTTTGCACATCCGCGATATCTCCGACCCGGACACGGCAGCACAGGCGGCCGACGTTTATACGGTGCTTGCCCAGCTTGGCATTGAACAGGAAGGGCGCGCCAAAGTCTTGGAAGTCTGGAACAAAACCGACCTGCTGGATCCGGAGGCACTGGCGTCCATTCGCGCCAACAGGCTGGTCGGCGAGGGCGCGCCAATCCTCGTTTCGGCGCAGACCGGGGAGGGCATGGACGACCTTTTGGCAGCCATTGAAGCGCGGCTGGGTATTGCTGCAGAGGAAATGGAAATCACGCTTTTGGTCAATGAAATGGCCCGCCTTGGAACCATTTACGCCAACAGCGAAGTTCTCTCTCGGGAAGACCGGGACGACGGTTCAGTGGTTCTGAAAGTGCGGGCGCAACCGGCAAAGGCACAGGCACTTCGCGGCGAGAAATAGGCAATGGAACGGATTATCGTGTCTTGGCTTCCTGCCAAAGCGTTTCCATTTCTTCAAGACCGGCTTCCTTCATGGTTTTGCCGGTCCGCTCCATGATGTTTTCTTCGATGTAGCGAAAGCGTTTCCTGAACTTGGCATTGGCCGAGCGGACAGCGCCCTCCGGGTCCAGGTGCAAATGGCGCGCCAAATTGGCGATGGCAAAAAGAAGATCACCGATTTCCTCAGCCTTGTCCTGCTGCGTACCATGTTCGATTTCAGCTTCAACCTCGTCCAGTTCCTCACGAATCTTGGCAATCACCGCGCGTGGATCGTTCCAGTCAAACCCGACGGAACCAGCGCGTGCCTGCAGTTTGACCGCTACCATCAGGCCGGGAAGGGTGGTCGCGATATCGTCCAGCAGACCTGTATTGTTCGAAGGCACATGACCGCGGGCGGCTTTGGCGGCAGCAAGTTCGGCTTTCTCCTCGGCCTTGATGCGCTCCCATTGCCCTTTGGCCGAACCTGCGGAACGGGCCTGCTCATCACCGAAAACATGCGGGTGGCGGCGTATCATTTTTTTCGTGATGGCCTCCACCACATCGGCGAAATTGAAGTGCCCAGCTTCCTCAGCCATGCGGGAATGGTAAACCGACTGCAGCAGCAAATCGCCAAGCTCCAGTTTCAGCTCCTCCATATCGCCACGGTCGATGGCGTCGGCCACTTCATAGGCTTCCTCTATGGTGTATGGAGCGATGGTCTTGAAATCCTGCTGAAGGTCCCAAGCACAGCCGGAGCCGGGAGTACGCAGTGCCGCCATGATCTCAAGCAGCCGGGAAATGTCACGGGAAGGGTTCATGCAGTGTATCTAGCAGAGCAAGTGTCAACCAGCCATGACAAGTCAACGAACGATCCACAGAACTGTTGGGTTTCAAATATGCTAATTGCATAAGATATATTATGGAACTTACATTGTTACCAAACCGGGAATTGCCTTCGCCGGATGTTTGATTTTTTGCATATTTGATTTATCCTTTTGTGGGGCTTTTGATATGTGATTCTGGATCATCGTCGATGCGCGCCCAGCTTTTTCCGGCAATGTTTGTTTCAAGCCTGTTGGTCGCGTCCGGTTTGGCGTTGGCACAAGAACAGCCTGCGGCGGCACATGGCAGTGATCCGCTGCTTTTTGTGGTTTCGCTCAATGACCAAAAACTGCAGGCTTGGCGTGGCAATGCCATGATCGCCGAAACAAAAATTTCATCCGGCAAGCCCGGACACTCAACGCCGACAGGCGTTTTTTCGGTCCTGCACAAGACCAAATTTCACCGCTCCAACCTTTATTCCAATGCGCCAATGCCCTGGATGCAAAGGCTTACATGGACAGGTGTGGCGCTTCACCAGGGCGTGGTTCCGGATTACCCGGCCTCACATGGCTGCATCAGGCTTCCTGAAGATCTGGCGGAAAACCTGTACTCAATGAGTGCGCCCGGTGTTCATGTGGCGGTCAATCCCGAAGTCATTGCTCCACGGGCAATTTCCCATCCACTGTTGCCGCAGCCATACAAGGCCGAAATCGGCATGCGGCTCGACCGGTCGATGGGCTATCCTGTGGTCGAGCCTTCATCACTTTGGAAAGAGGCAAGTAGCGGCAAGCCGTTGCGCATGTTGATTACCCGAGGCGAAAATTCCGCCCTTGCCAGTGATGTTCAATCCGGTCTCAAGCAACTTGGCTATTATACCGACAAGGTTGACGGGCTTGTTGGCGAAGCGACAATGTCTGCGCTGCGCATGTTTCAGGAAGTCCACGGCCTGCCGGCCAATGGCAACCTGACCCCGCAAACGGTAACGGCACTGTTCAAGACGCTTGGCAAGGTTCCGCCAGCCAATGGCAGGCTCTACGTTCGACAAGGCTTTGAGCCGCTTTTTGACGTGCCGATCCATATCAAGAGCGGGCAAATGCCGTTCGGCACGCATCTCTTCACCATGTTTGGAACCGATTTGGCCCAAGGCAAAACCGGCTGGCAGGTTCTGACGCTTGAAAACAGCCTTGGTAAATACACCCGTGCAGTTCATGGCATTGACCCTGATGCCAGCGAAAAGACGACAGCCGAATCCATTTTGGATCGTGTGGAGATATCCCCGCAAACCGCCGAAAAAATTTCCAGGCTTCTGACACCTGGTTCGTCCATCGCTACATCTGATACAGGATTTGGCCCATATACGGGCTGGAACACCGACTTCGTCGTATCAACCAGGTCAGCCGAAAAAGCCGAGCTTGTTGCTTCAGCCAACGGCAATTTGAAGCCCGTCAAACGCCGGAGCGACGTTGTCAGGCGTAATGGCGGCGACCTTGTCGTAATCGAGGGGCGTGTGCATATGCGTGAGGTACGCCCGCGCTGGCTTCAGCCGCTCGATCCAATGAAGGGCTTCCTCCAGCGAAAAGTGACTGGAGTGCGGCCGGTACTGAAGCGCATCCAGAATCCACGTATCAAGCCGCTGTAGCATCGGCATGCTTTGCTCCGGTATGCCGGAAATGTCCGGCGAGTAGCAAAGCCCACCTGTCAGGGTGTCCAGGTCGCCGCCAATGCGAAATCCCAGCGAATGGATGTTCCCGTGTTCCTGATAAACTGGCAAAAGATCAATGGGGCCGCCCTGCCCGTCAATCCGCAACCGCTGCCCGGCACTGATAACGGTATGGTCGAGGATAGGCGGATACATGCTGCCTTGCGGCGTTTCAAAACAATATCCAAAGCCTTGCCTTAGTCGAACCGTGGTGGCTTCGTCGGCATAAGTCGCAATCCGCTTTCGCTGTATCAGGGCATACTGGCGCAGATCGTCAATGCCGTGAATGTGGTCGGCGTGGGCATGGGTGTAAACGACGCCGTCCAGCCAACTCACCTTTGCCGACAACATTTGTGCCCGGAAATCCGGACTGGTGTCGATCACGACGCTGGTTGTGCCTTCCTGGCCAAAGCGCTCGATCAGCGCTGAGCAGCGCAGCCGCCGGTTCTTTGGATTTTCCGGATCGCACTCGCCCCATTCGCCATTGATGCGCGGAACTCCGGGTGACGAACCGCAGCCAAGAATGGTCAGGCGCAGGTTCACGCGGCAAATTCCCTCGGCACTTTGCTGAACAGGCGGAAAAAGTTTTCCGTTGTTCTTTGGCGGATTTCGGCTTCGCTCACTCCAAGCGTCTGTGCGAGAACCCGGGCCGTGTGGGCCACATAGGCCGGTTCGTTGCGTTTGCCGCGAAATGGCGGCGGCGCAAGATATGGGGCATCTGTTTCAACCAGCAGCCGATCAAGCGGCAGTCCGGCAGCTATATCCCGGATTGCAGTGCTTTTGGGAAAAGTCAGGATGCCTGAAAACGAAACATACCCGCCCAGTTCAATGCCAGTGCGGGCAAGTTCGCGACCAGAAGAAAAACAGTGCAGCACAAACGGAAAGGCACCCTTCCCCGTTTCCTCGCGCAAGATCGCCGCCATGTCATCGTCGGCATCGCGGGCGTGAATGACCAAAGGCAGTCCGCTCTGGCGCGCCGCCGCAATGTGATTGCGAAAACTCGCTGCCTGAATATCACGCGGTGACTTGTCGTAAAAATAGTCGAGACCAGCTTCACCAATCGCCACAACCTTGGCATGACTGGATAATTCTACTATATTTTCAGTAGTTATGTCTGTTTCCTCATGTGAATTGTGAGGATGGGTTCCCACGGAACAAAAAACCTCGCGGTATTTTTCTGCGATTTCAAGTATTTGCGGAAACTTCTTGATGCGCGTCGAGATTGTTACCATCCGGCAGATGCCGGCATCCAATGCCCGGCCGACAATGGCATCGCGCTCCTCGGAAAAGTCGGGGAAGTCGAGATGGCAATGGGAATCGACGAGTGCGGGCAAGCCGGATCCGTTCGTCACGAAGCCTCCGCCTCCACGTAACGTGGAAACACACCGGCAGGTACCGGCAATTCGGTGCCAGCAGTCAGGCTGTTTCCAGCGCCCAGCGCAGTAAATGAACGGCTTTGAAGAGGCACTGCCAGCAGGTCCAACATCTTGGTGGCACTTTGCGGCATGACAAATTGTGCGAGGATCGCGACGACGCGGATCACCTCGGCCGTTGTCCACAACACGGTTTCCATGCGGACCGTGTCGGTCTTTCGCAGCACCCAGGGTTCCTGCGCTGCGAAGTAGCGGTTGGCGTCACCGACAACTTTCCAGATGGCGTCCAACGCTTTGGATATCTGCTGCACATCCATTTGGATTCGGCATTCGGCCAGCAGGCCATAGGCTGCTTCCAACATCTCGTGATCTGCGCTGGTTAGCGTGCCTTGTTGCGGTACCTTGCCCTCACAGTTCTTGTTGATCATCGACAGCGAGCGCTGCGCCAGATTGCCGAGGTCATTGGCCAGATCGGCATTGATACGGGCGACGATGCCTTCGTGGCTGTAAGATCCATCCTGGCCGAACGGAATTTCGCGCAGGAAGAAATAGCGCATTTGATCGACGCCATAGCTTTCAGCCACGCTGAATGGATCAAGCACATTGCCGACCGATTTTGACATCTTCTCGCCGCGGTTGAACAGAAATCCGTGGCCATAAACCCGCTTGGGCAATGGCAATCCTGCGCTCATCAGAAAGGCTGGCCAGTAAACAGCGTGGAAGCGCACGATGTCCTTGCCAATGACATGAACATCCGCCGGCCAGAAATGGTTGCGCTCGTGCTTTTCCGGCCAGCCGGTGGCTGTCACGTAATTGGTCAACGCATCCACCCAGACATACATCACATGGCCAGGATCGCCGGGGACGGGGATGCCCCAGTCAAACGTCGTGCGTGACATCGACAAATCGCGCAGCCCTGATTTGACGAAACTGATGACCTCGTTGCGCCTTGAGTCTGGCCCTATGAAATCCGGATTTTTTTCATAAAGTTCCAGCAATCTGTCCTGCCATGCCGAAAGCCTGAAGAACCAGCTCGCTTCTTCGACCCATTCGACCGGAGTTCCTTGCGGGCCGTAGCGCACGCCATCCTCGCGCACTTCTGTCTCGCCTTCGTCGTAATAGGCCTCGTCACGCACCGAATACCAACCGGAATAGCTGTCGCGGTACAGATCTCCATTGGCCTCCATCCGCTTCCACAATTCACGCACGGTGCCATGGTGGCGCGGCTCTGTTGTGCGGATGAAGTCATCGTTCGAAGCGTTGAGTGTTTCAGCCATCGCACGAAACCGTGCCGAATTACGGTCAGCAAGTTCCATCGGCGTCATGTTCTCGCGGCGTGCCGTTTGCAGCATTTTCTGGCCGTGCTCGTCGGTACCGGTAAGAAAGAAAACATCAAAGCCATCAAGCCGCTTAAAGCGGGCAATAGCGTCGGTCGCAATCAACTCATAGGCATGGCCCATGTGCGGCACGCCATTGGGGTATGAAATGGCAGTTGTGATGTAAAAGGTCTTGTTGTCGGTCATTGCCGCCTGCGTTTGCGGTTGTCGGTTGTTTCGCTCAGGCTGCCTCGTGCAGGGATGAAAACAGGTTTAAAATCACCTGCTTGCGGTCCAAATTCCACGTGTCGGCCAGATGTGCGGATTGGCGCGTCTTTTCCCATACATCAACCCATCCGGCAAGGGTTGATACCCCTTGGCGTTGGCGCTCACCGGATGTTTGAACCGGCTCGTCCTCTCCCCTGATCCGTCGTGAAACATAGTCGTGGGCGATGTCGAGTAGCAATCGATAGCGATCATTGGCTTTTGGCGCTGCCAGCTCACTTGCGAGCATGTGCGCTTCCGCTAGGTCGAGGCGCTGTCCACCCGCCAAGGCAGCAAACCGGCGATAGAGTTCAATCCCGTCATCAACCAGAAAATTGATTGCACGGCGCACCGAACCGCCAGCCAGCAAGGCGGCCAGTTTCAGGTCTTGCGGCGCTACATCGTCGCCAAGTCCGAGGTTTCTTAGTGCTTCAATGACCTGCGCGTCGTTTGGCGGGCGCATCTGTATTTTCTGGCAGCGCGAGCGGATCGTGGCCAGCATTCTCGGCGCGTTGGCCAGCACCAGAAAAATCGTGCGCGAGGGTGGTTCTTCAAGGATTTTCAGCAGCGCATTGGCCGCATTGGCGTTGAGATCATCGGCAGTGTCGACAACGGCTACACGCCAGCCGCTCTCTCCTGCAGTGCTGCCGAAAAAGGAAACAGTGCGGCGGATTTCGGAAACAGTCAGATCCTTTCGCCATTTTTTCTTTTCGTCATTGAACGGACGGCGCATGTGCAAATGGTTGGGATGTGCACCACGCATCACCTGGCGTTCGACAGCATCGTCGTGTGAGGGCACAACGTAGTGATGTGGGGCCTTGCCGGCATCCGGGTAGCGAAAGACATGCGCCGCAAAGCGTGCCGACAGCGTGGCCTTCCCGATGCCGCGCGGCCCCGACAAAAGCCAGGCATGGTGCATCTTGCCGCTGGCATAGCGCGCGCACAACAGATCGAGCGTTTCATCATGACCAAAGATCGACCGGTTCTCAAGCGGATCGGGTATCCCGTCGATCCTGTCCCAAGCCGGAAGGCTGTATTCGTCAATGGTCAATTAAGTCAAACCTTCCTGACTGAAAATAGTCTTCGCCGGGCAGCCGGCTTTGGCCAAAACCTGGCAAAAACTGCTTCGGCAACTTTGGCGTGGACTGCTTGAGGGTCACCTTGCGCATCGACCACCACACAGCGATCTGGTTCGCGGCGAGCGATCTCCAGATAGGCTTGGCGGCGAACATTTTGCAGCGCAAGCGTGTCTTTCTCAAAACGATCAGGACCGCCCGGCATGGACTGACGTGCAGCAGCCCGCCGCAGCCCTTCTATTGGCTCAAGGTCAAGGATGATCGTAAGGTCCGGCCAACAGCCTTCGCAGGCAATTCTTTCCAGTTTTGACAGCAACGACATATCAACATTGCCGCTGGCACCTTGGTAAACTCGCGTTGAATCAAAGAACCGGTCGCAAAGCACGGTCATTCCTTGCGCAATCGCCGGTTTGATGACGGTTTCAACATGGTCGGAGCGCGCCGCCGCAAAGAGAATTGCTTCCATCTGTGCGCCAAGCGGCTCAGCTGCGCCGGACAGAAGCACATGGCGAACAGCCTCTGCACCCGGCGATCCTCCAGGTTCCCGCGTGACAAGAACGGGTACACCGAGTTTGGCCATTGCCTTTTCGAGGAGCTTTATTTGCGTGGATTTCCCGGTCCCTTCACCTCCTTCAAAGGTGATGAACCGACCTGAATTCCCCGCTTCTCCCACTTTTTTCAACCGTCCTGATCCTGAATCTGGAGAGTTTTTCGTTCAAATTCAACCGTTCGGGCGCCGGGTTTTCGCGTCCCGGTCTGGAGAGCAAGGCGATACCGCATCAGCACCGCGGGCATTTCAGCAAACCTTCGGTCAGGAATCACGTCCCTGCCGCGGTGTGCAAAGCGCCCGGTCACCACTGTTGGCTATGAATGCCGCGATGGTTGCCACAACAGGATCTGCCAGCAATTCTTCTCCCAAATTACCGAGCGCCTCCTGGATCGGTCGCCCGGACTGGAACAAATCCTTGAATGCGTGCCTCGCATTGTGGATGCTTTCGCGAGACACCCCTGCCCGCTTCATCCCGACCAGATTCAATCCGCCGAGGTAAGCACGATTGCCCAGTGCGATGCCATAAGGAATGACATCGTTCTCAAGGCCGGCCATTCCTCCGACAAAGGCATTGCGGCCGATACGGCAGAACTGGTGAACACCGGCCCCACCGCCGATGATGACGTTGTCTTCGACCTTGCAATGCCCGGCTATCATAACCGCGTTGGAGAAAATCACGTTGTTTCCGACAATGCAGTCATGCGCGACATGGGCATTGGCGAGAAACACGCAGCGGTCACCAATCACGGTTGTCGAATTGTCGCCCGCCGTGCCGGGATTCATTGTCACGCCTTCCCGGATCAGGCAGTCAGTTCCGATCACCAGCGAATTTGGTTCGCCGCGAAATTTCAGATCCTGCGGTTCGTGGCCGATAGAGGCAAACGGGAATATCCGGGTGCGGGCGCCGATGCTGGTGTTTCCTGCAATAACTGCATGTGAAACAAGCTGTACGCCTTCGCCCAGACTTGCATTGCCTCCAACATGACAAAACGGGCCGATCTTGACACCATCAGCGAGCTGCGCGCCGGCCTCAACGATGGAACTTGGGTGTACCTCGATTGTCATTAAACGGCATCCTCGGGCTCGACCATCATGGCACTGATGGTTGCTTCCGCTACTTTTTGTCCTTCAACAAGGGCTTGGCAGTCAAACCTGAAAATATTCCCGCGCTGCTTCAGCTTTTCGACCTTCAAATGCAACACATCGCCAGGAACAACGGGCTTGCGAAATTTCGCCCCGTCGATGGTCATGAAATAAACCAGCTTGCGCGTCCCGTCCTTGTGGCGGCGCGCTACGATTGCGCCGCAGGTTTGTGCCATTGCCTCAACGATCAGCACTCCGGGCATGATAGGCGCTCCGGGAAAATGGCCATTAAAATGCGGCTCGTTGAATGTGACGTTCTTGACCCCGGTCGCCCGGTCATCGCCGTCGATTTCAATGATCCGGTCAATCAACAGGAATGGATAGCGGTGCGGCAACAGTGCGAAAATCTCGCTGATTTCCATGCGATCCAGCGTTGTAGCCCCGGTCATTGCTTGCTTTCCCCATCATCAATTTTGCTTCTGGACCGTGCCACCCAATCCTTGAGCAGCATGTTCATTTTGGTCCAGCTTCGGATATCCGTACCCGGATAGCCCATTATTTTCTCGCCCGGCTTCACGTCAAAATTGACACCGGAACCACCGCCAATCTGGGCTCCGGCTCCAATTTTGATATGCCCGACAATTCCAACTTGCCCGGCAATGACCACGTAATCATCAAGGGTGGCACTCCCGGCAATTCCGGCAAGGCCGACGATAACGCAATGCCGCCCGATAACGACGTTATGTCCGATCTGAACCAGATTGTCGATCTTGGTCCCTTCGCCAATCACGGTGTCGCGGTTGGAGCCCCGGTCAATGGTGGTATTGGCACCGATTTCCACATGGTCCTGAACTATGACGCGCCCGACTTGAGGAACCTTGGCATGTCCACCGGCACCCATGGCAAACCCAAAACCGTCCTGCCCGATGCGCACCCCTGGATGGATAATGCAATGATCGCCGATGAAAGCATGCGTCACGCTGGCATGAATGCCGATTGTTGTATTGCGACCGATCTGGACATGCTGGCCGATGACAGCTCCGGCGAGAATTCGGCTGCCACGCCCTATTGCTGCATTGGCACCGATAACGGCACCGCATTCGACAATTACATCGTCTTCAATCAGAACGTCAGGCCCGATATGGGCCATCTTTGAAATGCCAGTCTCGCCCGTGACCGGCTCCGGCCGCGCTGCCGTTGGATAAATCATCGCCATGGTCTGGGCATAGGCCTTGTAAGGCTGCGGATGCACCAGCGCGCACACCGGCGCCACAACCCGGTCGGCATATTTTGGCGAAATGAATATTGCCGCCGCAACACTGGCTTCAATGTGTTTGGAGTAGCGGGGATTGTCGAGGAAAGTGATTGCTCCTTCGGGCGCACTTTCGATAGGGCCGGCCTGCGAGATGAGTACAGACGCCCTGTTCTTGTCGGATAGTTGCGCGCCGGTTCGAGTGGCAATTTCACCCAGCGATACGGCCTGTCTGTTGAAGAAAGTCGGATGTGTCATTGAACTGTCCAAGCCGGTATCTTCAGCAATTGCAAGTCTCACCCAAAAAAACAGGGAGCCGATCGGGCTCCCTGCGTGGAATTTTCAAAATGCGGAAATCAGAATGCCGTGCTGATACCGAAGTTGAATTCACGTGTCTTGTCCCAATCCGCTTTGAGGACAGGGAATGCATAGTCAAACCGCAACGGACCGAACGGGGATGCCCAAAGCAGTGACGCTCCAACAGAAGCACGCAGGGAGTTGTCATCCAATTGGGTGCTGTTGCCACCAACTGCCGTGATCGCATTTCGGCTGGCAGAATCAAGCCCCCAAAGCTGCCCCACGTCGGCGAAGAAGGCTCCCCGAACGCCCATGGACTCAGGCAGCGCGGGCATCGGGAACGTGACTTCAGCAGTCGCATTCCAGTAGAACTGACCACCCAGCGCATCACCCGTAATCGGATCACGAGGTCCAAAACCATAGGTCTGGAAGCCGCGAATATCCTTGCTGCCCTGATAGAAATTGTCCTGCGTGCGGTATCCGTCAGAGCCAGAGATCAAAAGGTTTGCCCCGCCACGCGCACGAACCATGCCGATCAAATCATATTCATCGGAAAGCGTGGCGTAGCCAACTGCCTTGCCTTCCGTCTGCGAGTAAGTCGCATCACCACCTGCGCCGTAGAAAACCTGTGACAAGGACAGGTAAATGCCTTCAGTCGGCGTGCGCTGGTTGTCGAGGTCATTGTAGGCAAGCGAGAAGCCAAACCCGGACTTGGTCCATGAGAAATTGCGGGCAAGCGCCGCCGAAAGTTCACCAGCCGTGTTGCCCTGGATGGCGTCGCCATCAATGGTAGATCCCGGCTCCAAGGCCGAAGAAGAAACCACAGTGTCTTCGCTGACGAATGTATAATAAACGTTGCTGCTGACCTTGTCGGTGATCGGTATGCCGAAGCGCAGCGTACCACCCAGGCTGTCCTTGCCGTAGGTTCTGTAATCATTGGACTCAGCCGTGCTCGTGAACAGATCGAAACCGGCGGAAATCCGGTAGCCCAGGAAATAAGGCTCCGTGAAGCTCAAAGTGTACTGCTGGTTGTCGGTGCCAAACCCGGCTGCGACCTTGATGTACTGGCCGCGCCCGAGGAAGTTCTTCTCGGAGAATGAAATCTCCCCGAGCGGCCCCGACGAAGTTGAATATCCGCCACCGACCGCAAATTCACCGGTTGCCTTGTCGACAACACGAACCACAACGACAACCTTGTCCGGCGAATTGCCCTGACGGGTGCTGATGTCCACGGTTTCAAAGAAGCCAAGGCCCTCCAGACGGCGCTTTGTCTTCTGGATCATGACCTGGTTGAGCGGATCACCTTCAGAAATGTCGAATTCCCGGCGAATGACGTGGTCGCGTGTCCGGTCGTTGCCGACAATCAGGATTTCCTGAATGTAGACGCGCTGACCCTGGTCAATTTGGTAGGTCACGCTGATTGTGTTCGTGTTGAAATCACGGTCACCACGCGGAGTTACCTGGACAAATGCAAAGCCGCTTTCGGCCACTGCGTCAGACAGGGCAATGATCGATTTTTCAACCTTTTCGGAAGAATAGCTTTTGCCTTCACGCGATTCGATCAAACCATAGAGCGAGTCGGCATTTACTTCCGGAATGGTGCTGTCAATTGACACGGCCCCGAACGTGTACAGCGCACCTTCTTCAACGTTGAAGGTGATGACGTACTGGTTTCCGGCCTCGTCGAAGCTGACGTCTGACGAAAGAACCTGAAAATCTGCATAGCCGTGGTTGTAGTAGAACCGGCGCAGCTTCTCTTCATCAGCGCGCAGTTTGTCCGCGTCGTAGATGTCGTCATTGCGCAACCAGCTGAACAAATGCGTCTGCTTGGTTTCAATCACATCACGCAAGCGGCGTGAACCATAAGCAGAATTGCCGACGAAATTGATGCGGGAAATCTTGGTCTTTCCACCTTCATCAATGCGGTAAACAACGTTTACCCGCTTGTTTTGCAGAGGAACAATTTCATAGCTGACATCGGCATCTTCACGCCCGACGCGAGCATAGGCCTCGCGAATGCGCTCCACATCTGAAAGCACTTTTTCTTCGGAATATGTCGAACGGGCCTCGGTCTGAACGGTGCCGCTCAATGCCTCGTCCTTGAGGCGCTTGTTGCCTTCAAAGAACACAGCATTGACGATGCCGCTTTCATCAACCTCGACCACGAGAATTGATCCCGATTGCGAAATCGACACATCGGTAAATAGGCCCGTCGCGTATAGCGCCTTGACCGAATCATCAATGTCCTGGTTGCCGAAAGACTTGCCGGGTTCAATTGTCAGGTAGGTTTTGACGGTTTCTGCATCCATGCGCGAAGTGCCACGCACTTCGATGCGATTGACAACAGCCGCCTGTGCAATTGTTGACGACGCCGCGACAAGCGCGCCGACTACAGGCATCGACAGCGCCAAAACAAGCGCAACAAACACTGAATGTAATTTTTTCACCGGAACCATTCCGCAATTCGCCTTTTTTCCGGTTTCCCGGACAGTCAGCCTTCACGGCCTTGTTTTCATTTCAGGACTGTGACTGGCAATCCGGTTTTCCGGTTATTGCTGGGTCACAGGCCGCGCACACCTAACACCACCGCCGGACAGAATCCCCGCTGGTTAACAAACCTTTTACAGGGTTTTACCCCCTGCGCAACCAGTCCTCAATCAACAAATTTATCATTGTCTCAATGTGTTGCAGTTTGGCCAAGCCTTTTGGGGTGGATGGTTAACATCCCCTGAAAATCACGGTTTTTGACAGCAATTGCCGACACAAACCGGATTTGCTGGCCCGTTATCCAGCTGAAAAAACAATTTGTGTCAGATCATTCCAAGTCGAAAACACCATCAATCCAAGCACGACAGCCAAACCGAAACGGAAACCTATCTCTTGCGCCCGATCACTCAACGGTTTTCCGCGCAATGCTTCGACAGCGTAGAACACCAGATGTCCGCCATCCAGCATCGGGATGGGAAAAAGGTTCAAAAGACCGATGCTGACCGACAGAACAGCTGCCAGATTGATCAAGGCTGCGACACCCAGCGTTGCGACGTCGCCCGAAACCTTCGCGATCCGGATCGGGCCACCCAATTGGTCGGCAGACTGAACGCCTGTGACAATGTCGTAGAGATAGCCCATGGTTCGCGAGATGATGAACCAGGTTTCCGATACGGCCTCGCCGACCGACGCCAGCGGTCCGAGTTTTACGAAACGGAAATTGGCTTCCTTCGAATCATTGGTCAGGCCAATGAAGCCGATCGCCTGCTTGTTCCCGAAGCGGTCGGTGCGCTCTTCAAGTTTGGGGGTGACTGGAAGCTCTATGGTTGCACCGTCGCGCTCGATCACGAACAACAACTCGCGGCCCGGATTTGGCGCGACTATGCGCGGCACATCTGTGAAAGACCGCACTTGCGTGCCGGCAATCGAAACAATCCGGTCGCCCTGCCTGAACCCTGCCTGGTCAGCTGCACCACCGGGAGTAACGCTCGACACCACCGGGTCGGACACTGCCATGCCGTAGAGCATGAAAGTTACTGAAAAAATTGCGATGGCAAGAATGAAATTGGCAATGGGCCCTGCGGCAACGATTGCCGCCCTCTGCCAAACCTTTTTGTGGACAAAGCTGTAGCTGCGCTCTTCGGCGGTCATCGTGTTTGCCCGCTCGAAATCAGGCGTGGATGCCGCGTCCATGTCTCCATGAAATTTCACATACCCGCCAAGTGGAATGGCCGACAATTTCCAGCGGGTGCCAAGCCGGTCGTTGAAACCCAAGAGCTCCGGGCCAAAGCCTATGGAGAAGGCATCAACCTTCACACCGTTCCAGCGCGCAACGAGGAAATGCCCAAGCTCATGAAAAAACACAACGATTGTCAGAACTGCCAAAAACGGCACCAAATAGCCAACCAGTGCGTATCCTGGTATCTGTTCCAGCATGCTCATACCCAAAACTCCTGATGGCACGACCGCAACTTGCGTCCGTGTCCAAATTCAACCACGACAAAAACCGTTGCTGCCATTTCTTCTTTGACATTTTTCATGGCAGCAGCAAGGCACCAACAAAAGCAGCCCCGGATGACCCTGGAAGCGTGACCGAACCTCCAAAAGCGATGCCAAGCAAATAGGCTGCCAAACCTGCAAAAATCAACCCGTCCACCCTGTCCAGCAGGCCGCCGTGACCAGGAATGAGTACGCCTGAATCCTTCTTCCCGAAGTGCCGTTTTATCCAGGATTCAAACAAGTCTCCCGCTTGCGATGCCAGACTGAGCACCAGGGCAAATCCGGCAGCAGGCGCTGCAACCTGATACCCCAAAACCACCAGCAACAGCGGGCCCGCCACGGCAGACCCGGCAAGGCCACCAACAAATCCTGCCCAGGTTTTCTTTGGACTGATGCTCGGGGCAAGTTTCGGACCCCCTATCAGCCGCCCGCAGAAATAGGCGAAAGTGTCCGCAGACCACACGACTGCGAAAACAAACAATATCGCATGCAATCCGGCCAGGCTGTCGCCCCGCAAAAATACCAGCGATGCGAACGGAATGAACGCATAGGCAATCCCGACAGCCGCCCAAATCTTCCGGTGGATGAAATTTTGCCAAATGCCAAACGAGGCAACGCAAACACCAGCAAGGATCAACGCCAATTGAGGCCCGCCAGCAAACCAGACGGTCAACAGAACTGCCAAAGCCCAGATGATCGCGACACCAAAAATTCCGTCAAGCGAAGGTCTGGCCATCGCGGCAAATTCACGGATGACCAATACCGACCCCAATGCGATGAACAGCGCGAACCACACACCTCCCACAACAGTGACGCCGAGCGCCAGTGTTACCAGAACCAAAGCCGAAACAACGCGCAAAGCCAGTTCAGACGGCTTGTGCGGCGCTGCTGCGTTGCCACGCATCATGAGCCGGTTTCCCGGCTTGGCAGTACGTCGATGCAACCAAAACGCCGCTTGCGCTGAGCATAGATCTCAAGAGCTGCAGCCAAATCGTCACGACCAAAGTCAGGCCACAAGGTATCTGCAAACACAAACTCTGTGTAGGCAGATTGCCAAAGCAGGAAGTTCGACAGCCTTTGTTCGCCGCTGGTGCGAATGATCAGGTCCGGATCGGGAATGCCGCTGGAACCCAGTGCATCTGCAAAAACATCCTGGGTAATCTGTTCGGGCAAAATTTCACCACATGCAGCTTTTGCAGCAAGAATGCGCACCGCTGCGACAATTTCCTGACGGCTGCCATAGTTGAACGCTATCACCAGTTTTTGGCCTGTATTGCCAGATGTCAGCAATTCCGCTTCGCCCAGCAATTTGAGCACATCCTGCGGTACACCCTCGCGCTCGCCGATGACGCGGACCACCACGTTGTTGTGGTGCAACTCAGCCAGATCGCGCCTGATAAAGTGTTTGAGCAGCCCGAAAAGCTCGCCAATTTCGGTTTTCGGACGCGACCAGTTCTCCGCCGAAAAGGAATACAACGTCAAATATTCTATTCCGAACTCGCGGGCGGCCTTGGCAATGGTGCGAACTGATTCCACTCCGTGACGATGGCCCGCAACACGAGGCATTCCGCGGCGTGTAGCCCAACGCCCGTTTCCATCCATGATGATGGCCACATGGCGCGGCATTTTGCCAAATGAGATGCTCGTCATTGTGCGCCTTTCACTGACGGTTGCCAAATCCGGCTGCAACCGCCTCCCGAACCCGGGAACGGCTCAAACCTGCATGATCTCGATTTCTTTGGCCCGCAACGTTGCATCGACCAGGCCGATGTAGTCGTCAGTGACCTTCTGCACTTTTTCCGTCAAGGAGTGTGCGTCATCCTTGCCGATTTCACCGTTCTTTTCGGATTTTTTCAGTTCTTCATTGCCGTCCCGGCGCACATGGCGAACAGCAACCCGGGCCGCCTCGGCATATTGATGCGCGATCTTGACCAATTCCTTGCGCCGCTGTTCGTTGAGTTCCGGCAATGCGATGCGAAGTGTGGTTCCGTCGGTCACGGCGCTGAGGCCAAGGCCCGAATCGCGAATGGCCCGCTCAACCGCGCCAACCATCGATTTGTCCCAGACCTGCACTGCTACCATTCGCGCTTCTGGCACCGTGATGGTTCCGACCTGGTTGATCGGCATGGACTGGCCGTAGGCCTGCACCATGATCGGATCCAGCAAATTGGCTGAAGCCCGACCGGTACGAAGTCCTGAAAGCTCGTGCTTGAGCGCGTTCATGGCACCGTCCATGCGCTTCTTGAGTTCGTTCAGATCGACACCGATGGCTGACATTGATTTCTCCTTGATGCGGCCTGTCCGCGCATTGATCCTGCGCGTCTTTCCTGACTAGCCACTGACTGTTGTGCAGCGCCCCTGCCCTGTCAGTATGCGGGCAAATTCGCCTTCATTGTGGATGGAAAAAACTATTACGGGAATCCCTGCATCCCGCGCAAGGCTGACTGCGGCTGCATCCATCACAGACAAGCCTTTTTCCAGAACTTGCGTATGTGTCAGCCGCTCAAATCGTGTTGCTTGCGGGTTGATTTTCGGATCGCTGTCGTAAATCCCGTCAACCTGCGTACCCTTGAACAAGGCATCGCAGCGCATTTCACTGGCACGCAGCGCGGCAGCGGTATCGGTGGTGAAATACGGATTGCCGGTTCCACCGGCAAAAACCACCACTTTGCCTTCCAGAAGGTGATCCTCCAACCGGCGTTGCGAAAATGTTTCTGATATCTGCGGCATGTTCAGCGCATTCAAGACCACGCTTTCAACACCGACCGCATCAAGTGCCATGCGCATTGCAAGTGCATTCATCACCGTCGCCAGCATGCCCATGTGGTCGGCCATCACCCGGTCGGCACCCTTGGCCGCCAGGGATACGCCACGAAATATGTTGCCCCCGCCAATTACCACGCCGACAACCACGCCCAGATCAACCGCACGTTTGATGTCGCGGGCTATGCGCGCCGTAACCTTGGGGTCGATGCCGAAACCGGACTCGGCCATCAGCGCTTCACCTGACACCTTGAACAGCACACGTTTGTAAATCGAACCGGGCTGTTGCGACATGGCGGCATCCTGTTGGTGAATCACGGGCTACCCCGGATACAACAGGGGCGCTTCGTTGTCACGAAGCGCCCCTGACTTTGGGTAAATAGATGTATGGCGATCAGGATTTCTTGTTCATTGCTGCTACTTCAGCCGCAAAATCGGGGCCTTCTTCTTTTTCAACGCCCTCTCCAAGAGCCATGCGCACGAAAGAGGTCAGCTTGATTGGAGCTCCGGCAGACTTTTCAGCTTCCTTGAGCGCTTTTTCGACCGTCAGGTCCGGGTTGATGACGAACGCCTGCGACAGCAACACACTTTCTTCAAAGAACTTGCGCATGCGGCCTTCAACCATCTTTTCGATGATGGCTTCCGACTTGCCGGATTCACGAGTTTGCTCGACGAAAATCGCCCGCTCACGGTCGGCAATTTCGGCAGAAACCTCTTCCTGACGCGCCGCCAACGGATTGGTTGCGGCGACATGCATCGCGATTTGGCGGCCGATGGACGACAGAACAGCAGTGTCCCCCGATGATTCAAGGCCGACCAGCACGCCGATCTTTCCAAGACCGTCGCTGGCGGCATTGTGGACATAAGTTGCCACGATACCGTGCGGCACCGCGATCATCGCCGAACGACGGAAGTTGATATTCTCGCCAATGGTTGCAATGGCTTCCGTCACGGTTTCCATGACCGACTTGCCGTTGCCCAGTTGTGCCGACGAAACCGAAGCAACCTTGCCATCGGTACCAAGGGCTGCTGCCGCGATGCCGCGCACCAGTTCCTGGAACTGCTCGTTGCGCGCAACAAAATCTGTTTCGGAATTGACCTCGACCACCGCTGCGTGCCGGCCACCGGAAACAACGCCAACAAGCCCATCAGCCGTAACCCGGCCTGACTTCTTTTCAGCCTTGGAAATTCCTTTGGCACGCAGCCAGTCAACGGCAGCTTCCATGTCGCCATTGGTTTCGTTCAGCGCGTTCTTGCAATCCATCATGCCAGCGCCGGTCTTGTCGCGCATTTCCTTGACCATTCCTGCGGTAATCGTCATGTCAGCCTCTTTCCTGTCGCGGATGCGTTGCGCTGTCCGGTTGGCAAAACTGCAGCAAATTTATGCCTGCAGTTCGAATCGCCGGGACACACAGCAACATCCTGTCGCGGTTCTGTAACAGTTTCATGTGGTTGGGCCGGACACCTTGTGGTTCCGGCCCGCAAAAATACCCGGCAGTTAGGCTGCCGGAGCTTCTGCTGCGAGTTCCGGCTCGACCGGAGCATCCACGCGGGCACCAAGATCCACGCCCTTGGCTCCCTGCTGGCGGGCAATACCCTCAATCGCCGCACGGGCAATCAGTTCGCAATAGAGTTCAATGGCGCGCGCAGCGTCGTCATTGCCAGGGATCGGGTGGTCAACGGTGTCCGGATCGCAATTGGAGTCGAGGATCGCCACGACCGGGATCTTCAGCTTGCGTGCTTCCAGAACCGCAATTGCTTCCTTGTTGGTATCGACAATGAACAATACGTCAGGCGTGCCGCCCATGTCCTTGATGCCGCCAAGTGCCCGCTCGAGCTTGTCACGCTCGCGGGTCATCATCAGGCGCTCTTTCTTGGTGATGCGGTCGGCTTCTGGTCCGGCAAGCATTTCGTCCAGTTGGCGAAGGCGCTTGATTGAATTGGAAATGGTCGTCCAGTTGGTCAGCATGCCGCCGAGCCAGCGCGAATTGACATAATACTGGGCAGACCGCTTGGCTGCATCGGCCACGATGTCAGACGCCTGACGCTTGGTGCCTACGAACAAAACGCGTCCGCCACCGGCTACAGTGTCGGCCACGACCTTGAGCGCCTGGTGCAGCAATGGCACGGTCTGGGCGAGATCGATAATGTGAATGCCGTTGCGCGAACCGTAAATGTAACGGCTCATCTTCGGGTTCCAGCGATGGGTCTGGTGTCCGAAATGGCAGCCAGCTTCAAGAAGCTGGCGCATGGTGAAATCTGGCAGCGCCATGGTGTTTTGTCCTTTACCGGTTAACCTCCGCGGGGAATGAACCTGGACAATCCAGGCCACCGGAACGCTATGCCGACAATGCCATGGTT
>JBGSOG010000024.1:0-20120 GCA_041739225.1 Rhizobiaceae bacterium
GGCAATCGAACTGTCGAAGCCTTATCCGGAAGGCGCATGGTATGCGTGGCTTGCACTGGGTGCCGGGTTGGCCTTGTTGATTGCTGCCTTGGTTCGCCACGCCGGCAAGGAGACGCATTCCTTGGTGATTTCGCCGTTTGGTGTGCTTTACACTGACGCCGCCAAACATGTCATTCCGTGGAACGAGATCATCCTGATCGGCAGGGCTGAAGCCACGCATGGATCCGGCAAAAGTCGCACACACGCGCGCAATGCGGTCTTCCTTTGCACGTCAAATGACTACTATCAGGCACGGGTGGCCGACAAAACATTCTTCACGCAGGTGTTCGGCAGCGAATTCTTTGTGAAATCCGGCGACCACATTCGCATTCCGCTCTTTCACCCTTTGATCTCGGCAAAGGCCGATGACATTTGGGCGGCGGTCGAGCCTCGATGGCGGGCCTTCAGTCCGCACGCGAAGGACGCTCCGCAGCAACTGGTTCACGAGAGCTATGCATCCAAAGCTTTTCAAGGGCTGGCACATGAAGCCGGCCGGGGTTTGCGCGGCCTGTTTCCGCAAAAAAAGAATCGCTTTGGCCGCGACGAATGAACCGGGCAAAAACCCATTGCGCGCTTGACCCGGCAAGGTGGTCAATCTACGCCAAAGACGGACCCGTGAACCCCGGTGATTTGTGCCATGAAAACTGCCGTCGTTCTGTTGCCCGGCCTCAATCGCGACCGTGACATGATCGCAGCGCTAACGCGCATTGGCGGCAAAGCGCCGGTGACCGCCTGGCAAAGCGATACGGAAATTCCCGCTGTAGACCTCATTGTCATTCCCGGCGGATTCTCCTTTGGCGACTATTTGCGCTGCGGCGCCATTGCAGCTCGAACCCCGGTGATGCGGGCAGTAGCCGATGCTGCAAATAGGGGCGTAAAGGTGCTTGGCGTTTGCAACGGCTTCCAGATCCTTTTGGAGGCCGGTCTGCTGCCCGGCGCATTGATGCGCAATGCCTCGCTCAAATTCGTTTGCCGCGAAGTGAAACTTGAAGTCATCAATGCTGCAACGCCGTTTACGTCTCGCTACACCGAAGGGCAGATCATCCGCTGCCCGGTCGCCCACCATGACGGCAACTACTTCGCCGACCCGCAAACCCTCGACCGGATTGAAGGCGAAGGACGGGTCGCCTTACGCTATGCGGAAGGTACCAAACCCAACGGCTCCAACAACAACAAAGCAGCGGTGCTGTCGCAAAAAGGCAATGTGATGGGCATGATGCCCCATCCCGAGAACCTGATCGAGACTGCCCATGGCGGCACCGACGGCCGTCCCCTCTTCGAAAGCGCACTGGAACTTGCCGCATGAAAATTGCCCGGATTTTGCCATTTGCTGCGCTAGTCGCGCTATTTGGCTGCCAGCCAGCCGATACATTGCCTGTGCTCAAGGTCAGTGACCGGGCTGCCGCAGTTTCGCTTTTGCAGCGGGTCAACAACAACGCGCAAGCCTGCTGGGTTAAATCGAAAGACGCCGACTTCAAGGCGTATCGCGTCATTCCCGAACTCGATACGAGGGTCGGAAAACCGCGCATTCTGGTGGTCGAGGCCAAGTCTGCACAGGGACTGCCAAAACTGGTCATCGAAGCTGAAGGTAAACCGGTCCGCATTGCAGCCTATGGGCCGCTGGCGCAAAGCACGCTGTCAGCTCGCATAAAGTCGGATGTTGACCGCTGGGCCTCCGGCGGCAAGGGTTGCAAGGGTTAGGCAAAAATGACCATCCCCAATGACATCGCAATCACGCCGGAACTGGTGGCTGCCCACGGCCTCAAGCCGGATGAGTACCAGCGCATTCTTGATCTCATCGGCCGCGAGCCGCGTTTCACCGAACTTGGCATCTTCTCGGCTATGTGGAACGAGCATTGTTCGTACAAATCCTCGAAGAAATGGTTGCGCACGCTGCCAACCACCGGGCCAAGGGTAATCCAGGGACCGGGGGAAAACGCAGGCGTAGTCGACATTGGCGATGGCGAGTGTGTGGTTTTCAAGATGGAAAGCCACAATCACCCTTCGTACATCGAGCCATACCAAGGCGCGGCAACTGGTGTCGGCGGTATTTTGCGCGACGTGTTCACCATGGGTGCGCGTCCGGTAGCGGCGATGAACGCCCTTCGTTTTGGTGAGCCGGACCATCCCAAAACCCGCCATCTTGTCTCCGGTGTGGTTGCAGGCGTCGATGGCTACGGCAATGCCTTTGGCGTTCCGGTGGTCGGCGGCGAGGTCAATTTTGATCCGGCATACAATGGCAACATTCTGGTCAATGCCTTTGCCGCAGGCATTGCCCGCACCGATGCGATTTTCCTGTCGCAGGCCAAGGGTGTCGGCCTGCCGGTAGTGTATCTCGGCGCCAAGACCGGACGCGACGGGGTCGGCGGCGCGACCATGGCTTCGGCCGAATTTGACGACAAGATCGACGAAAAACGCCCGACGGTTCAGGTCGGCGATCCCTTCACCGAAAAATGCCTGCTGGAAGCCTGTCTGGAGCTGATGGCATCTGGCGCGGTTATTGCCATTCAGGACATGGGAGCGGCTGGCCTGACCTGCTCTGCCGTGGAAATGGGCGCCAAGGGCGATCTTGGCATCTTGCTCGACCTCGACAAGGTTCCAGTGCGCGAAGAGCGCATGAGCGCTTATGAAATGATGCTCTCGGAAAGCCAGGAGCGCATGCTCATGGTGCTGAAACCTGAGAAAGAGGCAGAGGCAGAGGCAATTTTCCGCAAATGGGGCCTCGACTTTGCAGTGGTTGGCAAAACCACCGACGATCTGCGCTTTCGTGTGATGCATCAGGGTGAGGAAGTTGCCAATCTGCCCATCAAGGATCTGGGCGATGCCGCCCCGGAATATGACCGCCCGTGGACCGAACCAACCCCGCCTGCGCCTTTTTCGGCGGCAAAACCCGCCTGTGACCCGGCTGAGGATTTGCTTGCACTGCTTGCATCGCCTGACTTGTGTTCGCGCCGATGGGTCTACGAGCAGTATGACACGCTGATTCAGGGCAATTCGCTGCAATTGCCCGGCGGCGACGCCGGTGTCGTGCGCGTTGACGGACACCCCACCAAGGCGCTGGCATTTTCCTGCGACGTCAACCCGCGCTACTGTGAAGCCAATCCATACGAAGGCGGCAAGCAGGCCATCGCCGAATGCTGGCGCAATCTCACCGCCACAGGCGCTGAGCCGCTGGCAGCAACCGACAACCTCAATTTTGGCAATCCCGAACGCCCGCACATCATGGGGCAATTGGTGTCGGCAATCAGGGGCATTGGCGAAGCCTGCCGGGCGCTCGATTTCCCCATCGTTTCGGGCAATGTGTCACTTTACAACGAGACCAACGGCAAGGGCATCTTGCCCACGCCCGCCATCGGCGGTGTCGGCCTGATCGACGACTGGGCCAAAATGGCCCGAATCCGCTTTGCCCGTGAGGGTGAGTGCATTTTGCTGGTCGGTGCACCGGATCAATGGGGTACCCATTTGGGCCAGTCTGCATGGTTGCGCGATTTGCACGGGCGGCGCGAAGGCCCCTGCCCGCCGGTCGATCTGGCACATGAGCGACGGACGGGCGACTTCGTGCGCTGTCTCATCCGTTCAGGCAGAGCGACGGCAGTCCACGACTGTTCGGACGGCGGCCTTGCCGTTGCACTCGCCGAAATGGCAGTGGCATCCGGGATCGGCGCCAAGGTCAACGAGCTCAACGGCATTCCCCTTGCCGAGCAGTTTTTTGGTTAAGACCAGGGCCGTTATGTCGTTTCCATCGCGCGCGACGACCTTGAGGAGGTTCAGAACGACGCATTCGAGGCGGGAATATTTGCGCCCTGGATCGGCACTACCGGCGGCAATGCGTTGAAACTTGGTGAAAGCCGCGCCATCTTGGTGGAAGAATTGCGGTTCGCACATGAATCATGGTTTCCTCAATTCATGGATGGCGAAAAACGCTGAATCTTCAAGGAGCGATCAAATGGCCATGTCTGCCGGCGACATCGAAAAAATGATCCGTGACGCCATTCCGGATGCAAAAGTGACAATTCGCGATTTGGCCGGCGACGGCGACCACTATGCAGCTGAAGTCGTTGCCGAAAGCTTTCGTGGCAAATCGCGGGTTCAACAGCACCAATTGGTCTACAATGCCCTCAAGGGCAACATGGGCGGCGTATTGCATGCCCTTGCCCTGCAAACCAGCATTCCGGAATAGCCCGTGGTCACCAAGCGCCTCAAGGACCTGCCGCCGACCTTTGCCAGCCCGTTTTGGCGCGACCGGTTTTTCTGGATTTTTGCCGGAACCTGCGCATTCTGGGTGATCGTGCTTTGGCTGGTCTTTTTTCGTTGAAGCACGCCCTCTTTAAATTTGCCTGCCAAAACGATATGTCATGATCATACCGGCCTTGAACCGGCTTTTTTCAGGAGAAACACCATGTCTGCCGCAAATGCCTTCATTAAAAACGAAGTGAAGTCCAACCCGGTCGTCCTGTTCATGAAGGGCACCCCGGATTTCCCGCAATGCGGGTTCTCCGGTCAAGTCGTTCAGATCCTCGATCACCTCGGCGTCGACTACAAGGGCATCAACGTGTTGGCCGATGCCGACATTCGCCAAGGCATCAAGGATTATTCCAACTGGCCAACCATCCCGCAGCTTTACATCAAGGGCGAGTTTGTTGGCGGCTGCGACATCATTCGCGAAATGTTCCAGGCCGGTGAATTGCAGCAAATGATGACCGACAAAGGCGTGGCGGGAAAAACCAGCGCCTGAACAGTCTTTCTTTTTGCGCAAACAAAAACCCCGGAAAGCATGGCTTTCCGGGGTTTGTTTTTGTCTTGAAATCAGTGATCAGTTTGCGTCGGACTGCAGGATGGTCGAGATGTTGCGGACCGTCACACGGCGGTTTGCCTGTTCATCGCCCGGCGTCTGAACCTTGAGATAGGCTTCGCCATATCCCTGAACCACCAGGTTTTCTGCAGGAACACCGTAGGCCTCTGACAAGATGCGTGCGACTGTTTCCGCGCGCCGGTCAGAAAGCGTCAGGTTGGCCAAATCCGGTCCAACAGCATCGGTATGGCCTTCGATCAGGAACACTCCAGCCGGGTTCTCGGCAATGACGTCAAGCATGCCACCCGCAATGTCACCAAGCAGTCGTACTTGCGATTCGGTGACGAACGCACTGCCGGATGCAAAGACGATGGTGTCGAGATCTACGCGCCGCACCAGAGCACGGACCTGGCTGTTCTCGCGAATGTCGCGCAGGCTGTAGCGCTGTGGCGCTTCAAATACTGGTTCAGCCTGGAAGGTATCGTAGAACAATCCACGGTCGGCACGCCGGGCCGAAACGACATAGCGCTCCTGCGGGATTTCCACACGATACTTCGGCAACACGACGCGCTGCACCGGACGGCGGATTTCTTCCTCGCGGGTATCAAACAGCACGATCCGATCGCCATTGCGGGTGATTTTTTCGCGGCGCAAAACCGTGCCCCCGGCATCACGGACAGTGATGATCTGGCTGCCGTTTTCACGGGTAATGATTTCACGGACCAGGCCGCCGCGCAGCCGCTCATACTCGACTGTGTTCTCGTCATTGCGGAACAGTGCCGAATCATCCTTGCGCACGAAATAACGGCCATCCCGCTCGACAACGAGCCTGTCGCCTTCGTCAGCGGCAATGGTGCCGCCCAGCAACGGAATGGTCGCACCAATGATCACACCAACGGCGGCAGCTCCCAGCAACTCGTCGCGATTCTCGCGTGACTTTTCACGGCGGCGCTTGTCGGCCTTCTTGAGCGATTCACGGTCTGCCTTGGACATGTCATCGGAAACAACAGCAGGAGCTTCCTTTTCAGCCTGCTTGATGACTTCTGCGGCTGGCTTGTCAATCACGATGTCTTTAGGCTTTTCGGCTTCCGACGAAACCTTGGCTGGCTCTTTGGCTTCCTCGACTGCCTGCTTCTGCGCTTCAGGGGTCACGGTTTCGGTGGCAACAGGAGCCGTGGTTTCGCCGGCCGGCTTTGCCTGTTCAACCGGCTGTTCGGTCGGCTGAACCAGCGGTTGTTCGGCAGGCTTGGCTTCTTCGACAGCCTTCGGCTCGTCGGTCTTTGCTTCACCGTCCTTTGGCTTGCGATCCTTCTTCTTCGGCTTTTCAGCGTCTACCTGGGCTGGCTGCTCGGTTGCGGGCTGTGTTGCGGCAGGCTGTTCGCTTGCTTTCTGGCTCTCAGCCGCCTTCGCGGCCTCGTCAGCAGCAGCTTTCTCCGCTTCGGCTTGCTTGCGGGCCGCTTCATCTGCCTCGGCCTGTGCCTTGCCGGCAGCATCCTGCGCTGCCTTGTCAGCTTCAGCCTGTGCTTGTGCGGCCTTGTCAGCTTCCGCCTGAGCCTGTGCGGCCTGGTCTGCCGCTGCCTTGTCAGCCTCAGCCTGCCTGCGGGCGGCTTCATCGGCTTCCGCCTGCTGGCGTGCAGCGGCATCCTGTGCGGCCTTCTCGGCCTCGGCCTGCGCCTGAGCAGCTTTGTCGGCTTCAGCTTGCGCCTGAGCCGCCTGGTCGGCCTCTGCCTGGGCACGGGCAGCAGCGTCAGCATCTGCCTGCGCACGAGCCGCTTCTTCCTCGGCCTTCTTGCGCAGGAGTTCTTCTTCCGTCGGCGCAGGATCACTTTGCGCCAGCAAGAAAGGAACTTCTGTCACCTGCGCGAAAACAGGCGCGGGTACGGAAAGCAGGGCGAGCAACGCAATGGCGCTGACACCGATGGAGAGCCGTTTGTTCATGGAAAAACCCTTTGTGATATGTTTGAATGCATTGGTATTTCAATGCCCTTGGATTGAAGCGAAAATGAGAATGCGCTCCCCGGCATGAACCTGGTGTGAACCCGCAGTTGTGCAGCGTTCAGCAGCCCGCCGGGGTTTGGCCCCTGATCGGCCACCGCAGCGCCGCAATTGGATGGGAGGGGTTTTGCAGTCTCGCCGTTTGCTGCTAGAATGGTCGGGTATTACACACTGCCTGAAGCAGGGTTATCCCCGACTTTGCGAAAAGGCGTAGAGTTTGTTCTCCGTTAACGCTTCTTTGGTGGAGTGGTTCGGCAAACAGTGAAACAGCCCGGCGGGAGCGCATGAAATCGAAACCAGCAAACCCGGCTTTCACGGCCATGCGCAAAACTGCATTTGCCCTGGCGGCACAATTGGTGCTTGCGGGTTGTGTTTCCGACGGCGCTTCCTCGTTTTCCAATGTTCTTGACGTGCGCACGCCCGCCCAAAAGCAAGCCGCTTCCATCGAACCATTGCCATTGGATGTTGCAAACACAGGTGTGGTTGATGCAACCGGGCAGCGGACAACCAGATCCTTGACGCCGCAACCGCTTGATCCGGTCGCAGAAAAATCACTGGTTGCCGAACAGGCACGCCAGATCGCTGAATTGTCGCCAAGCGACCCTGTCGCGTTGCCGACATTGCAAACACAGCCAAGTGTGGCTGTCGCCTTGTTGCCAACTAGCAATCCGGCAACAATCGATCCGGCCAATGCGGCTCTCAACCTGCCAATTCCACCAGTTGTGACCGACCCTCTGGAAATAGAGGCCGGCATTCGCGCCGAAGCCCAATACGCGGCGATGAAACATGGCGAGTGCAAAGGCGGCTGGGGGCCAAAGCCGAAAATGATCAATGCCAAACGGATTGATCCGGCACACGTGTACTACATGGAAATGCGCCTTCGGCACACCCCGCCATTGCCGGTGGGGCATGTTTACATTGCTTATGGCCGCATCGGGCCGGACGGCGAGCCATTGGACGAAAAGCTGGTGATGCTGGCACCGATCGGCGGCTATGCCGGCGCGACAGTGGCAGCAGCAGCGCCTGTCACCGGTGTGCTGACGCCATATGGCGACGATTGCATCCTGCGCCCGGTCGCAGCCTACCGCGTCACCCTGTCGGCACAGAATTACGAAAAACTGCTTCAGCGAATCGTTCAGGCGCAAGGCGACAAGCCGCGTTATGCGCTCTGGACCTACAACTGCAATCACTTCATGTCGGACATAGCCGCCAGCGTTGGCGTTCTGCCGCCGGAAAACAAATACACGCCTTCGCTCGAGTATTTCTACGCGATGATGGACCGCAACGAAGGGCGCAAGGTAGCGCGCAGTCCAAAGGCCGAAGAAGCCGAACTGGCCAGTGCCAAATTTGGCAGTGCCAGCCAGAATTGACAATCAGCGTTCAACTGAACTTCCAGGAATCAAACGCGAAAAACCCGAATTGCCGCGAGGCGTGCACACGTTCGGCCTTGGGTTTTTCGCCTCCCGCGCCATAAGCAAAAAACAATGGCATCAAATGCTCGTCGGTCGGATGGTTTTCCGCCACGTGCGGAGCCTGATTGCGCCAATCCAAAATGATGTCACGGTTACCTTTGGCAAACTGGTCGGCAAACCATTGGGTGAATGCCTCAACCTTTTGCGTCATTGCTGCATCGGGTTTGACCCCGCCACGCATGGCCCCGAAAACCGCACGCAAATTGTGCGTGATATGCCCGGAGCCGACCAGCATCACCCCCTCTTGGCGCAAGGGTGCAAGTGCCTGGCCCAGGGCAAAATGGTAGGCAGCGTCGCGATCCGGATCGATTGACAGCTGCACAATTGGAATGTTTGCCTGAGGAAAGGCCAACATCATCGAAGTCCACGCGCCATGGTCATATCCGCGCTGTTCTGCCACCCGCACTTCCATGCCAGCGCCCATCAACATGTGCGCCACACGAATGGCAAGTTCAGGATCGCCGGGCGCCGGGTAAACCATCGAATTGAGCTCAGGCGAAAATCCGCCGAAGTCATAGATCATGCCGGGATTTGGATCGGTAACAACAACAGGGCCCGCTGTTTCGAAATGCGCCGAAACGAGCACGATTGCCTTCGGCCGACCCGTGACAGACTCGAGATTCGTAAGAAAATCGCGGGCTTGCGATACATCGGTGACAATGTTTGGGCCGCCGTGCGAAATGAAAATGCTGGGGGCGATCATGCCGCGTTACTCCTGTTTTTCAGGAGATAAGCCGTATTGTTGGCCAATACGAGCGTGCATTTGCGCAATTGAGCGTTCACCCACGCTGAACGCAAAAAAGCGGCACCAGCTTTCACCGGCACCGCCCTTTGTCAGTCTGGATGAAGATTACTGCTTCATCGATGCCTTGCTTGCGGCATCAAGCTGCTTGGAGCAATCTTCTGCCATGCCGGCGGTCATCTTTTCCTTGGCCATTGTCAGTGCAGCCATCGCCATTTCCTTCTTGTCGGCTGGCGCTGCTTCAACTTCCTTCATGACCATTGCGAAGGTTGAATCATCGCACTTTTTCATTTCCTGTGCGCCGGCAACGCCTGAAAATGCTACGGTGGCAACTGCGGCTGCGAATACGATCTTCAAAATTTGAACTCTCCCTGAATTTCAACCCTTATTGGGTCAAGGAGTTCTTACCCTTGGTCAGCAATCACGCGTGAATGACAAGGCCGTCATTCACGCAGTTGTGGTTGCACGTTACAATTGCGTGTTCTTTCAGCCGTTTACAGCTTCCTTTTGCGCCGTGTTTCGCTCGTCCTGCAGCAACTCGCTGACCAGAAACGCCAGTTCCAGCGACTGGGTTGCATTGAGGCGCGGATCGCAATGCGTGTGATAGCGATCCCCAAGGCCAGCATCTGATACTGCCAACGCACCGCCGGTGCATTCGGTCACATCCTTGCCGGTCATTTCAAAATGAACACCGCCCGGATAGGTACCCTCGGCGCGGTGAACGGCGAAGAAATCCTGAACTTCGCGCAACACCTTGTCGAACGGTCTGGTCTTGTACCCCGATTCAGATGTGATGGTGTTGCCGTGCATCGGGTCGCAAATCCACAAGACTTCCCTGCCCTCGCGTTTTACCGCCCTGATCAGGCGCGGCAGGTGCTCGCCAACTTTGCCTGCCCCAAAGCGCGCTATCAGGGTCAGCCGTCCCGGCTCGTTTTCAGGGTTCAAAATGTCGATCAGGTTCAACAGGCCTTCATCGGTCAGTGATGGTCCGCATTTGAGACCGACCGGGTTTTTCACGCCGCGACAATACTCGACATGCGCGTGATCCGGCTGGCGCGTGCGGTCGCCGATCCAAAGCATGTGGCCCGAGGTTGCATACCAGTCGCCGGAGGTTGAATCGACCCGGGTCATTGCCTGCTCATAGCCCAGCAACAACGCCTCATGGCTGGTGTAGAAGTCGGTTTCGCGCAGGCCCTCATTGGTTTCGGACGAAATGCCGATTGCCTTCATGAAACGAAGGGTTTCCGTCAGCCGGTCTGCAAGCTGGCGGTAGCGCTCCGACAGCGGCGAGTTTTCGACAAAGCCGAGCATCCACTGATGCACATGCTCAAGATTGGCATAGCCGCCCTGTGAAAATGCCCGAAGCAAGTTGAGCGTCGCTGCCGACTGGCGAAACGCCATGATCTGGCGCTCAGGGTCGGGAATGCGCGATTTCTCGGTGAATTCGATGCCATTGATGATGTCGCCACGATAGGACGGCAGCGAAACATCACCCTGCTTCTCAAAATCCGACGAGCGTGGCTTGGCAAACTGGCCGGCAATACGCCCGACTTTCACCACCGGCTTGGCCGCAGCAAAGGTCAGGACCACCGCCATTTGCAGGAACACCCGGAAAAAGTCGCGAATGTTGTCTGCGCCATGCTCGGCAAAGCTTTCGGCACAGTCTCCGCCCTGCAAAATAAACGCTTCGCCCCGCGATGCCGATGCCAGTGATTTCTTCAGTGCCCGCGCCTCACCGGCAAAAACCAGTGGTGGATAGCTTGCCAGCTGGCGTTCAACTTCCGCCAGTGCTCCCGCATCGGGATATTGCGGCATCTGCTGTATTGGCTTGGTGCGCCAGGTATCGGGCGTCCATTTTGCGGCCATGATCAAATTCCTTGCGTCAATGAAAAAATTGCCCTTTCAGACAAAACCGCGCGGGTTATAGCCCTGAGCGCCGCCAAGACCAACAAAAAAGCGTCACGGCAGGAATCGAACCCCGCGAGAGGCAAGCAGCGCATCAAATTTTGCACCGAGTTTGGCTGGCAAATGCACAGCCCGCGGATAATACGGATGATCCCGGTCACAAATCATGTCCATGCCAAATCCTTCGGTCGTGTCTAGAAACGCGATCAGGCCTTCCTCGCCGTATTCCTGAAAAAACCCTGCCATTACCGCATCCAGATAACTCTGAAGTAGTCGCGCCTTTCCGGTAAATTCAGCTTTTCGAGCCACGTAAACAAAAGCGGATGGCAATTTCACATCGGCCCGCGACACTGAAAGTTGCTGCCTGTTCAAGGCAATGCGGTCGTAGTGCGTTTCCCTTACGTCAACCAAAGGCAGGTGGGCCGCATGGTCGATCACCAGCAAGCCGTCAATGCTCGTCCCTGTGTCCGGGTGTACGGACAACAATGCCAGCTGGCTCCCGTCAGGTGCAACATCTCCAGGTCGCGCTTGCCAATGCCTACGCCAGCCGAAAAGCCGCGCTTTGTGCGCTTCAACATAGGCTGTTTGCAACGTCTGACGGTTCACCAGCGATCCGTATCCGAAATATCCCGTAAGAATGGTTTCAGCCGTCACGTGCTTTACCCTTTCAACCGCTTGACCAAGAGGCGACCAACAGTATCGTGGCTCCATGGAAGACATCATAATCAAAACCCGCGATGGCTGGGAATTGCACGCCTCGCTGTTCATCGGGCCAAACAAACGCGGGCCGGTCGTACTTGTTTCAAGCGCTACAGGTGTTCCACGCCGGTTTTACCGGCATTTTGCCAGATATCTGGCTGACGACGGCGCCCAGGCAGTCCTGACTTATGACTACCGCGGCATGAGCGGGCCCATAAGCCGCAGCCAGGCCTTTTCGCTGCAGATTGCACAATGGGCAACCATTGACATGCCAGCAGTCGCTGAGCACCTGAAAGCGCGCTTTCCCGAATGTGACTTGCGCGGTATCGGCCATTCGTTCGGTGGTCAGGCATTGGGTCTGAGCGGTGTTTCCCATCGTTTCAGCAGGTACATGACCATTGCCGCTGGCTCGGGATATCTGGGACACACACGCGAGCCTGAAAAACTGTCACGCGCCATGAACACCATTGGCCGGCCACTCGCATTGGTGCTTGGAACGCTGCCTCGCTGGGCCGGGTTTGGTGAGCCGATCCCCTATGGCGCTTTCAACCAATGGCGCAAATGGTGCAACAGCCCCAACTATTTCATGGACGACAAAAACGTTCCGGAGACAGCCCGCTTCGCGCTGGTCAAACTTCCGATGTTGGCAGTCGGCTTTGAAGATGATCCGTGGGCGACCCGGAAAGGCGTGGAGGCACTGGTATCGTGGTATTCAAATGCCCAGATCAGGCTGCACTGGTTTGCCGGCAGGGAACTGCCCAGGCCGGTTGGTCATCTCGGGTTTTTTCGCTCCGAGCACCGCGAGACGCTGTGGCCGCAACTGTCGGACTGGCTGATGCAGCCGTAACGAAGGCCGGACCGTCATTCAAACCCGCTCGCCACCTTTCAGCCGGTACGACGGCGCATACATCGTCACCAGTTCTTCTGCCGCCGACGGGTGAAGCGCCATGGTGCGGTCAAAGTCGGCTTTGGTTGCCCCCATCTTGATGGCAATTGCCAGCGCCTGGATCATTTCGCCAGCATCATCGCCAAGAATGTGGACGCCCAGAATCTTGTCATTGGCACCATCGACGATGATTTTCATCACCATCTTTTCATCGCTTCCCGACAAGGTGGCTTTCATCGGCCGGAACCGCGCCAGGAAAACCGAGACTTCGTCGTAAGCCCGGCCAGCCTGCGTTTCGTTCAGACCGATGGTGCCGATTTCCGGTTGCGAGAATACTGCCGTTGGAATGAGTTCATGATCGGGCGCGGTTGGGTTGCCACGATATTCGGTCTCGATCAGGCACATCGCCTCGTGGATGGCCACTGGTGTCAGTTGAACCCGGTTGGTAACATCGCCCACTGCCAGGATGTGCGGCACGTTCGTGCGCGAAAATCCGTCCACCATGACCGTTCCGTCAAGGCCGAGTTCCACGCCTGCTGTCTCAAGGCCAAGCCCCTTGGTATTGGGCTCCCGCCCTACCGCCTGCATTACGTGATCGGCAGCAGTTGTGCGGCCATCTGACAAAGTAGCGCTTCGGCGATTGCCGGGCGCCAGTGCAACCGTCCGGATTTGTGTGTGGGTGAGGATTTCAATTCTGCGCCGTGCCATGTCGTCTGCCAGCGTGTTTCGGATATCATCGTCAAAACCGCGCAGGATTTGCTCGCCGCGTACAACCATGGTCACCTTGGTGCCAAGGCCTGCAAGGATGCAGGCAAATTCGACGCCAATATAGCCTGCGCCATCTATGATGATGCTTTCCGGCTGCTGCTCCAGATGGAATATTTCGTTGGAAGTAATGCACAATTCGCCCCCCGCAACATGGGCGGCATGGCGCGGCGTCCCGCCGGTCGCAATCAGTATTCTTTCGGCGGTGACAATCTGGCCACCCTTGACAATGCGAATGCTGTTTGGTCCTTCAACAACAGCGCGGCTGTCAAAAATCGTCGCACCATTGCCATCGAGCCCCTTGCGGTAAAGGCCCTCCAGCCTGGCAATTTCTCGGTCCTTGGCAGCTATGAAACTTGCCCAGTTGAAACTGGAAGCACCCAGTGTCCAGCCAAATCCTTTTGCATCGGAAAAATGGCGCGGAAACGAAGACGCATAAACAAACAGTTTTTTCGGTACGCAGCCGCGAATGACGCATGTGCCGCCAAAGCGGTATTCTTCAGCAATGCCCACGCGTTTGCCCATGGAAGCGGCAACGCGTCCCGCCCGCACGCCGCCTGATCCGCCACCGATGACAAAAAGATCAAAATCAAAAGCGGTCATGCTGGCTTGTCCTTTGTCGATGGGTGAACGGATCACAATTGAAAAAGCCCGGACTGGCCCGGGCTTTCACGATGGTCAGGTTTGAAGCGATTTACAGCGCGCCCGCCGCAATTTTCTTCTGGATTTCCTGCTGCAGGTCGCGCTGGATGCCTGCGGTCCATACCTTTGCTGCTTCTTCGATCGAACGGGCTATGACCGGTGTCTCCCGAATGAGCTTCAGGCCGGCCTCGGTTTTGTAAAATGCTGTTACCTGCTTCAGCTCATCGACCGTGAAAATATTGGCATAGATGCGGGCAACTTCATCTTCGAGATTGCCGCGTCGAGCTGCCAGGGCGATTGTTGCTTCATCAACCAGGGTGTTGATCTTGTCAGCCGCATCGGGACGATTCGAAATCATCTGCCCTTTGGCTTGCTCTCCCAGATTGGGAAGCAACACATCCAAAGACGCAGTGGACTGGGAAGCAGATACAGCTTCCCGCGCCGCAGCCAGATGTTCTGCTGAAACTTCCTGCGACCATGACGCGGTTGCCATGCTCAACATCGCAGCCGCGAAAAAGGTGAAGAGGCTTGCAATTCGCTGCCCGTGATATGCCATTGGATACAATCTCCGATTTTCTTCATTGGACCGCCGGAACCGGCGGCGGTTGTTCAGCCCCGTATTTCCTTGACCCCATTCGCACCGGCAACAATGGCCATGGTTGCAAGATCAATGAAAAGTCCATGCTCTACAACGCCCGGGATGGCGTACAGGGAATTTGACAGCGCTCTTGCATCGCGAATAAGGCCAAAAGATGCATCCAGGATGCAATGCCCGCCATCTGTCATGAACGGTTTTTTGTCTGCCATTCGCAGTATGATGTCGCCAGAAAGTCCAAGTTTTTCTGCTTCCGCCCCAATCCGGAGCGTGGTTGCACCCAAGCCAAAAACATTGACTTCAATCGGCAAAGGAAACTTTCCCAACTGATCGACCAGTTTGCTGTCGTCGGCAATCACCAGCATGGATTTGCTGGCAGCGGCCACGATTTTTTCGCGCAACAGCGCACCGCCGCCGCCCTTGATCAGGGTAAGCCCCGGCCCGATCTCGTCTGCACCGTCAATTGTCATGTCCAGCTGTGGCAGCTCATCCAGCGAGGTAACCGGAATGCCAAGTCGGCGGCACATTGCGTCCGAGCGCTCCGAAGTTGCAACGCAATTGATTTTCAATCCGTCCGCGACACGCTCGGCAAGCAACGTGATGAACTCCTCGGCGGTGGAACCGGTGCCGATGCCAAGCCGCATGCCCTCGCCAACATGCGCCAGCGCTGCCCGTGCGGCCTTGATTTTGTAGTCCCGGCTCATGTCGCCTCGTTTGGGATGCAGGTTTTCCCCGCGTGAATTGGAGATCGCCTATCACGGAGCAAGCACCATTTCCAGCCCGCCTGAAAAACAGTCAATTCGCCTCGATGGCCATTGCAATTTGCCGTCTTCGCGGTGAGACAGGCAATGCAATTGGAGACCTCCACATGACAAAGCCTGTCCTTGTGTTTGACCTCGACGGGACGCTGGCAGACACGGCTCGCGATCTCATTCCTGTGCTGAACCGGACAACAGCCAAACGGGGCCTGGAGCCAATCCCGGCGAACATGATCGGCAACATGGTAGGCCACGGAGCGCGTGCTATGATTGCCAAGGCCTATGCAGTCCACCAACTTGAGCTGTCGGCAAGCGAACATGATGCGCTTTTTGACATGTTCATCGCAGATTATTCCATCACGCTTGCCGACAACACGGTACTGTTTGAAGGTGCGCAATTGGCTCTGGACAGTCTTGCCGCTGCCGGTTTCATCTTGGCGGTTTGCACCAACAAGCCGGAAAAACTTGCAACCAGATTGCTGGATTCGCTTGGCGTACTGGGCAGGTTCGTTGCGTTGACCGGCGGCGACACATATCCGTGGCGCAAACCAGACCCGCGCCATTTGACCGACACCGTAAAACTGGCTGGTTTCGAACCCCGAAATGCAATCATGGTCGGCGACTCGCGAACCGACATCGACACTGCAAAGGCGGCAGGCATCCCGGTAATCGCAGTTGATTTCGGTTACACCGACATCCCCGTGCACGAACTTGGACCAGACCAGGTCATTTCCCATTTCAATGAACTTGAAAGGGCGGTTTCCGCTATTTGGCAACGCCGCGCCTGATCAATGCCCGTCAGGCAGCCTTTTTGCGCCTGGGTCTGGAAGCTTCCTTTTCGCGTTTGACCGCCGAACGTTCCTTGATCCAACGGGTGATGTCGGCAGTCGGCATCGGTCTTGCAAACAGATAACCTTGGCTCAATGTGCATCCCATTTCGGCGAGTATCGCCTGTTGTTCCTGGGTTTCCACGCCTTCAGCCACAGTCTCGTAACCAAGGCTTTGGGCCATGGCCAAAATCGTCCGCACGATTGCATGCCCGTGATTGTCGTCCGGGTCTGACAAAGCCTCGACAAACGAGCGGTCGATCTTGAAAACATCAAACGGCAGGCGGCTGAGTTGCGAAAGATTGGAATGGCCTGTTCCGAAATCGTCGATGGCAAAGCGAATGCCGGTCCGCTTCAGCTTGCGGATGTGATCCAGCGCGCGCTTTGGATCGCTCATTGCCATGCTTTCGGTGATTTCCAGTTCAAGCTTTTTCGGGCTCACGCCTTCGCTGGCAACGATTTCCAGCACTCGCTGGGAAAATTCCGGTTGCTCAAACTGCTGCGCGGAAATGTTGACGGCTATAGGCATGTTGATGCCGATCGTTTCGAACGTTGCGATCTGGGCGCAGGCAGTCCGCAGCACCCAATCGCCCAATGGAAGGATCAAGCCACATTCTTCTGCAATGCGAATGAACTCGCCCGGATGCACCATGCCGCGCTGCGGATGGTTCCAGCGCACAAGCGCCTCCATCGAAACCGGCAGGCCGGTGCGGCAGTCAACCTTTGGCTGATAGAAAAGTTCAAGCTGGCCAAGCGCAAGAGCTTTGCGAAGGTCATTTTCGACTTCCATTCGCTTGGATGCGCGCTGGTTCAATTCCTCTGAAAAGAACCGGAAAGTGTTCTTGCCTTCTTCCTTGGCCAGATACATCGCCATGTCGGCGCTTTTGAGCACTTGCTGATAGGAATTCCCGTCCCGCGGGTAGGTGGCAATGCCAACAGATGCGCCGATGCGCACTTCCGTGCCGCCGATTTCGAACGGTTCGTTCATCGCCCGGATGATGCGCCGCGCCACCGTTGCAGCATCGGTTTCCTCGCGAATTTCGCCGAGCAACACGGTAAACTCATCACCACCAAGGCGGGCAAGAACCTGCTTTTCCTTGGCCTGGGCGTCAGAAACTTCCAAGCCATCGTCTTGGTTGTTCCAGCAAATTGTATCATCGGTACGAACAATGGCCTGCATGCGCTCGGCAAAACTTGCCAGCAACTTGTCGCCCAGATCATGCCCCAGCGTGTCGTTGACCCGTTTGAACCCGTCAAGATCGACAAACAGCAAGGCACCCGAAGTGCCGTTGCGCTGCGCCCGGTTGAGAGCCCGCGTCAGTTCCATCCGGAAATATTCACGGTTGGGCAATTGGGTAATGCGGTCGACATAGGCAAGTTCGTAAATCTGGTCGATATTGCCCTTGAGCGTCGATATCATCGCATTGAAAGTTTCGCCGAGCTGGCGGATTTCGGTCGCCCCCTCAACTTCCACTGTCTGGTCAAGACTGCCGGCTGAAACCGCCCTCGCTGTTGCCGAAAGTTTGCGCAATGGCAATGTGATCTGCGTAACCAGCCCGATCGCAAAAAGCATTCCGGTAATGAGAATGGGCACAACCGTCATCATCTTCGACTGAATGATCGGAACCATTGTCTCGTTGAAATCGGGATTGCGAAATTCAACCATTACAGAGCCGATTGCCTGACCTTCGGAAAGCAAGGGCTCTCCGACCTTGATGCGCTGCGGCGTTACTTCATGCGTGGTTCGACCGGTACGCAGTGAAGAAAGCTGGACTTCCGAAAAATTGAAGCTGACGACCGGCGAGGTTTTGGGATCACCATCGAGGAAGAAAGTCAGGTCACGGTCAACCACGGTCAATTGCTTGACATCGGGACGGGCGCGGACTTTCGACAAAATATCTTCAATGTCGTCAAGTTCGATCAAGTCAAACTGCTTTTCAAGGCTGCGTGCAATCACGCTGGTCATGGCAAGCGCATCGGCAATGCGCGTTTCCCGCAACCGCCGAACCTCATTTACTGTATCGGTCACCAATTGCGCGGCCAGCAAGGCCACCGCCAGGCCCAGCACCAGCATCAAAAACCGGAAATGCAATCCGGATGCGAACGCCTTCACGCGGTTCAGCATGTTTTCCACCCAATGCCGGCTTGTTGATTTTTTTGTTTGCCGGCCCCTGCTATGTCGTTTTCTACACAGCAAAAGCCACCAACCGGTAAACTGTCGCGCTATTCCAGTACCGATTTGCCGGGAGGGTTAAAAAAGCGTGATCGGATTTTTCCGGTAAAATCGATTAGACATTCACGGTCGGCCTTTATGCCAGGCTGACATGGCTTTATGTATCGGTCAGTCAGTGTGGCCTGCGAGCCGCCACTGCCATGCAAGGAATAAAGCCATGAACGCACGCCATCCTGGACCCGGCGAACCCGCACACACCCCTTACAAATTGCTCACGGACAAATACGTCTCGCTCGACACGTTCCGCGGCGAGGATGTGCTTTTGGTCGAGCCCGAAGCACTTCGGTTGCTCTCCGAACAAGCGTTCATGGACATCAACCATCTTTTGCGCCCTGCCCATTTGAAGCAGCTTGCCGCCATTCTGGAAGACCCGGAAGCAACCGACAACGACCGTTTTGTTGCATACGATCTGTTGAAAAACGCCAACATAGCCGCTGGCGGCGTGTTGCCGATGTGTCAGGATACCGGCACGGCGATCATCATGGCCAAGAAGGGTCGCCAGGTCTGGACTGCTGGCGGCGATGAAGCAGCACTCGGCACCGGTGTGCTGGATGCCTATGAGAAGAAAAACCTGCGCTATTCGCAACTCGCCCCGATCTCGATGTTTGAAGAGGTCAACACCCGCAACAACCTGCCCGCCCAGATCGATATCTACGAGGACGATTCCAACGAGTACAATTTCCTGTTCATTGCCAAAGGCGGTGGTTCGGCCAACAAGACATTCCTGTATCAGGGGATGCCATCGCTGCTTTCACACGACCGGCTGATCGCGTTCCTGAAGGAAAAGATCCTTACCCTCGGCACTTCCGCCTGCCCGCCTTACCATTTGGCCATCGTCATTGGCGGCACCTCGGCAGAACAAACCTTGAAGACAGTCAAGCTGGCCTCGACCAAATACCTGGACGATCTGCCGGTCACCGGGTCTCAGGACGGGCGGGCTTTCCGCGATCTGGAAATGGAGGCTGAAATTCACAAGCTCACGCAGATGCTGGGTGTCGGCGCGCAGTTTGGCGGCAAGTATTTCTGCCACGATGTGCGCGTCATCCGGCTGCCGCGCCACGGCGCATCACTGCCCATCGGGCTTGGCGTATCGTGCTCCGCCGACCGTCAGGCCAAGGGCAAAATCACCCGGGACGGCGTGTTTCTCGAAGCGCTTGAAACCGATCCGTCGCGCTACATGCCCGACATCGACGAAGAAAAACTCTCTGGCCACGTGGTGGAAATCGATCTCAACCGCCCGATGCGCGAAATCCGGGCCGAACTCTCCCGCCACCCGGTCAAAACCCGCCTGTCGCTGACCGGCCCGATCATCGTGGCGCGCGACCTTGCCCACTCGAAAATCCGCGAACGGCTGGAGCGCGGCGAGCCAATGCCCCAATACATGGTCGACCACCCGGTCTATTATGCCGGCCCGGCCAAGACCCCCAAGGGCATGGCGTCAGGTTCGTTCGGTCCCACCACCGCCGGGCGGATGGACGGCTTCGTTGAGCAGTTTCAGGCGGCAGGCGGCTCGTTCGTGATGCTGGCCAAGGGCAACCGCTCAAAGGAAGTGCGCGACGCCTGTGCCCGCCATGGCGGCTTTTACCTTGGCTCCATCGGCGGCCCCGCAGCGCGTTTGGCCCAGGACTGCATCCGCAAGGTCGAGGTGCTGGAATATCCAGAACTCGGCATGGAAGCGGTCTGGAAAATCGAGGTGGAAAACTTCCCGGCCTTCATCGTCATCGACGACAAGGGCAATGATTTCTTCAAGGAACTGAATCTGGGGTGAGT
>JBGSOG010000025.1:0-6114 GCA_041739225.1 Rhizobiaceae bacterium
GCCAAAGGCTGTCGAAGAAGCCAAGCCTACCGACCAGCCAACTGACCAGCCTGCTGTTCAGCCGACCGAACAGCCGGTTGAGCAGGCAAAGCCGGCTGGCGAAACCACAGCTCCTGTTGCGACCGAGACCGTGACACCTGACGCGCAGAAGCAGGCAGTCGAGGAAGCCAAAGAGCCAGCCAAGGTTTCGTCGGAAGCTGAAAAGCCGAAAGACATCGTGATTGACAAGCCAGCTGCAGAAGTCATCAAGCAGGCTGAAAAGGAAGCTCCTGCGGTTGTTTCCGATGACATGTCCAAGGCGGACCGGGAGTCGCTCAAAAAGGCCGACAAGCGCCGCCGTGAAAAGTCACGTGAGAACCGCGACGAGTTGCTAGGGGCTGCTGCCGTTGGTGTGATCATTGGTGCGACCATTCCGTTGCTGGGTGGCACCATTGCCGCCGATGAAGGTGACCGGCTCGTTGTGGAACGGGATGGCCGCTATTTTGTGCGCAAGGATGATTCGGCGCTTTTCCGCAATGACGAGAACACCGTCGAATACGAGCGGCTGCGCGGCGGACTGGTCCGTGAAATCATTACCCGTGAAAACGGCAGCCAGATCATCACCGTCCGTGATGCCGGGGGCACGGTTTTGCGCCGCGAAAAAATCACCCGCAATGGCGATCGGATCGTGCTGTTTGATACCCGCGAAGAAGAAATCCGCCGTCCGGTGCAGCGCGTTGTGTTGCCGAAGTATCGTGTGGAAATACCGCAGGAGCGTTATGTCGTTTCGGCCCGGCGTGCCGACCGTGGATTGTTCTACGATACCTTCCAGGCGCAACCGGTCTATGATGCGCCGCAACGCTACAGCTTGCGCGATATTCGTGAAAACAGCCAGGTTCGCGCTCTGGTACGGCGCGTAGATCTCGACACCATCGTCTTCGCGTCCGGCAGTGCATTCGTCACCGAATCGCAAGTACGCCTGCTTGGTGACATTGCCGGCGGCATGCTGGACGTAATTGCCGAGAACCCGGCGGGAGTGTTTCTGATCGAAGGCCATACCGATGCTGTTGGACCTGATCTGGCCAATTTGACGCTTTCTGACCGGCGCGCGGAAACAGTCGCACGCATCTTGTCGGAGGCCTACGGCGTACCTGCGGAAAACCTGGTCGTTCAGGGCTATGGTGAAGCCTACCTCAAGGTTCAGACACCTGGCGATGAACAGGCGAACCGGCGCGTGACGGTCCGCAACATCTCGACAATCCTGCAATCCGACGCAAACTGACCACGAATATCAAGACAAAAACAAACCCCGGAAAGCAAGGCTTTCCGGGGTTTTCTGTTTCAACAACAAGCAGGAATGATCAGGCGCCGGCTTTGCCCGGCACGCCATTGTCGGTCATCATTTGCTGCAATTCACCGGCCTGGAACATTTCGCGCACGATGTCGCAGCCGCCAACAAACTCGCCCTTGACGTAAAGCTGGGGGATGGTTGGCCAATTGGAATAATCCTTGATGCCCTGGCGAATGTCGGCATCGGCAAGCACGTTGATGCCCTTGTAGTCGACGCCGAGGTGATCGAGGATCTGCACGACCTGTCCGGAGAACCCGCATTGCGGAAAATCCGGGGTGCCCTTCATGAACAGGACGACCGGGTTGGACTTCACTTCGTTTTCAATGAAGGCATTTGCGGCAGACATGGTGTTTCTCCTGAAAATAGCCGGTTCAAGGCCGGGATGATCATGACATATCGTTTTGGCAGGCAAAATTAAAGAGGGCGTGCTTCAACGAAAGAAGACCAGCCAAAGCACGACCACCCAGAATGCGCAGGTTCCGGCAAAAATCCAGAAAAACCGGTCTTGCCAGAACGGGCTGGCAAAGGTCGCAGGCAGGTCCTTGAGGCGCTTGGTGACCACGGGCTATTCCGGAATGCTGGTTTGCAGGGCGAGGGCATGCAGTACGCCGCCCATGTTGCCCTTGAGGGCATTGTAGACCAGTTGGTGCTGTTGAACCCGCGATTTGCCACGAAAGCTTTCCGCCACGACTTCGGCAGCATAATGGTCGCCGTCGCCAGCCAGATCGCGAATTGTCACTGTTGCATCCGGAATGGCGTCACGGATCATTTTTTCGATGTCGCCGGCAGACATGGCCATTTGATCGCTCCTTGAAGATTCAGCGTTTCTCGCCATCCATGAATTGAGGAAACCATGATTCATGGGCAGACCGCAATTCTTCCACCAAGATGGCGCGGCTTTCACCAAGTTTCAACGCATTGCCGCCGGTAGTGCCGATCCAGGGCGCAAATATTCCTGCCTCGAAAGCGTCGTTCTGAACCTCCTCAAGGTCGTCGCGGGCAATGGAAACGACATAACGGCCCTGGTCTTCGCCAAAAAACTGCTCGGCAAGGGGAATGCCGTTGAGTTCGTTGACTTTGGCACCGATGCCGGAGGCCATCGCCATTTCTGCCAGCGCAACGGCAAGGCCACCATCGGAACAGTCGTGGACTGCCGTGGCTTTGCCTGAGCGAATGAGATTGCGCACGAAGTCCCCAGTCCTTCGTTCATGGGCAAGATCGACCGGCGGGCAGGGGCCTTCGCGCCGCCCGTGCAAATCGCGCAACCATGCAGATTGGCCCAAATGCGTTCCCCACTGGTCCGGTGCGCCGACCAGCAAAATGCACTCTCCCTCACGGGCAAAGCGAATTCGGGCCATCTTGGCCCAATCATCGATCAGGCCGACACCGCCAATGGCGGGCGTGGGCAATATGCCCTTGCCGTTGGTCTCGTTGTAAAGTGACACGTTGCCTGAAACGATGGGGAAATCGAGCGCCCGGCAGGCTTCGCCAATGCCCCTGATTGCCGCCACCAATTGCCCCATGATTTGCGGGCGTTCGGGATTGCCGAAATTGAGGTTGTCGGTTGCTGCCAGCGGCTCAGCGCCAGTAGCGGTGAGATTGCGCCAGCATTCGGCAATTGCCTGTTTGCCGCCTTCATAGGGGTTGGCCTCACAGTAACGCGGATTGACGTCGCATGAAAATGCCAGTGCCTTGGTGGGGTGGCCGTCTACGCGAACAACGCCGGCATCACCGCCAGGCAATTGCAGCGAATTGCCCTGAATCAGCGTGTCATATTGCTCAAACACCCAGCGTCGCGAACACAAGTCAGGCGCCGCCAGCAGTGCCAGCAAGTCGGCAGCCGGGTCGCAGGCAGGCTTTGCCGCTGAAAATGGCGCAGGCGGGGTTGGTTCGGTCCAAGGGCGGTCATATTCCGGCGCGGCATCGCCCAGATCCTTGATCGGCAAATTGGCAACTTCCTCGCCCTGATGCAGGACACGAAAGCGCAGATCGTCAGTGGTTTTGCCAACAACAGCGAAATCGAGGCCCCACTTGCTGAATATTGCTTCCGCTTCTGCCGCTTTCTCAGGTTGCAGTACCATCAGCATGCGCTCCTGGCTTTCCGAGAGCATCATTTCATAGGCGCTCATGCGCTCCTCGCGCACCGGAACCTTGTCGAGGTCGAGCAAGATGCCAAGATCGCCCTTGGCGCCCATTTCCACGGCGGAGCAGGTCAGGCCCGCCGCTCCCATGTCCTGAATGGCGATAACCGCGCCAGATGCCATCAGCTCAAGACAGGCTTCCAGCAGGCATTTTTCGGTGAAAGGATCGCCCACCTGAACCGTCGGGCGTTTTTCGTCGATCTTGTCGTCAAATTCGGCCGAAGCCATGGTCGCGCCGCCGACCCCGTCGCGTCCGGTCTTGGCACCGAGATAAACCACTGGCAGGCCGACACCCTTGGCCTGCGACAGGAAAATAGCATCGGTGCGGGCAATACCTGCGGCAAATGCATTGACCAGTATGTTGCCATTGTAGGCCGGATCAAAATTGACCTCACCGCCGACCACCGGAACGCCGAATGCATTGCCGTAGCCACCGACGCCTGCAACCACTCCGGAGACCAGATGGCGGGTTTTGGGATGGTCCGGCTCGCCAAAACGAAGGGCGTTCATCGCCGCCACCGGGCGCGCGCCCATGGTGAACACGTCGCGCAAAATGCCGCCGACACCGGTTGCCGCGCCTTGATATGGCTCGATGAAGGATGGGTGATTGTGGCTTTCCATTTTGAAAACAACACATTGCCCGTCGCCGATGTCGACCACGCCGGCGTTTTCCCCCGGTCCCTGGATTACCCGTGGCCCGGTGGTTGGAAGGGTACGCAACCATTTCTTCGAGGATTTGTAGGAACAATGCTCGTTCCACATTGCCGAGAAGATGCCAAGTTCGGTGAAACGCGGCTCGCGGCCGATGAGATCGAGAATGCGCTGGTACTCATCGGGCTTCAGGCCGTGGGCTACCACCAATTCCGGCGTGATTGCGATTTCATTGGGGATGGTCATTTTTGCCTAGCCCTTGCAACCCTTGCCACCGGAGGCCCAGCGGTCAACATCCGACTTTATGCGAGCGGAAAGCGGGCTTTGCGCCAGCGGCCCATAGGCCGCAATGCGGACCGGTTTTCCTTCGGCCTCTATGACCAGTTTTGGCAGTCCCTGTGCAGACTTGGCCTCGACCACCAGAATGCGCGGTTTTCCGACCCTTGTATCGAGTTCGGGAATGACGCGGTACGCCCTGAAGTCGGCGTCCTTCGATTTCACCCAGCAGGCTTGCGCGTTGGTGTTGACCCGCTGCAAGAGCGAAACGGCGGCAGACCGGTCACTGACCTTGAGTGCTGGCAAGGTGTCGGCCGGCTGGCAGCCAAAAAGCGCGACCAGCGCAGCAAATGGCAAATTCCGGGCAATTTTCATGCGGCAAGTTCCAGTGCGCTTTCGAAGAGGGGACGGCCGTCGGTGCCGCCATGGGCAGGCTCGATCAGGTTTTCGGGGTGGGGCATCATGCCCATGACATTGCCTTTTTGCGACAGCACGGCGGCTATGTTGTTGATGGAGCCGTTGGGATTGGTGCCTTCAGCGTAGCGGAAGGCGACCCGTCCTTCGCCTTCAATCCGGTCAAGGGTTTGCGGGTCGGCGAAGTAATTGCCGTCATGGTGGGCGACCGGGCAGCGGATGATCTGCCCTTCGGTGTAGCGAGAAGTGAACGGCGTTGCTGCGTTGGTGACTTCAAGTTTCACTTCACGGCAAACGAATTTGAGCGAGGCATTTCGCATCAATGCGCCGGGCAGCAGGCCTGCCTCCAGAAGGATCTGGAAGCCGTTGCAAACGCCAAGCACTTTGACGCCCCGGTTAGCGGCGTCGGCCACTGCCCGCATTACCGGGGTTCGCGCTGCAATGGCACCGCAGCGCAAATAGTCGCCAAAGGAGAAGCCGCCGGGAATGACAATGAGGTCTACAGCGGGAATTTCCGTGTCGCTCTGCCAGATGGTCAACGGCGGCTTGCCGCCAATGCGCGTTAGCGCTGCGATCATGTCACGGTCGCGATTGAGGCCGGGCAACAGAACGACGGCAGTTTTCATGGCGCAAATCACCGGGGTTCACGGGTCCATCTTTGGCGTAGATTGACCACCTTGCCGGGTCAAGCGGGCAATGGGTTTTTGCCCGGCTCATTCGTCGCGGCCAAAGCGATTCTTTTTTTGCGGAAACAAGCCGCGCAAACCCCGGCCGGCTTCATGTGCCAGCCCTTGAAAAGCTTTGGATGCATAGCTCTCGTGAACCAGTTGCTGCGGAGCGTCCTTCGCGTGCGGGCTGAAGGCCCGCCAACGTGGCTCGACTGCCGCCCAGATGTCATCGGCTTTTGCCGAGATCAAAGGGTGAAAGAGCGGAATGCGAATGTGGTCGCCGGATTCCACAAAGAATTCGCTGCCGAACACCTGCGTGAAGAACGTTTTGTCGGCCACCCGGGCCTGATAGTAGTCATTTGACGTGCAAAGGAAGACCGCATTGCGCGCGTTCATGCGACTTTTGCCGGAACCATGTGTGGCATCAGCCCTGCCAATCAGGATGATCTCGTTCCACGGAATGACATGTTTGGCGGCGTCCGTATAAAGCACTCCAAACGGCGAAATCACCAAGGAATGCGTCTCCTTGCCGGCGTGGCGAACCAAGGCAGCAATCAACAAGGCCAACCCGGCACCCAGTGCAAGCCACGCATACCATGCGCCTTCCGGATAAGGCTTCGACAGTTCGATTGCC
>JBGSOG010000050.1:0-29923 GCA_041739225.1 Rhizobiaceae bacterium
AGGTGCTAAAGGCAGCGCACTGATTTGGACAAAAGGGATAGCCCAGATGTCGGGAAATCCGACATCAAGATGTCAGCCAAGCCGACATCTGGTTGTCGGGAATTTTGACACTAACAATATGAAGAGAATAACACCCAAGAATAATATGAAGATGGCCACCAATGAAACGAAGACGTGCCCAAACGAACCCCTTTGGTATGACTTCCAGATGATCGTTCATGTTGAGCCGATGTGCGGCGCAACCAATCTGCCTGTCATTCGGTTCTGACCCGAAGCACACAAACCAGTGCACCAAACAAGGTGGACTGAAGGGTGGCCCGAAAATCCAAAAATAATAATAACGCAATGAATTCAACAAATTATAGGATGAATTGGTGCCCCTGGCCGGAATCGAACCAGCACGCCTCTCGGCAACAGATTTTGAGTCTGCCGCGTCTACCAATTCCGCCACAGGGGCAGGCGGTTATGCTGCTAACGCCTTGTGGAAGCAAAATCAACTGCCAAGCCGGGAGAAGAAGCAAGGAATGGACGCGACGGGCGAACATGGCTAGAAGGCCCTTGCCGAAATGAAACCCGTTCAACCGCCAACCGTCCGGAAAAATTCCATGATCCGAGCCCTGTACGACTGGACGCTGTCGTTGGCTGCCCGCAAGTCGGCAGAAGTCTGGCTGGCGGTCATCGCATTCGTCGAGAGTTCGTTTTTTCTGATACCTGCCGATGTGCTTTTCCTGCCAATGGCCCTGGCCAGGCCTGATCGGGCTTTCCGCTACGCATTCGTGGCGACACTGTTTTCAGTTCTGGGCGGCATTCTGGGCTGGTTCATCGGCTTTTATGCTTTCGAAGCCGTCGCCAGGCCCGTGCTAGAGTTTTACGGCAAATATGAGAGCTTCGAGGCTCTTCGCTCGGGCGCAAATGCCAATGCCATCTTATTGATGCTGGTGACTTCCGGCCTGTCGCACCTGCCCCCCATCAAGGTGGTGACCATCCTTTCGGGCGCAGCCAACATCAACATCTGGCTTTTCATTGCCTCGGCGATCGTGGCGCGCGGGTTGCGGTTTTTTGCTTTGGCGTGGCTGTTGCGCGCTTATGGCCCGCCCATCAAGTCTTTCATCGAAAAGCGCCTTAAACTGCTGGTGGCTCTTGGAGCTGCCGCCGTTTTGGCGCTTTATTTCGTCTGGCGCTATGCACTTCACTGATCAACCGGATTTTTCCCCATGAGCATGACCAGTCGAAACCCCGCATTCCTCGCAATTGCCGTGCTTTGCGGAATGGTGGTTGTCATTGCCGCTGTGCTGGGATTTCAGCACATTGGCGGCTACATCCCGTGCAAACTGTGTCTGGCCCAACGGGAGCCCTACTACACGGCAATGCCGGTGGCGTTGTTCGCCCTGATCGCGCTTGCGGGCCGGTGGCCGCGCTGCATCAGCACAGGGCTCCTGGCCATTGTCGGATTGCTGATGATTTATACTGCGGCTCTTGCAGGCTTTCACTCTGGTGTGGAATGGGCCTGGTGGCTTGGTCCCGCCGATTGCGGTGCAACGGCTGGCAACATCTCCTCCAATGTCGGTGATTTGCTGGGCGATCTGACCGCCAAGCGCGCGCCCTCCTGCACAGAGGCGGCGGGCCGGTTTCTTGGCCTCTCATTTGCCGGTTGGAATGTGCTGGCAAGTCTTGGGTTGGCCGCAATTGCCTTTCGCGGCGCTGCGATGGTTGGCAGCGCTCACGCTTCCAGTTCGGTATCCCAGTAAAGAAAGTCCATCCAGCTTTCATGCAAATAATTGGGCGGAAATTTCCGCCCGTTTTTGTGCAGGTCTTCGATGCTCGGCATGAACGGTTTTTGTATCGGCCACATTTTGGCCTGGGCCGGCAGCTTGCTGCCTTTCATCAAGTTGCAGGGCGAGCAGGCTGCCACGACGTTTTCCCAGGACGTGATACCGCCCTTCGAGCGGGGCACGACATGATCGAATGTCAATTCCTTTTCGGCCCCACAATATTGGCATTCAAAACTGTCGCGCAAAAAAACATTGAACCGGGTGAAAGCAGGCGAGCGGCTTGGTTTCACATAGCTTTTGAGGCAAACAACGCTTGGCAACCGAAAATGCGCATTGGGACTGCGAATGGCCAGATCGTATTCGGCAACGATGTTTACCCTGTCGAGGAACACGGCCTTGATCGTGTCCTGCCAGCTCCACAGCGACAGCGGATAATAACTCAGCGGACGATAATCCGCATTAAGCACCAGTGCCGGATGAGCATCCGGCGAAACCGCAATCGTCAAGGATACCTCCCCGCTCCGACTCGCGCCACACCATCAACGCCCTTATGTAAGACCACTGTGTCAGGCTTGTGAAGCTGAAAAACAAAGGGAATTCGGCGATCCGGCTGCAAATGCAGGGGCTTTTGTTCATGTCGGCGTGGCGTCTCGCCCTTTCTCGACTGCGTAAAAGGCCCACAGCAGCCGGGATGCAACCCCGCGCCAAGGCGACCACGCACTGGCAATTTCCCGCAGAGCCTTGTCCGTCGGCCTTGTTTCAAGGCCGAGCACCACTCGGGCGGCCTCTTGCAGCGCCAGATCGCCTGCCGGGAAGATGTCGGCATGGCCGGCACAAAACAGCAGGTAAATCTCTGCCGTCCACGGCCCGATGCCGTTGATGGCGGTCATTTTTGCAATCGCCCCGCTTGGTGGCAATTTGCACAAGCCTTGAAGGTCAAGTTCGCCGCCGCATACCGCGCTGGCTATGTTGCGCAGGGCTCGCTGCTTTGGCCGCGAAAGACCGGCTTGGCGCAGGATTTCATCGTCCGCCGCCATCAGTGAGGGCGCGTCCAACGGGTCCAGCAATTTGACCAGGCGCCTGTGGATCGCTTCGGCGCTTGCCTTGGAGACCTGTTGTGAAACGATGATCGATGCCAGACCGGCAAAATCCGCGCTGGACAAACGCAAAGGCACCGGCCCGGCTGCCGCGATTACCGGCACAAGCCTTGGATCGGCCCGCGCCAGATCAGCCAGTCCTTCTGCAATGTCGCTCTCGGTCCGGATGGATCGCATCATGTCGCTGCTGCTTGTTGAACGAGATCATAGATTGGCTAAGTTGCGCCCATGACACAAGAACAGGCTGCAAGCCACCCGATATTTCGTTTTGCGCCCAGTCCAAACGGACTTTTGCATCTGGGTCATGCCCTTTCCGCACTCCTGAACCTTGAGATGGCCCGCAAGTCCGGCGGACTGATGTTGCTGCGAATTGAAGACATCGACCGCGTCCGTTGCACTACCCGGCTCGAAAACATGATGCTCGAGGATCTTGAATGGATCGGCTTCGAATGGGACAGCGCACCCCGGCGTCAATCGGAGCATTTTGGTGAATACCGCGAGCGGCTGGACCAGCTGGAAAAGGCTGGACTACTCTACCCGTCCTTTGCCACAAGGGCGCAATTGCGCCAATTATCCCTGATCTCCAACGACGGAGCGCTTTGGCCGCGCGATCCGGACGGCTCTCCGTTCAATCCGTCGTCAGAAAAAGGCATCGGACTTGCCGAGCGCAAGTTGCGGATTTTGCAGGGCGAGGATTTTTCATTGCGCCTTGATACAGGCAAGGCGGTTGCAGCCGCTGGAAAAGCCCTGTTTTGGCTGGAAACCGGCCAAAACAGGGCACTGCCTGCCAAGGTGGTCACGGCCAATCCGGCCGCTTGGGGCGACGTGATCCTCGCCCGCAAGGACACCCCCGCAAGCTATCATCTGGCGTGCGTCCACGATGACGCGCAACAAGGCATCACCCACGTCGTGCGCGGTCTTGACCTGTTTCACGCAACTTCAGTCCACCGGTTGCTGCAGGAATTGTTCGCACTGCCGGTGCCGACGTACCACCATCATCGACTGGTTTTGGCGCAGGATGGCCGAAAGCTCTCCAAGAGCCGTTCGGACACCGCATTGCGCCACCTGCGCGAGGCCGGTGTTTCGGTTGATGAAATCCGGCAAATGCTTGGTCTGGACCCGCCATAGATGTCTAGGTTCGGGTTGCCGCCTTGATCGAAGCGAGCATCAACAAAAGCACCGATCCGCCGCCAGCAGCCACTGCAATGGTCAGCCCTGGCTGCCATCCAAGACGAAAACCATAGATATTGTAGGTCAGCAATCCGACATAACAGCCGACGAGCAGCAGCAACCAGTTGCCGATGACGCCAAATCCGCTGTAGCCCAAGATCCTGTCGGCCAGCCAGCCGAAGGTAAACGACATCGCTGCAATGAATGCGAATGAGACGATCCAGTCGTCCTGGTGCAACTGCCAAAGCATCAAGGCCTCTCCTCTGTCCGGCCAAACCTCCCCCCGGACGAACAAATACGCCTGCAAAATTGATTGTTTCTGAATCGGCACTGAAAATTTTATGTTTCTACGCGATTTGCGATCAGGCAGGCGTTGAGCTCGGCACCAATCAGGAAAATCGCAGCCATTACGTAGAAAAACACCAATGCAATGAACACACTGGCGAGACCGGCATAGGTGCTGACATAATCTGCGAACCCGCGCAAATACGCCGAAAAGGCAATTGCTGCGGCCAACCAACACGACAAAGTGAACAAGGCACCGGGAGCAATTTCCGAAAATGAACGCCGCCCTGCCGGCAGCCATTTGTGACTGGCAAAAAGCGCCGTGATCAGGATCGCCGCCGAAACCATCAGTCGCCAATAGTCGATGCGCTCGATCTGCTCATAAACCATAGGCGAGAATTTCCGTGCCAGATCCAGTGCCAATGGCATGAGAACGACCAAGAACGTTACCGTTGCCACGATGACCGAGCCCAGAATGACAAACCCGATGCTGTGAAACCGCAAAACGAGAAAATTGCGCGTTTCGGTGCCCCGGTACGCCCGGTTGAGCCCCAGACGCAGGGCTTCCACCCCGTTGGATGCAAAAACCAGCGCGGTTGCCGCGCCAAGCGTCAAAATATCCCCGCGTGGAATGGTCAAGACCGTGTTCAATTGGTCGGCAAGTGGCGCGGCAACCCCGTCCGGCAGGGTATCAAACAGCAAGGTAACTGCCTGCTGCGGAAAATCACCAAGATTGAAAAAGGCTGCCATTGAAGTGGCAAAAATCAGGAACGGAAACAGCGCCATGATCCCCGACATCGCAACATGGCTGGCAATTGCCCAGCCATCGTCGCGGTTGAACCGGTTGAGCGCCCGCAAAAGTGCCAGCAGGAACGGCCCGGCAAAACGCGATATGGTTTGGGTGATTCGCAAATTCGTTTTCCACCTGCCGCTTTCCCACCAGATACCGCCATTGATCGCGAGCCTCAACACATGACCAAGACAATCCTGATCACGGGATGCTCAACCGGAATTGGCCGGCATTGCGCCATCCGGCTCAAAGAAGACGGCTGGCGGGTTTTTGCCACCGCAAGAAAGCCCGGTGATGTTGAAGCCCTGCAAAACAACGGATTTGAGGCATTTCACCTCGACTACACGGACGATGCGTCGATTCATGCGGCATTTGACGCAATCATGCAAAAAACCGGCGGCAGGCTGGATGGGCTGTTCAACAACGGTGCCTATGGCCAGCCCGGCGCAGTGGAAGACCTGACAACCCAAGCTCTGCGAGACCAGTTTGAAGCAAATTTCTTTGGCTGGCACACCCTCACCCAGTTGGCGGTGCCCGTGATGCGCACGCAAGGCTCCGGGCGCATCGTCCATTGTTCGTCCATTCTGGGCATCATCGCCTACCGTTGGCGCGGCGCTTACAATGCCTCCAAGTTCGCGCTCGAAGGTCTGGCATCAACCCAGCGCATGGAGCTCAAAGGCACCGGCATCCATGTTTGCCTGATTGAACCTGGCCCGATTGAATCGCGTTTTTCCGACAATGCGGTGGTGAAGTTTATTGAGAATGTCGACATTGAAGGCTCTGTGCACCACGAGGTTTACAAGGCTCATCTTGCCAAACTCAACGACAGCGGCGGCGTAAACCGGTTCCGGCTTGGACCGGAGGCGGTGTATGCCAAGCTGAAGCACGCCCTTCAATCACCACGGCCTCGCGCGCACTACCCCGTAACAATCCCCACGCACGCGATGTACCTGGCTCGCCGCCTGCTATCTGCGCACTGGCTTGACAAGGTGCTGATGCGGTCCGATTGAGGCGGATGCTTGCAAGCGCGAACAAGCGCGTTAGATATGAATTTTGCGGCGGCCCCCGCCAGAATCCGGAGCATCAATGAATACGGTTTTCGCGCTGTTGATCCCGCTGGCGCTGGCTGCGGTGCTGGTTGTTCTGGCCCTTGGTCTTTGGAACCTTGCCCGCGGCGGCAGCGCCAACCGTTCGCAAAGCCTGATGCGTGCCCGCATCCTTTTCCAGTTTGTTGCGCTGGTCATTGTTCTCGCCGCGCTATACATCTCGCAACGGGGCTAAGTGCATGGTCAAGCTCAATAAAATCTACACCCGCACCGGCGATGACGGCACCACGGGCCTTGGCAATGGCGAGCGGCGCGAGAAGTTCGATTTGCGCGTTGACGCCTATGGCACGGTCGACGAGGCCAATTCCTGCGTCGGGCTGGTGATTCTTCACCTGCAAGAGAGCGATCCGCTTCGGGCAGAGCTCATCAAAATCCAGAACGATTTGTTCGATCTGGGCGCAGATCTTGCCACTCCCGACGAAGGCAAGGACCTTGGTTACGAGCCTTTGCGCATCACCAGCGCACAAGTTGACCGGCTGGAGGCGCTGATCGACCGGTTCAACGCGCAATTGTCGCCGCTCAATTCGTTTGTTCTGCCGGGTGGTTCGGCAGCTTCGGCATATTTGCACCTGGCGCGCACCGTGGTGCGCCGCGCCGAACGCATCATGGCCCATCTGGCTCGCAACGAGAAAATCGGCGAACCCTGCATTCGTTATGCAAACCGGCTTTCAGACTTTCTTTTTGTTGCTTCGCGCGTTGCCAACAACGGCGGAAAAGACGATGTTCTGTGGGTCCCCGGAAAAAATCGCTGACAACCCGCCTGCCGGGGCACACCGCAAGGAAGGGCTGCACCCGCCGTGTTCATACCGTTGCACGACGCCAATGTGCTCAGGCACATCCGCATCCAGTATGTCACGCTGGCCTTGATCATCATCAATTGCCTGATCTGGGGACTGTTCGGAACCACGCTTCTGCTTTCGGAAAACACCGTCAAAGCGGCAATTTTCTCGTTCGGCTTTATTCCCGTGGTGGCTTCCGGTGCGCAGGAATTGCCCGCAGGTTTGCAATTGATACCGGCCTGGGCCAGCTATGTGAGCTATGCCTTTCTGCATGGTGATCTCATGCACCTGGCCGGCAACATGCTGTTTGTCTGGGTATTTGGCGACAATGTTGAAGATGCCATGGGCCACCTCAAATATCTGGTTTTCTACCTGCTTTGCGCGGCTGCCGGGGCGGCAATGCATGCGTTCATGCTGCCACAGTCCGAATCGCCGCTGATTGGTGCATCCGGCGCAGCAGCCGGCGTGATCAGCGCTTACCTGCTTTTGCATCCCAACGTCAAAATTTGGGTTCTGGCACTTGGCCGAATTCCTTTGCGGCTCTCCGCGCTTTGGGTCATCGGCGCCTGGATACTGTTCCAGGTGCTGAATTTCGCATTCAATGGTGAGGATCAGGTCTCCTGGGCCGCCCATGTCGGTGGCATAGCAGCAGGTGCCGTTTTGCTGCCATTGTTCAAACGCCGCAATGTGGCTTGGTTTGACCGCAAACCAGTGGATGAAGTTTTACCGCCAGTTCCACCGCCCGCTGTTGCTGAAGAAGGATATCCGCTTCCTGGCCAGCCAAGGGTCGAGACGGTGGAGCCTTCTCCCTGGGGGAGGCAGGAGCGTGACAGACGGTGACGGGTGGCATGCTGCCGCAGGATGCCCGGTACAATATTGACGTAAACGTCAATTGCCGGTAGTTGCGACGCCATTGGAGATGCACGTTGCGAACCAGGTTCGCCAGCGGTATTTGAATGCAGGTTTTGGTTGAAAGGGTGCCAGATGAAAATTATCGTCCCGGTCAAGCGTGTGGTTGACTACAACGTCAAGATCCGCGTCAAGCAGGATGGTTCCGGCGTGGAACTTGCAAACGTCAAGATGTCGATGAACCCGTTCGACGAAATCGCGATCGAGGAAGCGCTGCGACAGAAGGAAGCTGGCAAGGCCACCGAGGTCATTGCGGTATCCATCGGAACCCAGCAGTCGCAGGAAACCATCCGTACCGCCCTTGCAATGGGTGCAGACCGAGGGATCCTTGTAAAGTGTGACAGCATTGTAGAGCCGCTCGCAGTCGCCAAAATCCTCAAGGGTGTGATTGATGCCGAGCAGCCTGGCCTGGTGATCGTCGGAAAGCAGGCAATCGACGATGATGCCAACCAGACCGGCCAGATGCTTGCGGCCTTGCTGGGCTGGAGTCAGGCAACTTTCGCATCGAAGCTCGAAATCAACGGCGACACAGCCAGGGTAACCCGTGAAGTTGACGGTGGCCTGCAGGTTGTTGATTGCAAGATGCCGGTTATTGTAACCACCGACCTTCGCCTCAACGAACCACGCTATGCTTCGCTGCCAAACATCATGAAGGCCAAGAAAAAGCCGCTGGATGAGAAAACGCCTGCCGATTATGGCGTCGATGTCGCGCCACGCCTCAAGGTTCTCAAGACCGTCGAGCCGGCCAGCCGCAAGGCAGGTGTCAAGGTCAAGTCGGTCGCAGAACTGGTCGACAAATTGAAAAACGAAGCCGGCGTCCTCTGACGGTCTGCAAAGGAACTGAAAAATGGCAATTCTTCTTCTCGCCGATCACGACAACAAGACCCTGTCTGACCAGACCGCCAAGGCATTGAGCGCCACTTCCAGGATGGGCGCCGATGTTCATGTTCTGGTTGCCGGCAAGGGCTGCAAGCCGGTGGCCGATGCAGCGGCAAAGCTTTCGGGCGTTACAAAGGTTTTGCTGGTGGATAGCGCCGAATACGAACATGCGCTGGCCGAACCGCTTGCAGCGCTGCTTGTCAAGCTGGCCGCTGCCTATGACACGCTCGTGGCTGCTGCCACTTCGACCGGGAAGAACGTCATGCCGCGCGTTGCGGCACTGCTTGACGTCATGCAGGTTTCGGATGTCATTGTTGTACACGGCCCTGATACTTTTGACCGCCCGATCTATGCCGGCAACGCGATCCAGACGGTACAGGCCACGGACGCCAAAAAAGTCATCACCGTGCGTACCGCAGGTTTCCAGGCGGCAGGTGATGGTGGGTCTGCAAGTGTCGAGACCATTGGCGGGGCTGGCGACGCAGGTTTGACAAAGTTCATTGAGGCGGCACTGCAAAAAAGCGACCGCCCGGAACTGACGTCTGCAAAAATCATCATTTCCGGCGGGCGGGCGCTGGGTTCGCGCGAACGCTTCATGGAAGTGGTGTTGCCGGTCGCCGACAAGCTCAATGCTGCGGTGGGGGCATCGCGCGCTGCCGTGGACGCAGGTTACGCACCCAACGACTGGCAAGTTGGCCAAACCGGCAAGGTGGTTGCTCCCGATTTGTACATCGCTTGCGGCATTTCCGGCGCCATCCAGCATCTGGCAGGCATGAAAGATTCCAAGGTAATCGTGGCGATCAACAAGGACGAGGAAGCGCCTATTTTTCAGGTTGCCGACTACGGCCTCGTGGCCGATCTGTTCGAAGCACTGCCGCAACTGGAAAAAGCATTGGATTGAGCCCCGATCTGCACCATACTGTTGGCCATCGGTCAGTTTTTGGGGCCGCAAGCTTGATCGGGAATTTTCATGACTGACGGCGCAATTCAACAAGACATCAAACGGGTTGGCATCATCGGCGCAGGCCAGATGGGCGGTGGCATAGCCTATGTCTGTGCCCTGTCGGGCTATGATGTGCTGATGAACGACCTCTCGATGGAAAATGTCGAGTCGCGCCTTGCCACGATCAACGGCAATTTCGCCCGCCAGGTTGCCAGCGGCAAGATGACGGAAGAAGAGCGCGCCCGGGCCGTGGACCGGCTTGGACCGGCCAAAACGCTGGAAGATCTGGCAAGCTGTGATCTGGTAATCGAGGCAGCTTCCGAAAATGAGGCCATCAAGCGCCAGATCTATGCCAGCCTTTGCCCGTTGCTGAACCCGGAAGCGCTGATCAGCACGAACACTTCATCAATCTCGATCACGCGGCTGGCGTCATCCACCGACCGCCCGGAGCGGTTCATCGGCATTCATTTCATGAATCCGGTTCCAAAAATGAAGCTGGTCGAATTGGTTCGCGGCATCGTAACCGAGGACAAGACCTTCGAGATGGCGCGCCGTTTCGTGACCTCGCTCGACAAGGTGGTGGCAGTTTCCGAAGACTTCCCGGCCTTCATGGTCAACCGCATATTGCTGCCGATGATCAACGAAGCTATTTACACGCTGTACGAGGGCGTTGGCAGCGTAGACGGCATCGACACCGCCATGCGACTGGGTGCAAACCACCCGATGGGACCGCTTCAACTGGCTGACTTTATTGGACTCGATACCTGCCTGTCGATCATGCAGGTGCTGCATGACGGCCTGTCCGACAGCAAGTACCGGCCCTGCCCGCTGCTGGTGAAATATGTTGAAGCGGGCTGGCTGGGTCGCAAGGCCGGTCGCGGTTTTTACGATTATCGCAGCGGTGAGCCTGTTCCGACGCGCTGATTGACTTTGCAGCCCGTTATGGCCGGACAATTGAAACGGCTTTTTTCACCAACGCTTTGGCCTCGTCACTGTTCCAGTCCGCCGGACCGTTGAGCGTGCCGATCACACATCCGTCTCGGCCCACCAACAGCGTCGTCGGCATGCCGAAGGCCAGGCTGCGCTTTTTCAATTCGTTGAATGGCGTCATTTTGCCGTCGTGAAAAAACGGAAGTGCGGCAAGAGCGTTGTCATCATAGAATTTCTTCGGCTTTTCAGCGGTGCCAAGATCAATGCTGACGGGTACCACCTCAAACTGCGGGCCGCCCAGACCTTCCTGCAATGCCTTGAGGGCCGGCATTTCTTCACGGCAAGGTGCGCACCAGGTTGCCCAAAGGTTGAGCAGCACCACCTTGTCCTTCCATTCCGCCAGGGTGCGTCGCTTCCCGCTGGCATCATCAAACGACAGCGCCGCAATTTGCTCCTGCCGTTCGGTAAATGAAAACGCCGCGATGGCACCAGTGTTCAGCCCTGCCAGTTCCCTTGCAACGCCGGGCGAAGAAGGGCATGCAGCCTCGACATTGCCAGAACCTTTGCCAATACCGTATATGCCTGCGGCTACGGCGATCACGATGGCTGCGGCCACAACCGCAATGCTGACAATGGCAGTTCTTTTCAAAACACAGCCTCCCGGAGGGAAAACATGGACAACGAAACCCCCGGAACATCCAAGGGCAACAAGATGTGGGGCGGGCGCTTCACTTCCGGCCCCGACGCAATCATGGAATCCATCAATGCTTCCATCGATTTCGACCGCAAACTCTACGCCGAAGACATTGAAGGCTCGAAGGCGCATGCGGCCATGCTCGCATGTCAAAAGATCATTACCCAAGACGATGCAACAAATATAGACGCCGGTCTCAACACGATTCTGTCAGAAATCGAAAGCGGCCGGTTCCAGTTCCAGACCCGGCTCGAAGACATCCACATGAACATCGAATCGCGGCTGGCCGAACTGATCGGCCCTGCTGCCGGACGGCTGCACACCGCCCGCTCGCGCAACGACCAGGTTGCCGTGGATTTTCGCCTTTGGGTCAAGCGCACCGCCCTCAACACGCATGCACTGCTCGGCAATTTGATGCTGGCATTCCTCGACAAGGCGCAAGCGCACAGCGCAACCGTCATGCCCGGGTTTACCCATCTGCAAACTGCCCAGCCAGTGACCTTCGGCCATCACTGCATGGCCTATGTGGAAATGATCTCCCGCGACCGCTCCCGGTTCGAGGACGCGGTTCGCAGAATGGACGAGTGCCCGCTGGGTGCCGCAGCCCTTGCCGGCACCTCCTTTCCGCTGGACAGGCACATGACGGCTGCGGCGCTCGGGTTTCGCGAACCGACCCGCAATTCGCTCGATTCGGTCTCCGACCGTGACTTTGCACTGGATTTCCTCAGTGCCGCTTCAATCTGCGCCACGCATCTGTCGCGGCTGGCCGAAGAGATTGTCATCTGGTCAACGCCGCAGTTCGGTTTTGTCCGGCTGTCTGACCGGTTTTCGACCGGATCATCAATCATGCCGCAAAAGCGCAACCCGGATGCCGCTGAACTGGTTCGGGCAAAGACCGGGCGCATCAATGGCTCTCTGCTGGCATTGCTGACCGTGATGAAGGGTCTGCCGCTGACCTATTCCAAGGACATGCAGGAGGACAAGGAAGCCGTGTTTGACGCTGCGCAAAGCCTTGAATTGTGCATTCTCGCCATGACCGGCATGGTCGCCGACCTGACAGTCAACGCAGCGAAAATGGCGGCAGCGGCAGGTTCGGGCTATTCCATCGCCACCGACCTTGCCGACTGGCTGGTACGGGAGGCCGGCTTGCCGTTCCGCGAGGCCCACCACGTGACCGGCAGGGCAGTGGCCCTCGCCGAGCAAAAGCAATGCGGCCTTGAAGCTTTGTCGCTTGCCGACCTGCAATCCATTGATTCCCGCATCAGGCAAGAGGTCTTTTCAGTTCTGTCGGTCGAAAAGTCAGTCGAAAGCCGGACCAGTTTTGGCGGAACAGCACCGCTCAATGTGGCTGCGCAAGCTGCCTGGTGGCGCAAAAAACTGGCAGAAGAAAACACTTTGGCTTGATATCGGGATCACGCGGCGTTTGACTTTCTCAGGCGCTTGTCGAATAACCACGCTTGGCTTGAAGTCAGCTTTTCAACAGGGGTGGATCCTTGCAGGACCGGTCCGGCATATTTCGATCAAAACCCGTCGCGGGTCTGGTCCTCGTTCTGGCAACTGCGCTGGCGCTGGGTGCCTGCGGGCGGCGTGGCGACCCCATTGCGCCATCAGCGGCAGCGGTACTTGCCACGGACGAACAGGGACAAGTTGTCAAACAACAACCCGCATCGCCCGTTGCTGACCGACCGTTCATCCTTGACGGTCTCATCCAGTAGCCAATTCAACGTCCAACACCATTTCGGATGCGCAGCCGTGAACCATTTTGAGTACCGCGACGGCCTTTTGCATGCCGAAGATGTTTCAATCGCCGACATTGCGCGAGAAGTGGGAACTCCGTTCTACTGCTATTCCACCGCGACGCTGGAGCGGCACTACCGGGTTTTCTCCTCGGCTTTTGACGATATCGACGCACTGGTTTGCTACGCGCTGAAGGCCAATTCCAACCAGTCGGTAATCGCAACGCTGGCGAAGTTGGGTTCTGGTGCCGACGTGGTTTCTGCCGGTGAATTGCAGCGCGCACTGGCCGCGGGCATACCACCGCACAAAATCATGTTTTCAGGGGTTGGCAAGACGCAAGCAGAACTGGATGCGGGCCTTTCCGCCGGCATCCTTTGCTTCAACGTGGAATCTGTTCCCGAACTTCACGCATTGTCGCAACGTGCAACAGATCGCAATGTTGAGGCGAGAATTTCACTGCGCATCAACCCGGATGTTGATGCCGGGACCCATGCCAAAATCTCCACCGGCAAGAAAGACGACAAATTCGGAATTCCCTGGGCGCAGGCAGAATCTGTTTATGCGATTGCCGCGAAACTTCCAAATATCCGGGTCACCGGAATAGACATGCATATCGGCAGCCAGATTACCGAACTGGAACCGTTTGACCGGGCATTTGCCAAGCTGGAGGGCCTTGTTCGGCAATTGCGCACACAAGGCCATTCAATCGAGCACGTCGACCTTGGTGGAGGCCTTGGCATCCCCTACCGCCTCGACAACATGCCACCGCCCGAGCCCGGCGCCTATGCCGATGTCGTCAAGAAACATGTGCGGGCGCTGGATTGCCAGGTTATTTTCGAGCCGGGGCGTCTGATCTGCGGCAATGCCGGGGTGTTGGTCGGGCAGGTCATCTATGTCAAGCAAACCGGCGAGAGAACCTTTGTCATCGGCGACACCGCCATGAACGACCTTGTGAGGCCCACTCTTTACGATGCGTGGCACGAGATCATCCCGGTCGTCCAGCCGGGCAGCCAAACACCCTGGATCAAGGCCGATCTGGTTGGCCCGGTTTGTGAATCGGGCGATTTCATTGCGCTGGACCGCAAGATGCCGCAAATGGCTCAGGGTGATTTTTATGCCATAGGCACTGCAGGTGCGTACGGCGCGGTGCAGGCCGGGACCTATAACACCAGGCCGCTGGTTCCCGAAGTGCTGGTTAATGGCGGGCAATACCATGTGGTGCGCCCTCGCATGTCGGTGGAAGAAATCATCGGTCTCGACCGGCTGCCGCCTTGGCTTCAGGACTGAACTCCCGGCCTTGCGCGTTCACTTTTAAGCCAGCATTTGAAGCAAGCCCTCGAAATCGCCAATTTGTGTGCTAGCTTTTGGGTTCCGGGGCGACCGGCAGCAATTGGCAAAGAGGCCGAATGACGCAAAACGACCAGAGTTCCAGTCAGGAAAGCCGCCGTTCGGCGGATGTTGGCGTTCGCTTCGCAGCTTTCCTGGCGATTGCCTGGGAGAGATTCTGGCCAATGGCCATTCCGGCCGCATGCGTGCTGCTGGCTTTTGCGTCCATTTCATGGCTTGGCTTGTGGCCGCAACTGCCCAATGCTGCCCGTTTTGCCGGTTTGGGGTTTTTTGCAGTCATGTTTTTTCTGGCTTGCTGGAAGCTGCGGTCTTTCCGCTTCCCGCACGCTGCAGAAATCTCCCGCAGGGTCGAACAAAGTTCCCGCCTCGAACACCGCCCGCTGACTGCCCAGTCTGATCCCATCGCCTTTGGTGGCGGCGACAAGCTCGCCGAAGCTCTTTGGAGCGAACACAAAAGCCGCATGGCCCAGAAACTCGGCAATTTGACCGGCGGTACCGCGCACACAGACGGCAACAGGACCGATCCCTGGGCCCTGCGGGCGTTTCTGGCAGCCGCCGCCTTTGCCGCATTCGGCTTTTCTTACGGACCGCAGGGCGGACGCATTTCCGACGCGTTCTCCGTGCGAATTGACACCGCTGAGGTTCTGAGCAGGCTGGATGCCTGGGTCAATCCGCCAGCTTATACCCGCAAGCCTCCGGTTTATCTGACCGGCCAGCAGCAACAGGATGTTGCGCAAATTTATTCGGTCCCGGCAGGAAGCGATCTGTTCCTCCGCTTTGTTGGAGACAACAAGGTCTCTGCGCAGTTTGTTCCGGACAACGGCGGACCCACATTGATGCTTGCCGCTCCTGCGGAAGCCACGGATGGTGGCGTTGTACCTGTGGTGGCAAAACCATCCGAAAGTGGCAATGCAATTGCCGAATTTGCCGCCAAAATCAGCGAAAGCGGCACGGTCAAGTTCAATCTGGGTGCAACGCCGATTGCGCAATGGAAGATTGAGGTCGTACCCGACGCGCCGCCTGCCATTGCCATGACCGAGCCTCCCTCTGCAGCCCTGTCGGGATCATTGCAGCTTGCCTACGAGGTATCAGACGACTACGGCGTCACCGCCGCCCGCGGCATAATCACGACACAAGATGCGCAATCACCCGATGCACGCCCATTGGTCGAAGCGCCTGAACTTCCGCTCGCCCTGCCGCGCCAGCGCGCCACTTCAGGCAAGGCAAAGGTAAACCGCGACCTGACACAGCACCCATGGGCTGGCGGAAAGATCGTGTTGACACTTGAAGCTACTGATGATGCCGGCCAGAAAGGCTTGAGCGCCCCCCACACGATGGCCCTTCCCGGTCGCCAGTTCAACAACCCGCTGGCCAAAGCCCTGATCGAACAGCGCCGCATTCTGGCGCTGGATGCCAACAAGCAGCAACGGGTTGCCGACCTCCTCGATGCCACCCTCACCGCGCCGGAAGAATTCATCAAGTCACCTGCCGCCTACATAGCCATGAAAAGCGCATGGCGGCGGATCGTTGATGCGCGAAACGACGACACGCTTCGTTCTTCGCTCGACCTGTTGTGGGAAATCGCATTGGCAATCGAATTCGGCGACCTTACAGCCGCCGAGCGCGCCTTGCGCGAGGCACAGGAGAAACTCTCGCAGGCACTGGAACGCAATGCGCCGGACGAGGAGATACAGAAGCTGATGCAGGAACTGCGTCAGGCCATGAATGAAATGATGGAACAGCTGATGCGCGAAGCGATGGAAAACCCGTCGCGCCAAAGCCCGCTTGACCAGAACCCGATGGCCAGGACACTTCGGCAGCGCGACCTTGAAAAAATGTTGGACCGCATTGAAGATCTGGCCAAATCCGGTTCAAAGGATGCTGCAAGGCAGCTTTTGAGCGAAATGCAGCGCATGATGGACAATTTGCGCGCTGGTCGGAACCAGCAGCAACGTCAGGCCGAAAACAGCGAAATGAACCAGGCGCTCGACCAGTTGAGCGAACTGATGCGCCAGCAGCAACAATTGCTCGACGAAACATTCCGCATGCAGCAACAGCAAAACCGGCAGCAGGGCGAGCAGCAGAAAAACGGTGAACAACAGCAAGGGCAACAGCAGGAGGGCCGGCAACCGGACGGCAAACCCCAAAATGGCGGCCCGATGACACCCGAAGAGTTTGCCGAAGCACTCAAGAAGTTGCAGGAGCAGCAGGAAGCGTTGCAAAAGCAGCTGGGTGAACTTGGTGAGACCCTCGAAGGCATGGGCATGGAGCCTTCCGAAGGTTTTGGCGAAGCAGGCCGCGAAATGGGCGAGGCTGGCAAGAACCTTGGTCAGGGCAACGCAGGTGAGGCCACCGGCAATCAGGGCGAGGCTCTGGAAGCACTGCGCCAGGGTGTCCAACAAATGATGCAGCAGATGGCCAGGGGCAACCAACCCGGCGGCCAGCAGCAAGGCGAAGGTGAAGGCGGTCAGGACCGCCAGCGTTCCGATCCGCTTGGCCGCAGCCAGCAGGCCGAAGGATTGGACGAAGGGGATGATACCAAGGTTCCCGACGAGATCGAGGCGCAGCGTGCCCGCGAAATCATGGAAGCCATACGCCGCCGCCTTGGCCAGGCCGATGGCCCCTTGATCGAAAAGCGTTATCTGGAGCGCCTGCTGGAGGCGCAGTAGCGCCTGCCGGTTCAGGTTCAGGCGTCGCCGGTCACAACGCCGACAAAAGGCAATTCGCGGAATGCATGGCCAACATCCATGCCGTAGCCAACCACGAATTTGTCCGGGCACTGGAACCCGACATAGTCAGCAGTGACTTCAGCCTTGCGCTTCATGCCCTTGTCCAGCAACGCCACAATTGCAACCTTGTTGGCGCCGCGTGACAGCATCAAGTCGCGGGTGAACTTCAGCGTGTTGCCGGATTCCAGAATGTCGTCGACCAGCAGGATGTCGCGGCCATCCACTTCGGTCTCCACATCGCGCAACAGCCTGATTTCACCGGCATTCGTACCTGCGCCATAACTCGACACCGAAATGAACTCGACTTCCGGTGCCAGTCCGGCGGCATGCAGTGCCCGGATCAAGTCGGCCGCAAAAACGAACGAGCCTTTGAGGATCGAGATGACGATGATGTTCTTGAGATCCCCAAGCGCGATTTCCTCGGCTAGCTCATGGTTGCGCTTGGCAATTTGCCCGGCGCTGAAAAGAACCTCGATCTTTTTGTGTCTGACAATCGGCATGCTTTCGGGTTTCCTTGTTCGCCGGTCAAATCCTGGCAAGCGAGTATGCATCGCCGGACCGGATTTCGACATTGTTGGCCAGTTCGGGTACACTGCCATTGGCTGTGGAAAAGCGAAAGGACTGGCCTGGTTCGAGAAACGCAATTGCCGGGCGATGTTTCCACGAAAAGACCCTGTGGCCTTTGGCTTGCGTCAGGACAATGCTGACCTCGCCGACAGGCATTCTTGTTTTGGAGCGGTTGACTATCCGCCCCTCGACCTGAACCGCAATTTGCCCGTCACGCTGCAACTGTCGAACATTGACTGAGGTGATTTCCACGGACGCCGCCAAACCGCGAAACGTTCGAGCAAAGTCAAACTGCAGAAAACCGATTGAGACCAGGGCGGCACAAACAATGACCGCAGCCGGGGCGAACAGCTTTCTGGTGCCGGCGAACATGCCGGCGAGAGATTGCCAAACCGGGGTTGGTTCATGGGGGTGGTGCGAAACAGATGGCCTGTCTGAGGGCTTGACCGGGAACCCGCGCAACGGCGGTTGAACCTCTGGAATACTTGCCGAACCAAGGCTGCGCCATGTGCTTCCACAAGTGTCGCAACGCATCAAGCCATTTTCGCACAAGATCGGACGGGTGGAACGACCAGCACTGAAATCGCATTTGGGACAGCTATCGACAATGAACCTTGCCATGTACCAACACTCCGGCCAAAGTTTCGCGCTAAGCGTTTTTCACGCCCGCAGGAATCGGGTACTGAAAAAGTCTTAAAGCACTGTTAACCATGATTAACGCATGGTGATGTTGCGCATTTTGGCCCGTCATTCACGGTTGGGACCAGCCTTGATCAAATTCGAGAATGTCGGCTTGCGCTATGGCGTTGGATCGGAAGTCCTCAGCGATCTCAGCTTCGAGGTCGGACCCAAAACATTCCAGTTCCTGACCGGACCATCGGGTGCAGGCAAGACCAGCTTGTTGCGCTTGATGTTGTTGTCCTTGAAACCGACGCGCGGTCTCATCAGCCTGTTCGGCAAGGAAGCATCGCAGATCACCCGAAACGAAATGCCTGCCATTCGTCGCAAGGTCGGCATTGTCTTTCAGGATTTCCGGTTGCTGGATCATCTGACAACCTATGAAAACGTTGCCTTGCCGTTGGTTGTGCGCGGCAAGGAGGAGGCGAGCTATCGCCACGATGTGACTGAGCTCCTCAAATGGGTTGGCTTGGGCGACCGCATGCACGTCTTGCCGCCGGTTCTTTCTGGCGGAGAGAAGCAGCGCGCCGCCATTGCCCGCGCCTTGATCGACCAGCCCAGCGTCCTTCTGGCAGACGAGCCAACGGGCAATGTCGATCCGCCGCTGGCCAGGCGACTGTTGCGACTGTTCATTGAATTGCACCGCTCCGGCACATCCGTGGTCATCGCAACACACGATCTTGCATTGATGGACCAATTCAATGCCCGAAGGCTGGTGCTAAATGAGGGGCGGTTGCAAATCTATGACTAAGGCACCGGCAACCAAGCGCTCCAGGGATGCTGCGGCGGCGACAAACTCCGATGAACTTGCCGCAGCGCGCCAGCAGCAGCGCTACAATTTGCGCAGCGGTCGCAATATTGTGCCGCGCGAAGGTGTCGCGGGCCAGGCGCTGGCGGTGGTCATCGCGATTATGTCGTTTCTCGCTTGTTTGACGTTCGGCGCTGTCTCCAGTGTCAGCGATACTGCCGCGCGTTGGCAAACCGACATTGCCCGGGAAATCACCATCCAGATCAAGCCGTTCGAAGATGGCGGCATGGAGGAGGCCCTGCGCGAGGCGAGCCGACTGATTCTGGCATTTGACGGCATTGGCAAAGTCACTGTTCTCGACCCGGCCCAAACTGCGCGACTGCTGGAGCCGTGGCTGGGTACAGGCCTCGACATCAATGAATTGCCGGTGCCCAGGCTGTTGACCGTGGAAGTGGAACCGGGTGCCCGGCCCGATTTTGATGCCATCCGCGCAGCTTTGTCGGAAAAAATTCCCGGCGCCACCCTGGATGACCATCGGGCTTGGGTGGATCGCCTGGTGGCAATGGCCTGGACCACAATTGCGATTGGGATATCCATTCTGGTGTTGGTACTGACTGCAACGGTCCTGATTGTGGTTTTTGCAACCCGCGGCGCAATGGCCGGAAACAAGGACATCGTCGAGGTCCTGCATTTTGTCGGTGCAGACAACCGCTTTATTGCCCGCGAATTTCAGCGACACTTTCTCGTCCTGGCATTTCGCGGCGCAGCAACTGGCGGCGCAGTTGCCGCGGCCCTTTTCATCGGTCTCGGACTATGGTCGCAAGCAAGCAGGGCTACCCCGCAAGGTGACCAGGTAACCGCACTTTTTGGCAGCTTTGCCATCGGCTGGTTTGGCTATGTCGGGATTGCAGCCATCATTGGCCTGATAGCGTTTTTGGTCGCTGCAACTTCACGTCAAACTGTGATGACGCATGTTGGTGGTCTGGAGAGCGCTATCTCCGCTGCCAAACGCTAGCACCAAAACCCGTCAAATTGCCTCAATACAAATCAAAATGCAGCGATGACGTGTACTGCGTGCACAGCATTTCACTTTTGCGTGCTTGCCATGAACAAGCCGCAGTCCTCTAATGAAGTTCGAAATCGCAAGTTTGAACCTGTCGGGAAAGCATTGGCAGACCACGCGGTAACAAGCGCACCGGAGCATTCCGGGAATTTTCGGGCGAATGCATCGCGTTCCGCCAGCGGATTGATGCGTGTGTTTGCGCTCTCGTTGTTTTGTGGCGTTGCAGTGTTGGCAACGGGGTTCTTCCTGTATTTGTCCGAAATCGACAGGCTGGCCAACGGCGCAGTCTCGGGCCCGGTAGACGGCATCGTGGTCCTGACCGGGGGCAAGGCAAGGATTGAAACGGCCATCGAACTGCTCAAGGACGGCAAGGCAAAAAGACTGCTGATCAGCGGAGCACATCCGGGAAGTTCAAGCGCTGACATTCGTCGTGCCGTCAAGGGCAGTCGGCCGCTGTTTGATTGTTGTATCGACATCGACAACGCCGCGCTCGATACCGTCGGCAACGCCGAGCAGTCTTCCCGCTGGGCAAAACTCAATGGCTTCCGGTCAATCATTGTTGTGACCAGCGACTACCACATGCCACGCAGCCTGATCGAATTCCGGCGAAAGATGCCCGGAGCTGTCATCATACCCTTTGAGGCCAGCGCCGGTAACAGCGCCATTGAACGCCTTTGGGCAGACATGAGCACCATGGGTGTTCTGATGCCCGAATATGCCAAATACCTTGCTGCTGTCTTGCGCCTTGGTGTGCGGGAAAAAACCAAACGGGTTGCCTTCGCCAGCGCACTTTCCTTGTGAACGCAGCCGTTGTTCCCAACTGTGCCATTTGCCTTCCGGACTTTTCCAACTATGGTCCAGCGCACTGTATCCAGCCAGGAAAAAATGCGTGATATTGCTTCGTTCAGTGCTTTTTCAATTCTTCTTTTACCTGTCGAATGCGCTCCAGATGATTTTCTGGACGCCGGTTTACTTCTTCCTTGATCGCCCGACTGCATGGCGGATTGTGCGCCTTTGGGCAAAATCGCATTTGTGGTTGCAGTCTTTTTTCATTGGCTCGCGGTATGAGTTCCGCGGGCTTGAACACATACCGCAAGGTCGGCCTTTCCTGGTTGCCTCCAAACACCAGTCGAACTGGGAAACCTACACGACGCTTTTGTTCTTTGAAGATCCAAGCTTTATCCTGAAACGTGAATTGATGCGCGTTCCGATGTTTGGCTGGTACATGGCCAAGATGAACGTGGTGCCGGTGGACCGCGGCAAGGGAAGCGAGGCACTTGCCTCGATGGCCAAAAATTCAGCCCCGCAATATCACAAGGGCCGCAACATCGTGATCTATCCCGAGGGCACCCGCACGCGGCCGGGAGCAGAGCCCAAATACAAATACGGCATCACCCATTTGTACGACGCGCTCGGTGCCACCGTCTTGCCTGTTGCCCTCAATTCCGGCGTCTACTGGCCCAAGGGTTCGATCAAGGTTTACCCCGGCACGATTGTCATGCAATTTCTGCCGCCAATCGAACCGGGTTTGTCCCGCGATGAATTCGCCCGCCAGTTGCAGGAGCAGATCGAGGCTGCAACAACCCGTTTGCTGGAGGAAGCCGCAGCAGCACCAAACGCACCGCCTGCCGCCAAGCGTTTCAAACGCTGACCGGCTCGGCTGACAATGCTGCCATTACGGCCTCAAGATGGGGGTCGTGAATGCCACTTTCACGCAAATGGCCAACCGTGTTCATGACGTATTCGAGATTGCGGCCGGAACGCCCTTCGCCGTTTTGAACGATGCGCGCGATTTCGGTATCTGGCAGCCGCCCTGCATATTGTGCATGTTCACGGTCCACCAGATAGACCAGCGCCACCTCCTCGGTACCGCCTGCCAGACGCATTTTCCGCCAGGTTTCGAGATACACATTGGTGACGAGTTCCCGCTCACGCAAATATGTGATGACCCCCTCCCGGTCATCACTGGCGACTTTCAGTGCCAGCCCGTGGCAGCAACCGCCCCGGTCCAGACCCAGAACAAGCCCCGGCCTTTCTGGCGTGCCCCGGTGGACGTGGGAATGCACACAAAGTGCCCGATGCACCCCGTGCATGACAGCATGGCGTCTCTCAATTGTCGCAAATCCGGGATTCCACATCAGGGACCCGTATCCGAATACCCAGAAATCCCCCGCCAATTCACGCCTCCCAAATGCCATGCAAATCGATTATCACAAGTTCCGGCAACACAAAAACCTCAGTGAGCATTCCGTTGAAACGCACAATAGGCTTCGTGGCATTTTTATTGGTTTTGGGTTTTGGCTTTGTTGCTGGTTGGCGCTGGGCTGCTGGGGAAATGACGGCAAAGTCCGCCGAAATCGAGGCAAGGATCGGCCAAAGAGGCGGCAAACTGGAGTGTTCCCGCAAACGGGTCGAAGGTTTTCCATTCCGTATCGGTGTACACTGCGACACGGTCGGATTTTCACCCCCTCGCGGCGGTGCCTTTTCCGCTGGAGCGTTCCGCTCAGCGGCGCAACTTTACAACCCCGGTTTTCTGGTTGCAGAACTGGATGGACCAGCCGATTTGCAGCTCGCCGACGGACAGCGCTTTCAACTCGATTGGGGCATCCTGCGGGCAAGCGGCCGGGCATCCTTTTCCGGCGTCAACCGGGTGTCACTGGAAGTCGGCCAGCCGGTCTTGTCGGAAGGGTCGGACAGCCCGGCGCAGCAAAACCTTGCAAAGGCCGAAGACTTCCAGTTGCATGCGCGGCTGTCCCCCGAGAAAGAACAAGCGGTTGATCTGGCTTTTTCAGCCAAATCCCTTCGCGATGACCAGGAACGCTTTCCGGCCCTCACACTTTCCGCCGACTTCGAGATTGAAGATTTTGCTGACCAGCTTCGGCCGGGAGCCCTGCCAATCGAGTACATCCGTGAAAACGGTGCAAAAGGCCAGGTTCGCACTTTGTTGATTGAACCTGAAGGCGGCGGCAGTCTTTCCCTTTCCGGCCCGTTGGCAATTGATCGCAACGGCATTCTCGATGGTGACATCACCGTGACGACGAGCGATATCCGGCTTCTTGCCGCATTCTTCATCAAGCTGATGCCGCAGGAAAGCGAGACGATTTCCAACATTGCCTCGCTCATTGATGCGATCAAGCCGCAAAGTCCGGATGCAGATGCAAAAACCCGCAGCCTCAAGCTGGCGATCCGCAAGGGCCGCATGAATGTCGGCTTCCTGCCGCTGGGAAATTTGCCGCCACTTTGGTGAAAATTCACTCGTCCGAAGCGTAAGGGCGCGCCAGAAACCGCTTTTCCGGCTGTTTATCCTTCGCCTTGCGCACAGAGATGTGTTCGCGTTCGATCAAGCTGCGCCGCGTCAACCGGCTGGTTGAAAACAGGTCGAGCAACATGTCGCCATCGCCTTTTTCAATCGCGTCGCGCGCGCCGGCGATATCCTTGGCAAACTCGTCCAGCGCCCGCAGCACCGGCTCGCGGTTGGCAATGAAAATGTCACGCCACATCGAGGGGTTTGATGAAGCTATGCGGGTGAAATCCCGGAAACCACCGGCAGAAAACTTGATCACCTCGTCGCTGTTTTTCTGCTCGTCGCGCAATGCCGTGTGAAAGATCGAATAGGCGATGAGATGCGGCAAATGGCTGGTGATCGACAAAACCTCGTCATGCCGCAGCGGCGTCATCAACTCGACATCCGAGCCGATCTTCACCCAGAAATCGCGCACCGCCTCGATGGCATCAGCGGGGCAGTTTTCATGCGGCGTGAGTATGCACCAACGATCCACGAAAAGGCGTGGGAGGCCGGCATCGGGTCCGGAAAATTCTGTCCCTGCCAATGGATGCGCCCCCACCACCGGTTGCCCGTGTACCAGCGCCGCGACCATGTCATTGACCGCAGAAACTTTCACCGAGCCCACATCTGATACAATGGCTCCCGGCTTCAACGCCTTGGCAATGGATGCGGCAACCGCGCCTATCTGGCCAACCGGAACGCACAGGATGACCAGATCTGCATCGGCGACTGCGCCGGCAGCAGTGTCGGCGATGCGCGCCTGACCGATGCCAAGTTCGCGCACGCGGTTGCGGACAGCCGGCGAGGCGTCAGTGACCACGGTCTCCACGTTCAACTTCCGCTCGTGCACGGCACGGGTAATGGAAGAGCCGATCAAGCCCTGCCCGATGATCGCCAGCCGGTTGATTGCCAAAGCCATTGCAGTTCAGCCCATGAACGCGGAGAGGGCAGCTATCAAGCCGCGATTGGCCTCTTCGCTGCCTATGGTCATGCGCAGGCAGTGTGGCAGGCCATAGCCCTTGACTGCCCGCAACACATATCCCCGTTCGGTCAGGTAGGCGTCGGCATCAGCTGCCGTCTTTCCCGGCTCCTTGGGGAAATGGATCAGCAGGAAATTTCCAACCGATGGCGTCACTGCAAGCCCCAGTTTTTCCACTTCGGTTTTGGTCCACGCCAGCCATTGCTCATTGTGGGTGATTGCATTTTCAACATGTAGCTTGTTGGCGATGGCGGCAGCGCCCGCAGCAATGGCCGCACTGTTGAGATTGAACGGACCGCGTACCCGGTTCAACACGTCAGCGACATGTGAAGGGCAGAAGCACCAGCCAATGCGAAGTGCAGCGAGGCCATGGATTTTGGAGAAGGTGCGCGTCATGACCACGTTTTGTGCCGACGAAACCAACTCCATCCCGGCCTCATAGTCGTTGCGGCGCACATATTCGGCATAGGCTGCATCCAGCACCAGCAACACATTGCCAGGCAAGCCGGCATGCAGGCGTTTCACCTCGCTGATCGGCAAATATGTACCTGTCGGATTGTTTGGATTTGCCAGAAACACCAGCCGGGTTTTCGGGCTGACGCAGGCCAGCATGGCGTCTACATCTGCGGTAAGTTCATGCTCATTGGCGACCACCGGCACGCCACCGGCAGCCAGTGTCGCGATGCGGTAAACCAGAAAACCATGCTGCGAATAGATAACCTCGTCACCGGTCTCGACATAAGCGCGCGCCAGAAGTTCCAGCAACTCATCCGATCCGTTGCCACAGACGATGTTCGCCGGATTGAGACCATGGGCAGCGGCTATCGCTTCACGCAGCCTTGTCGCCGACCCGTCTGGATAATCTTCCAGCCGATTGCCCGCTGATGCATAGGCTTCGCGCGCAGCAGCACTGGCACCCAGTGGCGATTCGTTTGATGACAGCTTGTGCAGCTTCACGCCCGGCGCTGCCTTGGAACGCCCGGGGACGTAGGCCTCGATTTCAAGAACACCTTTGCGCGGCTGGGGAAGACTGGTTGGCATGTTCATTTGCCTTTGCTCCATGGGCCGCTTGCCTGCGGCCAGATTGCTCTAGACCAAGCCAGCAAAAAAGTGAAACCGGTTTGACCCGCTGCACCGTCGAGGTCCGGTGCTTATTTGTCTTTACCCGATTTCTTGTGCGGCAACAGCGCAGTCGCCTGTGGCGCAAGCACCGGCACCATCACATGCCGACGCGCCCGTGCCGGGGCTGGAAGCCCCTGATACAGCCGCTTGGTTGCCTCCACCACTATGACACCGCTGAATGCCGGCCACAAATGGCGACCAAGCCATTCGAAGGCGATTTTGATGCGTGAATAGCCACGCCGACGCATTGGCGGGAAATGCAGCCCGTCCGACCACACGGTCGGCGTCAGCAGGGCATCGCGCAACAGCCGCGACAATTGCCCGCGGCTGAACGGTCGGCCAATGCCAAAAGGCGTGTGCTCCAACCGGGCCCAAAGGCCCCGCCGGTTTGGCACCACGATCAGCAGCCTGCCTCCGGGTGCCAGCACTCGCCATGCTTCGTTGAGCGTTTCGCCCGGATTTTCCGAGTGCTCCAGCAAATGCACCATCAGCAGCCGGTCAAGCGAGGAATCAGGCAGCGGCAATTGCTCGTCAATCACCAGCGCAGTCAGAGAAGGACCACCCTGTGGCCACTCCAGCGCGCCCTGCTGTGCCGGCATCAACGCCAACACCCGCTCGCAGCGCTCGCGGTACCGGTCAATCCACGGCAGGCAAAAGCCAAGTGCAGCCAATCTTTCGTCGGGTGCTTCCGGCCAGATTTCCCCGATGCAGCCATCCAGGGAACGCGCCGCAATACGCCCCAACGGGGTGGCATAAAATTCCCGAAGGTCAACGACATCAACAAACATGTAAACTTCCTGCAAACGATCCGAACATGTATACGCTGGGATGACGGTTGGGTCCAATTGCGGGAAAAGCAGATGAGCAATTTACAGATCAGGCAATTCAACTGCCTTGAGGACAATTTTGGCGTTTTGGTGCACGACCCAGCCAGCGGCGAAACGCTTTGCATCGACGCACCCGACGCGAGCGCCATATTGTCTGCGCTTTCCACCAATGGCTGGAAATTGACGCACCTTCTGGTGACCCATCACCACGTGGATCATGTGCAAGGCATAGCAGAAGTAAAGGCTGCAACCGGCTGTCAAGTGATCGGGCCGGACAATGCAGCCATTGAAGGCATCGACAAAGTGGTGCGCGACGGCGACGCCCTGCAATTGGCCGGTGACCGCATTGAAGTGATTGCTACGCCCGGCCATACGCTTGACATGCTGAACTACCACTTCACGCATGCGCAAATCGTTTTCACCGCCGATACGCTGTTTGCCATGGGATGTGGCCGCATTTTTGAAGGAACTCCTGCCCAGATGTGGCAGTCCTTGCAAAAGCTCGCGGCCTTGCCACCCCAAACCCGTATCTATTGTGGGCACGAATACACACTTTCCAATGCACGGTTTTCGGTAAAAATCGACCCGGAAAACCAGGCCCTGGCCCGGCGTTTGACCGAAGTTGAAGCATTGCGCGCGCAAGGCAAACCGACTTTGCCAACCACACTGGCGCTGGAATTGGAAACCAACCCGTTCCTGCGTGCATCCGACCCGGCAATCCGCCGAAATCTCGGCATGCAAAACGCGTCCGATGCCGAGGTTTTTGCCGAAATTCGCGAGCGCAAGAACCGGGGCTGAATTTATGCGAACGCCGCGCGGATCAAGTCCCAAGCAAAGTGGGAAAAGATCAGCACCTGCGCGGCAAAATAGCTGAACCAGATGGCCGGGGCGCTCCAGCGCCGGCGTGGCGAATCCTTGCCGAACACGAATGCATCAAAAGCCAGCATTGTGTCCGATGCCATGAACAGCAGCACCCCGATGAGAAGCACACGATTGGGTCCGGTTGACCAAGCAGCCACGGCCATGGCTGCAATCAACCCGCAATAGATGGCAGCCGGGATTCGCATGGAACCCAGATGCGGGCGGAGCCGCCGGTATATTCCGAGCGCATAGGTGAATACCAGCACTGTGCCGGCCAGAAACGGCAGGCCGGATGCCCAGGCTTGATCCTGTCCGGCAAAAAACAGCGCCGCATAAGCAAGGTGTGCAAGTGCGAACGATACCAGCCCGCCGAGAAAATTGCGTTCACCATCAAAGGCCAAAAACCAGTCGCCGAGCGCACTCAATGCCAGCGCAGCTACCAGAAACAACGGCAGATCAGCAACCAGTGCTGCAAGCGCAAGTACCACCACGCCGCCTGTCTTGGCCAAAGCCCGCACGACATTTTTGGGCCTGTTGAGGAAAATCAGGCCGTAGACGACACCCCAGACAATCGCGACGGGGAACAGAAAAATCATGCCGTTGCCTTCCAGCGTGACAATTTGCCCGACGCCAGGATTGCGCCAAAAGTGATCAGCAAGCATGCCAGCAAAATACCGGTGCTTGGCTGTGCCTTGCCAGCCAATACCAGCACAAGTGTGGAAATCAGCGGGGCAAAATAGGCAACACCGCCCAATATTTGGATGTTGCCGTGCTTGACCCCATGGTCCCAGGCATAAAATGCAAGGCCGACCGGGAACAAGCCCAACGCCACGAGTGACGCCCACTGCAGGCCACCTTGGGGCCAGACTGTTTCCTCAAGCAGCAGATGGCAAACCAGCGAGAGGACAGCGGTTGCCAGGCAATAAAGCGCCACCGCATCGGTTGACGCCTGCTTCTGGGTGCGTGAAAGGATCGAGTAGGCAGACCAGATAAAGGCGCAGGCAAATGCGCTGGCATAGCCAAAGACTGAGCCGGTAAGTTCCAGCCCGGAGCCGCGAAACACCAAAAGCGCAGCGCCGACAAAGCCGCAGGCAGCTCCCGCCAGATGGAACCAGCGCAGCCTTTCGCCGGGGAGCAACGCCGAACCCAGCACGATCAGCATTGGCCATAGATAGGCTATTAGGCTCGCCTCGGCGACCGGCGCGTTGCGCAATGCTGTGTAGTAGAAGAAATGATAGCCAAACAGGCCCGCAATGCCGATGAGCCATATCAGTGGCGGCAATCGCAGCGATTGGCGGTCAATCTGCCGAAACGGCCAGCTGGCAATTCCGGCCAGCCCGCCAATGGCAAAGGTCATGGCCAGCAGTTGGAACGGCGGAACTTCACCGGTTCCGGCGGTGAGCAGCGCCAGAAATGACCACATGGCAATGGCAGCAAATCCGGTGAGGGTTGGGTTCATTTTGGCCTCAAAAAACAGCCGGACAATGCCGGCTGATTTTGCCTTTGGCAACGTTCTCACCAAGTTGGTAGCCGGCAAAAGCCGGCTTTGATCAGCTGAAATACTGGCCGCCATTGGCTGAAATCGTTGTACCTGTGATGAAGCCGGCATCATCGGATGCCAAAAACACCACGCAACGTGCGATTTCATCGGGATCGCCCAATCTGCCAACGGGGATTTGCGCAATGATGCTTTCGCGCACCTTTTCCGGAACCGCCATCACCATGTCGGTGGCAATGTAACCCGGTGCCACCACATTGACCGTGATGTTGTTGCGGGCGCCTTCCTGTGCCAGTGCACGGCTGAAGCCGATGTCGCCGGCCTTTGCCGCAGAATAATTGGCTTGGGCAAACTGGCCCTTTTGTCCATTGATCGAACTAATGGTGATGATGCGCCCGAATTTGCGGGTCCGCATGCCCTCCCACAAGGGATGGGTCATGTTGAACACGCCGCTCAGATTGGTCGAGATGACCTCGTTCCACTGCTGCGGCGTCATCTTGTGGAAAGGTGCATCGCGGGTGATGCCGGCATTGTTGACCAGAACCGATACCGGGCCAAGATCAGCTTCCACTTTGGCAATGCCTGCCGCGCAGGCCTCGTAGTCAGCGACCGACCATTTGTAGGTGGGTATGCCCGTCTCGGCGGTGAACGCCTTCGCAGCATCGTCATTGCCGGCATAATTTGCAGCAACCGTATAACCGGCTGCCTTCAACGCCTTTGAAATGGCCGCGCCAATGCCGCGCGACCCGCCCGTTACCAAAGCTACTTTGCTCATGCGATTCCTCCTCATTTTCCTTGAAGCGAACAGGGAGCAACGAACAGCGATTTTGGGTATTTGTCCCGTTTCCGCTGTTCGCCTCCTCTACTCCCTGTTTCGCTGTTTCCTGCTATTTCGGTCGTTTGTGATTTTCTGCGTGCGGGTAATTCAATCCCTCTCGACGCAAAGTGCAACACCCATGCCGCCGCCGATGCAAAGCGTGGCAAGGCCGCGCTTGGCATCCCGGCGCTGCATTTCAAACAGCAACGTGTTGAGAACACGCGCCCCGGATGCACCCACCGGGTGACCGATTGCAATTGCGCCGCCATTGACATTGACGATTGCAGGATCCCAGCCCATGTCCTTGTTT
>JBGSOG010000098.1:0-53258 GCA_041739225.1 Rhizobiaceae bacterium
CCAAACGGCGAAATCACCAAGGAATGCGTCTCCTTGCCGGCGTGGCGAACCAAGGCAGCAATCAACAAGGCCAACCCGGCACCCAGTGCAAGCCACGCATACCATGCGCCTTCCGGATAAGGCTTCGACAGTTCGATTGCCAGAAAGACCACTCCGAACAGGATGATGCCCAGCGCAATCGGTATCATCTGCATAGACAGCGCGCGGCTGCTGCCGAATTTTGCCGTTTCGCGCAAATCACCTGAATTGTCTGCCATGCAATTCCCCGCAATCTGTCTGGATGATAGCCAGACAAAGTATGTCGGAATTACCGATGTCGGGAAAGTGCCTGCTTCAACGGGCCATTCGACGCCCGATGAATGAAAGCACCAGCCAGATGACAAGACCGAAGCCTGCGATGATTGCCGCGCCCAGATTGACCGACTGCCGTTCAGCCGCAGAACCGCCCAGAACTGCCAAAAGTGCAAACAATCCTGCCACGATGAAGATGACAAGGCCCACCCAGCCAAGAACGCCGCTGCCTTTTTTCTCACCAGATGTTGCCGGGTACGAAACAGCATCAGAACCCGCGGCGTTTGATGCTTCGGCAGCCAGTGCCTTTCTGGCAGCGTAACGTTGGTTTAGCCTGGTTACCACAACTCCCAGAATAGCAATGGCAAGGCCGATGGCTGCGCCGAGTGCAGCCATAAAGGCCAAATTCTGATAATCCCTTGAAGCTATTGGACGATCGACATCCGCCGGATTTTGCGGGTTGAAGAAGATCGGCAATTTATCACCGGTCTGAGCTCCGTTGCTGCTGACTTTGCTGCTGCGCACCACAATGTCGCTTTGGCCACTGCCGTTGGCAAAGGCAATGCGCAAATGCGGCACCCGGTTGACCCGCCAGCTGCCTGCGGAGGATGCTTGGCGCTTTTGGGCGGCGTAGGCTTCAGCCTCCTCGCATGGAAGCGTGGAATCGCGTTTCCACGATTGCCGCTTTCCCGAGCGTTTGTATTCGACATCGCACATGTCAACGGTCTGCAAAACTTCGGCCTCAGCCGGTGTCCAGTTCCAGGTGTGCGACAGGCGGATGTAGTGCAAGGTAAGGGCTATGCCGAGGATGAACACAAAAATGCCCAGCCCCAGATAAATGAACAGTTTCATGCTTGCAGGTTTTGCCGGGGCAGTGGCGTTCATTGACCGATCTCCAAAACCATCCAGAGGCCAATATGGCCAATGACATCACTGGTTCTATTAAAGGCAAGTATGAGCGCCGGTCAAGATAGGTGTCGAAACTGCCTGCGGGATCAATCGAGGAGTTCGACCGCGTAGTTTTCGATCACCGTATTGGCGAGAAGTTTTTCGCACATGGCTTCGAGATCGGCCTTGGCCTCCAGCCGGTCGGTTCCGCTAAGCGCGATGTCAAACACTTTGCCCTGACGCACGGAGCCAATGCCATTGAAACCGAGCGAGGCGAGGGCACCCTCGATTGCCTTGCCCTGGGGGTCAAGGACGCCGTTCTTGAGGGTGACGGTGATGCGGGCTTTCATGGTCAAATACCTGTCGGATGCCAAGCAGAAGCCACTTGTCTTGCCGATCTGGTTGCTTCAGCGGGTGTTTTGGTAATTCCCATGATGATATGGCCTTTGCCCTTGTCGGCAATGATTATCATATAGCCTGGATCAAGCGGAGCGCCCTTTGCATCCACGCCTCCAACGGCTTGTTCGACCGCCGGTACTCCCGAATAGTTGGCGTAAACCGGCTCTCCAATTGCTGTCATGCCGCCACCAAAAGCAGAAAATGTCTGCTTTATCTGCGAAGCAAGAAATTCACGCGACTTGGGAGAGTCGGATTTGAAAAGTATTTCCTCGCCCGGCGACAACGGGGTAATCCCATAAGCTGCGAGAGCGAAATCCTTACATTCGGGGGGATTGCATTTGAAGAGCCACGCTTCGCGGTCAAATTCGGTGGACCAGCCCGGCAACGCGTTTGTGTCAAAATGAGAGGCTGCCGTTTGGACAGGTGTTGCGCTGCTGGATGAACCTGTAGAACTGCAGCCAGATGTCATGGCCAGCAAAAGCATGCTGGCAAATACCTTTGTAACCAATTTCATCATTGCCCCTGGACTATCGAAGTGATCGCTATTTGTCGCTTTTGACCAGAACCGGACCCTTGCCGCGTGGTGGCTCGTTTTCGTTCATGATACCAAGGCGGCGGGCCACTTCGCTGTAGGCGTCCAGAAGTCCGCCAAGGTCGCGCCGGAAGCGGTCCTTGTCCATTTTCTCATTGGTGGCGATGTCCCACAGCCGGCAGGAATCAGGTGAAATCTCGTCGGCAACGACAATTCGCATCATCTCGCCTTCCCAAAGGCGCCCGCACTCGATCTTGAAGTCGACAAGCTGGATGCCAACGCCGAGAAACAGGCCGGTGAGGAAGTCATTGACCCGGATGGCCAGGCTCATGACGTCGTCTATTTCCTGCGGGTTTGCCCAGCCAAACGCGGTGATGTGCTCCTCGGAGACCATCGGGTCACCCAAGGCATCGTTCTTGTAATAAAATTCGATGATCGAGCGCGGCAAAACTTCGCCTTCGGGAATGCCGAGACGGGTGGAGAGCGAGCCGGCCGCGATGTTGCGCACGACGATTTCCAGCGGAATGATCTCGACTTCGCGGATCAGCTGTTCGCGCATGTTGATGCGGCGAATGAAATGGGTCGGTATGCCGATCCGGTTCATGTGGGTGAACAAAAACTCGGATATCCGGTTGTTGAGGACGCCTTTGCCTTCAATCACTTCATGTTTCTTGGCATTGAATGCAGTGGCATCGTCCTTGAAGAACTGCACCAGTGTTCCGGGCTCAGGTCCTTCGTAAAGGATCTTTGCCTTGCCTTCATAAATGCGGCGGCGTCTGCTCATGGTATTCCGCTTCCTGGCCGAAGGCTTTTGACAAAGGCCCGCGTGTTTGATTTGGCACAGTTTAACCAGGTGGGAGAATCCCGGCATGCGCACCTGAAAGACACTACAGAAGCGCAGGCCAAGAAACAACCTTGCCACGGGTTTGCTTCGGGGATAACGCGCTGCGCGCAAGTTTTTCGGTTGCGTTGCAAAATGCGGCAAATCGGCTGTTCAAAATCTGGTTGCAATACCCTATAACCATCTGAACAACGGGTCAGGAGACAGTACATGAGCGGTATCGGTGATCGCGAAAAGGCGTATGAAAACAAGTTTGCCCACGACGAGGCACTGCGATTCAAGGCAGAAGCGCGTCGCAACAAGCTTCTCGGCCTTTGGGCGGCGGAAAAACTGGGCAAAAACGGCGACGATGCTGCCGCCTATGCCAAGGAAGTCATCCGTTCCGATTTCTCCGAACCGGGCGATGAGGACGTGTTCCGCAAGATCAGGACCGATTTTGACGCAGCAGGCGTCGAGCAGTCTGACCACCAGATTCGGCGCACCATGGAAGAATTGATGGCTGCGGCAAAAGAGCAGGTCGTCAAGGAAGTCTGACACTGCGCGCAATTGCGGCACGAGCAGCAAAACCCGCCAGCGATGGCGGGTTTTTGTTATCTCAAACCCGCCAGATCACGCGGAGGCCCTGGGAAGTCGGCAATGGCCGGCGCTCCAACCGGTTCGCCCAGCAGTTCGCGAACGGCGCGGATGGCCTGGTCAATGGCTGAATGGGCGTAGGCATAGGCACCCGAATCGCAGTTGGCGATGGCGATGCGGCCCCAGCCCTTGCGGGCAGCGATGATGGGCAGTTCCCCGTCCGGCCAGTACGGGTCCCAAGGGCGCATGTATTCATAGGCATAGCCGTGCGACCAGCGGTTGACCGTGATCGCCTCGATGTCAGTTGCAGGGTCAAAGCCGCCCGCACCCATCGAGCGTGCCAATAGGTCGCGCACGGCGAACTCAAACTCCTCGAATGTGCGATCCTGTACCCAGTAACGGCCGGCCACGGCCTGATCGCGCAGCGATCCGCCGCCCGAAGACGCTGCAACCTTGCCAAAATGCAGCAAAACCGGGTCTTCCGGCTTGTCGGCAAACTTGTAGCCGCCCATGGAGACCGGAAAATCCATCTCGACTTTGTCCCAGAAGTGGCCCGGCGAGCTGAAGCCGTGAATGCCGAGCTTGCTGAACGCGCTCCAGTTGCGAATGAGCACGTTGGTATAGACCAGCGGAATTTTCTGCTGGTCGCGCAATGCGGTTCCCTGTGCCTCGTTCAATTCCGGGGCAATGTGCGGAATCACCTGGTTGAAGCAGGCAAGTACTGCATGCCCGGCTGTGGCCCTGTGCAGTTTTCCACCCTTGAGGTAGAGCACTTCCACGGATTTCGCTGATGATGGATCGCCTTCGTGGGAAACCTTGACAGCGGTGGATTCAAGCCGGATGCGCACCTTGTTGGCGCTGTCATCAAGCCTCGAATAATCACAACCGGAAAGAACGATGTCTTCCATGGTTGAGCCGGTGAGAACGCCGGGAACCAGGCTTCGCACCAACAGCCGTGCAATCGAGGCATTGCCGTCGGGAAAATGGTGAATGTACTCGTCCGGGTCGGTAAAATTCAGCCTGCCGGAGGGGCTCATGCTGGGGATCGGTTCGTCACCCAGATCCATCGCATCAAAGCCGGGATTGCCGATGGCCCAGCAATCGGCGCAGGTAACGGCATCTATGCTGCATCCGAAATATTCGTGCGTGGAGGTTTGCAGGCAGGCGATGACCTGCGGATCAGCCTTGACGTATTGCGTCAGAAAATCAGCGTAGGTCAGCCGGCTCATCAACTCGCGCTTGGCAGCGCGGTCCATGCCTTCGAACCAATCCTTGGGTTGGTCGAAAAGCTCGGTCAGGTCGGCCTTGGCCTTGTCACTGATGGGGGCTGCCGATGTCCATTCGTAGGCATCACCACCGCTTTTGACCAAATGGTCAGAGCCGAAATTCTCCTTGGTGAAGAAAAAACCCTCTTCAAGTTTTCGGTCTTCGTACCAGCCGGAATCGTGGAAATCCTCGAACCGGACCGGATCAACCGCCAGTTTTTTCAGCAGATCGTTGACTGCCGGAGAAAAAAACGATGGCGATTGCAGCGATTGCGAGCCGCCGTAGCCGATAACCATTCTCCCGCCTGCCGTGGTGAATTCATTGCGCTTGGCGTGGCCACCGAAATCGTCGTGGTTTTCGAGGATCAAAATACGGCTGTCGGGACCGTTCTGCTCGCGGTACTGGAACGCAGCAGTCAAGCCGCTGATGCCGCCGCCCACCACGATCAGGTCATGGCGTTCGCCCGTTTCGCTGATGGGTCCGGTGAGCTGGGTTCGATCCCCGTCACGAATGGCATGCATGGCTTCAAATGAACCGGGATGATGCCCGCGCAAGCCGGTCAATGATGGCGGGTAACGGGTCTGGGCCCAGGCAGGACCTGCATTCAGCAAGTTCGGGAACATGGCAGTCCCGACTGCCAGAGCCGAGCCATTGAGAAAATCCCGGCGCGAAATTGGCCGGTCAAGACCTAGCTGCTTGTCGGTAAAAGGCATGGCAATGGCTCCGCGGATTAACTTGCATGCCCCGCAGGGATATTCCCTGCATATGGCTGTTCTAGCAAGTCCGCGATGTTCCTGCAGGCATGAATTGTTCGGGCGAAGTCGGGAAGCTCACAGTTTCCGGATGAAGCTGGCGAACACCATCAATCCTTCCGGCCAAGGTCCATGTCCGCTTTCATGGTTGAGATGGCCGCTTTGCCCGGCGTCCATAAACAAGGAGCCCCAATCGGCTGCCATTTCTTCTGCCTTTTCAAAGGCGCAGAACGGATCATCGCGGCTTGCTACCACAACGGAGGGGAACGGCAGGGGATCGCGTCTCGCCGGACCAAAAGTCAGCAAATGACGGGGCCGGATGCCGGGGTTTTCAACATCAGGGGGCGCCACCAGCATGGCGCCGCGCACCTTGCCGCCGAACTGGTCGGCGGCCTGCACCGCGACCTGCGCCCCAATTGAGTGGCCAATCAGGATGACCGGTTTGGTTGCCGAGTTAACAGCTTCCAATAGATTGCTGCTCCAATCCTCGAAGACGGGCTTGTGCCAGTCGCCCATTTCAACGCGGCGCGCAGCCGAAAGCCGCTGTTCCCAGCGGCTTTGCCAATGCAACGGACCTGAACCCTTGTAACCGGGCAGGATGAGAATTTCGGCTTCTGATGTTTTCATGGGGCCTGAAACGGGCAATCGAATTGGGTCACTGCCATTTGCTGGCTTGACCCGGACTTATGCATGGCCAGTCATCTGTGCAAGAATCCAATTTTCAGTTTATCGCATACGGCTCGAACGAGGTGGTTTCGGTTTCAAGGTCCGGAAAGCCGCCATCGCCGAAAAAATAACCGTCATCATAATCGGAGATGTCGACAACCGCACCTTCAACACCACCGGCAGCCAGCAAAAGCCGGTCCATCAATTTGTCGGGGACGGCTACCAGAACATCGAAATCGCCTTCGTCATGGACATAGCCTTCGCCGGTGGTCTGGTCAAAGTGAAAGACCTGGCTGAAATCCCCGTCCACGAGGGTGATGTGGAAATAACTCCCGTCTTCATCCGGGTCTGTCTCTTCATTTTCGGGGTCCGGGCTTGGTGGGTTGCTGGAATTGCCAGCTTTGGTGTTTTGCTCGACAACGCCTGTAAAAACGATGCTTTGCTGGGCAGCAAAATCGTCAAAGCTGACAACGATGTCGCGGATGCCGATGGCCGGGTCGCTGACGCCGATGCTGCGGGCAAGGGAACCCAATGACAAGTCCAGCGGCCCGGTCAGTTGCGCGTCGATGCCCTGGCTTTCAAAAAAAGCATCAAGCTGCGCTTGCGCAGCCTGCGAATCTGCGGCGCCGGCCTCCAGCGCCGCAAACAACACTTCAACAGGTGGCAATGGTTCGGCTGGCTTGATGGCAAGTGCCAGAAGTTCAGCTGTTGGTGCTGAACTGTCTTCGGGCAATTGGCCGTCTTCAGGCACCGGCTCAGGCACGGCTCCAGCAGACGTGCTCTCCAGCACCAAGGCCAGCAAGGCAGAAAACCCGAGCAGGGCTTTTCCGGCCTGAGCAGCGGCGCGACGGTTTTGGTTTTTCAATTGCGATGGACGGGGCGGCAGCAATGCTGCGCACAAAGCCGCCCCGTCTTGAACAGACAGGTGAAGCATGAAGATCAAGCCTTTGAATTGTCGATGAAAACAAATTACCACAAAGATTAATGGAAAGGAATCCAGTGGTTAAATATTTACTAAAATGGTATGAATCATCGTTAATATTGAATTAATGCCAGCGGATTTTCAGTTAACGCAGATGACAACATGGTTAACCGAAAACATATGTTAGTTAATTCCAGGAGGAAAGCTGGCCTGTTGCAAAGAAACGCCAAATCAGCTCGCAATCTTTTTTGATTTGCGTTTCAAGCTGGTCGAACAAAACAGCGAAAAGGGGATGTGCGTTAGCCAAACACCCGGCTGAAAATCGTGTCGACATGCCGAGTGTGATAGGCGAGGTCGAATTTTTCGCGCAAGTCCTGTTCGCTGATTGCCGCGCGGACTTCCTCGTCAGCCAAAAGCTCGGTGAGGAAATCCTTGCCTTCCTGCCACACCCGCATCGCGTTGCGCTGAACGAGGCGGTAGGCGTCTTCACGTGACACGCCTGCCTGCGTGAGCGCCAGCAAAACCCGCTGCGAGTGGACCAACCCGCGAAAGCGGTTGAGATTGGCTTCCATGTTCTGTGGGTAGATCACCAGCTTGTCGATGACGCCAGCAAGGCGTGAAAGCGCGAAGTCCAGCGTAACGGTAGCGTCGGGCCCAATCATGCGCTCAACTGAAGAATGAGAGATGTCGCGCTCGTGCCACAGTGCCACGTTTTCCATTGCCGGCATGGCGTAGGCCCGAACCATTCTTGCCAGCCCGGTCAGGTTTTCCGTCAGCACCGGGTTGCGCTTGTGTGGCATGGCAGAAGAACCTTTCTGGCCAGGGGCAAAATATTCCTCGACCTCCAAAACTTCCGTGCGTTGCAAATGGCGAATTTCAGTTGCAAGCCGCTCGACCGATGAAGCCACGACGCCAAGGGTGGCAAAGAACATGGCGTGCCGGTCGCGGGGGATGACCTGTGTTGAAACCGGCTCCACGGCAAGGCCAAGTTTTTGCGCGACATGGGCTTCAACGCGGGGATCGATATTGGCGAAAGTGCCAACCGCGCCGGAAATTGCGCAGGTGGCGATTTCAGCCCTTGCCGCAACAAGCCGCGCGCGGCAGCGGGCAAACTCGGCGTGGGCGAAAGCGAGCTTGACACCAAATGTGGTTGGCTCGGCATGAATGCCGTGGCTGCGCCCGATGGTCACCGTGTCCTTGTGCTCATATGCCCGCCGTTTGAGTGCCGCCAGCAAGGCATCGACATCGGCAATCAACAGGTCGCTGGCACGCGCCAGCTGCACGGAGAAGCAGGTATCGAGAACATCGGACGAAGTCATGCCCTGGTGAACGAAGCGCGCCTGCGGTCCGACAATCTCTGCCAGATGGGTGAGAAAGGCGATGACGTCGTGCTTTGTTTCGCGCTCGATTTCATCGATGCGGGCAACATCGAACACTGCCGGGCCACCTTTTTCCCAGATTTCGCGGGCAGCTTCGACCGGAATGACGCCAAGTCCGGCCAGTGCGTCGGCGGCATGTGCCTCGATTTCGAACCAAATGCGGAATTTTTCTTCCGGCGACCAGATTTGCGTCATTTGCGGGCGGGAGTAACGCGGGATCATCCGGACATTCCTTCAATTGGCAACATCTGCGCCGCATAACAGAGGCAGACGGCCAACTCAACGCACCGGTCACTTTGCCCGGTGGATCAGCCGAATTTGGCCTTCCAGCTGGCAAAAAAATCACCGTCTGCCGGGGTGGCATTGTAGATGCCGCGTGCAATTGCCCGTGACATGACCGAGGACGCAGCGGCAGACAGGTCGATCCATTCTTCTGCGGTCGGCACTTTGCCGGAGCCGCCGGTTGCCAGTGCAAAGACAATATCACCATCCATGGGCGTGTGTGCGGGCCAGAGCGCGCGGGCAAACCCGTCATGGGCGGCAATGGCCAGCCTTTTTGCTTGTGCCTTGGTCAGCTTCGCATCGGTGGCCAGGACAGCGATGGTGGTGTTTTGCAGCTGTTCGGGCGGGCGAAACTTGATGCGGATGTGGCTCGCATCAACGGGCAGCGGATGGGGGTAGCCAAGTGCGCCAAATTCGCTGTCCATCTCGAAGGGTGCAGCCCAGAAATGCGGGCCCTCGCCAATCACCGGGCTTCCCAGCGCGTTGACCGCCGCCAATGCGCCGATTGTAAAGCCGCTTGGCAGCATGGCGGAGGCTGTTCCAAGCCCGCCCTTCAAGCCGGCAACCAAAGCGCCCGTGCCTGCGCCTGCCGTGCCGATTGTGAAGTCTTTGCCGACATTTTGAGCGGCCCGATATCCAAGTTCGCGGTAGGGCGGGTAACGGCCCCAATCCTTGCTGCCGCCATTGATGAGGTCAAACAGGATTGCGGCGGGCACGATGGGAATCGTCTGATTGCCGACGGCAAAGCCTTTGCCTTGCTCGCGCAGCAGCGATTGCACACCGGACGCGGCATCCAGACCGAAAGCCGAACCGCCCGACAACACAATGGCATTGACGGTTTCGACCGAGTTTTCAGGTGACAGAAGGTCGGTTTCGCGGGTTCCCGGAGCACCTCCCATGACATGGGTTGATGCAATGCAGGCCGGGTCAGCCAATACCACGGTGACGCCGGATTTGAGGATCGCGTCGCCGGCATTTCCCACGAGGATGCCTTCGATGTCGGTGATGGAGTTGGAAGGACCGGCACGCATCATTGTGCCAGTTCCTCAGGGTTGATGAACGATCCCTTGGAGAGGATTTGCAGTGCGTAAGTGTCCACCTCGTTCTGGTGGTTTTCGTCGAAACGGACCAGGCCTAAAACCGTGCCGACTTCCTGCGTTTTCAGTGCCTCGTTTGTTGCTGCAGGCGTTTCTTTCAGCATCGCCAGCGCGATCTGGATTGCGGCGTAGCCAAGGTAAACATGCGGCTCCGGCTCAATGCCTTCAAGCAGCAATCTTCCGGTCAAGGTTCCGGCAGATTGCAGCTTTTGCGGCTCGGTTTCCATGATCGCCAGCAATCCGTCGGGAAGGGCTTTGTCGCGTGGAAGCCACGGCAGGGCGGACAGGGGATCACTTCCGGCAAGTTCGATTGCAGCCTTTTGTTCGGCAATGTTGGACCACAATGTGGCTACGTCCTCGGCATCGGCGGCGATGAAAGCAGCCGTTGCACCGGCTTTCAGCAGGCGGCGGACGGTTGCGGCGTGTGTGGATTGGGATGGGCGCAAGCTATCGGCAAACACCGGCGGAAAGCCAGCTTCTTCCATTCTGGTTCGAAAATCGTCAGCAAGGCTGCGACCATAGACCGTGCCATCGTCTATCACCGCCCAAGGCTTGCCTGTCCAACGGTTGGACAGGATTTCAAACGCAGAAGCAGCGGCCCTGCTGTCATCGGGTGAAAGGCGCCAAAGGTTCCATTTTTCCTTCAGCGCGTCCTTCATCAAACGTGGTGAGCGGGCGCCGGAAACAAGCAACGGCATGCCCTCGTCCCTGAGTGCAGCGGCAATCGGGGCGACAGCATCGTTGCACAAAAAACCAGCGGCCAGCGCCACTTTTGCCGACTTCAATTCCTGGGCTGCGAGTTGCGCAAGCTCGGCATTGCAGCCGTCGTCCACTATCACCAGTTCGATTTGTCGCCCCGCCGACAGGTCGGAAACAGCAAGATTCGCGCCTTGTGCATACTGGCTGGCGAGCAGAGACGCATTGCCGGACATTGGCAACGACAGGCCGATCTTGATGGTCTGGGCATCAGCCGTCGCTTGGGTAAACATCATGAAAAGCCCGCACACTGTCGCCCTCACAAAAGAAAGGCTGGCCAAACGGTTTTTCACAACGTGCTGCATGAGCGGCTTTTATCCGGTTACACCCGTGCAATCCTAGGGACATGGAGACGGATCGGCAAGGAAAGCCCGGTGGCAAAGTCGTTTGCCGCAGAAATGTTTGTAATTTCCCGGATGCTGTGGTGAAAGTCCGTACTTGCGCATTATGTTCGCAAGAGCTGGCAAATTGGCCGGTGGCGGCCAGTGCTGTATTGCAGGAAATCAACGAAATTGCTCAATCGACATCAAAATCAGGACCGATTGCCCTCGGCGCAGTACCGCGAGGCCATGAGCAGACTTGCCGGCGCGGTCAACATTGTGACCACTGACGGTGTTGCGGGCAGGCGCGGGGTAACGGTTTCAGCGATGGTATCGGTCTCCGACAATCCGCCGACACTTTTTGTTTGTCTCAACCGAAATCGCGAAGAAAACCGGTGGTTTGAGCGAAACGGCGTTTTTTCGATCAATACACTTTGCGCCTCCCAGGTTTCCCTCGCGCGTGCTTTTGCCGGTGAAGGCAAACTGCCGATGGACGAGCGTTTTTCCCTTGGCCAGTGGGCTGTGCTTTCCACCGGCTCACCCGTTTTGAAAGGCGCCCGCATGGCATTGGACTGCGTGGTCAGCGATGTGCAACTGGTTCACACGCATTTCGTGGTGGCTGGAGAAGTGGTTGCCTGCAGTGAATTGCTGGACGAAGATGCATTGGTCTATCTTGACCGCAAATACCATTCTGTCCGGTAGGGGAGAGTACCGTGACGCAAATGAAAACTTTGTCCCACAACCTGCCCACATCGATTGATGCAACGCTGGCGATGCTCGGCGATGGTGGTTATGTCGCCAACCGCGCCTTGGCGACGGTGCTTTATCTCAGCCTCAAGATGGGGCGTCCGCTTTTTCTGGAAGGCGAGGCCGGCGTTGGCAAGACCGAGATTGCCAAGGTGCTTTCAGCGCAGCTTGGCCGCCCGCTTATCCGGCTGCAATGCTATGAAGGTCTGGATGTATCCTCGGCGGTTTACGAGTGGAATTATGCCGCACAGATGATCGAAATCCGCATGGCCGAGGCGATGGGTGCCAAGGACCGCGAGGATCTGCATAAAAGCGTGTTTTCCGAGCGGTTCCTGATCCGCCGTCCGCTGATGCAGGCGTTGGAGGGCGAGGCCGGACGTGCACCGGTGCTGCTGATCGACGAACTTGACCGGACCGATGAGGCATTTGAAGCCTTTCTTTTGGAAGTGCTGTCCGATTTCCAGATTACAATCCCGGAACTGGGAACAATCCGGGCCAAAGAGCCGCCGATTGTCATCATCACCACCAACCGCACCCGCGAAATCCACGACGCGCTGAAACGCCGTTGTCTGTATCATTGGGTGGATTATCCCGATGCCGCACGCGAGATGGCCATTTTGAAAGCCAAGGTGCCCGAGGCTAGCGAAGCGCTTTCGCGTGAAATCGTGGCGTATGTACAGAAACTGCGGCAGATTGATCTCTTCAAGAACCCCGGCGTTGCCGAAACGCTTGATTGGGCAACCGCACTCATCGAACTCGACAAATTGGCGCTTGATCCGCAAACGGTAACAGACACCATCGGCGTCTTGCTCAAGTACCAGGATGACATTGCCCGGATCGAGGCAAGCGAAGGCAAAAAACTACTGGACGAGGTCAAGTCGGAAGCCCGTCTGGCGGGCCTTTGAGGGGAATGGCCATGCAGGCCGGTTCCGAAACCACAGCAACGGCAAACGAGAACGGCAGGCTGGCCGACAACATTGTATACTTTGCCCGAACGCTGCGGGGTGCCGGCATGCGGGTTGGTCCGGCTGCAGTGGTGGATGCGGTGAGGGCGGTTGAAGCTGCCGGCATCGCCGGGCGCGACGATTTTTTCTGGACGCTGCATTGTGTGTTTGTAACCCGGCATGAAGACCAACCAGTGTTTGAAGAGGCGTTTCGCCTGTTCTGGCGCTCGCGCGATCTGGTGGAAAAGATGCTGGAGATGTTCTCGCCAATGGCGAAGGCAACGCCACAGCCGGAAAAGCCGCGCGCGGGCGAGCAACGGGTTTCACAATCCCTGTTTTCAGGCCGCGAGCGCAAGCAGGAAGCCGAGCAGCAGGAAGTTGAGGTTGATGCCAGGTTCAGCGCCTCTGAGCGCGAAATCCTCCGCAAGAAGGACTTCGCGCAAATGAATGCAGCAGAGCTTGCGGTCGCGCGGCGCGCATTGGCGAGCATGGCCTTGCCGAGGGATGAAGTTACCATTCGCCGTTTTGAACGGGTCGGCAGACCTGGAAGCATTGATCTGCGGCGAACATTGTCCTCAAGTCTTCGCACAGGCGGTGATCTCATTTTGCCCAGATTCCGCGAACACCGGGTGGAGCACCCACCCTTGGTGATCCTTGCCGACATCTCCGGCTCGATGAGCAATTATTCGCGGCTGTTCCTGCATTTTGCCCATGCGCTCATGGAAAAGCGTCGCAGGGTGCATTGTTTTCTTTTCGGAACGCGCCTTACCAACGTCACCCGGCAATTGCGGATGAAGGACCCTGATGTGGCATTGGCTCAATGTTCGCAGGCTGTTGAAGACTGGTCTGGCGGGACACGAATTGGTTCGACGCTGCACCAGTTCAACCGGTTGTGGTCTCGCCGGGTGCTTTCAGGTGGGGCAATTGTCTTGTTGATTACCGATGGCCTTGAGCGCGATGGTGATGATATCCTCGGACAGGAAATGGATCGGCTGCAGCGCTCTTGCAGGCGGCTCGTCTGGCTCAATCCGTTGCTGCGCTTTGACGGTTTTGAGGCGCGTGCTCGCGGCATCCGTTCGATGTTGCCGCATGTGGATGAGTTCAGGCCGGTACATTCGCTGGATGCCATTACCGATCTTGCCCATTCACTCGGCAAGCCGATGGACCGGACGAGCGACCCGAAAACCTGGTTGAAGGAATTGGGCCATTTACCGCGGCCAGAGGAGAAAAGGGCATGAGCCAACAAATGGAGAGCCTTCAACTGCGCGACGAGTTGCAAATTGCGGAAGAATGGATGCGGGCGGGCCGCGAAGTGGTGATTGCCACTGTCGTGGAGACATGGGGGTCAGCACCACGCCCCACAGGTTCGCATCTGGTAATCGACGAGGACGGAAATTTTGAAGGCTCCGTTTCGGGCGGCTGCGTTGAAGGGGAAGTGATTTCGCAAGCGCAGGAAGTGATTTTGAGCGGAGAACCCAAAATGCTGGAATTTGGCGTTGCCGATGAGACAGCATGGCGTGTCGGCCTGTCTTGTGGCGGGCGCATTCGCGTCTATCTCGAACGGGTCGGCTGATGGACCCGCTCAACCTGAAAAAGCTCAATGCAGAAAAATTGGCGCGGCGTGCTGCATTGCTGCTCACGGACCTTGCCGACGGGCGCGACCGGGTAGTGCGCGAAGGTGATCAGGTCGCCGGTGATCTGGGAGAAGCGGTTGCCAAGGCATTCAGGTCCGGCAAATCGACTTCGCTCAAGACGAGCGAGACCGAGTTTTTTCTCAACGTACATGTTCCTGCGCCGCGCATCGTGGTGATCGGCGCAGTTCATATCAGCCAGGCATTGGCACCGATTGCCCGCATCGCCGGTTATGACATCGAAATCATTGATCCGCGTACGGCATTTGCCACGCCGGAGCGATTTTCCGGGGTGGCGCTGTCAGCGGAGTGGCCGCAAGATGCGCTGTCAGGGCGTCCACTGGATGCGTATACGGCGGTTGCCGCAGTGACGCATGACCCCAAAATCGACGACTGGCCGCTTGCAGAGGCTCTTCGAAGCAATTGCTTTTACGTCGGGGCGCTGGGCAGCCGCAAAACCCACGCAAAACGGGTGGAACGGTTGATCGCGGCTGGCATTTCGCAAGACCGGATCGATCGCATTGCCGCTCCCATCGGCCTTGATATCGGCGCTTCCTCACCGCAGGAAATTGCGGTTGCGGTGATGGCGCAGATCATCGGGGCATTCCGCAGGCGCGGCCAGATTGCGCAAAACGCCGTTGAAGAAAAGCGGATACAGGACGCATGAAATTCGGCCCGCTCCCGGCGAACGAAGCTGAGGGTACCATTCTTGCCCATGCCTTGAAACTTCCTTCAGGCAGGAAGCTGGCAAAAGGCTTGCAACTTTCCGGTCTTGATGTGGCCGCCATCGTCTCAAACGGGATTTCGCACGTCATTGTGGCGCAGCCAGGTACCGATGATGTTGGCGAGGATGCCGCGGCGCTTGCGATTGCACAGGCGATGGAAACTCCGGGATTGAGACTGGCGCCTGCTGCGACCGGCCGTGTCAATTTGCATGCTGCCGTCAATGGCCTCTTTTTTGCGGAAAAAACCGGTGTCGATGCAATCAATGCCGCCGATCCGGGAATTACCTTTGCCACATTGAAAAATCTGGTGGAAGTCGAGGCCGGACGGATGGTGGCGACAGTCAAGATCATTCCATACGGCCTGCCGCGATCTGCCGTTGAAAAAGCCGTCGCCGTGGCGCGCGGGGCGGTCTCGATCGAGCCTTACGCTGCAATGAATATTGGAGTCGTTGCGACAGTGCTTCCGTCGTTGAAGCCTGGTGTGATGGACAAAACCGTTCGCGTTCTTGAAGAAAGGCTGCGGCCTTCGGGTTCAAGGATCACGCGGGAAATCCGCACTGGTCACGATGTTGCTTCCGTTGCGACGGCAATCGGCGAACTCGTGCCCGAAAATGACATCGTGCTGGTGTTCGGTGCGTCGGCGATCTGCGACATTGCAGATATCATCCCTTCGGCCATTGTAGCTGTGGGTGGGCGGATCGAGCATTTCGGCATGCCGGTCGATCCGGGCAATCTGATGTTGCTGGGCGAAGTCGCGGGCAAGCCTGTGATTGGTGCTCCGGGATGCGCGCGCAGCCCGGCGGAAAACGGCTTTGACTGGGTGCTTCAACGTCTCCTGGCTGGACGAAAGGTCACGGCAGGCGAAATCACCGGCATGGGTGTGGGTGGATTGCTGATGGAAATCGGCGGCCGCCCGCAACCGCGCGAGCACCGGCAGTCGGGTTCGAATGTAACAGCAGTTGTGCTTGCAGCCGGACGCTCTACCCGGATGGGCAGCGCCAACAAAATGTTGGCAAGGCTTGGCGGCAAACCGTTGCTGGCGCATGTGCTGGAGGCGGCAAAGAACAGCAAGGCCCAGGCAGTAATAGCCGTTAGCGGGCACGAGCGTCAGCTTGTCATGCCATTGGTAGATGGGGCGGGGGCGAGAGAAGTTCACAATCCCGACTTTGCAAGCGGAATGTCCACCTCGGTTCGCAGCGGGATCGCCGCTGTTCCGGACGAAAGCGGCGCTGCCATCGTCCTGCTCGGTGACATGCCGCGCATAAGCACCGAAATGATCGACCGCCTGATCGACATGTTTGAGGCCGCACCGGCCGGGTCGATCATCATGGCTTCCCATGGTGGCGTGCGAGGCAATCCGGTTCTGTGGCCAAGGTCGTATTTTCCGGCACTGATGCAGATTGAGGGAGACAAAGGTGCCCGGGACCTCATTGCAGAACATGCCCGGCATGTGATTGCGGTGGAACTTGGTGAAGCGGCCGGGTTTGATCTCGATACTGTGGAAGCACTGGTGGCGGCAGGCGGCGAACTTCCGGATCAGGGTCTTGGTTTCTTGGCACCAACGCGGCATCTGTCCGAGCAATAGCGAACTTCATCCCAGACCTTTTCCCACTTCTTGCGCCAAACAAACGGTTTGCCGCAGGTGGCGCAGGTTTTTTGCGGCAGGTCCGCCTTTTTGCGCATTTTTGCCATGGTGCCTCAAATCAACTGCAAGCCCTTCAGGCTTGCATGGCCTTCTCGGCCAATGATGATGTGGTCGTGCACGGCAATTCCCATGGGAGCAGAGATGTCGATGATCGTGCGCGTCATTTCTATGTCTGCCCTTGAAGGCGTCGGGTCGCCGGATGGGTGGTTGTGGACCAAAATGATGGCGGTTGCCGACAATTCGAGTGCCCGTTTCACCACCTCGCGTGGATAAACAGGTGTGTGATCAACGGTCCCCACCTGTTGCACCTCGTCGCGGATCAACTGGTTTTTCTTGTCAAGGAACAGGATGCGAAACTGCTCACGGTCTTCATAGGCCATTGCGGTGCGGCAATAATCAATCACCTGCCGCCAGGAGCCCAGAACTGCGCGTTCGCGGGCCTTGCCGCCAGTCATCGCCAGTGCCGCCGTGTGTACAAGCTTGATGTCAACCGCCGCGCTCTCGCCCAGCCCCTTGAATTTCACCAACCGGTCTATCGGAGCTGCAATGGTTTCGGCAAACGAACCAAACTCGGCTATCAGCGCCTTGGCCAGAGGTTTTACGTCGCGCCGCGGTAGCGAGCGAAACAACAGCAGTTCAAGGATTTCGTATTCTGCCAACGCCGCCGCGCCTTTTTCCCGGTAGCGCTCGCGCAAACGGTCGCGGTGACCGAGGTAATGCGGCTCAATTTTTGTTGCGCCGTCGGACAACCCTGACTGCCCCGAAATCTCCGATCCGTTTTTCATCGGTGTGAATGCGCTCCGCCTCAGCGATATGGTGGCAGCGTATAACCGGAAGGCGAAAGGGTAAATATCTCACAACCATTTTCAGTGACGCCGACGGTGTGTTCGAACTGCGCCGACAGGGAGCGGTCGCGGGTAACCGCAGTCCAGCCATCGGCCAGCACTTTTACGCCGGCCCGCCCCAAATTGATCATCGGTTCGATGGTGAATATCATGCCGGGGCGCATTTCCACGCCTTCGCCCCGTCTGCCATAGTGCAGGATGTTGGGTGCGTCATGAAACAGCAGACCAACACCATGCCCGCAAAAATCGCGCACTACTGAGCAGCGCTCGCCCTCGGCATATTCCTGGATGGCGGCGCCAATGTCGCCGGTGTGGTTGCCAGGCTTTACCTCGGCAATGCCGCGCATCATGGATTCGTAGGTGACTTCCACCAACCGCTCGGCTGCCCGTTTGACCTGTCCGGCATAGTACATGCGGCTCGAATCGCCATGGTACCCATCGACAATCAACGTCACATCGATGTTGACAATGTCTCCGTCGCGCAACGGTTTGTCATTGGGAATGCCGTGACAAACAACATGATTGATCGAGGTGCAACTGGATTTTGTGTAGCCGCGATAGTTCAGCGTGGCAGGCAAAGCACCATGGTCACGGGCAAAGTTGAAAATGAAATCATCGATTGCAAGTGTGGTAACGCCGGGAGCCACAAGGCGTGATATCTCGTCAAGGCAAAGTGCAGTCAGCGCACAAGCCTTGCGCATTCCGGCGAAGCCTTCCTCGCCATAGAGCTTGATGGTGCCGGTGTTTTTGAGCGGAGCAAGTTCTGCGCTGACATAGTTGTGCATCGAAAAGGTCCGTGGCCTGAAGAGGGGGCAAACCCCGTAGCTGGATTTCCATCCTTGTTTGTCCACCCCATCGCACCAATTGGCAACTGCTTCAAGCTGTCTGCCGATTGCCTTGCGGGGTAACGCATGCGAAAGGACGAGGCCTTGCACTGTTCGTGGATCGGGGCACGACCAATTGCCTGAATCGGGAGGATTTGGCGGAATGTGGAGCATCGGCTTCGGTTTTGAGAAAATCGGGCAGATGGCTCACCGGTTCCCCAAGGCATGCGCTTTGCTTTTGGCTGTTGCGACGCTTGCAGCGGCGTTGCAAATCACCAAGGTCAAGTTTGACGGCGATGTTACAGCGGTCCTTCCGGCCGAAAGCCAGGCCTACATGGATTTTTTCGACAACAAGGAGCGTTTCCGCGACTTTTCGCGTGACGTGACGGTGTTGGTCGAGTCGCCCAGGCTGATGAGTGCCTCAGGCCTTGAGGACCTGCGGTTTTTGCAGCTCGAGATCGCCGTCAGCCAGGGCGTTGAAAACGTGACTTCGTTGTTTTCTGTTCCGTTGCCTGACCGGCAAAGCGGAGAGCTCGGCCAGTTTTTTCCGCAAGAATTTACTTCCGACGAAGAGGCGAGGGCGCGCGTTAAACAATTGCTTGCGCTTTACCCTCAAGCGCAATCAATCATTTCACCGTCGAAAAACCTTGCTGTGCTTCGGGTAACGCTCACGGCCGAGCAGGGCGATGATGCAATGGATGCCACTCCGCAATTTGCGGCAGCGCGCAAGGCAGCGCTTGATGCCGCACCAAAAGACTTCAAATTGAGGTTCACCGGATTGACGCCGATAGGATCGACGATTGTCGAAGCGCTGGTTTCCGATCAGTTGCGCCTGACAGCAACCGGGCTGGCATTGGGTGCGGGAATTGCCTTTGTCGTGTTTCGCAGTTTTGCGGCAGCGCTGCTGTGTGCCGTTCCGCCAGCGTTGACGGCTGTATGGACGCTGGGGCTTTTCGGCTATTTCGGAACGCCCATCAATTACCTGACGACAATCTTGCCGACGCTGGCGCTGATCGTTTCCTTTGCAGACGGGATCATGCTGTATTTTCGTTGGCAGCATAACAGTTCGGTGTCTGACGATGCCGACGCAAACATGGCAGAAGCCCTGGTGTCGGTGGGGCCGGCTTGCTCACTCACGTCAATCACCACTGCTTTGGCATTCCTGTCTTTTTTGATGGCTTCCGGACAGGCGCTGCACGATTTTGCAATATTGGGAACGCTTGCAATCGTCCTGGCATATCTTGCGGTGATGGTCTCGCTGCCGGTCATGAGCCATTTCGCTGTCACCACCGGCATGGTGAAAGCTGGAGAAATGCCAACACCCCGCTTTGGCAGTTTGGGGTCTGCCGTGCATGATTTGGTTGAACCCAGGCCAATGGTGTTCGCACTCGGTTCCGTTGTCCTGGTGATCGTACTCGGCATTGTGCATTTCCAAATACGGCCGGAATACCGGATCACGGATTACCTGCCGGTTTCCAGCGATGTGCGGGAGGCGGAAACAATTTCCAACTCGGTCTTTGGCGGCAGGTCGATGTTGCTGGTCTCCATGCCCAAGGCTGAAGCGGCTTCGGTATTTTCTGCCGCAAACCGCGACCGGCTTGAGCGGACCGAGGCGGCCATTTCCGGCATTTTTCCCGCTGACAGGGTGAGTTCTGCCAACCGGCTGACAGCCGGCATGACGTCGCAAGCCGCGCTTGACCGGCTTTCGGCCCAGATTGAAGGTGAAAATACACAAGGTGCAGGTAGCTATTTGTCGCGCGATGGCGCCACCATGCTGGCAACAATCCGAATTCCTTCAGACCAGTCGATCAATCAGACATTAAATGAAATCAGGCAACTCAAGCAAAGCCTTGCTCAACTTCCATGGGCTGACAAGACCATCGTGACCGGGTTCGACGTGTTGATGGCAGAGGAATTTACCGGGTTGATCGGTCAGTTGCGCAGCAGTCTGGTGCTGGCCATTTTCCTTGGCATGGTGATTGTCGGCATGGCGACCCGCTCACCCGTTCTGGCTGTTGCTTCGATCACCCCAAACTTGTTGCCCATTCTGGTTGTGGAACTGGTGATCTGGATGCGTGGCGGCGGCGTCAACATGTCCGAGGTCATCGCGCTGACAATCGCATTTGGAATAGCCATCGACAACGCGGTTCATATCATCAACGTCCATCAAGCGGCGAAACGCGAGGGCCTTCCAACATCTGAAACGGTGCGCAGGTCCATGGTGGAGGCTGGTCCGGCGCTGGTTGCCAGTGTTGTGATCATATGCGTTTCAACCCTGGTCACGCAATTGAGCGTTTTGCCGATGGTGCCCGTACTGGGCATGCTGATCATTGCGACGCTGTTTGCTGCACTCGCGGCAAATCTCGTCATACTTCCGGCGAACATTCTTGTTTTGGAACGGTTGTTCGGGTCATCGAAGCTGGTGGCCGTTCCCGGGAACCAGGAGAGAATACCTTGATCAGTTCGATGCGGTTGGTTGTCGCAATTGTTTCCCTGGCGGTTCTTGCATTCGCGATCCCGCAAACAGCAAGTGCGGACGACGCAGGTGATTTTTTGAAGCAGCTGCAGGGAAGCTGGCGGGGCAGGGGGCAGGCGACCATTCCCGGCAGGGAAGAAGCAGAGCGCATTACTTGCCAGGTCAACAATATCTATGAGGAGGTTTCAGCAGAGCTTCGCGTCACCGGCGAGTGTGCTTCGACGCTGGGCAAAACACCGGTCAACGGAATGCTTTCCCACAATGGAAGCAATGTGTCGGGATCATTGATCAACGCCTACAAGGGGGCAACTGTAACCAAGTCCGTTGGTTCGATCGTTGCGCAATCGCTTGAGGTCTCATCCAATTTTGTTGACAATGCCACCGGCAATCTGACGCGTACCCGCCAGGTGGTACATATGTCCGAGGGCGGGTTCACCGCCGATTTTTATACGTTCGACAATTCGACCGGCACGTTCAAGGCGGCGGGCAGCCTGACTTTCAGTTTGAACTGAGTTGGGCATTCCCGGTTCCTTTCGGATCAAAGCACTTTTACCCATTTGGCCAATGGTTCGCGTTCGCTGCGCAGGGAGTTCACCTTTGCCGAGTGGTCAATGTGTCCGATGGCCATGCCGCAAAACAGCATCAATTCTTCCGGCATTTCACACAGATCCCCCACCGTTCCCGGCCAGACCGACCAGCATTCCTGCGCGCAGGTTCCCAGTCCCTGTTCCTGGGCGAGCAGCATGAAAGTTTGCAGGAACATGCCAAGGTCCGACCATTGTGGCGCCCCCATCTGACGATCAGCGAAACAGAAAATTGCCGCCGGTGCTCCAAAAAACCGGTAATTGTTGGCGAACCAGGCAAGCCTTGCCTCCCGGTTTTCACGGGCGATGCCGAGCAAGGCGTACATCTGCTCTCCTATGGCAGACCTTGATGAGCGGTACGGCTCCTTCAGGTCTTTGGGATAGACAGTGTATTGCGCCTGGTCGCCGCCTGCCCGGGGCTTGCCTGCCATCCTTTCGGCCATTGTCGCCTTGAACGCGTCCATGCGTTCGCCGTTGAGTACCGCAATGCGCCAGGGTTGGAGGTTTCCACCCGATGGCGCGCGCGATGCAAGCTCCAGAAGGTTCAGTATCGTAGCGGTATCTACCGGTTCGCTGGTAAAAGCTCGGATGGATCTTCGTGCCCTGACGGCATCGCTGACGTTCATGAATTGGCCCTCTGCAGACTGGACGGATGCACGGTCAGCATAGCGCCAAAGGTCAAACAAAAAAGCCCCGGCGAACCGGGGCTTTCCACAAAGCGCAGGATCTGCAAGCGCTCAAGAGCAGCGCTCAACCCACTTCCATCCCCAGCCATAGCCGGTCCAGTAGCGGATTTTCACCTTGCGGCAGCTGTAATAAAAGCCGTTTCCTTGATTGTAATACCCATATCCGCCGGCATTGGCCTGGCTGGCCGGGACGACGTAAGCTGCTGCGGCCAGCATTGCGAATGCGAGCGCAGTGGTGAGTGATTTGCGAATGTTGCTCATGTTCATTCTCCCAAGCGTTGGTTTTCCAAGGGCGCTGGAAAACTCCGACTATTTGAAAGTACACCAAATCCGGTCAATTGTTGTGTCAAAAAGCACATCACAGTGATCGGCTTGTGAACGGATGCCAGTTGCGGCTACATCAGGCTGCTATCAACCTGAAAGGATTTTCATGACTTCCCACCATTTGATGTACCACGCCAGTGTGCCGGTTTTCTCGGCAATGCTCAAAAACCTGGCGAGCTGCCTGACTATTGGCGAGACCAATGCCCGCGAACGCGGAATCGACGAACAGGTCTATCTCACCTCCCGCCTTGCGCCGGACATGTTTACTTTGACCCGCCAGGTTCAGATTGCCACTGACACTGCGAAAGGCGCTGCATATCGACTTGCCGGCCGGGAAGTGCCTGCCATGGCAGACACCGAAGCCAGTTTTGCCGAGCTTTTGGCGCGTATCGAGACGATCCGAACAATGCTGGACGGGTTCAAGCCTGAAGAATTCGACGGCTCGGAATTGCGCGAAATCACGATGCGTATGCGTAGCGGTGAAATGAAGTTTGTCGGCGGCACCTATTTGAATCGTGTTGCGCTGCCGAACTTCTATTTTCACACGACAACGGCTTATTCGATCCTGCGCCACAATGGCGTGCCGCTTGGCAAGCCGGATTTCCTCGGCAATCGCTGAAAACAAAGAAGCCCGGGCTTTCGGCCCGGGCTTCAATTGCGGACAATCCGGGCAATCAGCCAGAGTAGTACATGTCGTACTCGACCGGGTGAGGCGTCATTTCAAAACGCATCACTTCGGTCATTTTCAGATCGATATAACTGTCGATCTGGTCCTTGTCGAAGACGCCGCCTTCGAGCAGGAACTTGTGGTCTGCCGCAAGGCTGTTCAGCGCTTCACGCAACGAGCCACACACGGTCGGGATCTTTTTCAGCTCCTTTGGCGGCAGGTCGTAAAGGTCCTTGTCCATGGCTGCGCCTGGATGGATCTTGTTCTTGATGCCGTCAATGCCGGCCATCAGCATGGCGGCAAAGCCCAGATACGGGTTCGCCAACGGATCGGGGAAGCGGACTTCCACGCGCTTCGACTTCGGCGACGAGCCGAATGGAATGCGGCAGGAAGCAGAGCGGTTGCGGGCCGAATAGGCGAGCAGGACCGGTGCTTCGTAGCCTGGTACCAGGCGCTTGTAGGAGTTTGTGGTCGGGTTGGTGAAAGCGTTGATTGCCTTGGCATGCTTGATCACGCCACCAATGTAGTAGAGGCAGCTTTCGCTCAAGCCTGCGTATTCATTGCCGGCAAAGGTTGGCTTGCCGTCTTTCCAGATTGACTGGTGAACGTGCATTCCAGAACCGTTGTCACCGAAGATCGGCTTGGGCATGAAAGTTGCCGTCTTGCCATAGGCATGCGCTACCTGGTGGACTGCATATTTGTAGATCTGCATCTTGTCGGCATTGCGGACCATGGTGTCGAACATGATACCGAGCTCGTGCTGGGCAGCGGCAACTTCATGGTGGTGCTTTTCAACCTTGACGCCCATTTCGGTGAGTACCGAAAGCATTTCAGAACGATAGTCCTGACCCTGGTCAACCGGGGGAACCGGGAAATAGCCGCCTTTGACGCGCGGACGATGGCCCATGTTGCCGCCTTCATACTCGGTCGAATTGTTGGATGGCAATTCGTTGGAGTCGAGGCGGAAACCCGTGTTGTACGGGTCAGAAGAGAAGCGCACGTCGTCAAACACAAAGAACTCCGCTTCAGGTCCGACGAAAATGGTGTCGCCGATTCCCGATGCCTTGAGGTAGGCTTCAGCCTTCTTGGCAGTGCCGCGCGGGTCGCGGTTGTATGGCTCGCCGGAAACCGGGTCGAGAACGTCGCAGAAAATTGCGATGGTGGACTGGGCGAAGAACGGATCGACATGCACTGTCGCCGGATCCAGCATCAGTGTCATGTCCGACTCGTTGATGGCTTTCCAGCCGGCAATGGATGAGCCGTCAAACATCACCCCTTCGGCAAACATGTCTTCATCGACGAGACCGGAGTCCATCGTCACATGCTGCATCTTGCCGCGTGGGTCGGTAAAGCGCAGGTCGACGAACTTGATGTCTTCGTCCTTGATTTTCTTCAAAATGTCGCTTGCCTTGGTCATGATTTCCCTTCCTGTAGCAAGTTGTGTTGTTCCAAGCCGACTGATTGCCCCTCCTGAAAGGTCAATCGGCAGGCTTTGGAATTGGCTGGTTAGATCGCATCGACGCCGGTTTCCCCGGTGCGGATGCGGATGACTTCCTCGATAGTGGAGACGAATATCTTGCCGTCGCCGATCCTGCCGGTCTGTGCGGCATTTCGGATTGCATCCACTGCTGCCTGAACGTTCTCGTCGGCAAGCACGAGCTCAACCTTCACTTTTGGCAGAAAGTCGACAACGTATTCAGCTCCCCGGTAAAGCTCGGTGTGGCCTTTCTGGCGACCGAAACCCTTGGCCTCAGTGACGGTGATGCCCTGCAAACCAACTTCCTGCAGGGCTTCCTTCACTTCGTCAAGCTTGAACGGCTTGATGATAGCTTCGATCTTTTTCATGTGTTGTCCGTGATTTGGCGGTGTTTCGTTTCGCTGCTTGCCAGCCGCGATCCGTCGCGCAGAACGCATGAATGGTTAAAAGCACAAAGCGTGCCAAAAGCCAATGTTTTTGCCAAAGCCATTGAAAACCGGCGAAAGTGAAAGACCAAGACCAAAAGACTGTCTTGCTGGCGAGGTTCGTGTCAGCCAATTTGCCTGAAAAACAGCCGCAACGCCTATATTTTAAGCAATGCCCGGTTTCGGCGGCAAACTTGCGGGTTAACGTTAATGCGTTCCTTTTGATGAAACAGTTTTGAGAATTTGCTACAAAGATTGCGGACGGAACATGAGGGTGGGTTAACCAGGACGGGTTTGCCCATGAAAATGATCGTATTTTTGGCGATGGTAATTTCGGCGGCCGGATACGCGGGATTGGCACCGGGTTTTGCCATGATACTTGGCATGCCGCTGACGCTGGCGGTCTTTGCGCTGGTCACCATCAGCATGATATACGTGCTGGCCAAAGCCTGAGCCAGACTGCGCGGCTTCAGCCGCGCAGGAATGCCGGAATGTTGTCTTCACCACCAAACGGATGGCTGTCGTCGCCGGCAATGGCGTCAGATTCCACAGGCTTCTTTCCAGAACCGGCGTTCCGGGGTCTTTCGTCCCGGCGTGGTGTTGCCTGTCGCTCGGTCCGTGGTGCTGGTTCGGGTCGCGCAGGTTGCCTTGCGGCAGCCGGAGCAGCCTGGGTGCGCGGCGGCGTTTCGCTTTCCGGTGCGCGCGCTGCAGTCGCTGGCTGTTCCGCGACCGGGCGTTCCGGACGCCGTGGGCCGCGCTCGCGCTTTCCACCTTCAGAACGAGACTTTTCCCGGCCTTCAGGCTTTGCGGCACCACGACCACGCCTTGCACGGTCATCCCATTCGACTGGATCGCCATCCCAAACGATCGGTTCACCGATCAATTGTTCGATGGCCTGAAATCCCTTGCGGTCGGCAGGTGTGACAATCATGAAAGTCGCACCTGACCGGCCAGCCCGGCCTGTACGACCAATCCGGTGAACATAATCCTCGGCGGACACGGGAACGTCAAAATTGAAAACATGGCTGACATCGGGAATGTCGAGCCCGCGTGCAGCCACGTCGCTGGCCACCAGCAACTGGATCTTGTTGTCCTTGAAACCCTGAAGCATGGCGGTGCGCGAACGCTGATCCATGTCGCCATGCAAAGCTCCGACCGAAAAGCCATGGCGGTCAAGTGACTTCCACAGGTTGGAAACGTCGAGCTTGCGGTTGCAGAAAATGATCGCGTTTTTGAGGTTTTCGGCTTCCTTGATCAGCTTGCGCAAAACTTCGCGCTTGTCATAGTCTTCCATCGTGGTTGCCACCGCCCGCTGGGTGATGGTCTTGGACGCCGAAGAAGGCGGAGAGACGGAAACCTGCACCGGATTTTGCAGGAACTGGCTGGAAAGCCGCTCGATTTCGGGTGGCATGGTTGCCGAAAAAAACAGTGTCTGGCGGGTGAACGGCACCATTTTGACAATGCGTTCGATGTCCGGGATGAAGCCCATGTCCAGCATGCGGTCAGCTTCGTCAATGACCAGAATATCGACCCCGGTCATCAGGATCTTGCCGCGTTCGCAAAGGTCGAGCATCCGGCCCGGCGTTGCAATGAGCACGTCCGCGCCGCGATCCAGCTTGCGCAATTGTTCTTCAAACGAAACGCCGCCAATCAGCAGCGCTACATTGAGCTTGTGGTTGCGGCCATAGCGGTTGAAATTTTCTTCAACCTGCGCCGCCAGTTCGCGTGTTGGCTCCAGGATGAGGGTGCGCGGCATGCGGGCCCTTGCGCGGCCTTTTTCAAGCAGCGAAAGCATGGGCAGCACGAATGAGGCGGTTTTTCCGGTTCCGGTCTGGGCAATGCCCATGACGTCGCGCTTGGCGAGAACGTGCGGAATGGCTTGTTGTTGAATGGGCGTTGGCGTCGTGTAGCCGGATGCCGTTACGGCGTCCAGGACCTTCTTCGACAGGCCGAGGGTATCAAAACTCATGTGTAAGGTGATCTCTTCGTTCCGGAACAACAGCGGGCGTCGAATACGCGATTCCGGTCAATTTTCATATCTCCGGAATTGATGAGGGCGGACGCCACGCAGCCGGAAACAGTCGTTCGATACGTCATGGCCGGGTCCAAGTCAACCTTGGCTCCACAACGCACTTTGGCGAATTGCCGCAACCGACAAAAAAGGAACTCGACTTTGCCGAACGTCGCCCTATTACGCAGATGGTTCACGTGCGGATCACGTAAAATTATCAAATCATTTCAAATACATCGTGATCAGAAATGGTCGATTTTGCCTGATCTTCGCCACTGTTCGCTCCGTAATGGGTGTTGTCAATCCGATACCGGGTTGAACAAACGAGGGAGTTACTCATGAAACTTGTCAAACTCGCTGCAGCCAGCCTTCTGGCCGCATCCATCGCCACATCTGCCCAGGCTGCCGACATTGTTGACACAGCAGTTGGTGCCGGGTCGTTCAAGACACTGGTTGCTGCTGTAACCGCAGCTGGACTTGTTGATACGCTGAAGGGTCCAGGACCGTTCACCGTGTTTGCACCAACCGACGAAGCCTTCGCAGCGCTGCCAGCGGGCACCGTGGAAGATCTGTTGAAGCCGGAAAACAAGGATAAGCTTGTTGCAGTCCTGACCTACCACGTGGTCGCCGGCAAGGTGATGTCGACCGATCTCAAGGACGGCATGATGGCCAAGACCGTACAGGGCGGTGAAGTTGCCATCGACCTCGACAACGGCGCCATGGTCAATGACGCGAAAGTCGTCACTGCAGACATCGCAGCCGACAATGGCGTCATCCACGTCATCGACAAAGTGATCATGCCAAAAATGTAAGCTCCACAGCCATCAAGGCATGAAAAAACCGGCCTCGGGCAACCGCGGCCGGTTTTTCCTTTTTGGTCAACGGGGTTCAGGCGTCGGTCTTGACCTTTTTCAGCTTGTTGATGCCCAATGCCTGCATTGCGATCTTTTCATAGAAGGGTTCGCTGGTTCCGGCCTTGACCTTGCGAATGAAGTATTTTTCAAAAGCGATCTTGCCCCAGTGGACCCATTTGCCCTTGGATGCCCAGTTGACATTGCGCGGCGGCATTTGCGGCTGGGCGACGAAGGCAATGCCCTTGTCGCCGAAATCAGCAAGGCAGACGGCATTCCAGGTTCCCTGATGCGTCGGCTGTTTGTTGCGCAGCAATTGTCCGATGTTGTGGGCAGTTGCCGTGACCATCGATTCGATCATGAAGCCGGTTTTCGGCACGCCGCAAGGGACCGGCGTCGGGCCCATGGGGGGTATTGCCACGCACACCCCGACCGCGAAGATATTCTTGTATTTCGGGTTCTGCTGGTGCTTGTCGACGATGGTAAATCCGCGCGGGTTTGACAGGCCCTCAATGCCGGAAACAGCTGAAATGCCCCGGAAAGCCGGAAGGATCATGGAATAGGAAAACGGCATCTCGCGGGTTGCCGCCACAGTGCCATCATCAGCAATCTGCTCGACGGTCATCTTGCCGTCTTCGACCTTCTTGATGCGCGAAGATGTCATCCACTTGATGTGGTGGTTGCGCATTTCGCTTTCGAGCATACCGCGTGTGTCGCCAACACCATCAAGGCCCAGATGCCCGACATAGGGCTCCGAGGTGACAAAAGTGATGGGCACCTGATCTCGGATCTTGCGCTTGCGCAATTCGGTGTCGAGGATGAAAGTGAACTCGTAGGCAGGGCCGTAGCAGGAAGCGCCCTGCGCTGCGCCGATGATTACCGGTCCGGGATTTTTGCAAAATTCCTCGAACTTTTCATAGGCAAGTTCTGCATGGTCGATGTGGCAGATCGACTGGGTGAAGCCTTGCGGCCCCAAGCCTTCAATCTCGTCAAATGCCAGGTCCGGTCCTGTTGCAATCACCAGATAATCGTAGGGAACGCTCTCGCCGTTGACCAGTTCAATCCGGTTTTCCTCCGGATGCAGTTTTGCTGCTGCAACAGGCTTAAAGACGATGCCCTTGCGCGCCATGGTGTTGGATATGTCCACTGTAATGTCCGGCCGGTCGCGCCAGCCCACCGCCACCCAGGGGTTTGATGGCACGAAATGGTATTTCGGATCTTTGGTAACGACAGTCAGCTTGTCGCCGGGACGCAGTTCGTCCTTGAGCTCATAAGCCATGATGGAGCCGCCAAGCCCGGCGCCCAGAACAACGATATTTGCCATTTTCTCTCCTCCGTGCGCTCAAAATTGCAAGCGCATCGGCAATAGCCTAGCACGGATCGCCATATATTAGTAACTGCTAAAATAGTCGCAGGTGACGCACCATCCTGAAGCGCAGCATGGCAGGAATGTGAAGTGCAGCGCCAAGCAGGCCAGGCAAGTTGTGAAGGGTTAAGGTGGAATTTGACGGGAGGGGGAAGCTGCGGCAAAATATGCGGATGGAACACTCATCTCGCATCGTGGTCGATCCGGAAGTTCGCTCAGGCAAGCCTTTCATCAAAGGTACGCGGATTACCGTTTATGACGTTCTTGATTATCTTGCCTCCGGCATGAGCATGGACGAAATCCGCTCTGAATTTCCGCAGCTTGAACAAGCCGATATTCTCGCGTGCCTTAAATTTGCAGCAGACCGTGAGCGCCGTCTGGCAGGCGCAGCGTAGGTGCTTTTGCTTGACGAAAATTTGCCGGTCAGCCTGATCGAAGTGCTTGCGCCTCGTTTTTCCGGAGCTTCGCATGTTCGGTTGACTGGACTTGGTTCAGCAACTGACCGGCAGATATGGGATTTTGCCAAGTCAATCGGCTTCGCAATTGTTTCAAAAGACTCAGATTTCAGGCAATTAGCATTCCTGTTCGGTCCACCACCCAAATTCATCTGGTTGCGCATGGGGAATGCAAGTGTGAGTAAAATGCGAGCCGAGCTTGCAGGCAACTTCGAACGGATAGAAACTTTCCTTCTGGATTCAAGTTTGGGAATGTTGGTAGTGGACTGATCCACGAGATCTTTTTCCGCCAAATTTTGTTTGCTGCTCAATACGCCAACTGTCTGAATTCAATCGCCAATTGCCGGGTGGTCGGTATCACAAACAACAAACGCCTTCCCTCACACATCCAGCGCATCCGCTTGCGCAAACACCGCGCGTTCCTGGATGAATTTGAAACGTGCTTCCGGGCGGTTGCCCATCAGCTGTTCGACGCTGGCTTTGGTTTCCTCGATTTGCAGATCAGGCACCACGACGCGGAAAAGCGTGCGCTTTTTCGGGTCCATGGTGGTTTCCTTCAGCTGCGCCGGCATCATTTCGCCAAGGCCCTTGAAGCGCGAGATTTCCACCTTGCCGCGCCCGGTAAACTCGGTTTTCAGCAATTCATCCTTGTGGGCATCGTCGCGGGCATAGGCTGACTTTGCCCCTTGCGCCAGCTTGTAGAGCGGGGGAATGGCGAGGAACAAATGCCCGCCGGCGATCAGCTGCGGCATTTCCTGATAGAAAAACGTGATCAGCAGCGAAGCGATGTGCGCGCCGTCGACATCGGCGTCGGTCATGATGATGATTCGGTCGTAGCGCAAATCATCATCGCGGTATTTGGCTCTTGTGCCGCAGCCCAGCGCCTGGATGAGATCGGCAATCTGCTGGTTGGCGGCAAGCTTGTCGCGCCCGGCAGATGCAACGTTGAGGATCTTGCCGCGCAAAGGCAGGATCGCCTGGTTGGTTCGGTTGCGCGCCTGTTTTGCACTGCCACCTGCCGAATCGCCTTCGACGATGAACAGCTCGGTGCCACCGGCAGCATTTTCCGAACAATCGGCCAGTTTGCCCGGCAGGCGCAGCTTGCGCGTTGCGGTCTTGCGCCCGACTTCCTTTTCCTTGCGGCGGGCGAGGCGCTCGTCGGCGCGGTCGATCACCCAGTCCAGCAGCTTGCTGGCCTGTTGCGGCGAACCTGCCAGCCAATGGTCAAACGGATCGCGGATGGCGTTTTCGACGATGCGCTGGGCTTCGACAGTGGCCAGCTTGTCCTTGGTCTGACCGACAAATTCCGGTTCGCGGATGAACACGGAAAGCATGGCTGCAGCAGAGGTCATCACGTCCTCGGTGGTGATGATCGCGGCCTTCTTGTTGCCGGTCATTTCACCATGGGACTTGAGGCCGCGCGCCAGCGCGAGCCGAAAGCCGGCCTCGTGCGTGCCGCCATCGGCTGTGGGGATGGTGTTGCAATAGGAGTTGACGAAGCCGTCATCGGCAAACCACGTCACCGCCCATTCCATCGCGCCATGGGTGCCGGATTTTCCGGCCGTTCCGGCGAAAGGCTCCAGTGTCACCTTGTGCTGTCCAGTGGTGGCTGCTTCCAGATAATCCTTCAACCCGCCCGGAAAGTGGAATGTTGCCACGGGCGGAATTTCGCTGCCTTCCACCAATTCGGGCGCGCATTTCCAGCGGATTTCGACACCACCAAACAGATAGGCCTTGGAGCGGGTCATCTTGTGAAGGCGCGCCGGATCGAAAGCGCAGGTTTCACCAAAGATTGCCGGGTCCGGCTTGAAGCGCACCTTCGTGCCGCGCCGGTTCTGCACATCGCCAACCAGTGCCAGCGGGGCAAGTGGAATACCCTGGCGAAATTCCTGCCGCCAAAGCTGTCGGTTTCGCGCCACTTCGATTTCGAGGTGGATCGAAAGTGCGTTGACCACCGACACGCCAACGCCGTGCAGGCCGCCGGAGGTCTCATAAGCCTTGCCATCGAATTTGCCACCTGCATGCAGCACGGTCATTACCACTTCGACGGTGGATTTGCCCTTCATGCCGGGGTGCTTGTGTGGCTCCACCGGAATGCCGCGACCATTGTCGTTGACCGACAAATAGCCCTCGCGGTCCAGTTCAACCTCTATCCAGGTGGCATGCCCGGCCACCGCCTCATCCATCGAATTGTCGATGACTTCGGCAAACAGATGGTGCATCGCCTTTTCATCGGTGCCGCCAATGTACATGCCCGGGCGGCGCCGAACCGGCTCCAGCCCTTCCAGCACGGAAATGGCCGAAGCATCGTATTCATCGCCACCGCTTTTGGCGGCAGGGGCCGGTTTGGCCGGCTTTGCAGGCTCGCGTTTTTGTGGCGCGGGCATGCCCCCGAACAGGTCGTCGCTGTTGTCCATGGTCAAAAATCCAGTCGAATCATTTGCCCGACACTACAAGCCCATTCCAGCCAAGGCGAGGCGACTTGGCGTGTTCGCTTTCGCCACGGGTCTAGCCAGAAGGCAAAGCCTGACTTATGGGTTTTGCATGACAATTTTGCCTGCCTGCAACATTTGTGGTTCCACCCGCTTTGCCGAGTATCGCGGCAGACCGGCAGAGCGTTGCGAGCAATGCGGCTCCAAAGCCCGCCACCGGGTAGGCCTTGATGTTTACGAGCGCCACCTGTTTCCGCTGGCCGGGCCGGGCGTGCGCGTGCTGCACTTTGCTCCGGAAGCATTTTTGCATTCGATCCTGGCTGGGAAATTCGGTGCCGGGTATGTCACTGCCGATATTGCGCCGCACCGTTACAAACACGCCAAAGCGCTGAGAATAGCGCTGCCAGACGGGCTGGAAGTGTTTCCCGACGGCTATTTCGATGCGGTGGTGCACAACCATGTGCTGGAGCACATTCCCGGTCACTGGCGCGATCACGTCACCGCATTGATGCGGGTGGTCAAGCCGGGCGGATTGATGATCTTTTCGGTACCTGGACCCTACATGGCGCATGCCACGCGCGAAGGTGGCGAAAACCTTGCAACCGATGCCGAGCGGCTGGAGCAGTTTTTGCAGGAAGATCATTTCAAGCTGTTCGGGCATGATTTTGTTGAAGGACTTGGCAAAATGGCGGGGGTGGAATTGGTGCCCGACGGCGTCACCGACCAGCGGCGCGCCCAATTGTGTGTCCGGCCGGGCAAGGCTCCGTTTTTTATTCTGGGGAAACACGCATGACACACAAGGCTTTCCGGTTGCGGCCACTCATTGATGCGCTCCCCAAAACTGTTCCGTTTGTCGGCCCGGAAGCGCAGGAGCGGGCGAGGGGGCAAGTTTTCCGGGCGCGCATCGGTGCCAATGAATGTCTTTTCGGCCCCTCTCCCAAAGCGATTGCCGCGATGGCCGAGGCCGGAAAGGAAATCTGGAAATACGGCGATCCCGAAGGCTATTTCCTGCGCAATGCACTGGCGGCGCACCACGGCGTAAAGCCGCAAAACATCGTGCTTGGTCCGGGGATCGACGGCTTGTTGGGCTACACGACGCGGATGATCGTCGATGAAGGCATGTCGGTCGTCACCTCGAACGGGGCATACCCAACGTTCAATTTCCATGTGATCGCGCAAGGGGGGGCGCTGCACAAAGTACCCTATGCGCAAGACCGCGAAGACTTGGCAGGCCTGTTGAAGGCCGCGCATGAAACAAACGCGGTGCTGGTATACCTGTCGAACCCGGACAATCCGATGGGAACCTGGTGGGACGGCAATGACATTCTGGGGATGGCCAGACAATTGCCTGACGGCTGCCTGTTGTTGCTCGATGAAGCCTATTGCGACTACGCCCCCAAGAGCGCCCTGCCGCCGATTGATACCAGCATTGGCAACATCCTGCGTTTCCGCACCTTCTCGAAGGCTTACGGAATGGCCGGTGCGCGCGTGGGTTATTGCATCGGCGAAGAAGAGCTGATCTCCGAATTCGAGAAGGTTCGCGACCATTACGGCATGAACCGGACCGCCGAGATCGGGGCGCTGGAAGCCATCGCCGATCAGGATTGGCTGGCGCAGGTCGTTGCCAAAACAGCAAAGGCGCGTGAGCGCATTTCGGCCATTGCCCGGACAAATGGTTTGAAGCCGATCGTTTCGGCCACCAATTTTGTGACCATCGATTGCAGGCGCGACAGCAATTACGCCAAAGCGGTTTTGGAGCAGGTTTTGGCGCGCGGCGTTTTCATCCGCATGCCGGGGGTGGAGCCGTTGTCGCGCTGCATCCGGGTCAGTGCCGGCCTCGAAGCGGACCTGGATGTTTTTGAGGAAGTGTTGCCGCTGGCCTTGGCTGCAGCGCCATAAAAAAGAGCAGGGCCGGATTTGTTCCGGGACCCTGCTTTCTTTTTTAAATCCAGGCTCTCGCGATTACCGCGAAAACAGTGTCAAACGATTGTCAAAGACAATCCGGCAAGTGCTGCGGCGATCATTGCCACAGAAACGATGACCACGCTCAAGGTTGAGTGGCTCTCGACGTGCTGCAATTCTCGTATCTGGTCTTCCGGGAAAATCATGGTGTGTCTCCTTTTCGTCCTCCCACATTAGTAAAATGGGAACGCAATGTGAGGGTTCAAGGTGCATTTCGTCACATTGCCGCTTTGTAATCGAACCGGCTGTAAACAGTCTGTAAACCGCTTTGGTTTCAACAGGTTACAAAAAAGGGGCCTTTCGGCCCCTTCGCTTTCCAGTGCGGTTGGAGATCAGCGAACTTCGCAGAAATGCCGCAATCCGTCATAGCCCTTGTAGGTTCCGGTACGTGGATCAAAGCTGCGGAACTTCGAGGAGCAATAATTGAGCCAAGCCTGCGTCCACGGCTCGTAACTTGCGCCATAGCCGTCACCGCTTCCTATGGTCTCGTCATACGTCACGACCCTTGGGCCATTGTTGTTGTGGCGCGGCTGGTTGTAGGGCTGCGGCTGCTGATAGTGGTTGAGAGGCCTGCGCACCTGGCGTTCCTGCGGCTCGATATAGTAAGGATCGGTTCCGGAATATTGCGGGCCATCGTAAATCGGCTGCGAGTAGATCGGCGCTGGCTCAATGTAAACCGGTTCTGGTTCAACGTAGATCACCCGGCCTTGCGGCGCGGCATAGACCGGACCGGGCGAGGCAATGGCTGCGCCCAACAAAACCCCGGCAACACCGGCAATGAGGGCATCGCCATTGTTGTTGCGGTGATGGCGGTGACCGGCAAACGCCTCACTTGAGGGTGCCAAAGTGCCAAGCGCAATCAGGGCGCCCAACGCCAAACCAGAAATTTTCCTTGCAACGGCCATGATCTTGCTCCCTGACAACAGCCAAGCCGGTTTGTCCGGCGATTGATGGTGTTCCATCATGCAAAGCATTGTGGCAGAACAAGGCTGAACGTTGTCTGAACGTTTCATTTACCTTTCCCGATGGCGGCAGATACCCAACATGACCCAAACCCCGGAAATCCTGCGCATCGCCATTGCCCAGCTAAACCCGACCGTCGGCGATGTTGCGGGCAATTTGCGTCTTGCGCGCGAAGCAAGGGCTGACGCAGCCCGTCAGCAGGCTGATTTGGTGGTGTTCACCGAATTGTTCATCGCTGGCTATCCGCCTGAAGATCTGGTCCTCAAGCCTGCCTTTGTCGCCGAGTGCCTGGAGGCGGTTGAAATGCTTGCCGCAGAAACCGGCGATGGCGGGCCGGGCGTGCTGATTGGTGCGCCGTACCGCGACAAGCATGGCGTCTACAACGCTGTGGCGCTGCTTGATGGCGGGAAATTGCTGGGCTGGCGGCAGAAAGTCGATCTTCCAAACTATGGTGTTTTCGATGAAAAACGGGTTTTCCGGCAGGGCCCGATGCCGGGTCCGTTCAATTTCCGCGGTGTGCGGCTGGGTGTGCCGATCTGCGAAGACATCTGGGGCGAGCTTGGCGTTTGCGAAACGTTGGCTGAGGCGGGCGCCGAAATACTGATAGTGCCCAATGGCTCGCCGTATTTTCGCGACAAGATGGATGTGCGCTACCAGATCGTCAGCCGCCAGATCATCGAAACCGGCCTGCCGATTGTTTATGCCAACCAGCTTGGTGGTCAGGATGAGCTGGTTTTTGATGGTGGTTCGTTTGTGCTCAACGCCGATCACGGCCTTGCCCTGCAAATGAACCAGTTCGAGGCGAATGTTGTTCTTTCGACCTGGCGGCGCGGCGACAAGGGTTGGCGTTGTGACAAGGGCTTGCTGGCGAACCTTCCTGAAACAGATGAGGCTGACTGGCGTGCTTGCGTCACCGGTTTGCGCGATTATGTGAACAAGAACGGCTTCGAGGACGTGGTGTTGGGCCTTTCCGGCGGGATTGATTCGGCCATTTGCGCCGCCATCGCCGTGGATGCGCTTGGCGAGGAGCGGGTGCGATGTGTGATGATGCCGTACCACTATACCTCTGGCGACAGCCTGAAGGACGCGGAGGAGTGCGCGAAGTTGCTTGGAGTGCGCTACGAGGTGGTGCCGATCGTCGATCCGGTGGAGGGGTTCCTCAAGACGCTGCAGCCGCTGTTTGAAGGCACCCATTCCGGCATCACCGAGGAGAACCTGCAATCGCGGGCGCGCGGCGTCATCCTGATGGCGATCTCCAACAAGTTCGGTTCGATGGTGGTGACCACCGGCAACAAGAGTGAAATGAGCGTTGGCTATGCGACGCTTTATGGCGACATGAATGGCGGGTTCAACCCGATCAAGGACCTTTACAAAATGCAGGTCTATCGCCTTTCGGCTTGGCGCAACGAAAACCACCCGCAGGACTGCAAAGGACCGGATGGAGTGGTGATCCCCAAGGCTATTCTCGACAAGGCGCCGTCAGCCGAATTGCGACCAAACCAGAAAGACCAGGACAGTCTGCCGCCATACCCGGTGCTCGACGACATTCTCGAGTGTCTGGTCGAGCAAGAGATGGCGGTGCCGGACATCATTGCCAAGGGCCATGACAAGGCGACCGTGGAGCGGGTTGAACACATGCTCTACATCGCCGAATACAAGCGGCGGCAGGCGGCACCCGGCGTCAAGATCACCCGCAAGGGGTTTGGCCGCGACCGGCGCTATCCGATCACCAACCGGTTCCGGGACCGGTAGATTGAAGCGTCAGCTTTTTTTCTTTGGCTTGGGTGAAGGCTCGGCGGCCGGTTGCTGCTGGGCGGCAGCCTTCTCGGCCAGCACCGCATCGGAATACTGGACAGACTTGCTGTAGATCGTTTTGCGCAATCCGGTGTTGTAATCGATGTTCAAATGGGTGAAGCCGCCGAATTTGCTGACGTTGACGTTTTCGAGGACACCTTGAAAGGTTTGCCCCGGATAAAGCTTGTTGTCCTGCCGTTTCGGCAGGTAGTAATTGACGATTTCCTGGACGTTGCCACCAACAAGTGTGGGCTCAACCGGATCGAACATCACGACATAAGACACCGGAATGCCGGCCTTGCCGAGGCGGGTTGCCAGCCGCGGGGCAGCGCCAGCGCCCAGGGAATGGCCGACAATGATTACCGGAAAGTTCACTTCGCCGCGGTAGCTGCGCTCAAGGATGTCGTTGGCCAGCGATTCCCACACCGAGTGGTTGAAGACGCAATTCTCCATGCCAAGCTTGGTGTAATATTGCGCCATCTCGTCGAGGCCGAGCGAGAATATGTTGGCAAGGCCACGCAGGAGATAAACCTCTCCTGGACGGGTGGGCTTCATTTTGGCACATTGGGCTGATGCCGCTCCAGTGAACAGGAACATGGCGACAAAAGCCAGCATGACATTGCGAAAAATGCTGTTCATGTATCGTCTTCCTTTCAACAGTTTCGACAGGTGACCCAACCTTTGTTTTCCGACTGTGCGCAAACTGGCAATCAGTGTCAAACCAATGAGAATTGAGTCTGGTGCTTGCACAAGTTGCATGGCTCGGTTAACCGGTGGTCATGACAGTCAAGGTTCGCTTCGCACCATCGCCCACCGGCAACATTCACATCGGAAACGCCCGTCCGGCGCTAATCAACTGGTTGTTCGCGCTGCAAAACGGCGGCATCTATCTGCTGCGCTATGACGATACCGATATTGCGCGTTCAAAACAGGAATATGTCGATGGCATTGCCCGCGATCTTGCCTGGCTGGGGGTCGTTCCGCACGAGGTCGAATGGCAATCCAGGCGGGCGCACATCCATCAGGCGGCAACCGACAAACTTAAAAATGCCGGGCTGCTGTACCCTTGCTATGAAAGTGCGGACGAGCTTGACCGCCGCCGCAAACGGCAGGCAGCGAGAGGGTTGCCGCCGGTCTATGACAGGGCGGCGCTGAAACTGTCCGATGAGGACCGGCAAAAACTGGAAGCCGAAGGGCGCAAGCCGCACTGGCGTTTCTTGTTGCCAAACCACAACGGGGACCCGTTCAGGCCGGGGCGCACCGAAATACGTTGGGATGATCTGGTTCGTGGGGAGGAAATTGTCGATCTGTCGTCGGTTTCCGATCCGGTGCTGGTTCGTGAGGACGGTAGCTTGCTATACACGCTGCCTTCGGTCGTCGATGACATCGACACTGCCATAACCCATGTCATTCGCGGTGATGACCATGTGACCAACACAGGCGTACAGATCGCCTTGTTCGAGGCGCTTGGTGCAAGACCGCCGCAATTTGCGCACCTCAATTTGCTGACCACAGCCAGCGGCGAGGGGCTGTCAAAGCGTCTGGGCTCGTTGTCACTCAAGTCACTTGCCGAAGATGGCTACGAGCCGATGGCGGTTGCCTCGCTTGCGGTACTGATCGGTGGCGCCGGACCAGTGGAACCGATGCCGGACATGGCTTCGCTTGTCGCCCGCTTTGAGCTCGCTGGCATCGGCAAATCGGCGGCCAGGTTTGACACTTCCGAACTGGACGCGCTGAACACCAAACTGGTTCACGGCTATTCGTGGCAGCAAGTTGCCAACCGATTTGCTGAAGGTGGGCTTGGCAGCCATCCGGCAGAGTTCTGGAATGCGGTGCGTGGAAATTGCGAAAAGGTCAAAGATGCCTTGGATTGGAGGGGCAGGATCGAAAGCGCCTCACCGGTAATCGATGCAGAAGACCGCGACTTCATCTTGCAAGCTGCAAAATTGCTTCCCGCTGAGCCTTGGTCGCCTTCAACCTGGGGCGAATGGACCAGCAGTCTCAAAGAAAACTCGGGGCGCAAGGGGCGGGGCCTTTTCATGCCGTTGCGCAAAGCATTGACCGGGCTGGAGCACGGGCCGGAAATGGCCGCAATGCTGCCGATCATTGGAAGGGAAAGAACTCTGGCCCGACTATCCTGACAGGACGATTGGTTGGAGCGACCGCAACTGGCGTTTCTTCCCGCCGGGACATGCGTTCGATGTGCTCAAGGGTCAGATTTCCATTGGCATTTGCCGCCGCCTCAGGATCAATGCCGGGATCCACCCGCCAAACCGGCAAAGGCAGTGTTGCACTCTTTTGCTGTTCCATCGTGACTTCCCGAACCGCGCCGCCACCGGCTATCTCGGTCAGCCCGGTGCGTGGTGCACGGCAGGCGCAAGCGCTGTTCACAGACTTGCGGTAGCTGAAGGCGTTGGGGAGATTGGCATAGGGCTCATCGGTGCGGAACGAAATCATGTCTTCGCTGTCTTGCGAGGGCATGGCGTGGAAATACAGTGACACGTCCGTACCCGGACACATCGACTGGCAGGCTTCCTCGTCATTGGGGAAACGATCGGGCACCGTTGAAAAACTGATCGGGAAATAATAGCCGTCGCAAGTTCTGACACACAGGGTCCGAAAAGTGCCGTACCGACTGGTGAGGTTGACATCGGGATCGAATTGCGCGCCGGCGCGCGAGCCGTCTTCGCGGTAGGTTTTCACGCCGAAAATCTGTTCCAGCAGTGTTCTGCGGCGCGGCTGCTGGTCCTGGACACCAGCGCTGCGCTCTTCGCGGATGCGCCCGTCACAGCCATTGGCCGACAATTCGGCGAGGATTGCCGACCGGCGGGCGCTTGAACCCGAACTGCCGTTCCGGCCACCCGATAATTGAGCCAAAGTTGATTGCAGGCTTTTCAGATTGCCGTACATTTGTTTCAGGCTGCTGTTGATGCGCTGGCAGAGACCGGTGTTGCCGCTGAAGAAGCCGCCACCGGCACCGCAATTGTTCTGGCGGGCGGCACGTTCAGTCTTGGAAATCTGGGCCTTTTGGTCGTTGACGGCACGTTCATATTGGCGGGCCTTGGACGATCCGCCCCCTGAAAAGCCGCCGCCCGAGCTCAACGCCGCAAGTTCATTGGTCAAGCGAAGGCAGGTTGTCGATTGTGCATTGGCACTGTCGGCATGCAGGCACAACACAGCCAGCAATGCCAGTTTCGCCAAGGTCAACAAGCTGGAACCACTGCGCAATGCCATCGGCAATTTGCCTGTCTTTCGCGGGCTGCTGCGCCGGGGCGCAATTTGGAATCCGGTTACACGAACAACTTCGGAGATACTTAGCGATTGTGACAAATCAGGGTCGAAAGCAAGAGAAAGATCAAAGCAGCTGGCTTCACCCGGCAGCTTTTGCCCCCATCGCCTCGACACAGGCCAAAGCTGTCATATTGAAGACACCGCGCGATGTGACCGAAGGCGTCAATACATGCACCGGTTTGGCCGTGCCGATGAGAATCGGGCCGATGTGCAAGGCATCGGTCATTTGCTTGACCACGCTCATGGTGATGTTGGCGGCATCAAGAGTGGGGAAGATCAGCAGGTTTGCCTGCCCCTTCAGGCGGGATGCCGGAAAAACCCGGTTGCGGATGAGTTCCGAAAGCGCGGTGTCGCCGTGCATCTCGCCATCAACCTCCAGATGCGGGGCTTCGCGCTCCAGAATTTGTGCCGCTTCACGCATCTTTTGCGAAGAGGCGTCGTTGCGCGAGCCAAAATCGGATGCCGAAAGCAGGGCTGCTTTGGGCGTGATGCCAAAGCGGGCAATTTCCTCAGCGGCGAGAATGGTGGTTTCAGCGATTTCGCGGGCCGTGGGAACGTCGCTGACATACGTATCCGACATGAACCAGACGCCTTCCTGGTTCAGCAACATCGACAGGCCTGACAGCGAATGCACGCCCGATGCCTTGCCGATGATCATTTCCACGTATTGCAGGTGGCGCAGGAACCGACCATCGAGCCCGCACAACATGGCATGGGCGTCTCCACGTTCCACTGCCAGCGCGCCGATGACGGTTGTGTTGGAGCGGACGATGGTTTTGGCTGCTTCCGGCGTGATTCCACGACGACCGGTTTTTCGGATCAACAACTCCACGTAATCGCGGAAACGCTCGTCCTGTTGCGGATTTACCAATTCAAAATCGACACCGGGACGAATGCGCAATCCGAAACGTTCAAGGCGCGCTGTGACAACATCGGGTCGCCCTACCAGAACCGGCTCGCAAATCCCGTCCTCAACAGCAATCTGTGCGGCACGCAACACCCGTTCATCTTCACCATCGGCATAGACCACCCGCATTTTCTGCGAACGGGCTTTCTCGATCACCGGCTTCATGATCAGGCCGGAGCGAAAGACGAAACGGGTCAGTTGGTCGAGATAGGCATCAAAATCTGCAATTGGCCGTGTCGCCACTCCGCTTTCCATGGCTGCCAGTGCCACTGCCGGGGCGATGCGCAGGATCAGCCTTTGGTCGAAGGGAGAGGGGATCAAGTAATTGGGGCCGAAGACCGGCGGTTCTCCACCATAGGCTCTTGCAGCAATGTCCGACGCTTCCTCGTGCGCCAGTTTGGCAATGGCAGCAACGGCAGCCCGTTTCATCGCCTCGTTGATGGTGGTGGCACCGACATCAAGCGCTCCGCGAAATATGTACGGGAAGCAAAGCACATTGTTGACCTGGTTGGGAAAATCCGACCTGCCGGTGCAGATCATGGCATCGGGCCTTGCATCGCGCGCTTCCTGCGGCATGATTTCAGGGGCCGGATTGGCCAGCGCCATGATCAGCGGACTTGCCGCCATGCTCTTGAGCATTTGCGGCTTCAACACACCTGCCGCTGAAAGGCCGATGAACACGTCTGCCCCTCCAATGATTTCACCAAGCGAGCGAAGCGGCGTTTCCTTGGCAAAGACCGACTTGTACTCATCCATCAGCTTTTCGCGGCCGACATACACGACACCTTCGAGATCGCTGACCCAGATGTTTTCAACCCGCGCGCCAAGCCCGACCAGGAGATTGAGGCAGGCCAGCGCGGCAGCACCCGCGCCGGATGCCACGATTTTTGCCTTTGAGATGTCTTTTCCGGCCAGTTCCAGGCCATTGAGCACTGCCGCGCCAACAATGATGGCGGTACCGTGCTGGTCGTCGTGAAAAACCGGAATTTTCATGCGCTGGCGCAAGCGCCGTTCGATCTCGAAACACTCGGGCGCCTTGATGTCTTCAAGGTTTATTCCGCCGAACGTCGGCTCCAGCGAGGCGATGCAGTCGCACAATTTGTCGATGTCGTTTTGCTCGATCTCGATGTCGAACACGTCGATGCCGGCAAATTTCTTGAACAAAACAGCCTTGCCCTCCATCACCGGCTTGGATGCCAACGGGCCGATATTTCCAAGCCCAAGAACCGCCGTTCCGTTGGTGACAACGCCGACCAGATTGCCGCGCGCGGTGTAATCGGCGACCGTTACCGGATCGGCAGCAATGGCAAGGCAGGGTGCAGCCACGCCGGGCGAGTAGGCCAGTGCCAGATCACGCTGGTTGCCCAATGGCTTTGTTGCTTCGACCGAAAGTTTGCCCGGCTTGGGGTACTGGTGATAATGCAGCGCGCCTTCTTCCAGTTCATTGGCCGGGACATAGGGCTTGGCTTGCTGGACACCGGCGGCAGACTGCTTTTTCATGGTATGGGTTTCCGTCAAAATGCGCTTTGGTTGAGGCCGCCATCCAGCATGAAATTGCGACCGGTCATGTATCCGGCATGATCCGAGCAAAGGAAAGCGCAAACCGCACCGAATTCCTCGGCAGAACCAAGCCTTGCAGCCGGGATCGGCATGATTTCGCGCTGCCTGGCTTCATCCTCGCTGATTCCCAGCTTTATTGCAGCAAAGGCAAAGCCGCCTTTGAGCCGGTCGGTGTCAAACTTGCCGGGCAGCATGTTGTTGATCGTCACATTGTGCACGGCTGCCTCCCGTGCCACGCCAGCAAGAAACGCCGTGAGGCCGGCCCGTGCGCCCGAAGACAGATCGAGACCGGGTATGGCGTTGTAGACCGACAATGACGTGATGTTGACGATGCGCCCGAATTTGCGTTCGCACATGCCATCGAGGACCTTTTGAATGAGCTCGATGGGCGTAACCATGTTTGCCGCAACGCCGGCCAGCATGTCCTCGCGGGTCAGTTCACGAAAATCGCGGCGCGGGGGACCGCCATTGTTGTTGACGAGAATGTCCGGCTGCGGGCAAGCGGCGATCAACCTTGCGCGACCGTCGGACGTGGATACATCGGCTGCGACGGCGGTGACCTTTGCACCGGTGGCGTCGGCTATCTCTTTGGCCGTAGCATCAAGCACGTCCGCGTTGCGGCCATTGATGACTACCTCGCAGCCTTCCCGCGCCAGCGCCATGGCACAGCCCTTTCCCAGCCCTTTGCTGGATGCACACACAATGGCCTTGCGGCCAGCCAGTCCCAAATCCATGAAGCCCTCTTGAAAATGTCGTAAATGATGAATGTCACAAGCATGTCACGTGAATCGGGTCTTACCATCCGCATTCATGCTTACGGCTGGCAGGATGCCATGAAAACCAAGCATTTCAAAACCTTGTTCCTTTCCGATGTCCATCTGGGAACGGCTGGCTGTCAGGCAGAAATGCTTGTTGATTTTCTGCGCGAGCACGACGCCGAGAAAATCTATCTTGTTGGCGACATCATAGATGGCTGGCGCCTGAAGCGCGGATGGTATTGGCCGCAGTCTCACAATGACGTGGTGCAAAAGCTGCTGCGCAAATCGCGCAAGGGTTCGGAGATCATTTACATTCCAGGCAATCACGATGAATTCCTGCGTGACTTTTTGGGAACGCATTTTGGCGGCGTGGAAGTGCGCGACCGTGACATACACGAGACCGCCGACGGCCGTAAATTGCTCATCATCCACGGGGACCAGTTCGATGTCGTGGTGCGCCACGCGAAGTGGCTCGCGCATTTCGGCGACTGGGCCTATGTGGCTGCGCTGAACATCAACATTGTTGTAAATGCGGTGCGTCGCCGGCTTGGTTTTCCCTATTGGTCGCTTTCCAAATGGGCGAAACTGAAGGTGAAGGAAGCTGTCAATTTCATAGGCGAGTTCGAGCAGGCACTGTCCAAGGAAGCGGTCGAGGTTGGCGCGGACGGTGTTGTTTGCGGCCATATCCACCACGCGGTCATCGGGATTCGTGAGGGCATAGAATACATCAATACCGGCGATTGGGTGGAAAGCTGTACAGCGGTGGTGGAAAACCATGACGGCAAGCTGGAATTGATCGACTGGGCGCAGGTCACCCGCGAACGAATGATTTCCAACACGCGGTTGCTCACCGATCAGGGCATGCCAGCAGAAACAACGGCGCAAAATCCAGCAGAAGCGGCCTGATGAAATTCTTGCTGGTCACGGATGCCTGGCACCCGCAGGTCAACGGGGTGGTTCGTACGTTGGAAGAAGTTAACTGGCGGGTACGTAAGCTTGGCCATGAGGTCCAGGTAGTGTCACCGGACCAGTTCCGGACATTCCCCATGCCGTCCTACCCGGAGATCCGGTTGGCGCTGGTGACGGCAGGAATGCTCAGAAAAATCGTCGCAAGTGCCCTGCCGGACCGTGTGCATATCGCGACCGAAGGGCCGCTCGGCCTGGCGGCGCGCGCAGCCTGCCTGAAGTTGGGCATACCGTATTCCACAAGCTATCACACCCGTTTTCCCGAGTATGTCCGCGCCCGGTTGCCGGTGCCCCTGGCATGGTCCTATGCATGGATGCGGCGCTTTCATAATTCAGGGGTCGCGTGCCTTGTTGCCACCGAGTCGATTGCGGATGATTTGCGGTCGCGTGGCTTCAACAATATTGTTCCATGGACCCGTGGTGTTGACCATGAATTGTTCCGCCCAAGACCCGATGACACACTTGCGGCAGACATGGGTTGGGCAAGGCCGATCTTCATGAACATCGGTCGCGTTTCGGTCGAGAAAAACATGGAGGCATTCCTGGGTCTTGATCTGCCCGGCACCATGGTTGTCGTCGGCGACGGCCCGCAAAGGGCGCAGCTTGAACGCAAATATCCCAAAATCGTGTTCACGGGCGCCAAGTTTGGGGATGATCTGGCCCGCCACTACGCGGCAGCCGACGTTTTCGTGTTTCCGAGCCTGACCGACACGTTCGGCAATGTGCTTCTGGAGGCTTTGGCATGTGGCGTGCCGGTTGCTGCGTTTCCGGTTCCAGGCCCGCTCGACGTGATTGGGAACAGCGGCGCAGGTGTGCTGGACAATGATTTGCGCAAGGCGTCACTGGAAGCGCTGAAAATTCCGCGCGAGCAGGCGCTGGCGCATGCCGCCCGGTATACCTGGGATGAATGCGTGCGAATTTTCCTCGAAGCTGGCGCCGAACCCGCCAAAATCACGGCACAATAGCAGTCTGCGGGAATGGTCCCAGGCTTGCGTCAATCCCTTTGATGTTGGATCAAGGGTGACACTGGCAATCACCACGAGCGCTGACATGAACGCTGTACTTTCCGCAACACCCACGCTTTCCGATATCCAGCAAGCTGCAAACCGGCTTGTAGGTGTTGCAATCCGTACACCACTGCTGCGCAGCGCCCAGCTCGACGAGCTGACCGGCGCACGGGTTTTCGTAAAGGCAGAGTGCCTGCAACTGACGGGTTCGTTCAAGTTTCGCGGGGCGTACAATACCGCCAGTGCCTTGCCTGAAAACCAGCGCAGTGCCGGACTGATTGCTTGTTCGTCAGGCAACCACGCGCAAGGGGTGGCGGAAGCGGCGCGGCTGCTCGGCATGAATTCGACAATCGTCATGCCTGCCGATGCGCCAGCCATGAAAATCGCACGCACCAGACGTTCCGGTGCGCAACTTGTGCTCTACGACCGGGAAAAGGAGGATCGCGACGCCATTGCCGCCAGGCTGGTGGCTGAATCCGGCGCGCATTTTGTCCATCCCTACGAAAATCCTTTTGTCATTGCCGGGCAGGGTACTGCCGGGCTTGAAGCCTGCGAAGACCTTGCGGCGGCGGGCATGGCCATCGACCGGGCGATTGTATGTTGTGGCGGTGGCGGCTTGACAGCGGGGACTGCGCTTGCGGTCCATTCGAGGTTTCCCGACGCAAAAATCCACAGTGCCGAGCCGGAAGGTTTTGACGATTATGCCCGTTCGCTGGTGGCAGGCGAGCGGCTTGCCAATGCACGGCTTGGCGGTTCGGCTTGCGATGCACTTCTGACCCCCAAGCCGGGCGAGTTGTCATTTGCAATCAATCGAACCCATCTGGCTCCCGGCTTTGCCGTCTCGGACGCGGAAGCATTTGCCGCCATGCGGCTGGCATTCAACGAGTTGAAAATCGTGCTGGAGCCGGGCGGCGCGGTTGCGCTCGCGGCACTGCTTCGTCAAGGCAGGGCCTTTGCCGGAGAAACCGTGCTGGTCATCGCCTCCGGTGGCAATGTTGACCCGGAGTTTTTTGCGAAAGTCCTGGCAGGCACTGCGTGAGTGGCGAGACCCAAACCCCAGCAACAACCCCGGAGCCTTACGCCTTTGCCCTGCGCATGGCGCTGCTTTACAGCGTGTTCTTCGCTTTCGTCGGGTTGATGCTTCCGTTCTTTCCGGTCTGGATGAAAGATCGCGGACTGTCTGAAACGGAAATTGCCACCGTTCTTGCGCTGCCGATGCTGGTTCGCATTTTCACCTCCGGCGCGATTTCAGCCTATGCAGACCGCATGCAGGAACGGGCCAATTTGATGATCGTGCTGATGACCGGCAGTGCGCTGACGCTTTGCTTGTTTCTCGTCAGCTCGCAGTTCTGGCCAATCCTTGCCATATCGCTGCTGCTGGCGCTTTTCAGCCATCCGCTACAGCCCGTAATGGATTCGATCACGCTGCTTGGCGTTCGGCGACATGGCCATGATTACGGCCGTATCCGGCTGTGGGGATCGGTGGTGTTCATCATTGCCAATCTGGTCGGTGGGGTGGTTTTGGCGCAATCGGGCTCCGGGACGGTCATGGTGCTGATCGTTGCTGCAGCTTTCGCTGGCGTCGCATTGTCGCCGGCGACGCCGCGCCTCGGGCCATCACAGCTTTCTGGGGAAAAGAATCAACATTCCAACGCAAGTGCCTGGAAACTCATCCAAAACCAGCGTTTCATGTTGATCACCATCGGTTGCGGCATTGTTCAGGGCACGCACGCGATGGTTTATGCGTTCGGGTCAATCCATTGGGGCTTTTTGGGCTATTCGGGCACCGTTATCGGCATCTTGTGGGCGATTGGCGTCGTTGCAGAAATCGCCCTGTTCCAGTTTTCCCGGCGGGTTTTTCGCCGTTTCAGCGCGGTTCAGTTGTGTATCATCGGTGCGCTGGCCAGCGTGCTGCGCTGGGGGCTGATGCCCCTGGAGCCGGGTGTGGCCGGTTTCCTGGCGTTGCAGGCGCTGCACGGCCTGAGCTTTGGCGCGACGCATCTGGGGCTGATGCACTATTACGTGGAAACAGTTCCGGAAGCGCGAATGGGCTCAGCCCAGGCGGTTGGATTTGTCATTGCTGCCATCGCGATGGGCAGTTTCAGTTTTGTTTCAGGCTCGCTTTATGCGTCCTTCGGAATTTACGCGTTCCTTTCAATGGCATTTGCCGGTGCCATTGGCCTTGCCTTGTTGATTTTCGGGCAGCAGTCTCATCCCCAAAGGGATGCTTCCGGCGGCGAAACCGCGCCGTCCTGATAAACCAGCCCGTTTTCGCGGTCCTTTGCCAGGATCAGCGGCCCGTCGAGATCGGCCCAGGCAACGCCTTGGGCCAACAGCACAGCTGGCGCCATTGCCAACGAGGTGCCAACCATGCATCCAGCCATGACAGCAAAGCCGAGGCGCGAGGCCTCTTGTTTCATCGCCAGCGCTGCGGTCAGCCCGCCTGTCTTGTCGAGCTTGATGTTGATCGCATCATAGCGGTCCAGCAAATGATGGACATTTTCGGCAGTGTGGGCGCATTCATCGGCGCAAACCGGCACAATTCGCTCGATTGCGGCCAGCGCCGCATCATTGTCGGCATGCAGCGGTTGCTCAATCAGCGCTACGCTGTTTCGGGCAGCGATGTCCATCAGATGCGGCAGGCTTTGGGCGGTCCAGGCTTCGTTGGCATCAAGGATGATGCGCGCATGCGGTGCGGCCTTGCAAACGGCGGCAATTCGTTGCGCATCGCCTTCGCCGCCCAGTTTGACCTTGATCAGCGGGTGATTGCCCTTGTCGCGGGTAGCCTGCGCCATTTCTTGCGGCGTGCCGAGGCTTACCGTCACAGCCGTGATCACCGGGATCGGAGCTTTGTTGCAGATAAGCTGCCATGCCGGCCTGCCGGAGCTTTTGGCTTCCAAATCCCACAATGCGCAATCAACGGCATTGCGGGCAGCACCGGGTGGCAGCAACGAAAGCAATTGTTCACGGCTTGCCCCTGCCTCCATGGCGGCACCAACCGAAAGGATATGCGCCGCGACACCTTCCATCGTTTCGCCATATCGCTTGTACGGGACACATTCGCCAAAACCGCTTTTTCCAGCCTCGTCAATTCGGCATACCAGCACGTCTGCCTGCGTCCGCGAGCCGCGCGAGATGGTGAAACTGCCATTGATTGGCCAGCTTTGGGCTTCAACTGAAAGAGTTCTGGTCATGAAAGCCTGTGGAATCGGAGTTGCAGTTTCTTTCGCTGCAAGACTCGCACATAAAGCCATTTCAGCAAAAGTGTTGTATCGCGTAAATCGCACCCGCCCGGAGATATTGGTGAATGAAGCAAACTGCCGCCACTGAAGCACAATGCGCCATCAGCACTGGGCAGGGGCGTACGCTGGTCATGGCACAAGGGCTGTGGATCGTGCGGGCAATCGCGCCGGTGGACCGGGAAATGCGGGAATTGCAGCAAAGCGCCAATGCTTCCAGTCTGGTGATCGACCTTTCAGGCATAACCCGCATGGACACATCGGGCGCCTGGGTGGTTTCCCGCCTGGTCGATGCATGGAAAAAGGCCGGTGGCATGGCAAGCATTGTCAGCCCGCCGCAAAGTGTCAACACCCGGCTGCTGGAGGCGGTTTCGCATCCATTTGACAACATGCCGTCGGCAGTGCGCGCCGGTCCGCTCACGCGGTTTCTCGAAAGCCTTGGCAGATTTTCAAAATCACTCAGCCGCGACACGGTGTTGTCCCTCAACATGATTGGGGCGGCCATCCGCGGGCCGCAAATGAAATCGGGGCGAACCGGCTCGGTGCGGCCAGACTCAATCGTGCACCACATCGACCGCATGGGCTTGCGCGCCGTGCCCATCGTGGCGCTGATGTCCTTCCTGATTGGTGCAATCATTGCCCAGCAAGGAGCATGGTCGCTGCGTTATTTCGGGGCAGAGTTTCTCACCGTCGATTTTGTCGGCATCCTGCTGCTTCGCGAGGTTGGTGTGCTGCTGACAGCCATCATGGTTGCCGGGCGGTCGGGCAGCGCAATGACAGCGGAAATCGGTTCGATGAAAATGCGCGAGGAAGTGGATGCGCTTACCGTTATCGGGCTGAACCCGGTTGGAGTGCTGGTCTTTCCGCGTCTTGTGGCGTTGACCATCGCGCTGCCTTTGCTGACATTTGTTGCCGATATTGCCTCGCTGGCGGGTGCAGCGCTGCTGCTCAACTTCTATTCCGACATTCCCGTTGAAACCTTCATTTCCAAATTGCGCGATGCGGTCGACCTCTCGACAGTCTTTGCCGGGCTGATCAAATCGCCGTTCATGGCGATGATCATCGGCATCATGGCGGCGGTGGAAGGCATGAAAGTTGAAGGCAGCGCTGAAAGCCTGGGCCGCCGGGTCACGGCTGCGGTGGTCAAGGCGATCTTTTTCGTGATCGTGGTCGATGGTTTCTTTGCCGTCTTCTACGCCCAGATCAATTATTGAGGGTGTGGCCATGAACAGCGATGACCAGTCGTCCGAGGCTGTATTGCGCGTATCGGGTGTTACTGTCGCATTTGGCGGGCGCAACGTGCTGGAAAATCTCGACCTTGATGTTCGGCGCGGCGAAATTCTCGGCTTTGTCGGGGCATCGGGCGTCGGCAAATCGGTGCTGATGCGGGCAATTTTGGGGCTGAACAAGCGCCAGGCCGGAACAATCGAGATTTTCGGGCAGATCTATGACCGGCTGGACGAGGCAGGGAAACTGGCCATTGACCAGCGCATCGGCGTGCTTTTCCAGCAAGGGGCGCTGTTTTCTGCGCTGACGGTGCTGGAAAACATCCAGGTGCCGATGCGCGAATACCTCGATCTCGACAAGAAGCTGATGAACGAACTGGCCCGGCTGAAGATTGACCTCGTGGGACTGCCACAGGATGCGGCGGAAAAAATCCCCTCGCAATTGTCGGGCGGCATGGTCAAACGCGCAGCACTGGCGCGGGCATTGTCGCTGGACCCGGAACTGTTGTTTCTGGATGAGCCAACATCGGGGCTGGACCCCATTGGCGCGGCCGAGTTTGATGAACTGATCGTCACCTTGCGCGACACGCTGGGCCTGACCGTCTATATGGTGACGCACGACCTCGACAGCCTGTTTTCGGTGTGTGACCGGATCGCCGTTCTGGGGGAAAAACGGGTGCTGCTGGAAGGCAATCTGGAAGCGATGCTTGAATCGAAAAACGAATGGGTGCAGTCCTATTTTCGCGGCAAACGTGCGCGCCATATTGTTCGCGGGTGATTCGCGACGGGCGAAGCGCCACAATTTTGCTGCATCGCTCACCGCAATGCATTGTCCTGTGTTGCTGCATGCCCAGTGAAACCGGAAGGCGAAGTCTAGACCCATGGAAACCCGCGCCAATTACGTGATGGTCGGACTTTTCACGCTGATCGTGATAGCTGCCGCATTTTCGTTCATCTACTGGGTTGCGCGGCTGGGCGACCAGAGCGGGCTGGTGCCGTTGCAGGTTCGCATTGCCGGGTCGGTGACCGGGCTTGGCGAAGGCTCCGACGTGTTGTTCAACGGCATCAAGGTCGGCAAGGTCAACAGGGTGGCATTCGACGCCGCCGATCCGCGCATCGTTTTTGCCATCACCTCGGTAAAGCCCGACACGCCGATCCGCGCCGACACCACGGCCACCATCGGCAGCCAGGGCCTGACCGGCGTTTCCTACATTTCACTGAAGGGCGGCACCCCGACCGCGCCACTGTTGCTGGGCGGCGACATCGCGCCGGTGATCGAGGCAACGCCATCAGCCGTTGGCGACATCCTTGAAACCGTGCGCGCCGTTGCGGGCCGTGCCGATGCGATGATGACCTCGCTGGACGAGTTCATGAAGGAAGTGCGTGGACCGGCGACCAATTCGGTCAAGAATTTCGAGACGTTTTCCGGCTCGCTGGCCAAAAACTCCGAAGGCATCGACAAGTTTCTCGTCAATGTTTCCAAGGCGGCGGAAAGCCTCGACGGCCTTTCGACCAAGCTCGACGCCTCGATTGTGCGCACGCAAGAGATCCTTGCGGCGGTCGATCCGAAGAAGGTTGAAGCCTCGCTCGACAACATCCAGGCGTTTACGGCGCAGCTCAAGGACTCGACCAAGCGCATCGACGGCGTGCTGGCCAAGCTCGACACATTCCTTGGTGAAGCCGATGCCAAGGGCCTTGGCGAGGAAGTTCGCCTGACTTTGGCCGATTTTCGTGAAACTTCGCAGACATTGCGGGCGCGCGTAAACGAAATATCAGCAGGTTTGGCGCGATTCTCCAGTCAGGGACTGGAAGATGTGCGGGCGCTCGTGCAGGACACACGGCGTTCAATCAACCGGATAGAGCAGACGGTTTCCGATTTCGAGGCCAATCCGCAGCGTGTGATCACGGGCGGCGAGAAGCCACGAACGTTTGATGGCAGGCCAAAACGCTGACAAAAAGCAGCCGCATGGCAAATGTTGAGGCCCGCCGGGCCGGTTATGGGGATGAATTGTTGAGCCGCGTTTTGCGTATCAGGCTGTCGACCGGAACAATGGCGCTGTTTGCCGGCCTGCTGGTTGCCGGCTGCAACACGGCGGCAGTCGTGGATATTTACGATCTGGGTGCGCCGGCAAGAATCGAGGGCATCAAGTCGCGGTCGAGCTCGCAAATCCTGGTGCTGGAGCCCTCGGCGCTGAAATCGCTGGATGCACAGGAAATCGTCATCAAGACCTCGCCGGTGCAAATTGAGTATCTGGCGCGCTCGCAATGGCCGGACCGGCTGCCCAAGGTGGTGCAGGCGCGGTTGATCGAGGCGTTTGAAAACACCGGCCGGGTGAAGGCCGTGGCCAAGCCGGGCGAAGGGCTGGTGATCGACTACCAGATCGTCACCGACATCAGGGCCTTCCAGGCCAATATCGGCGCGGGCGAACAGGCGGCAGTGGTTTCGCTGTCGGTCAAGCTCGTCTCCGACCGCAGCGGCAAGGTGGTGCGCTCAAGGGTGTTCGACGCACAAACGCCGCTTTCGGGCACCGACGCCACAGCCGTCGTCAACGGCATCAATGCAGCGTTTGAATCCATCGCCGCCGATCTGGTGAAATGGGTGCTGGCTGGAGGGTAGGGGGGGGTTAGCGCTTCGCCTCCCCCTTGAGGGGGTCCGCAGGACGGTGATTGCGAGCGAAGCGAAGTAGAGCGGTGGGGGGCTTGTCCGATGCAAGATACTTCGTCAATCAGTCGGGCTGGCCGAAGTTTTGATGGCCCTTGGCTTCTTCGCCTGCCGAACCTTGGTTTTCGCGGCCACCTCTACAGGCGCAACCATTTTTTCGTATAGCCCGAACAAATGTTCCACCCGTTCGCGTTCAGAAGTAAAAGGCGCCTTTCGGTAGAGCCGGTCTACCGCAAGATCGAGCGCATTTTGGCCGAGGCGCGGGCTGCCGAAAAAATGCCGTGGGATGCGCCACAGCGCTCGCTCTTCAAAAAGATATTTCCCGACATGGCAAACCTTCTGCCAGAAGAGGAAGCCAAACAATATGTGTTCCAGTTCGAGCAGGAATGGGAACGGCTGATGGCCGCCTGAATTTCGCCTCGCCCTTCGACAAGCTCAGGGTGAGGGCGGCGGGGCTGGCACTCCTCTCCCCCCTTGCGGGGGAGATGTCGCCGAATGGCGACAGAGGGGGGCGTCTTGTACCGGCTTACCCCCCTCTGCCCTTTCAGGGCATCTCCCCCGCAAGGGGGGAGAGGGGGTGCAAAAAAACTTATCCCCGCCTTCCCAACCGTGCCTATCCTTGCCGCACTGCCATCCAGTGCAACGCCGGGACGAATTCGCCGTCGGGCCGGGGAGGGCAGCAGCAGGGCATTGTGCGCGGTGCGCGCAATTCGAGGGTCAGCCGGGCGCAGTGTGCACTTGCCCGTGCCGATACCGTCAAATCCCTGCGCCGCGCGGTCAAGGGCCGCACACATGCCCCAGCGTTGGCGAGGCCGCGCGGTGGTTTGTGCATCCCAAATCGCAC
>JBGSOG010000087.1:0-2955 GCA_041739225.1 Rhizobiaceae bacterium
CCCCCCTCTGTCTGCTGACGCAGACATCTCCCCCGCAAGGGGGGAGAGGGGCACCAAAACACTCGCTACTCGCTATTTGCTTGCCTTTCCCATTGCCCCTGCGCAATCACGCCCCGAATGCGCAGGCGGCAATTCCCCGGCCCCGCTGCCATGGTCATTCAACGCCCCTGATGACCAAGGCCAGCGGGGCCGGACTTGTTTGGGGCAATGAAAATTTCGGGCAACAAAAAACCCCGCCGAAGCGGGGTTTTTCATCAAGATTGTATTGATCAGAGGCTGACCTGATAGCTGTTGGGGATGTAGCGATAACCCTCGCCCATCTTCTCGACAAAACCAACAGATGGCCAAGGCATGTGGTAGCCGATAAATGGCAGCTTGTCGGTAGCGATCATGTCGAACACCTTCTTGCGGGTGGCTGCTGCGCCCGCCTTGTCGGCATCAAAGGCAACTTCCCAGTCGGGACGTTGCAATGACACAACGAAATGGTTGGCAGTGTCGGCAGTCAGGATCAGCCGTTTGCCTTCCGATTCAAGGTTGAAAATCATGTGGCCGGGCGTGTGACCCGCTGCCGCCATACCGGAAATGCCCGAAACGACAGTGTCGCCCTCCTTGATGAAGGTCGCCTTTTCGGCCAGCGGCTTGATCACCGTTTCGATGGTCTTGGCCAATTTCTCCGTTGGACCGGCCATCCGTTCCGGCGCTGTCCAGAAATTGAACTCGGTTTCACCCATCACGTAACGTGCATTGGCGAAAGCCGGCTTTCCATCTTCCAGCAATCCGCCAAAATGATCGGGATGAAAATGTGAAATGACGACAACATCAACCTGATCGGGCTGGTACCCGGCTGAACGAAGCGCTGCTGCAGTGCGGCCAAGGCCGCCCTCACGAGCGCCTGCACCCAAACCGGTGTCGAACAGCACGAGTTCATTGCCGGTGTTGACCAAGGTTGGCGTGAAGCCGTTGGCAAACTTGGTTTCCGGCAGGCTGTTTTCGCGCAGCAAGGCATGGACCGTTGCGGCATCCTGGTTGGCACCAAATGTCGGGTGCGGGCCGTCGCCTGGGCGAATGCCGTCGCGAAGTGTGGTCACCTCGAAGCCGCCAAGCTTGAAACGGAAGAATTCCGCTACAGAACCATCCTGCATTGGGGCCTTTGCAAAGGCAGCCCTTGTCATGATTTGTGGCATGGCGAAGACTGCACCAGCCGCAAGAGTGGTTTTGATGGCTGTACGACGGTCCATTGACGTTAATTTGGCAATGCTCATGCTTATTCCTCCTGAGGGTTTCGGTCGCCGATCATCATCATGGGGCGCTAGGCAAGACGATCAAGACAAGTTCAGGTGAAGTGCGTTTCGTATTGGTGCACAGTGTTTCCACTATCCTTGCAGCGTATTCCTTCAACGGAGGTTCAAATGGCAAAGAACATGCAATCCTTGCGCTTATTCGTTGCATTTGCACTGACTCTATTGGTGGCGCCGGCCTTTGCGCAAACCGGGACGAGCACATGCCTTGCTGTTGCAGGCGATCAAACCGGCCCACGGACACTGAAGGCCGCCTACCAGCCGGCGGTTCTGGCCAATGACGAAGTGAACATCGCCTTTGTCGGCCATTCTGCATTTCGCATTGAAACCCCGTTGGGCGTTTCAATCGTGACCGACTACAGCGGTTCCAATGGCGAAGGCGGCGTTCCTACCGTGGTGACCATGAACCATGCCCATGAAACGCATTTCACCGACTACCCGTCCGCCGACATCCGGCACGTGCTGCGTGGTTGGAACGAGAGTGGCGAAGGTCCTGCCAGACACGAGTTGCAGCTTGAAGATGTCCTGGTGCGCAATGTAGCAACCGACCTCTACCGCGAGGGTTTTCTGGTCGAGGAGAACGGCAACTCGATCTTCATTTTCGAAGTGGCCGGGCTTTGCATCGGGCATTTGGGGCATTTGCACCACAAACTCACGCCTGACCACATCGCCCGGATCGGACGGCTCGACATCCTGTTCATGCCGGTCGACGGCACCTACACCATGAGCCAGGAAAGCATGATCGAACTGGCGCAGCAATTGCGCACCAGCATGGTTTTCCCGATGCATTATTTTTCCACGTTCTCGCTTCAGCGTTTCATGGAGGGAATGAAAGACAGGTTCGAGCCGGTCATCCATCCTGAAAACAGCATGGTCGTCTCACTCAAGACCTTGCCGCAAAGTCCGCAGGTGGTGGTACTGTCGCCGTTCTGACCAGGGTCAATTCCACAGGAAGTGGCGCTGACGCCCGGTTGCTGCCTCGTACCACCGGGCAAGTGTTTCGCGTTCTTCCAGTCCCAAGTCCGTAAGGTTGCCCGGCGGCATGGCGTTTGAGCGACCCGCCTGAGCATAAATCATTTCAGCATGGCGGGCGATGTCTGCATCGCTCTCCAGATGAACGCCCTTGGGTGCGCGAACAATGCCTTCCCAGACCGGCTCGGCGGCATGGCACATCGAGCATCGGCTGGCGACAATGTCGCGCACAGCGGGAAATTGGGCACTGGCCACCAATTGCTGCGCCACCGGTGTCATCGCAGCCGATGCTTCGGCGCGTTGCGCCGGTCCAGCCTGCGACAACCACATGGCAACGATGAACAAAATCGTGGTTACCGCCCAGGTCCACCACGGATAGCCCTTGCCGGCGTGGTGGGTGTTGAAGAAGTGGCGGATGGAAACACCCATCATCAACACCAACGCGATGATGACCCAATTGTACTGCGTCGCGAAAGCCAGTGGATAATGGTTCGACAACATCAGGAACAGCACCGGAAGCGTCAGGTAATTGTTGTGCATCGAACGCTGCTTGGCCTGCTTGCCATAGGCCGGATTGGGCGCCTCACCCTTGAGCAGCGAGGCCACCACCTTCTTCTGGTTGGGGATGATGATCATCACCACATTGGCCGACATGATGGTTGCGATCAGCGCCCCGGTGTGGATG
>JBGSOG010000108.1:0-15566 GCA_041739225.1 Rhizobiaceae bacterium
CAGCAATTGCGACGATGATGCCCGCGGCACCGGCAATTCCCTTCTGCTTGGCGTCCATGTCCTTGTTGAGGAAAATCATGGCTATCAACGGCAGGAAGGCGACCAGTGCGATAAACGCACCAAGCTGGTTCTGGATGAAGAACTTGACCGGCTCCTTGCTGGAAGCAGGGTCGAGATGGTTTGCCTTCTTCCACAATTGCGAACCGGCAATGGCAAGAATGCCGACTACCGCGATGAAGCCCATTAGTGTCCACCAGCGCCATTGCGGAAAGCCTTGGGCAGCCGCCAGTTCCTCGAACGAGGGGCGCAACAACCAGACGATGGCGACCACTTCGAGGGCGATTGCAACAAACCAGAGCGCAAGCGCAATATAGCGGTTGCGGGTTGCCTTTGATTTGGCTTCGGGCATTGGAGTGAATGCAGGTTTTTCAGCCTGAACTGCCTTGGGTGCCTTGGACATCGCGCCGTTCCTTTTCCAGCCGGGTTTTGCGGGACCGTGGCTCAAGCGCTGGCTGAGAACAAGCCGATTTTTGATGGATTTGCAGAACTTGCGCTGCTGCGGCATTTTTCACATACAACTCACGTGCGCAGCACCTTGTAGATGGCCGGAATCACCAGCACCGTCAGCAAGGTGGAAGAGGCAAGGCCGAACAACAACGAAATCGCCAGTCCCTGAAAGATCGGGTCGGTCAGGATCACCGCCGCGCCGATCATTGCCGCAAGCGCGGTCAAAAGGATCGGCTTGAAGCGTACTGCACCGGCCTTGATCAGGATGTCTGTCATCGACACGCCCTCGCCTTTCGGTTCGTTGCGGATGAAATCGACCAGCAGGATCGAATTGCGCACGATGATGCCGGCCAGCGCAATGAAGCCGATCATCGAGGTGGCCGAGAACGGCGCATCAAACAGCCAGTGCCCGCCCAGAATGCCGATGAAGGTCAGCGGCACCGGCGTGAGGATCACCAACGGCAGCTTGAACGAGCCGAACTGCGCCACGACAAGAATGTAAATGCCGAGCAATGCGACGATGAAGGCTGCCCCCATGTCGCGGAAGGTCACCCAGGTCACTTCCCATTCGCCGTCCCACAAGAGCGTGGGAACACTTTCGTCTTCCGGCTGGCCGTTGAGCGAGATTTCCGGGCGTTGAAGGCCGGTCCAGTCCTGCTTGTCGAGCGCTTCGTGCACGGCGAGCAGTCCGTAAAGCGGCGCTTCGAAACTGCCTGCAAGTTCTGCGATGACCATCTCGGCAGCCCGGCCATTGTGCCGAAACACCGGGAACGAAGCCTGTTCCTCGCTCAGCTTCACGACGTCGCCCAGTTCCACCACACCGCGCGCGCCCGGCAACACATTGGCCGGAATCGGCGTGGTCAGGAAGCTCTCATCAAGCGTGCGTTCGTTCTTGGGCCGCTCAATGCGTATGGGAATCGGATGGCGTCCCTCGCCCCGGTGCGAATAACCTACAATGGCCCCGCCATTCAGCATGGCGATGGTATCGAGCGCATCGCCCTCCTCAACCTTGAAGAACTCCACGTCATCGGTTGAAATCGAGGCGCGAATACGCCGCGGTGGCACTCCCCATGAATTGTCAATGTCGACCACAAACGGAACCGAGCGGAACGCTGCCTCGACCTTTTCCGCAACCGCGCGCCGGGTCTTCGCGTCCGGGCCGTATATCTCGGCAAGAAGCGTGGCCAGGACCGGAGGGCCCGGTGGCGGCTCGACCACTTTGATGGAGGTTCCAGCCGGCATGGGCAGGGCTTTCAGCCGTTCGCGGATATCCAGCGCGATTTCATGGCTGCTGCGCTCGCGCTCGGTCTTGGCCGTCAAATTGAGAGAGACATCGCCCATTTGTGGTTCGGCGCGCAAATAGTAGTGGCGCACCAGACCATTGAAGTTGAACGGCGCAGCGGTTCCGGCATGGGTCTGCGCACTCTTGATTTCTTCAAGCGCCAGCACGTTGGCAGCAATTGCCTGCACCACGCCATCGGTCGCCTCAACAGACGAGCCCTCAGCCAAATCAACCACCACCGAAAGCTCCGACTTGTTGTCGAACGGCAGCAGCTTGACAGTCACATCCTTGGTGTAAAACAGCGCCAGCGAGCTGAGCGTCAGCAAGCCCACGATGATCAGGAACAGCCAGCTTCGCGCCTTGCTGGCAAGGATTGGCCGCGCCACCGCCATATAATAGCCGCCCAGCCGCCCGCCATGGGCTGTGGCGCTGTGCTCGTCGCTGTGGTGATGTGCAGGCGCTTTGCCGGCAATCTTCATCATCAGCCATGGCGTCACCATCACGGCCACAAAAAACGAGAAGATCATCGCCGCTGACGCATTGGACGGGATCGGGCTCATGTACGGCCCCATCATTCCGGAAACGAACAGCATCGGCAGCAGCGCTGCAACAACTGTAAGCGTGGCCACAATGGTCGGGTTGCCGACCTCTGCAACTGCGTCGATGGCGGCGGTCTTGCGGTCGCGCTTGTCGCCCATGCCCCAGTGGCGGGCGATGTTTTCGATCACGACAATTGCGTCGTCCACAAGGATGCCGATGGAAAAGATCAGGGCGAATAGCGAAACGCGGTTGAGCGTGTAGCCCATCAACCGCGAAGCAAACAGCGTCAGCAGGATGGTGACCGGGATGACGATGGCAACCACCAGCGCCTCACGCCAGCCGATGGCCAGCCAAACCAGCGCAATGATCGACAGCGTCGCAAGGCCGAGGTGAAACAGCAGCTCGTTGGCCTTTTCATTGGCTGTTTCGCCGTAGTCGCGGGTGACCTCAACAACGATGTCATGCAGGATCAGCGAGCCTTCCAGTGTATGGACACGGTGCAGGATTTCTTCTGCCACCGTTACCGCATTGGATCCGGCACGCTTGGCAATCGCCAGCGTTACGGAAGGCAGGCGAACCACACTGTAACCCTCACGCAGCACGGTGGCGACCAGTGATTCCTGACCGTGCGATACCAGGTCGACACTGGCGACATCGCGCACATAGACCGGGCGACCGTCGCGCGCGGTTAACAGCAGATTGCCGATTTCGGCAGGCGATTGCAGCGTCTCGCCGGCCACCAGCGCGACTTGCTCGCCACCATCACGAACATTGCCCGCAGGAAATGCCCGGTTGGCTCCCATGACCTTTCCGGCCAATTGCTGTAACGTGACGCCATACAGGGCAAGCTGGTCAGGATTTGGCGCAATGCGAATAAGTTCTGCGTTTTCGCCAACCAGATAGGTCAGGCCGACATCGTTGATCTTCGACACTTCCGCCCGCAATTCACGGGCAATGCGGGTAAGGTCATTGGCCGAAACGCGGTCCCTGGCTTCCGGCTTGGGGGCAAGGGTCAGGGAAACGATGGCAACATCGTCGATGCCGCGGCCAACGATCTGCGGCTCCGGCACACCGGTCGGAATGCGGTCCATGTTGGCCCGCACCTTGTCATGTACCCGCAGGATTGCCGAATCGGCTGAAGTTCCAACAATGAAGCGCGCCGTAACCATCACGCGGTCGTCGCTGGTCTGGGAGTAAACGTGCTCGACGCCGTCTATGCCCTTGATGATCGTCTCCAGCGGCTCGGTGATCAGCTTCACCGCATCGTCGGCCTTCAAGCCATCAGCCCTCACATGGATGTCGACCATTGGCACCGAAATCTGCGGTTCTTCCTCACGTGGCAATGTCAGCAGCGCCAGCAAACCGAAGGCAAAGGCTGCGATCAAAAACAGCGGCGTCAAGGGCGAGGATATGAAGCTGCGGGTCAGGCCACCGGCAATGCCCAGTTCCTTGTTGTCGATGCTCATTTCACCACCAGCACATCACCCGAGGAAAGGCCGGACAGAATTTCAACCTGGGCAATTGCGTCCTGATCTGTGGCTATGCCTGCGATGACCGACCGCTCGACCTGCTTGCCGCCGACATCCACCAACACGAAATCAATGCCGGACCGGGTTACCAGCGCGCTCGCCGGAATCAGGATTGCCTTGCGCGTCCCAATCGGCACTTCGACCAGAATGCGCGCATCGACATAGGCGATATTTAGTTTTTCAACTTCAACATCAGCGGTTACACGCCCGTTTTCGATTTGCGGATATATCTTGGCAAGGCGCCCTTGCGTTTCCGCGCCGTCCGTTGAAATGCGAAGCAATGCACCATCCTTCAAAAGAGCGGCATGGCGTTCAGGAATGGACAATCGAAGAAAGAAACCGCCGCCGCCAATGGTTGCCACCGGCTCGCCGCCCATGATCACGGCACCGCGCGTCACCGGTACAGACAGCACCCTCCCCTCAACCGGAGCCAGCACCGCGCCTTCTTCACCTTGTTTGATCAGAACCGAACGCTGGGCTTCCAGTGAAGCAAGGCCGTTGCGGGCCACATTCACTTCCGTCTGCAGTTGGTCGAGCCGCTGCACCGTGGCAACGCCGCGCTTTACCAATGCATCTGTCCGGTTGAAATCGGCTTCTGCCGTCTCGAAGCGTGACTGGGTTGCCCGGATCTGCGCGTCCACCGAAGCGATCTGGAACGCGATCTTCTCGTCGCGCACGACTGCTATCTGCTGCCCGGCGGTTACCTCGTCCCCTTCGGAGACCTTCAGCTCTTCCACCACACCGCCGATGCGGGCGCGAGCCGGGACCGTGTTCCTGGCTTCAACCCGGCCATATACGGCTTTCCATTCGGTGATTTCCGTTGGCTGGATCACAATGGTTTCAGAAGCCACCGGCATCGCCGAAAACACAAGAAACAGGGCTGTTGCCCAAAGGGGTTTTGCAGGCATGGGTACTCCACTGGGATGCTGTGTATATTATGATTTGCTAATATACTAAATTTAACGGAAAACAAGCATCAAAGTGCCGTTCTTCGAACAAGCGCGTCCCGCCATCGAATTTCAGGCGGGAGGCACCGGGCACAGTTGCAAAGCAGCCGGAAGTCAAATCCCAAGTCTTGTTCCCGCAAAAATTGTATTCGGCTTGATCCATTGATGTCAGAGGCGAGGTAAATTCAGCGCAGGGTTCGGAAATCGTCGTACTTTTCGCAAATGGGTTAATTTATTCACTGATCTATGTGCCGGAATTTGCATTTTTACGGCCCGTTAATTCAGTCCCGGTTAAATGAATATTGATTTGTCATTGTGGGGAAAAACCAAATGGGCTCAGTTCTCGAATTCCTCAACCGGATGGTTGATACTTTTGTCCCCGCAAATGTTCGCGATGACATAACAAAGGCAAAACGTGTCAGGATGTTCCTGATCAGCCATTTGATCGGTCCGGTGCTGAGCCATCCGATTACCGTGTTCCTGTTGGCGACCGACCCAAATCCCTACCCGCACGTTTATGTGCTTGGCGCGTCAATCACCCTTTTTTGGTTGTTCCCGATATTGTTGCGTGTTTGGCCCAATGCCTACACGGCGCTGGCATTTCTTTCGGTGCAGAACCTCAGCTTTGCCATTTTGTGGGGCTCCTACCACTACGGTGGAATTCAGTCGCCATTCCTGATGTGGTATCTCGTTTTGCCGCTGCTGGCGTTCTTCTATCTGGGCTCCGGTGCCAAGACGGGAGGAGCAATCTTTGCGCAGATCTCCGGCGGTTTGGCGGTATTTGCGAGCATCTACTACATGGGCGGCCAGTTCCCGTTGCACATTCCCATTTCCGAGATGGGCCATGTCAGCTTGATCTCGACCTTCTCTGCCGCGACCTACGTGTTTTTCATGGCAAGCTACTATGCCAGCGTGGTTGATTCACAGTCGGAATTCCTGAAGGAAATTGCCCGCCACCAAACCACCCTTGCCTTGCTCACCGATGCCAAGGAAGACGCCGAACGTGCCAACGGCGCGAAGTCGGATTTCCTTGCAAAAATGAGCCATGAACTTCGTACACCGCTCAATGCCGTGCTTGGCTACAGTGAAATCCTGCTGGAGGACGCCGAGCTCGATGGTCGCGGTGAACAGATTGCCGACCTGCAAAAGATAAGTGCCGCCGGAAAGCACCTTTTGTCGATGGTCAACGACATCCTCGACATTTCCAAGATCGAGGCCGGCAAGACCGAGATCTATCCCGAGCGCATCGATTTCAATTCCTTGATCCGGGAAATCGAGGCGACAAGCCGCCCACTGGCGGCGAAAAACACCAACAACTTCATCGTGGAAAAGGATGCAGATCTCGGTTTCATCTTTGTCGACGGAACCAAACTGCGTCAGGCTGTCTACAACCTTCTCAGCAATGCAGCGAAATTCACCCAGAATGGCGAAATCCGGCTCAGCGCCCACCGCGTCAAGGGTGCGCAAGACGACACTGTCGTCATTTCGGTCCGCGACAACGGCATCGGCATTTCGGCAGAGGGCCAAAAGAACCTCTTCCATTCCTTTGCCCAGGCAAACGGCTCAATCACTGCCAAGTACGGCGGGACCGGGCTTGGTCTTTCCCTGAGCCGAAATCTTTGCGTCCTGATGGGCGGAGACATTACCGTCGAGAGCAAGGAAGGCAACGGTGCGTGTTTCACCATCAAGATACCGGCCAACATGGAAGAGATGGAAAAGCGCGCTGATCTTGAGCTGGCCCAAAGCGAGGAAGAGCAGCAGATGCTGCGCGACGCACTCGTGGACCAAAAGACCATGAAAGCAGCATTTGCAGGCGTGTCTGCCGGTGGCATACATTCATCCAGCAAGGGAACGATCCTCGTGGTCGATGACGACCTGGCGTTTCTCGAATTGACTGACCGCCTCCTGAGCAAAGAAGGCTATTCGGCCATCTGCACAAATGCGCCTGAATCTGTTCTGCAGCTTGCGCGCTCCGCAAGGCCGCTGGCCATGTTCGTGGACGTGCTGATGCCCGGTCTCGACGGCTGGGATGTGCTGTCCACGCTTCGCTCTGATCCCAGCACGGCCAATATTCCGGTCATCATGCTTTCAATCCTGGAAGATCGCCAGAAGGCCGAAAGCCACGATGCAGACGGTTTCATCACCAAGCCGCTCGACACCGTAAAGCTGAAGAATGCCTTGAAAATCATTGACCGCGCAAGGTTGCCGAACAGGGATGCAACAATGTTTCGCTCGGCTTCCTGACACACCTCAATATCCCCGATTACGTTCACCAAACAGGACAGGTGAGAAAATATGACACTCGTGCTGATCGTTGAAGACAACCCTGTAAACCGTGATGTGCTTGGCCGCAGGCTGGAGCGCCGCGGCTTTACGGTTCGCTTTGCCGAAGACGGCCCGTCAGGTATTGAAGCAACCCGGCATCATCGACCTGACGTTGTCCTGATGGACATCGGTCTTGGCGAGATGGATGGCTGGGAAGTCACACGCCGACTAAAGGCTCAGCCAGATGTGGCACAGATCCCGATCATCGCGCTGACAGCCAGCGCTTTTGAGACGGACCGGATAAAATCCCTCCAGGCCGGGTGCTGCGATTTTGACACCAAGCCGGTCGATTTCCCGCGTTTGCTGGGCAAGATCGAACGGGCAATCCAGGGCGCAAGCCAAGCTGCATGAAGTTGTAATTGCGCACCCGGCAGCACCAGGCTTTGCCTGCCGGGCCAACAATCTGATCCCCTCTTCACACTCATTTTCAATGAAAAACGCCGCCGCAGGGCACCCTGCAGCGGCGTTTTTGGTATCTGGACAAGCGCAAGACCTATGCCGCCTGATCCTGCGACAAGATTTGGAGGGACTGACGCAGCGCTGACAAGTTGAAAGGCTTTTGCATGGTACACAACACCTTCAAACCATGACCCTCGGCAATGCGTTGGGTTTCCAGCAATTGCTCCGGCGACTGACCACTGACAATCAGGATTTGCCCGTCAAATTGCACTTCGGCCAGCATTCGCAGAAGTTCTTTCGCGTCGATGTTTGGCATGCATATGTCGACGGAAATTATACCCGGCTTCAATGCATTGGCCAGATTGATCACGCCCCGCGAATCCGAGGTGGCAAATCCCTCGTAACCACAACGCTCGGCCACTCGCACGATCAGTTCGGCCGAGTTAACGTCGTCATCAACTGCAAGCAATCGCCTTGGTTCGGCCATGTCGATCTTCCCCAATGCGGCGATCAAGCAGCGTTCTGGCGTTCGACGAGCTCTTCAGCCACCGGTGCCAAATGCGTTTCTGCAAAGCCTGCTTCGCGCAGCTCCCGATAAATCGAGTCAGCCGACTTCATGGCCGTGCGCATTTGCCGAACCAACAGGTCAATATCCTCACGGGTATGGTCAGACATCACCTGCACGCGGAAGCGCGCACCACCTTGCGGGACAGCCGGGTATTCAACCAGGTTTGCGATGGCCCCCAGATTGGACAACTCGCGTGATGCGATGCGGGCCATGCCTTCAGCACCGACCCGCACCGGCACGATTGGTGAGGGATCGCCAAGGGTTTCAAGCCCGGCATTGGTCATTTCCTTGCGCAAGTACAAGATATTGTCCATCAGCTTACGCCTTCTGAACGCGCCTTCTTCCGACTGGATGATGTCGAAAGCTGCGAGCACGGTAGAAGCTTGCACCGGCGACAATGCATTGGAGAACGTCTGGGTGGCGCTGTAATATTTGAGGTATTCGGCTGCTGCACGGGTTTTGACAGCGATAAAGCCGCCATTGGAAGCAAACGTCTTCGAGAAACTTCCGATGATGATGTCAACATTGTTGACAATGTTCTGAAGGCTCAAATGGCCAAGGCCATCGGCCCCGATGCAGCCAAAATCATGCGCGCAATCCACCAGCAACATGGCGTCGTACTGCTTGCACAGGGCGCTCATGGCTGCGATGTCCGGAGTGTCGGCATGCATGGAAAACAGGCTTTCGGTCACGACCAGAATGCCGTTGGTTGCGTCAACTGCACGAATGCGCTGCAAACGGCGTTCCAGACCACGCAAGTTCAAATGGCCGTGGAAATGGATGTTTGAAGTGGCGGCGCGTGCGCCTTCCTGCAGACACGAATGTGCAAGGACATCCATCACGACATGATCATCCGGACGTACCACGCCCTGCACGGCAGCAAAGCCTGCCGACCAGCCGGTCGGGTAAAGCACGACCTGGTGGCCGCTGATGAAATCTGCAATGCGTTGTTCAAGTGCCAGCGAATGGCGGGTGTTGCCAAGAAGTGCTGCAGATCCGGCGCTGTGGACGCCATAGTCACTGATCGCGCGGATCGCCGCTTCCTTGATCTGCGGATGTGACGAAAGGCTCAAATAGTCCTGCGAAGCAAAGTTGATGCCGCTGATTGCCTGGCCTGCGTCTGTCTTGGCGTCGCAGTGGGTCTTTGGCGCTGTTGCGGTGGAGCGGGCGTAAGGCCACATGGCATGCTGACGGCGAAGGTCCTGCCATTTGTAAAAACCTTCAACGCGCTTGATCAGGTTTGTGCCTGCCGGAACGCGGTAATCGCGCAAACTGCCGCCCAGTGCTTCCATTGGGATATTGTTGTTTTCGTTGAATGTGGTGCTTGTCATGGGGCCGCCCCTTCTTGTGTTGTTTCGACAGACAATACCGCCCCGGAGTAAAATGCCGCTTAAGCCACGTGCTTAATGAAGGGTTTTTTGTTCAAGCATACCAACAGGTTGCGCCTGAACCTTTCGTTATCCAATGCTTAGACACTGGTTAACCACGTCGGATTTCGAACTCCGGCTCCAATTGCCCTGTTGCGAAATGTTAAGGCGTCGCAGGTATGAGGGTTAAAGATAAAAACGGATATGCAGACGATGAAACTAGCAAGCTTCTCCCGGCTGATTGACAGCGCTGTAGGCGTGGCCGACTTCAACCACCCACAGAAAATCGAGCTCGCAATAGAGCAGATCCGGTTTACAGCACGGATGGCCACCACCTTGGCCATAAGCGGGGCGCTGGTCGCAGCTTTGCTTTTGCACACGGCATGGGCAACCGGACAGTTCCAGATGTTCCTGCCTTGGACAATTGCCGTGGTCCTTGTCAATTCTGGCATACTGATCCAATCCCGGATGAGAAAGTCCGATAAAAAACGAGCTCAACCGGCTGTCAAAATGCGCCGGATGATATTTCAGACGGCCTTGATGGGGGTGATCTGGGCCTTTCCCCCGCTTGTGATTTTCCCTGTGGCAACCACTGATCTCAAATTGGTGATTGCGCTGGCAACCGGCGGGCTTTTGGTCGCAGCGACCGTCAGCTTTGCCATGCAGCCCAAGGCAGCGCTCGCCTTCATGATTCCTGTTTCGTTGGGAGCAATTTTCGGATTGCTGCGGGCAGATGATCCAGCTTTTGGAGCCCCCGTATTCCTTTTGCTGATTATCTGTATCGGTGTGTCGGCGCGGATGTTGATGGCCTTTGGCCAGTTTGTTGCCATTCAAATCAAGTCCCGGATTGCGGTCCGCGAGCAGGGCAATTTTTTCAGCCTGTTGCTGAAGGAATTCGAAGAAAATGCAAACGACTGGCTGTGGGAATTTGACGCCAAAGGCTTTGTTCACCGGGTATCGCAAAGGTTTGAGTCCGCCAGTGGGCTTCCCCAAGAAAAACTGGCAAACCAGGCGTTTCTCGATGTGCTTGCAAACATCCATGCGGAAACGTCAGTTATCGAAAAGATCGGCAAACTCATTGAACTGCGCGAGGCATTTCGCGATCTCGAATTTTCCATCGAAATCGACGGCACCAAGCGCTGGTGGAATTTGACCGGAAAACCCAATTTTACCAACGAGGGCGAATATCAGGGCTATATCGGCATTGGCTCGGAAATCACTTCGGAAAAGACTGCCGAAATTGAAATCAGTCTGCTGGCCCACTCTGATTCACTTACCGGATTGATGAACCGGGCCCGCTTTAATGAGGACATGGAACAGGCTTCCGCTTCCCTTGAGCGCTATGGCACTCCTTTTGCCGTATTGTTCCTTGATCTCGACAAGTTCAAGTTGATCAATGACACACGCGGGCATTTGGTTGGTGACAAACTGCTCAAGATGGTCGGTACCCGCATCCAGCGCGTTGTGCGCGAGACAGACCGGGTTGCCCGCCTTGGCGGCGACGAATTTGCGATCATCATGCTGGACAAGTGCGATGCTGGTGCCGCTGCAAAACTCGCGGCGCGCCTGATACAGGAAATATCCCGCAGCTATGAGATCGACGAGGAGCGTCACAAGATCGGTGTCAGCATCGGGATCGCGCTCGCACCGATCAACGGCACGCGCCCAAACCAGTTGCTTCGCAATGCTGACCTCGCGCTCTACCGTTCAAAAGCCGATGGACGTGGCGTATTTCGGTTTTTCGAAGCGCAAATGGACGCCGACCAGCGCGAGAAACGCATGCTTGAACTGGAATTGAAGTCAGCTATCGAGAATGACGAGTTTGAACTTTATTACCAGCCGCTGATGTCGACAAACACGGGCAAGCCCACGGGAATGGAAGCACTGATCCGCTGGCACCATCCGATCAGAGGCATGATTTCACCGCTCGAGTTTATTCCGATTGCTGAAAAATCGACGCTGATCCAGGAGATTGGCAACTGGAGCGTTCGCCAGGCATGCCTCGCCGCGCTCGACTGGCCGCAGGATGTGGTCGTTGCAGTCAACCTTTCCGCACACCATTTCATCGGCTCGGAAATCGTTGAAAACACACGAAAAACGCTTGAGGAAACCGGCTTGCCGCCGCACCGGCTTGAGCTCGAAATCACCGAGAGCCTCCTGATCAACAACACAGAGGAAGCTTTGACAACGCTCAAACAATTGAAGGGCTTGGGAGTTACCATTGCGCTCGACGATTTCGGTACCGGCTATTCCAGCTTGTCCTATGTGCTCAAGTTCCCGTTCGACAAGATCAAGATCGACCGATCGTTCGTGACTGCATTGAGCGAGGATGAGTCGGCAAAAGCCATCTTGCGGATGATCAGCACGCTTGGGGAGTCTTTGAACATCCGCATTACAGCCGAGGGCGTGGAAACCCTTGAGCAAGTCGAGTTCCTTCGCTCCATCAGGTGTCACCAGTTCCAGGGCTATTTCTTCGCGCGGCCCCTGAAAGGCATTGATCTTCCGTCATTCTTCTTGCGGCACACGGATGTAAGGGCACCAGAGGAACTTCTGCCAACCGTTGCAAGATTGGCAGGATGAACGATTCTTTTGAATTCGAACATTTTTGGGTTGCCAGCACGCGCGCTTAACAGTTTGTTCAACATGATTGTTTACCTTCGGCTCACCATAACGCTGAGGGAAACATGCTCAAAACTGTTTTGTCATTTGCAGCCATCATGATGGCAGCAGTCCCCGCATTGGCGGCGGACATAGATCCGGAAAGATTCTCCCAATCCGGGGGCTACTCCTGGACCGGATTTTACTTCGGCGCTTCCTACGGAATGGCCGAAGCTTCAGACACGCAGGACAACTTCCCCATTGGACCTGGCGTTACCATCCAGCTCTATTCCGAAGGCGAGGAAAAATCAGAGGGCGTGTTCATTGGCTACATGCACCAGATGGGCAATCTTGTCGTCGGGGCGGAATACCAGCACGTCGAACTGAACATTCAGTACATTGCACCCACGCTCGGGCCATTGCCGATATTCCTTGAAGACGCCGACATCGTGAAGGGTCGCCTGGGCCTTGCATGGGGTCAGATGCAGGTTTACGGCGTCGCTGGCGGCACTTATGGAAAGATCAATGTCGGCCTTGAAGACTGGGTGCCGATGGTTGGTGGCGGTGTTGATCTCGCCCTCAACGAACGGGTCATTGTGGGTGTTGAATACACGCACAGTTTCTTTGACGAATTCGACGGCGAGCCGATCTCCGGTGAGATGAACTACCTTTCCGGGCGCGTCGCCTTCAAGTTCTGATCCCGACCACAAAAATCAATCGGCAGCCCGCAAGAAGCACTAGCGGGCTGCCGTTTTCGTTTTGCGGTCAAACCAGGTTGATCGGCCTCGCACCTTTTTCGAAACAAAAAAAGGGCCGGCGAACTGGCCCTTTTTTCATCATTGAATTGAATTCGTTCAGCCAAACATGTCGGCAGTGATGCCGGCATACCAGCCAATCGATTCCTCGTAGGTAGCCTTGCGCAGCGCCGCGTCTTCGCCCGCCTGACTGACGAAGTTTGAAACGCCGGTGATCTTGCCATCTTTCGGTTCGTAGGTGCCGCCGACTTTGACACCGTCATCTGTCTCGATGAGGCTCCAGCAAGTGTTGGCATATTTCGCCGGGAACACTTTCGCACCTGTCAGTTCGCCGCGGATGTTCATGGCTGCAATCTTTGCCTGGCTGTTTGCCGAGAAACCGGATTTCGGCATGTCGCCGGCAATCGAGGCATCACCGATGACATAGATTGCGTCATTCTTCATCGACTTCATGCTTGCCGGATCGATCGGGCAGAAGCCCTTGTCGTCAGCCAAACCTGAATCGCGGGCAATGGCACCCGCTTTCTGGGCCGGAATGATGTTCAGCAGTGCACCTTCGAAGGTATCAAGATCGGTTTCAACCTTGCCCGCGGCAACGTCGACATTCTTGACCCCGCCATGCACGTCCGGCCCCATCCATTCCACCATGCTGCCGTAATGCTTTGTCCATCCTTCCTGGAAAAGCGCCTGTTTGGAGAACTTGTCCTTGGGATCAATGACGAAGATTTTCGAGTTCTTGAAACCCTTGGATTTGAGTACATGGGCAAACATCGAAATCCGTTCATAGGGTCCCGGAGGGCAACGGTACGGATTTGGCGGCGCAAGCATCACGATGTTCTGGCCATCGGTCAGTGCATCAAGTTTGGCCTTGAGGAGTTCTGTTTGCGGACCGGCCTTCCAGGCATGCGGCGCAATCTCGGCTGCTTCCTGCGAATAGCCGGGAACTGAATCATACATGATGTCGATGCCGGGCGAGACCACGAGCCGGTCGTAAGGAACCGCCGTGCCATCGGCCAAAGTGACGGTTTTGGCTGCCGGGTCGATCGACTTGGCCATTGCCGTGATTTTCTTGACGCCAAAGTTCGCCTGCAACTTGTCCCAGTTGTGGGTGATCGACGCCATGTCGCGATACCCACCCAAAACCAGGTTCGAGAAAAAGCAGGTGGTAAAGTTTTCGCTGGCGTCGATCAGCGTGACATCAATCGCGCCTTCCGAATCCTTGGCAATATAGCGGGCAGCGGTTGCCCCGCCGGGTCCACCGCCGATAACGACAACGCGCGGCTTGGTTTGGGCACGCAGATAGGCGGGCATGGCAAGGGTTGCAGATGCCGCCCCCAGCAAAATCCCGAAATGCCTCCGAGTGATATGTGTCATGACTTCCTCCCTGTGGACTTTCAAAAAACTACTTCGGCTCGATTGAACTGAAATAGGCAGCCAGCGCGGCGATTTCCTCGTTTGCGAGGTTCACGACACGCAGTTTCATAACTTCGTTTTTGCGAACGTTGGTTTTGTACTCCAGCAAAGCGCGAACGAAATAATCCCTGGGCAAACCGACGATGGACGGGATGCCGTCTGCATGGCCGGTCAATTGGTGGCATGTGACGCAATCACCACCCAGATACTGTCCGAATTCCTTGTCGCCCTCGATGGCAAGAACCGCGTCGGCAAATTCGCGCGCGGAAGTACCCGCAACAGCCGTCTCCGGCAAATCTGCCGGGCTGGCTTCAGCCTTGCCTTTTTCAACGATCCATTTGACGAGTTCAGCGCGCGCTTCGGCCTTTTCCATTCCTCGAAAAGACATGCGGTTGCCGGGGATAAAATCGCGTGGTTTGGCGATATACGCGTCCAGCGATTTTTCGTCCCAGGCAAGGCCGCCTTCACCCGCGCCCTTCATCGCTTTGGAATATTTGAACCCATCTATTGACCCGGCTTTTCGGCCAACAATTGCATCCAGGTGCGGACCCACCTTGTGTTTGGCACCTGGACCAATTTCATGACAGCCGGCGCATGGTTTGAAGACGGGATCATCAAGGCTGGCTGCCATTGAACTGGCAGCAAGGGCAATTGCCAGCATTGCAACGGCGGTTGCAAGCAGCCGCCGTTGGGTCAATCGTCCACCAATGCCATCGGTTACAGCATGATTTGCTTCAGACCCGGAGCGAATGAAGCGCTCATCGCTCATTCAACCGAGCCTTTTGGTTTGTCCTCGTCGTCGACCGTGTCCGGTGTGACATCGAGAATGGTCGCTCGCTTGGTGATTTCCACCGAAGGCTTGCAATCCTTCATGCACGGCTCGGTGCGCCACTTGGAGTATTCGCTTTGCGCCCGGTCATCGACGATAAAGCCGCCTGCATTGGGCATCTTCACTTCAAGGAAATTCTCGTTGGAGAGAACGAAGTCTTCGTCAACCAGATTGTTGGAGTAGATGATGTAGGCGACGATTGCGTAGGTCTCATCAGCCGTAAGGACACCCGCGCCACCGAAAGGCATCGAGCGGTGGATATAGTCCCAGGTGGTTGAAAGATAAGGCCAATATGAACCCACCGTTTTCAGTGGATCATCATCATCCAGCGTATCGTCGCCGCCGGCCAGCTTTGGCCAATTGTCGACGCCTTCGGCAAACTCACCATGGCAGGACGCGCATTTCTCGGAAAACAATCCTTCGCCATCTGCAACCGAGCCCGAACCAACGGGCAGACCGGTTCCGTCCGGCATCACATCGACATTCCATGCCGCAATTTCGTCCTCC
>JBGSOG010000007.1:0-18731 GCA_041739225.1 Rhizobiaceae bacterium
ATGCCGCCCCAGGAGCGCAGCATTTTCATGCGTCCAAACATCGGGAACATTTCGCAAATGGCATCGAGCGTGTGGGTGAGGATGTGCAGTCCGCCGGTTTGCGAATAGGACGTGTACTGGTCGGTGCCAGCGCCGATCACCAGTTCGCCCTTGTCGGACTGCGAAATGTAGGCATGGACAGTGTTTGACATGACCACGCAGGGGAAAACCGGCTTGACCGGTTCGGAAACCAGCGCCTGCAACGGATAGCTTTCCAGCGGCATGCGCACGCCTGCCATCTGCATGAGCACCGATGTGTGGCCGGCGGCAACAATGCCGACCTTGCTGGCGCGGATCGGGCCTCTGGTGGTCTCAACCCCGGTCACTGCCCCATCAGGACCACGGTTGATAGCGGTCACTTCGCAGTTCTGGATGATGTGGACACCGCGGTCCGACGCGCCGCGCGCATAACCCCAGGCAACCGCATCATGGCGGGCGGTGCCGCCGCGTCGCTGCAAAGCCGCACCAACCACCGGGTAGCGCGCATCTTTTGATATGTTGAGCGGCGGACAAAACGCCTTCGCCTGCTCCGGCGTCAAGAATTCATTGTCAACGCCGTTGAGGCGGTTGGCGTGAACGTGGCGTTTGAGCACCTGCACGTCATGCACATTGTGCGCCAGCATCATAACGCCGCGCGGTGAAAACATGACGTTGTAATTCAGCTCCTGGCTGAGGCCTTCCCACAGCTTGACCGCGTGGTTGTAGATGCCCGCGCTCTCGTCATACAAATAGTTGGAGCGGATAATCGTGGTGTTTCGGCCGGTGTTGCCGCCGCCCAGCCAGCCTTTTTCCAGCACTGCAATGTTGGTGATGCCGTGCTCTTTGGCCAGATAATAGGCAGTTGCAAGGCCATGTCCGCCCGCGCCAACGATGATGACGTCGTACTGCGCATTGGGCGTTGCGTTTTCCCACTGCTTTTCCCAGCCGGAATGGCCGCGCAGCGCCTCGCGAATGACCTGAAAGCCGGAAAATTTGCGCATTGAACGTGCCTCTTGGCCGATGGCATCAACGGGTTTTGCCTGACTGCGATACCATAATGTGCGTGGCTTGTGTCAATTGCGCGGTTGCGACCCGCGATGGCGCGGATGGCGGAAATTGCCTGTGGCATGTTGGCAATGCCTGCCTTCGCTTGACGCATCGCGGGCCTTTGTGTATCACCCGTCGACTTGCGGTGCGCCCGTTCAAAAAACGAGTGGTGCGCCGTTTCATTTTTCGGGAAAGTGTTTTCCCCCAGTTCCGGTCAGTGTCATGAAGATCAAGAATTCGCTGAAGTCGCTCAAAGGCCGTCACCGCGCAAACCGTTTGGTGCGCCGTCGTGGTCGCGTTTACATCATCAACAAGGTGAACCCGCGCTACAAGGCCCGTCAGGGCTGAAGCGTCGGGCTTTGCCCAACACGCAAATTTTGGTTTGACGAAGCGCATGAGGGGACTACATTCCCTGCATGCGCTTTTTTTCGTTGATCGCCATCCTTGCGTTTTTCACCGCTCACCTCCTGGCAAATCCTGCTTTTGCGCAGGAAAAGCCGGCAGCTGCTCCGCCAATGGCTGCCGAGAAAAAAGAACAGACCCTTGATGAGCTTTTTGCGGAATTGCGAACGCAAACCAACAAGGTTGCCGGTCGCCGGGTTGCACAGCAAATCTGGGACAAATGGAATGATTCCGGCTCGGAAACAGTCAACTTGCTGATGGGCTGGGCTGGTGAGGCGATGGCGCAGGACAAAAATGCGCTTGCCGAGGACCTTCTTTCACAAGTCATTGCCCTTGCACCTGAATATGCCGAAGGCTGGAACCGGCGCGCGACGCTTTATTTTGGCATGGGCCGCATCGGCGCTTCGTTGGGCGACATCGAGCGGACTTTGCTGCTTGAGCCCCGCCATTTTGGTGCGTTGACCGGGCTTGCCGCCATCCTGCAAAGGTCATCGCAAGAGAAAAAGGCGCTTGAAGCCTGGAAAAAACTGCTGGAAATCTACCCCGCCCATCCACAGGCCCAGCAGGAAATGCTTGAGCTCGAAGACAAGCTCGTCGGGCAAGGCACTTGATATACACATGCGGTTTTTGCGCCTGATGGTGTTTTCCCTTGCCCTTCTGGTTGTCGTATTTGCCGGGCTGACGCAATATCTGGCGTTTGAGACCACACGCAAATTTCCGCCGACGGGCAGCTTTGCAAGCATTGATGGCGTACAAATCCACTACATCGACAGTCCGGCGGATGCGGGCAGCGAGGATATAGAGCCGATTGTCTTTCTGCATGGTGCCAGCGGAAATGCTCGCGACCTGGATGGTGCGCTTGTTGACAAACTCAGGGGCAGGGCCCGGATGATTTTTGTCGATCGCCCCGGTGCCGGTCATTCGGCTCGCGGTGGAGCGGGCATGGAAGCGCCCGATGCGCAGGCGAGGCTGGTTGGCGGCCTGTTGCGCCAGCTTGGTGTCAAACGTGCGATTGTATTGGGGCATTCGCTGGGCGCTTCGATTGCGGTGGCGTTTGCGCTGGAACACCCGGAAATGACGGCAGGATTGGTCTTGCTGTCACCGGCAACCCATCCTTGGCCCGGTGGCGACGTCAGTTGGTATTATGATGTGGCCAGCTTTCCGGTGCTGGGGCGCCTGTTTTCGGAGACGATAGCGGTTCCGGCCGGAAGATTGATGTTTTCAAAAGCGGTCAAAGGCGTGTTTGCACCGGACAAGGTCCCGGCAGGCTATGACACGCGCTCTGCCGCCGAGCTTGTTTTGCGTCCTGGTACATTCCGGCACAATGCAGCCGATGTTTCCGGTCTTTTTGCCCATGTTACGCGGTTGTCGCCGCGTTATGGTGAAATCACCGCGCCAACCGTGGTGATTTCGGGCGACAGCGATGACGTGGTTCTGGCCAATATTCATTCAGAAGGTCTGGTGCGCGACATCAAGGGCGCAAAACTGGTCTGGCTGGCAAACACCGGCCACAGTCCGGCATGGAGTGCGCCAGACAAGGTAATCGCCGAAATCGAAGCCTTGAATGCGCAGATCCGCGTTCAAGGCCAGTGACAACATGCGTGCCAATCAGATCCCGGCGCGCCCGTCGCTGGATACATAAGCAATGCGCAGCATGTTGGTGGTGCCCGGTTGGCGCAATGGCACACCGGCGATGATGATCAGCCGGTCGCCGGGCGCGGCAAAGTCCTCGGCCACAGCGATCCGGCAGGCGCGGTTCACCACATCCTCAAGGTCTGCTGCGTCTTCGGTGATGACGCAATGCAAGCCCCAGCCGATGGCAAGGCGTCTGGCCGTGCCGGCAAAAGGCGACAATGCCACGATCGGGCGCGATGGCCGCTCGCGCGCCGCACGCAATCCGGTTGCGCCGGAGGCAGTGTAGCAAACAATGGCCGCAAGGTTCAGCGTCTCGGCAATTTCGCGGGCTGCCAGCGAGATCGCGTCAGCGCCGGTTTGTTCTGCTTCCGGGCGCTGGGCGGTAATGATGCCGCGGTAGTGCATGTCCTTTTCGACATGTTCGGCGATTGAGTTCATGGTGGCGACTGCTTCGACCGGATAGTCACCTGCCGCCGATTCGGCCGACAGCATGATTGCGTCGGCACCTTCGAAGACCGCCCCAGCCACGTCAGAGACTTCGGCTCGGGTTGGAACTGGCGCGGTGATCATCGATTCCAGCATCTGGGTTGCCACCACAACCGGCTTGCCGGCCTTGCGGCAGCGGCGAACGATCTGCTTCTGGATGCCGGGAACAGCTTCCAGGGGCATTTCAACACCAAGATCGCCGCGCGCCACCATGATACCTTCCGAAAGGTCGATGATGTCGTCAATGCGGGCCAAAGCCTGCGGCTTCTCGATCTTTGCCATCAGCGCTACCCGGCCCCGGGTGATCTTGCGAACCTCGGCCATGTCTTCCGGCCGCTGCACAAAGGAGAGCGCCACCCAGTCCACTTCCGCGGCTATTGCTGCATCGAGGTCCTTGCGGTCCTTCTCGGTCAGTGCGCTTTCACCGATTTCGGTGTCTGGCAGGCTCACGCCCTTGCGGTCTGAAAGCTTGGTGCCGTTCACGACTTCTGCCAGCACCGATTTCGGTGTGCATTCAATGGCGGTCAGGCGCACGCGTCCGTCGTCAATCAGGATGCGGTCACCGGGCTTGAGCGCTTCCAAAATATGGGGATGCGGAAGCTGGACGCGCTTGGAATCGCCGGGTGTCGGATCGCTGTCAAATGTGATGCGGTCGCCCGCTTTCACTGCAATTTTGGTGTCCTTGAACTTGCCGAGCCGATGCTTGGGACCTTGCAGGTCGCACAGAATGCCGATTGGTCTTCCTTTTTCGGCTTCGATCTCGCGAATGATGCCGACAAGGCGGCGCATGGTGTCGTGGTCGGCATGGCTCATGTTGATGCGGAAAACATCCGCTCCCGCCATGAAAAGTTTTTCGATCACGTCCTTTGAATTTGAGGCGGGACCCAGCGTGGCGAGGATTTTCACACGGCGATTGCGGCGCATGGCAATGGCTTTCGGTTTTCGGGAAGTTCCCTGGGTGAATTTATTGTGCGGGAGCAGGTTCGCTCTGACCTTGCTCTGTCAGGCGAACCATCCAGCTTTCCTTGTTGGAGGTATCAATTTCAAAGAACCCGGTTTTCCGGTGCCCTCTGGCAAAACATTCCTGCACGCCTTCGATTTTGAACTCACGGTCGGAAGTGCACATGAAAACCTCGCCGCGCCACTGGCCACCACGGTCAGCGTCTTCGGCGTAAAGATAGTAAAAACGGCTGTCGAGGTCGCCTTCGACCAGCGATGCGCATGTTTCACCAGGTACTTGCCACCAGCCTTCGGTGGTCCATTTGCCTTCCACCCGATAGCCCAGTGCAACGCCAACAAGGCTTTTTGTGTCATTGCAAATGCGGAAATCAGCCAGAGCCTGAATAGGCGCCAGAACCAGCATGCAAAGGCATGATGCCGCCGCAAATGCGGGACCTGAATGCCGGTTGCGAAGGTTCCAAGCGACGATTTTCAGCGTCTCGATCCTCATTTCAATCGTTTCGTACTTGTGGCCCAGCCATCGGGGGGTGTCAACGCTTTGCAGCAGAACCGGTTGCCGTCATTTGCTGTTGCTGTCAGCTTGCGGGCGCGCCACCCAAACACCGCACAAAATCAGCAACCCGCCAAAAAACTGCATTGGTTGCAAGTCTTCCGAGAAAAACAGCCAGCCGAAGAATGCCCCGGCCACAGCCTCAAGGAAAATGACCAGCGAAGAAAAAGCAGCCGACAAAACTCCAAGTGCCAAAGCAAGCAACCCCTGACCACCGGCATGGCTGATGAGGCCAACTGCACCCAGTGCGGCATATCCGCTGGCTGTTTTCGGCAAAAATGCTCCGCCGCCGGCAATTGCAACGATCAGCAGTGCAACCGAAGTAACGATCGTGGAGGACAGGATCAACGCGCCGCTGCCGGTATCTCGGCGAGCCACACGGACTGCCAGAAAATACAGTCCGAAAAACAACGAGGTAATGATGCCGTAAAGGTCGCCGATGATGCGATGGGGATCGACCGCATAGCTTGAACCGACCAGCATGGCCGCGCCAGAAATGCACAGCGCCAATCCGGCGTATGAACGCGGCGGCACCGGTTCGCCGATCACGGCACCGGAAAGTAGGATGACCCAGACCGGCGCAAGGCAGGACATCAATGTTGCGTTGGCCATTGTGGTGTTGAGGATCGACAGATGCCAGAAGACCAGATCGCCTGCGAAGAACAATCCGGCAAGGAGCACCGGTCTTGAAAAATCGAAAACGGATTTCTGTGGCTTGCCGCTGCTTGACGCGTGGTAGCGCACCTCGAGAATTGCCCAGATAGCCAAAACCGGCAAGGCGGTCGCCACCCGCCAAAATGCACTGACGAACGGCCCCACTTCGGAAATGCGCACAAATACCGGCGATATCCCCATCGCCATGGCGCCGGCAACCAGCGCAGTAAATGCCAAGGCGGGCGCGAGATCAGGTGCTTTTGTTGGTGAGGTCATTGAGGTTTTTGCCAAGGTTCAAACGAGCGCGCACCATTGATTGGTTCGCAAAGCTGTGACAAGACCTGAAATCCTTGCCACTCCAATGTTTTCAATGGCAATATTTTGGCTCATCCCCCATTTGAACCCGTCGAAGAAATCGCAGGTGATCCCGCCTTCGGGGTCATTTTGTTGTGCGATCATGCCTGCAACGCGCTTCCGCCGGAATATGGCGATCTGGGCCTGCCAGCGGCCGAATTTGAACGGCACATCGCCTATGACATCGGGGCGAGGGCGGTCACGCTTGCGTTGGCTGAAAAGCTGGGTGCGCCGGCAGTTTTGTCAACATTCTCGAGGCTGTTGATTGATCCCAACCGAGGTGAAGATGACCCGACGGTGGTGATGCGCCTGTCCGATGGCACGGTCATTCCCGGAAATCACCCGTTGGAGGCGAGCGAAATTGAAAATCGTCTTGAACATTTCCACCGGCCCTATCACCGGGCGGTAGAGCGGGTGATCCTGCGTTCACTGGAAGCAGGCACCGTCCCGGCGATCTTTTCGGTTCATTCGTTTACGCCGCAGTGGAAAGGCAATGCCAGGCCGTGGGAGGTTGCGTTGCTGTGGGACAATGATCCCCGGTTTACCCATCCCTTGCTGAGCGAACTGCGTGCATCGGGAAATTTGACTGTTGGCGACAATGAGCCCTATGACGGGGCGCTGCGAAATGACACGATCTTTCGTCATTGCACACGGCGCGGGCTGGCTCATACGCTGATCGAAATACGGCAGGACTTGATCGCCACGCAAGCCGGTGCCGGTCATTGGGCAGATCTGCTGGAGCCGATGTTGCGCCGGATCAATACCCTTGCAGACCTGCATGTGATACGCCATTTCGGCTCGCGCACGGGGCCGGTCGAGCCGGTTCTGATTGAAGCAGGCATGGCAAAGAGGGAGTGAGAGCGTGGACGAGAAAACCAGAACCGAACTGGAAGCTGCTGCATTCCGCGAGCTGGTGGCGCATTTGCGCAAGCGAACCGATGTCCAGAACATAGACATGATGAACCTTGCCGGTTTTTGTCGCAATTGCCTGTCGCGGTGGTATCAGGAAGCGGCTGAAGGCAAGGGAATCAGCATCGACAAGGCGCAGGCTCGCGAAATCATATACGGCATGCCTTATGATGAGTGGAACAAGCGTTACCAGCGCGAAGCATCACCTTCCAGCCTTGATGCTTTCGCCAAATCCAATCCGGGTCACTGACCTGATATCAGACCAAAAGGAAACTTCCAGCATGTCGGATTCCACATTCGCGCGTGAACAATTGAAGGCAATCGTAGAACGCGTTGAACGTCTTGAAGAAGAAAAAAAAGCCATTGCCGATGACATCCGGGACATTTTTGCCGAGGCAAAAGCAAACGGATTTGATACCAAAGTGTTGCGTCAGGTCATTCGCCTGCGCAAGCAGGATCTGGCTGAGCGGCAGGAGCAGGAAACCGTGCTCGACCTTTACATGCATGCGCTTGGGATGATCCCCGATCCTTCCAGGGACAATTGATTTTGAAACCGGTCAGTTGGTCCGCACAACCAGTGCGGGCTGGCGGGCGCTGGCTGACGGGTTGAAGCTTCCCACAATAACAGGGTCAGGCGTTGAGCCAAACGCTGATGCGAGGGTCTCACCCGATGTGGCGCCCAGTCTGTAGCCCGGAGCGTGAATCTCGCCCAACGACCCGATCCTGTTGCCGCCGGAAAGCGCGTAACGTCCGATTTTTTCCGATGCTGCTGCCGGTTTCGTTGCGCCGTTTTCGGTTGCCGGCGCTGCTGAAGCAGTGATCGTTGTTGAGCTGCGACGCGGGTTGCGAACCGGTAGCGGGATGGCGTTGTCGGCCGTCGCCACTTCAACCTGTTGCGTGGAAATGCTCCTGCCACCAGCCTCGATCAGATCGCGAATGGCCTTCGAGGCTTCGGTGGAGCTGTCTCCGGTTGCAGCCAGGGCAAGCTCGAGTGTCTGGCGTGACGGCCCTCGTTCACCCTGCGACCGGGCAGTCGGTTCAATTTCCGGTTTTCGAGGTTCAGGTTTCCCGGGCTGGGTGCCGGTGGCAAGCTGCTCGACTGCTTCAACTGACTTGGCCGCCTGCGGGCTGTTGTCCGCGAGCAGGGCAAGTTCGGTTGGTTGTTGCGGTGATACCACGCTCGTTGACGGCGCAATTGCGGCAATTTGCGGTTCGTTGGGAACTGCGGTTCGGCGCATGTTTTCTATTTCGTCGGCGGTGAGTGCAGCAACGGTGGTGAATTTTTCTTCCGGTTTTTGCTCCGGCAGTGCTGCAACAGTCAGTTCAGGACGGCGATCGGGAAGCGGAATGCGATCCAGCGGTATTTCGTCCCCGGCGCCTTCTTCCTCCAATGCAGCAACGACAACCGGCTCTTCCGGCTTGGCGAGCAGGTCCCGCGGTGCCGATTGTGGCAACGGAATGGAATTGGGGTCCGACTGGGCCGTTCCGATTTCCGCCGCAGGGACTGGCGACAACCCCGCCTTTGCTTGTGGCGGGGCAGGAGCGTCAACACCGGCAGTGAGTGTCGTTTGTGTTGCGGGTATTTCTGCCGGTGCTGCGGAAGCCACAACCGGCTCTGGTGCCACGGTTGTTTCCGGTGCGTTTCCGGCCTCGTCGTCAGCCTGGTCTTCTTGTGTTTTTGCAGCGAGCATCTCGAAGAAGCCACGCTTCTTGGTTTCGCTTGCAGAAGCCACTGTTATGCTTGAGGTGCGTCCTTTGGATTTGTATTCGGCAAGCGCCTGTTCATAGCGCGGCATCGGCTTGCCGTCGGAAGGCACGTGAAGTGTCTTGCCATCGGGGAAAATCCGGGCGAGTTCCTGACGCGACATTTTTGGCCAGTGACGGACATTGCCGGTGTCGAGATGCACGAAGGGCGAGCCCGAGGTCGGGTAAAAGCCCACACCGCCAATGCCCATTTTGAGGCCGACTTCGCGCAGTTTGGAAAGCTTGACGTCCGTCAGGAAGAAATCCATCGCCTTGCCGAGCATGTGCTGGGAATTCTTGGCGACGCCACGGCCGCGCGAGCGCAACATGCCGTTGGTGGAAGGCGAGCGATAGCCGGAAATGACGTTTACATATGCCGTTGAACCTGTCTGCTGATAGACTTCCCAAACCAGATCGAGGAGTTTGGGGTCCATCTTGGTGGGTTCATTGCGGCGGAAATCGCGCAAGATCCGGTTGGCCTGCTTGAGGCCTGCGTCAACGTATTTTCCGTTCTTTTTGAACGTTACTTCGGCCTTCTCGCCGGTGTGAACGAAATGCAGCTTGAGTGTGCGGGTCTCCGCGCTTGCCGAAATGGTTTGCGGCAGCACGAAAAACAGCGTTGCCGCCAGAGAAAACGCAATGCGCTTCAGCCATGCTGCATTGCGCTGGCGAACGACCGATTTGAACAAATGAACCAAAGAATTCTGCCTGCTTTAGCTTGTCCCGGGCCCTTTGGACCGCATTTCATTAAGATCGGCGATGGTTAACAAACCATGACGCAACTACCTTGATCATGATCAAAGCAGTTGAATACGGTGATTGCATGGCATTTTGCCAATGCCGACAATTGTCAGAAATCTATCAGGACTGAAAAGACAGCGCCATGGACCAACCGTACTGGCACCCAGATTTTTCAATCTGTGGACAAAGTCGGGCTGTGGTCCAGGTCGGGTCAAAGCCCTTCGATGACCTCTTCCAGGCCATGTTCTTTCAGCTTTCGGTAAAGCGTGGAACGACCTATTCCAAGGCGTCGTGCCACCTCGCTCATTCGCCCGTTGTGAACTTCAATGGCAAAGCGGATGATCTCGGCTTCAAGAGCTTCGAGCTCGCGCACATTTCCGTGCGCATCGGCAAGCCGCAAATAGCCGTAGTTTGTGGCAAGCCTTTGTTCCGGCATCACTTCCTGCCGTGCAGGCATTTCGGTGGTGAGGGAAGGTGGTTCAACCACAACAGGGTTGGAGCTTATCGAGAAGCCATCCATCTGTGCCGCAATATGCTGGAAGTCTTCAACGCCAAGCTCAGTGCCCTCAGCAAGCACAACAGCACGAAACACCGTGTTTTCAAGCTGCCGGATGTTGCCTGGCCAATCATAGGCGCACAAAACGGCCTCGGCTTGCGGGCTGATGCCCAGCAGTCCCTTGCGGTTTTCCTCTTGTGCAAAGCGCTTGATGAAATAGCGCACCAGCAGGGGGATGTCCTCGATGCGCTCGCGCAACGGCGGAACTGTCAGTGGCAAAACGCTCAGGCGGTAAAACAGGTCCTCGCGGAAGCGTCCGTATTTTACTTCCTCCAGCAGGTTCCGGTTGGTTGCGGAGATCAGGCGGATGTCTACTTTCACCGGGCGTTTCGCGCCCACCGGGTCGATCTCGCCTTCCTGAATGGCACGCAAAAGCTTGACCTGGATATCCAGCGCCAATTCCCCGATTTCATCGAGGAACAAGGTACCGCCATTGGCTTCCTCAAACTTGCCGATGTGTTTTTCCGAAGCGCCGGTGAAAGCGCCCTTCTCGTGGCCGAAAAGGATGCTCTCAACAAGATTTTCCGGCAGCGCTCCGCAATTGACGGTGATGAACGGCTTGTTGCAGCGTTCGGATGATCCCTGGATTGCACGGGCAATGAGTTCCTTGCCGACACCTGACTCGCCTTCGATCAGAACCGGGATTTGCGAGCGCGCAGCGCGATCGCCGATGCGGAGAACCTTTTCCATCCGGGGGCTGGCGCTGACGATGTCTGCGAAAGTCAGGGTTTTTTCGCCGCGCCTGGTCTGGCGCTTGGTTTGCGATGAAAGCGTGCCGATTTTGAGGGCATTGCCAATGGAAGTCTGCAAGCGTTCTGGAGAAACCGGTTTCACGACAAAATCGAACGCGCCGGACCGCATGGCGCCAACCACCGTTTCAATGCCGCCCTGCGCGGTTTGCACGATTACGGGGATGTTGATCTGACGCTCACGCAACTCGCGAAGCACACCGAGCCCGTCAAGACCGGGCATCAGCAGGTCAAGGACAATCACTGAAATGTTTCTGGCGGGATTGCCGGTGAGTATTGCAACTGCCTGTTCGCCACCCTGCGCGGTAATCGTTTCAAGGCCAAGGCGGTTTGCCGTTGCTTCAAGCAACCGGCGTTGAACTGGATCGTCATCGACGATCAGGACTGTGTCCTTCATCTTCATTCCTTGCCGCCCCTGTGCCCCGTTTTGCCCTGTTTGCCGGGCTTCATTTTGCGCGTCGCATTGACGACGCACACGGGTTGTTTCATTTCTGGACTGTGTAGCCCAACAAACTGAATACCCGTTTAAGCGGAACGGTGAACCGGACATTGGCAAACAGGCTCAACAGGGTATTAACGCCCGCGCGGGATTGGCAAACATGAAGGCTTCGGAAATGACCAGACTGGCAGCGAAGGTCGAAGAGAGCGTTGAACTGGGTGAAATGCCCGGATGGAACCTCAATGATCTGTATGCAGGATCAAAAAGCGAGGCCTATCAGCATGATCTGGCCGCCTGCAAAGGCGCTTCAAGTGATTTTGAGGATCGCCACAAAGGCAAACTAGCCTCGCTGCTGGACGAAGAGCCTGCGGTACTGGGTGCAGCAATTGCCGAGTATGAGGCGATTCAGGAGATCATGGGCAGGATCATGGCGCATGCCAGCCTGTCATATGTCACCGACAACGCCGATCCGGCAAAGGCAAAGGCCTATGGCGACGCGCAGGAGCGCATAACGAGCGCCAGCTCCCATTTGTTGTTTTTTGAGCTCGAACTCAACCGGCTGGATGATGCCAAGCTGGATGCGGCCATGGCTGGCGTGCCTTCGCTCGGGCATTACCGCCCGTGGCTGGAGGATTTGCGCAAAGACAAACCGTACCAGCTGGAAGACCGGGTTGAACAATTGTTCCACGACAAGTCGGTGGTTGGCAGGGCTGCATGGAACCGGCTTTTCGATGAAACCATGTCGGCCTTGAGCTTCGACATTTCCGGCAACAAGCTGTCGCTGGAGCCAGCGCTGAACCTGCTGCAGGATGTGAACCGCGACCGCCGCGAGGAAGCCGCCCTCGAAATCAGCAAAGTGCTTTCCGGCAACGGACGGTTGTTCACGCTGATTACCAACACGCTTGCCAAGGACAAGCAGATTTCCGACGACTGGCGCGGCTTTGCCGACATTGCCGACGCCCGCCATTTGTCGAACCGGGTGGAACGGGAAGTGGTTGATGCGTTGGTGCATGCTGTCGAAACAGCTTTCCCCCGCATTTCTCACCGGTATTACAAGATGAAAGCCGGCTGGATGGGTCTTGACCGGATGCAGTACTGGGACCGCAATGCGCCTTTGGGCACCAAGCAGGAACGGCTGCATTCATGGAGCGAGGCACGCGAAACGGTTTTGGGTGCGTATGCTGGTTTTGCGCCGGAAATGGCCGACATAGCCAGCAAGTTCTTTGACCGCAACTGGATCGATGCCCCGGTTCGGCCCGGCAAGCAGTCGGGTGCGTTTGCCCATCCGACCGTGCCGTCTGTGCATCCTTATGTAATGCTGAATTACCTTGGAAAACCGCGCGATGTGATGACGTTGGCACATGAGCTCGGGCACGGCATCCACCAGGTGCTTGCAGGCGCCCAGGGGCCGCTGATGTCGCAAACGCCGCTGACCCTGGCTGAAACGGCGAGCGTTTTCGGTGAAATGCTCACATTCCGCCACATGCTGGAAAAATCCGCCAGCAAGTCTGAGCGCCGCGCAATGCTGGCCCAGAAAATCGAGGACATGATCAACACGGTGGTTCGGCAGGTTGCATTCTACCTTTTCGAGCGCAAGGTGCACACCGAACGCAAGTCGGGCGAACTGACACAGGAAAAACTCGGTGAGCTATGGATTGAGGTGCAGAAACAAAGCCTTGGTCCGGTGTTTGAATTCCACGAGAGCTACAAGATCTGGTGGAGCTACATCCCGCATTTCATCCATTCGCCATTTTACGTCTACGCCTATGCGTTTGGCGATTGTCTCGTCAATTCGCTTTATGCCGTCTACCAAAACGGCGAAACCGGTTTTCAGGAGCGGTACTTCGAGATGCTCAAGGCGGGTGGCACCAAGCACCACTCGCAATTGCTCAAACCTTTTGGTCTTGACGCAACAGAGCCATCATTCTGGGGCAAGGGACTTTCGATGATCGAAAGCCTGATGGACGAACTTGAGGCTCTCGACACGGCGGCATGACAAAAAAGGTGGAAAAAATGCGTGGATTGGTTGGAGCAATCGCAATGTTTGCATCGGCGTTGGCCCTCTTTGGCTGCCAGACGGACAAGATCAACCCGACGGCAGGCGGTGGCGGATTGACGGGTGACTGGCGTCCGGACAGTGGTGGCTACACTGCCAAGTTCGAGAACGGCAAGTTCACCACGGTGGCGGTGGACACGGGAAATGTCATATCGCAGGGCGGTTATCTGGCGATTTCGGAGACCGAGGTTGATCTCAACTGGGTCAGCAATCTAACCGGCACCAGCAACACGGCCAAATGCGTCCGGCCAGACCTGAACATCCTCAACTGCACGGATGGCGGCGGAAAGGCGTTTGTGCTGCGCCGGTAAAACATTGTCAGCGGGACAATTCGTCACCGGGAAAGGCATGAACAGCAGCATTGCCGTTGCGGCCAGGTTTGTGTAATTGCGTCAGCATCAACAGCTGATTTTTCGGGGAGGCAATCATGGCCAAAGCTGCCAAGCATGAAGAAGCCAAAAATGCGATGGACTATTCCGAGCATGACAAAACCTATGCCGGATTCATCTGGCTGACAAAGTGGACAACCATTGCACTGCTGATCATCATGATTGCGCTGGCCTTTTCGACGATTGGTGGCGGGGGTCTGGCAGGATTTTTCCTGGTCAGCATTGCCCTTGGTGTTTTGGCCTGGTTTGTGCTGTAAACGAAACAATGTGATGGCTGTGGCGTCATGCTTGCCTCGCCCTTTCAATGCTGCAATGGTTCAGCTTGATTTATTGGCTGAAGACACGGGTTTGAGCCCGGGAGGAATTGGGGAATGAAGCTTTTCGTTCCGCTTGAGCGGTCGGACAATGAAACCCGGGTTGCGGCCTCACCCGATACGGTGAAACGCCTCGTGGCGCTGGGTTTTGATGTTGTTGTGGAAGCCGGCGCAGGGCTGGGTTCACGCATTCCCGATGCACATTTTGAAACTGCTGGCGCAAGGGCGGGCTCGGCCGGCGATGGCGCAGATGCCGACGTCGTACTCAAGGTGCGCCGCCCAACCCCAAATGAAACCGCCGGCTACAAGTCCGGTGCGCTGGTGATCGCCACCATGGATCCTTACGGGCATGAAGGCGATGTGGCGGCGATGGCAAATGCCGGTGTTTCAGCCTTTGCAATGGAATTCATGCCGCGCATCACCCGCGCGCAGGTCATGGACGTGCTTTCCTCGCAAGCCAACCTTGCCGGATATCAGGCAGTCATCGAGGCATCGTCGGTTTATGACCGTGCCATGCCGATGATGATGACCGCAGCAGGCACAGTTACGGCTGCGCGCGTGTTTGTCATGGGGGCAGGCGTTGCCGGCCTTCAGGCGATTGCCACCGCCCGCCGGCTGGGAGCTGTGGTGACTGCAACCGACGTGCGGCCTGCTTCCAAGGAACAGGTTGAATCGCTTGGCGCAAAATTCATCGCGGTTGAGGATGAAGAATTCAGGCAGGCAGAGACCGCCGGCGGCTATGCCAAGGAAATGTCGAAAGAATACCGCGACAAACAGGCAGCACTGGTGGCCGCGCACATTGCCAAGCAGGACATCGTCATCACCACGGCGCTTATTCCCGGTCGCCCTGCGCCACGTCTTGTAACCACCGAAATGCTGGCTGCCATGGCACCAGGTTCGGTTATTGTCGACCTCGCCATTGAGCGCGGTGGCAATGTGGAGGGGGCAAAATCGGGCGAAGTGGTTCGCATCGGCGGTGTTTCGATCGTCGGTTATCCGAACATGGCTGGCCGCATTGCAGCCACAGCGTCGCAACTTTACGCGAAAAACCTTTTCGCCTTCCTTGAGACAATGGTCGACAAGGAGAGCAAGTCGCTCGTTGTTCACTGGGATGACGAACTGGTCAAAGCCACGCTTCTGACGCGCGGCGGCAAGATTGTGCATCCTGCTTTTGCGCCGAAGGAACCGGCACCAATCCTGATGGCAGAGGAGGCAGCCAAATGAGCGAGACCGTCAACCAAGCGCTGGAAGCAGCCAAGGCCTACGCGGAAAAGTCGCGGGAACTGGCAGACCAAGCCACGGAAATTGCCACGCAGGCCGCTGCCGCAGCCATGCGTGCCGTGGAAAAATCGACCGAAGCCACACTGGCAGCACAGCAGCAGGGTGGTGGCGCCGAGGCGCTGGGCGCAATTGCCCACGGAGCCAGTGGCGGGGCAATTGATCCGTTCGTATTCCAGTTGGCAGCGTTCGTTTTGGCGATTTTCGTCGGTTATTACGTGGTCTGGTCGGTCACTCCGGCGCTGCACACGCCACTGATGTCGGTAACCAATGCGATCTCGTCGGTGATTGTTGTTGGCGCACTGCTGGCAGTGGGAGCGTCCTCTGCCGGTGCGATGGCAACCGGGTTCGGCTTTGCGGCGCTGGTATTGGCGTCGGTCAACATTTTCGGTGGTTTTCTTGTGACCCAGCGCATGCTGGCGATGTACAAGAAAAAGCAGCGCTAAGCGCCAGAGGGTCCGCAATCCATGCAAAACATCACAGCGCTGCTTTACCTGGTTTCAGGCGTCCTTTTCATCATGGCACTGCGCGGCCTTTCGCATCCGACAACCTCGCAACGCGGTAACCAGTTTGGCATGGCCGGCATGGCAATTGCCATCCTGACCACCCTCGTCAATGCAGCACCGTCGTTTTCCAACTTTGTGCTGATCTTGGCCGGTCTTGGCATTGGTGGCGGGGTCGGTGCCGTCATCGCGCGGCGCATCCCGATGACGGCGATGCCGCAATTGGTTGCCGCCTTCCACAGCCTGGTCGGACTTGCCGCAGTGCTGGTCGCTGCGGCAGCGCTTTACGCGCCGCAGTCTTTCGGTATCGGCACGGCTGAGGCCATCCACGCGCAGAGCCTGGTGGAAATGTCGCTGGGTGTCGCCATCGGTGCCATCACCTTTACCGGTTCGATCATCGCGTTCCTCAAGCTCGACGGGCGGATGTCCGGCAAGCCGATCATGCTTCCGGCCCGGCACATGGTGAACCTCGGCCTTGCCATTGCGCTGGTGGTGCTCATCGGCCTGTTTGTTGCCACTGGCAGCATCACGGTGTTCTGGCTGATCACCCTGGTGTCGCTGGTGCTCGGCGTTTTGATCATCATTCCGATCGGCGGGGCGGACATGCCGGTTGTCGTGTCGATGCTCAATTCCTATTCAGGCTGGGCGGCAGCAGGCATCGGTTTCACGCTTGGCAACATGGCACTTATCATCACCGGCGCGCTGGTCGGCTCGTCCGGTGCGATCCTGTCCTACATCATGTGCAAAGGCATGAACCGCTCGTTCATCTCGGTCATTCTTGGCGGATTTGGTGGCGAGTCGGTTGCGGGCGGCAGTGGCGCGGACAATTCGGACAAGACCGTCAAGCAGGGTTCGGCGGAAGACGCTGCCTTCCTCATGAAAAACGCATCCAAGGTCATCATTGTTCCGGGCTACGGCATGGCAGTGGCGCAAGCACAGCACGCACTGCGTGAAATGGGCGACAAGCTCAAGCATGCTGGCGTGGAAGTAAAGTACGCCATCCATCCGGTGGCTGGGCGCATGCCCGGACACATGAACGTGCTGCTCGCCGAAGCCAATGTGCCTTACGACGAAGTGTTTGAGCTTGAAGACATCAATTCGGAATTTGCGCAGGCCGATGTTGCATTCGTTATTGGCGCAAACGACGTGACCAACCCTTCAGCCCGTGATGACAAGACCTCGCCGATTTACGGGATGCCGATCCTCGATGTCGACAAGGCGGCAACGTGCCTTTTCGTCAAGCGCTCGATGGCTTCGGGCTATGCCGGCATCGACAACACGCTATTTTACAAGCCGAACACCATGATGCTGTTTGCCGATGCCAAGAAGATGGTCGAAAACATCGTCAAGGCACTGGACTAGGGTCCGGCTTTCTCGGCAAGTCGAAAAACCGCTCAAGTCGTCTGGCGTTTAATTTCATACAGCCAAATATTGATGTCAATTGTCTTCAGATTGCACTGAATTAATAACTGTGCTTTGGTAAATTTTAGACAGAAGATAATTTTTGCAGGAAATTTGCAGGTACAAGTACCCGGGCGTTGCGTAGCGTGAAGGAGTAGTAGCGATGGCTACAATAAGTTTGTCAAATGGCGTGGATAATTCTGCGGGTGCCACTGCAGGCAATGACAGTTTTGAAGGCACCGGTGGTCAGGTTTCAGCCGGTGACGTTCTGGATGCAGGCGGTGGCACTGACACTCTGCTCATCCAGCCCGGTGGGGCAACCCGGTAGTTGTTAACCTCAATGCTCCGACCAGCCTTACCGGTTTTGAGTTGCTCACAGGCCGCAACAACCAGGACGACACCTTTCAGGTTTCCACCAGCCGGATTGCACAGTTTACCACCATCAGCGGCGGTACAGGTACCGGCACCGACACCATTGCCCTGACAGGAGGTGGAGCGGTTTCACTTTCCGGCAAGACGCTTACGTCAATCGAGGCAATAACTTCGGATGCAAGCAATACCCAGATTACCATCACTTCCGCACAAGCGGCGTTTTTAACCAGCATGGGCGGCGCTAACGATACGGCAAATATCGGTGATTTCATTTATCTGACCACGTTTGGGACGCCAGCAACGCGTTCGGCGCGTTTCACGCAACTTGACCTGCTTCGCGACGCTGGTGTTGAAAATGTTGCGTGGATTGAGGCGGGTGCGAACAATGTCGCTACTTCAATCACAACAGGGCCCAATGCGGGTGGAATTCTCGTGACTTCCACAGACACAGCCGGAGCCAGTTGGACCAACGCTCTGCTCACACTTGATGCGACGGGCAACAGGGTTTCCAAGCTCACCACCAATGACGACGGCACAATTGTCGACTGGCAATATGTGGCCGACGTCCTTGTCTCGATCACCACCAGCAATATTGTCGGTGAACGCGACAGCGTGACCATTCAATACGACGCCGCTGGTCGCTGGGACAGCAACACCACGACCTATGACGGCGATCTGGTCCGCTCAACCGTGCTGAACTATGATGATGCTGCACGTGTCGACAGTCGCGTTGAGACTGCATCGAGCGGGTTTGTAACAACCACGCTGTTCAACGATCTGGTCCAGCGCACTTCGGTCACCTCGGACGATACCGCTTCCAATTTGTACAGCTGGAAGACCTCGACGCTGACGCTCGACCCGGCAACCGGTCTGGTCACCCAGAAGGTGACCGAGTTCGACAATGGCAACATCCTGACCGAGAAGTCCTCGGGCGGGCTGTACACCACGCGGGTCACCACCGATGGCGGGGTCAACGAGGCCTTCACCACCGCCACGCAGCATTTTTCCGGCGGGGTGTTTTCGTTTCAGTCGAACATCTACGACAACGGCACCGGCTACATCGTCGGCAGCGCTGCGGCCAACACCATCACGCAGAACAATGCCTTCAACGACACGATCATCGGCAATGGCGGGGCGGATGTGTTCGTGTTCACCACCGGCATGGGCAATGACCG
>JBGSOG010000010.1:0-34078 GCA_041739225.1 Rhizobiaceae bacterium
GCGCGAAGATTGCGCACAGCACCGGAAATCCCACAGCCGATATGACGAAGACCGGCACCGCCGTGAACCGGTCGACGATCGGCGCGGCGGCGGCGACACCCGCCGTAATCCCCATATAGAGCGCCGATGAGAAGATCGCGAGCGCGGTGCCGCGAGCCTGCGGCGACATCTGCGTGGCGTTGGTTTGGAAGGTGTTGTGGACCATGTAGAAACCGAGTCCGATCAGCATGGTGGCAAGCGGCGCGAACCACCAGACCGGCTGGAACGACAGCGTCAGGAAGCCGATCGACACCAGCGCTCCGCCTGCGATCACAAGTCGGATCTGGCCGAGGCGGTTGACCAGAATGCGGACGGCGAAAGTATAGATCAGACCGCCGATGGCGAAGCATCCGACCACCAGCCCAACCATGGTGAAGCTCAAGCCGAACCGCAGGTAAAGGTCGGCGCCGATGAAGGACAGCACCGCATAGAGCAGTGCCGCCTCGACGAACACGCACGCGGTGATGAAGCGTGCCCAGGGCTCGCTCAGCACGATCCTGTATTCCGCGATGAGACCGCCCTGGCGAACCGCTCGCGCGCTCGATGCGCGGGTGACCGGATTGAGAGCCAGTTCCGCAGCCAGAGCCGCCGCGGCGACGGCAAAGATGCCGCCCAGGATGAAGAATACGTTGCGCCAGCCGAACATGTCGCCGAGCACGCCGCCTGCGACCTGACCGAACAGCAAACCGGAAATCTGTCCGGTCAGATAGCGCCCAAGCACCGGCTGGCGCTGGTCGTAGGGGACGACGTCGCCGATATAAGCCATCGCCAGCGGGATGACGCAGCCGGCGGCAACCCCGCATAGCAGCCTGTAGGCGACGAGTTCGGACAGCGACAGCGCCAGCCCGCACAAAACGGTGGCGACAGCGGCAATCGCGCTCAGCCCGGCGACCGAATAATACTTGCCGAACCGGTCTCCGATTTCGCCGGCGAATAACTGCACCGTGCCGTGAGCGAGCCCGTAGGCGATGATCACGATCGAGGCGGCACCGATGGTGACCGCGAGGTCGGTCGCGATCTGCGGCAGGAGCGAGTCCGATACCCGCACCATCGCCTGGCTGGCAAAGCCGGCGAGCGACAGCAGGAAGATAGCGCGGGTCGGATTTGCTGAGATTAGGGATTTCGCCACGATTTTATCGTTTCAGTGCAGCACGATATGACTGCGCAATTGTTGACACTTTGCACGGCGGCGGGCTTTGTAACCTACCCCTGCCAAACGCAGAAACCCCGTATTTCCAGATGATCGACAAGACCTATCAGCCGTCCGACGTGGAGCCGCGCATTTCGCAGGCGTGGGAAAATGCACTGGCCTTCCGGGCCGGCCGGCCCGACCGCGCCGGCGCGAAGCCTTACTGTATCGTCATTCCGCCGCCGAACGTGACCGGCTCATTGCATATGGGCCATGCGCTCAATAACACGTTGCAGGACATCCTGTGCCGTTTCGAGCGCATGCGCGGGCGCGACGTGCTGTGGCAGGTCGGTACCGACCATGCGGGCATCGCCACCCAGATGGTGGTCGAGCGGCAACTGATGGAGCGCCAGCAGGCTGACCGGCGGACCATGGGGCGCGAGAAGTTCCTCGATCGGGTGTGGGAATGGAAGGCCGAATCGGGCGGCACCATCATCAACCAGCTCAAGCGGCTCGGCGCGTCCTGCGACTGGTCGCGCGAACGCTTCACCATGGACGAGGGTCTGTCCAAGGCCGTGCTCAAGGTCTTCGTCGAGCTTTATCGCGAAGGGCTGATCTACAAGGACAAGCGGCTGGTCAATTGGGACCCGAAGCTGCTCACCGCCATTTCCGATCTCGAAGTGCAGCAGGTCGAGGTGAAGGGCAACCTCTGGCACCTGAAATATCCGATCGAGGGCATTCCCGGCGAGTTCATCATCGTTGCGACCACGCGGCCGGAAACGATGCTGGGCGACACCGCGGTTGCGGTTCATCCCGAGAACGAGAAGCTGCGGCATCTGATCGGACGCTACGCGATCCTGCCTCTGGTTGGCCGCCGCATTCCCATTGTCGGAGACGACTACGCCGACCCTGAAAAGGGCACCGGCGCAGTGAAGATCACGCCGGCGCACGACTTCAACGATTTCGAGGTCGGCAAGCGGCACGATTTGCCGAAGGTCAATATTCTTGACGTCGAGGCCAGGCTTAACCTGAAGGACAACGACGCCTTCCTAGAAGGCCTCGAACCGTCCGCCGATCTCGACGACACCCTCGCAATGCATGGCGTGGATCGCTTCGCCGCGCGCAAGCAAATCGTCGCCCGCATGGAAGAGAAGGGCCTGCTCGACACCATCGAACCCAACACGCACATGGTGCCGCATGGCGATCGGTCCGGCGTGGTGATCGAGCCGTTCCTCACCGACCAATGGTATGTCGACGCCAAGACGCTGGCGCAGCCCGCGATCGCCGCGGTGCGCGACGGCCGAACCGCGTTCGTGCCGAAGAACTGGGAAAAGACCTATTACGACTGGATGGAGAACATCCAGCCCTGGTGCGTGTCGCGCCAGCTCTGGTGGGGCCATCAGATTCCGGCGTGGTACGGCGCCGACGGCAAGATCTATGTCGCGGAGACGCAGGACGAGGCGGTGGTCGATGCGCTCGCCTACGACACGATGAACGGCAACATCACAGAGCAGGAAGCCGAAGCCATTGCTCAGGATGCCGGCCGCCGCGCGGCCTATCTCACCCGCGACGAGGATGTGCTCGACACCTGGTTCTCATCGGCGCTGTGGCCGTTCTCGACGCTCGGCTGGCCGGATGAAACACTCGAGCTTGAGCGCTATTACCCGACCAGCGTGCTTGTCACCGGTTTCGACATCATCTTTTTCTGGGTCGCCCGCATGATGATGATGGGCAAGCATTTCATGGGTGCCGAGCCGTTCCACACGGTCTATGTCCACGCACTGGTGCGCGACAAGCACGGCGCCAAGATGTCGAAATCCAAGGGCAATGTCATCGATCCGCTCGAACTGATCGATGAATACGGTGCCGATGCGCTGCGGTTTACGCTGGCGATTTTGGCGGCGCAGGGCAGGGACGTGAAGCTCGATCCGGCCCGCATCGCCGGTTACCGCAATTTCGGCACCAAGCTGTGGAACGCGACACGTTTTGCGCAAATGAACGGAGTGGCACGCACAACGGATTTCAACGCTGCATCGGTAGAGTTGACGATCAACCGCTGGATGGTCGCCGAGCTTGCGCGGGCCACAAAGGAGATTACGGGGGCAATTGAGAAATGCCGGTTCAACGATGCAGCCGGAGCGGCCTACAAATTTGTCTGGAACACATTGTGCGATTGGTACCTTGAGTTGCTGAAGCCGGTGTTTCTTGGCAGCGATGAAAAGGCGAAGGCCGAAAGTCAGGCTTGCGCAGCATTCATCCTGGATGAAACCTTCAAGCTGCTGCATCCGTTCATGCCGTTCATGACAGAAGAGTTGTGGCAGGCAACAGCGGGAGAAACCCCGCGAGGCAGTCTGCTTTGCCACGCACATTGGCCGGTTCCAGCAATTGAAGATGATCAGGCGGCGGCTGAAATCAACTGGCTGATCGGGCTGGTGACCGACATTCGTTCGGCGCGTGCCGAGATGGACATCAAGCCCGGCCTGATGTTGCCAATGGTTGTTACCGGAGCGGACGAAACAACCCGGATGCGGCTCGACATCCACAGTGCGGCAATCACGCGCCTGGCCCGTGTTGAACCGGTTACGCTCGCAGATATTGCTCCGGCCAATTCAGCGCAGATTGTTGTTGGTGAAGCCACGGCTTGCCTGCCGCTGGAGGGCATTGTTGATCTTGCCGCCGAGCGGGCGCGCCTTGCCAGGGAAATCAAACGGCTGGAAGGCGAAGTAAAGCGGCTCGACGGCAAGCTTTCAAACGCAAAATTTGTTGCCAATGCCCCGCAGGAGGTGGTTGAGGAGGAGCGTGAAAAGCTTTTGGGGTATGCGGCGGAGCTGGAGCGAAACCGCAAGGCGCAGGAGCGTGTGGCTGGGTAAGGCGGGGCTTCTTCCCGCTTTATGGCGCAGGCGCCTTGCGATGTTCGGGATGCAGGGTTTTCCCCAAAATATGGTCGTCACTGCCAATGACATGGGCTGCGTGCCCGACCAGCAAAGGATCGGGTTCCCCAACCACCTGCTCGTCGCGGCCCGGGTACGGCAGTGAGCGCAGGAAATGGATCATGCAGCCAAGGCGCGCGCGCTTCTTGTCATCTGACTTGATCACCGTCCATGGCGCATCGGCTGTGTCGGTGTAGAAGAACATGGCTTCCTTGGCCTCGGTATATTCGTCCCATTTGTCGAGGGAAGCGCGGTCGATGGGTGAGAGCTTCCACTGTTTGAGCGGGTCGACCTCGCGCTCGTGAAAGCGGCGGAGCTGCTCGGCGCGCGTTACCGAAAACCAGTATTTGAAAAGCCGTATGCCGGAGCGGGCAAACATGCGCTCCAGTTCCGGCGTCTCGCGCATGAATTCCAGATATTCGTTTGGCGAGCAAAAGCCCATGACGCGCTCGACGCCCGCGCGGTTGTACCAGGAGCGGTCAAACATGACGATCTCACCACCGGCCGGGAGATGCTCTATGTATCGTTGGTAGTACCATTGCAGACGTTCGCGTTCGGTCGGCCTCGAAAGGGCCACCACCCGTGCGGTTCTCGGGTTGAGGTGTTCGGTGAAGCGCTTGATGGTGCCGCCTTTGCCGGCTGCGTCGCGCCCTTCGAACAGGATGATGATTTTCTCGCGGTTCTGTTCGACCCAGCGTTGCGCCTTGAGAAGTTCCACTTGCAACAGCGCCTTGTGCGCTTCGTAGGCTTCAGTCGGCATCTTGTTCTTGTATGGATAGACAGATTGATCAAAAGAGCGCGTTCCAAGAATTGTGTTTGCCTTGCCGGGCTCTGTCTCGCCATTGCGCCCACCCGGCGCCTGGGTGATCGGCAGTTCAGCCGCTTTGTTCACTTGTGGTTCGGCAGGCCTGTTGCCTTTGTCCATTCCAATCTCTCCCCGTGACGAAAACTTTGCCAGCTTACATTTTCAATGCCCCAAACGTCATTGACACAGGTCAAACCTGCGCCATCGCAAGACAAAGTTTATCGGTTCCATTCGGGGGGGCTGGCCGTAACCCTGCAATGTTCAGGGCGGTTGCGGACTTCCGGGATTTGTCCGGTCGGCATCAACCCAATCTTCACCCAATTCGTGGCAAACATGCAACAGCGGCGGCAAACCGCATTGGGTATATTGTTTCACAGGCGAGTGGCGGCTCTTTGCCCCTTTTCAGCCACAAAATAACGGATTCAAACAGGCGTTGTCCGCAGGCGCGGTCTCGCCGCCGAGGAAAGAAGACATATGGACGCCAAATCCGACAAGCCGGTCATCGACAAGTCAAAACTGCCATCGCGCCACACCACGGTTGGTCCCGAGCGTGCGCCGCACCGATCGTACCTGTATGCCATGGGCTTGTCGGCTGCCGAGATCGCCCAGCCGCTGGTTGGGGTAGCGTCTTGCTGGAATGAAGCTGCGCCTTGCAACATTTCGCTGATGCGCCAGGCACAGGTTGTCAAAAAGGGCGTCGCAGCCGCTCACGGAACACCGCGAGAGTTTTGTACCATTACCGTGACAGACGGCATTGCGATGGGCCATCAGGGCATGAAATCGTCGCTGGTCAGTCGCGATGTGATTGCCGACTCTGTCGAGCTGACCATGCGCGGCCATTGCTATGATGCCTTGGTCGGGCTTGCGGGCTGTGACAAGTCGCTGCCCGGCATGATGATGGCAATGGTCCGCCTCAATGTTCCGTCCATTTTCATCTATGGCGGATCCATTCTTCCCGGCTCGTTCAAGGGCCGTCAAATCACGGTTCAGGACGTGTTCGAGGCTGTCGGCCAACACTCTGTTGGCAACATGTCAGACGAAGACCTGCAGTTGATCGAAGAGTCTGCCTGCCCCTCTGCCGGTTCGTGCGGAGCGCAGTTTACCGCCAACACCATGGCGACGGTGGCTGAGGCCATTGGCCTTGCCCTGCCATATTCCTGCGGCGCACCTGCGCCTTACGAATTGCGCGACCGGTTTTCGTATGCGTCTGGCGAAAAGATCATGGAACTGATCGCAAGGAACATTCGCCCGCGCGACATCGTCACCCGCGAAGCGCTGGAAAACGCTGCGGCGGTGGTTGCCGCTTCAGGCGGTTCCACCAATGGCGCGCTCCATTTGCCAGCGATCGCGCATGAGTGCGGTATCAAATTCGACCTGTTCGATGTCGCGAAGATCTTCAAGAAGACACCCTACATTGCCGACCTGAAGCCGGGCGGCAAATACGTCGCCAAGGACATGTTCGAGGCTGGCGGTATTCCGCTGCTGATGAAGACGCTATTTGATCACGGTTTCCTGCACGGCGATGTTTTGACTGTTACTGGCCGCACTTTGGCCGAAAACATGTCCTACATAAAATGGAACGACCAGCAGGATGTGGTGTATCCGGCGAACAAGCCGATCACCAAAACCGGCGGCGTAGTAGGCCTCAAGGGCAATCTTGCTCCCGATGGCGCGATCGTGAAGGTCGCAGGCATGGCCAAGCTGAAGTTTGCGGGTCCGGCCCGCTGCTTCGACAGCGAGGAAGAATGCTTCGAGGCAGTCAAGAACAAGAACTACAAGGAAGGCGAAGTGCTCGTCATCCGGTATGAAGGACCCAAGGGAGGTCCGGGAATGCGCGAAATGCTGTCGACGACTGCGGCGATTTACGGCCAGGGCATGGGCGACAAGGTTGCGCTGATCACCGATGGCCGGTTTTCGGGGGCAACGCGCGGCTTCTGCATCGGGCATGTTGGTCCGGAAGCAGCGGTTTGCGGACCAATTGCCCTTTTGAAGAACGGCGACATCATCGAGATTGATGCTGCCAAGGGAACGATCAACGTGCAGCTTGACCAGGACGAACTGGACAAGCGGGCGAAGAAATGGAAACCGCGCCAGACAGACTACCAGTCAGGTGCGCTATGGAAATATGCCCAGACGGTCGGTACTGCGCGATACGGCGCCGTAACCCATCCGGGCGCTGCCAAGGAAACCCATGTTTACGCGGATATCTAGACAGATAGCTGCTGCAATTGTGTGTGCAGGCGTTTTTGGGGCCGGACATTCCGGCCCCGCGCTGGCGTTCGACCCGGCAAAAGTGTTTGCCGATGAAAAACCGTCTACTCCGAGAATTTGGAAATTCTTCTTTTCGGCCCGGCAAAAAGGGCAGGAAGCAGAAGCGGTAAGTGCGCTTGAATATGCTGCAGACCAGGGTGATCATGCCGCCCAGTGGAAGCTCGGGCGGATGTACCAGACCGGCGACGGCGTCAAGCAGGATCCGGCGGCGGCTGTGCGCTTCTTCCGCAAAATCGTCGATAATTTTGCTGAAGCGCAGCCTGGAACGGCCGACTGGCAATTTACCGGCAATGCCATGGTTGCACTGGGGCGGTACTACCGTGTGGGCGCGCCCGAGGCCGGGGTTCGCAAGGATCCCGCGGAAGCGCTGGTGATGCTGACCACCGCTGCGACCTATTTTGATCATCCAGATGCGCAATATGAACTTGGCCGCATGTATCTCGAAGGCGAGAACCCGCAAGGCGACATCATTCAAGCTGCCCGCATGTTGAAATCTGCGGCAGACAACGGGCATCCCGGCGCACAGGCACTGCTTGGCCATCTGCTTTTTGAAGGCGAGCACCTTCGGCGTGATCCTGTACGCGGATTGTCGATGATGATGGCGGCACAAAAGCGCGCCAATCCGGAAGACAATGTGTGGATATCGTCCATGCAGGAAGAAGCGTTTGCACTTGCCAGCGAAAAAGAACGCCGCGACGCGATCATCATGATCGAGAAAATGGCGTCGCAGTAAGCGTTCAGCCTTTGAGCTTCGGCATTGTTTCCATGATTGGTGTCATGCCGGCACTGGGGCAGGGCGTTCCGAGAAACGTCCAGCTTGGGTTGTTGAGGGAGCGCTCGCAACGCGCCAGCACCATACCTTTTTGAGATTTCAAACAGGCTGTTGCGCCCTCGGCAATCTTGGTTCCGTCGCTCGCGCGGCAGGTACAGCCTTCGGCGGATTGGGCAGCCAAGGGAAAAGCGACCAGCAAAGTTGCAAGCATGATCCGCGTCATGCACCCATTCGGCGCTTGCCTTGCGGATTTGTCAATCCGGCTTGCGTCAGACTGCCAGTTCAATCCAGACCGGAACGTGATCGGAGGGTTTTTCCCAATCGCGCACATGCTTGTCGATGCCGGCGGCGGAGAGCTTGTTTGCTGCTTCCGGCGACAACATCAAATGGTCGATACGAATGCCGTTGTCGCGCTGCCAAGCACCGGCCTGGTAATCCCAAAAAGTAAATGTTCCCGGTGCGTCGTTCACAGTGCGGATTGCATCCGTCAGCCCCAAATTGGAGAGCTTGCGAAAAGCCGCACGGCTTTCCGGCTGGAACAAGGCATCGCCCAGCCATAAATCGGGAAATCTGGCGTCTTGCGGCATCGGTATGACGTTGTAGTCGCCTGCAAGGACCAATGGTTCTTCGAAGGTCAGGCGTTCGCTGGCAAAAGCGTGCAGCCGTTCCATCCATGCAAGCTTGTAGGGGAATTTTTCTGTACCCAGCGGATTTCCGTTCGGCAAATACAGGCTGGCAACCCGCACAACGCCGCTTGAAGTTGAGAAAACACCCTCAATGAAGCGCGCCTGCACATCTTCGGAATCACCAGGCAAGCCGCGGTTTACCTCGTCAAATGGCAGCTTCGACAGAATTGCCACCCCATTGAAGCCTTTCTGGCCATGGGTTTCGACATGGTAGCCAAGCGCCTCGATTTCGGCGCGGGGGAAGCCTTCGTCCACGCTTTTGATTTCCTGCAGGCAGGCAATATCCGGCTTCTCCTGGCGCAACCATTCCAGCAGGACTTCGATCCGCGCCTTGACGCCGTTGATATTCCAGGTGGCAATTTTCATCAAGAATCCGCAAAGTTGGGCAATCTGCCGCCAGCAAACACGGCTTTTAAGCCATTTGCAAATACATAGGCGCCTCGCACGAGGCTGATCAAAAAACAGGCAGTGAATAAGTAAACCCGCCTGAAATAACCGCTTGCCATTGCGTCAATTCATCGTACCGTCACAAAGTCTGGTACGCGACGGGAAATTTTGCGGACTTCGGCAAGGGAAAAATGGGGAGTAAATAAACATGGCAACAACCGTTCATGCCGTCGATGAGGCCTTGCCGGCCCCGCGACTGGCAACACTTGGCCTTCAACACGTGCTCGTCATGTATGCGGGCGCTATTGCCGTTCCGCTGATTGTCGGGCGGGCCTTGAAGCTCGATCCACAACAAGTGGCATTTTTGATTTCCGCCGACCTTTTCGTCTGCGGCATCGTTTCAATCATCCAGTCGCTTGGCGCAACCCAATGGTTTGGCATCAAACTGCCGGTGATGATGGGCGTAACATTTGCAGCGGTTGGCCCGATGGTGGCAATGGCCAATGCCAACCCCGGTGCCGACGGCGCCCGGATGATCTTTGGTGCCATTATCGGTGCCGGCATTTTTGGAATTCTGATTGCCCCGGTCGTCAGCCGGCTCTTGCGGTTCTTTCCGCCCGTGGTGACCGGCACCATCATTCTGGTCATCGGTGTGACCTTGATGCGAATCGGCATCAACTGGATTTTCGGCAATCCGTTCGGGCCGACCGCGCCACAAATCGTCAATCCGGAGCATGCCGAGTGGCTGAAGCAGATCACCGAGCTTGCCAAGGCAACCGGCTCAACATTGCCTGCCTTGCCGGAAAAACTGGCTTTGGCACCTTCGGTCAACAATGCAGCCTATGCGCCGATCGCCAACATTTCTATTGCGGCCCTGGTGCTCGTTTCCATTCTTGCGATCTCGCGTCTGGCCACCGGCTTTTTGCAAAATATTGCAGTGTTGCTCGGCATCGTCATTGGCGGTGTTGTGGCAGCGGCGCTTGGCATGATGAATTTTACCAAAGTGGCTTCTGCCGGATGGTTCGCGTTGATCACGCCATTTTCCTTCGGGACGCCGATCTTTGATCCGGTGCTCATTGTTACGATGTCGCTGGTGATGATTGTGGTGATGATTGAATCGACCGGCATGTTCCTGGCGCTCGGCGACATGACAGGCAAGAAGATCACACAGCCCATGCTTTCCGCAGGCCTCCGCGCCGACGGCCTTGGCACACTTATCGGCGGCATTTTCAACACTTTCCCATACACCAGCTTTTCGCAGAACGTCGGGCTGGTTGGTGTTACCGGCATCAAGAGCCGTTTTGTCTGCGTGGCCGGCGGCATCATCCTCATCATTCTGGGTCTCGTGCCGAAGATGGGAGCGCTGGTTGAATCGCTGCCAACCTTCGTGCTCGGCGGAGCCGGGCTTGTCATGTTCGGCATGGTCGCTGCAACCGGTATCCGCATCCTTGCCAATGTCGATTTCAAGACCAACCGCAACAATCTGTTCATCGTTGCAGTTGCGCTTGGTTTCGGCATGATTCCGCTGATTGCACCGAATTTCAAAATGTGGATGCCGCACTCGCTTCATCCGCTGATCGAGTCGGGCATCTTGCTGGCGTCGTTTGCCGCGGTCTTGCTGAATGTGTTCTTCAACGGCGCAACAGGCGATGCCAGCGATGCCAAGGAAGCGGCAATGGCTGCCGAAGCGTAGTCGTCACAACGGAACAATCAGAAGGCCCGGAAGCAATTGCGGGCCTTCGCTGTTGAAATACAAATGATCAAACTGAAAAACTGGTGCCGCAGCCGCAGCTTGCAACCGCATTGGGGTTGCTGATCTTGAACGACTGCCCCATCAGATCGTCGACAAAATCGACTTTCGAGCCTGTCATGTATTGCAGCGACATTGTGTCGACGAGCACGCGTCCGCCCTGGCCCTCGATCAGGATGTCATCATCCTGCCGGTCCTGTGACACGAGATCGTATTTGTAGGAAAATCCTGAACAACCGCCACCATCCACAGAAATTCGAAGGGCGTTGGCCTTGCCGTCGTTTGCCAGAATTTTGGCAATTCGCCGCAAGGCAGCTTCGGTGACTTCAAGGGCAGGTTTTTCAAGCGTGTCTGTGGTCATGGCAAATTCCTTTGTTACCAAAACTAGGCGCGATCCAAGGTAACTTCAAGACACAGCGCTTCGTGCTTTGCTTGGAGTGGCGCCTGCGATAGGAAGGCTTGAAGGTCAAGGGGTATCGGCAAATGGGCATGACAGTCTCTTACGGACGTGATGGGCTTGCAGCCTTCGCTATCAATGCCACACAAAGCCGGGGGCGGCTTTTTCCCGAGACAGACAGCCCGACGCGTACGCCCTACCAGCGCGACCGCGACCGGATCATTCACTCGACGGCCTTTCGGCGCCTCAAGCACAAGACGCAGGTATTCGTCTATCATGAGGGCGACCACTACCGGACCCGGCTGACGCATTCCATTGAGGTGGCACAAATTGCCCGCTCGTTGGCACGTGCGCTGCGGTGCGACGAGGATTTGGCAGAGGCGCTGGCGCTGAGTCATGATTTTGGCCACACCCCATTTGGCCATACCGGCGAAGACGCGCTGGACGAATTGATGAAGGATTTTGGCGGATTTGACCACAATGCCCAATCGTTGCGGATTGTGACCAAACTGGAGCGGCGATATGCCGAATTTGACGGGCTTAATCTGGCCTGGGAAACGCTTGAGGGACTGGTCAAGCACAACGGACCACTCACCAGCGCAAACGGCGAGGGGTTGAAAGGACCGGTGTCGCAGCCGATCCTCGATTTCAACCAGTTGTTCGACCTTGATCTTTCACGGCATTCATCTGTTGAAGCACAATTTGCTGCCATAGCCGATGACATTGCCTACAACGCCCATGATCTGGACGATGGATTGCGGGCAGGGCTGTTCGACCTTGATGCAATTGTGGGAATCCCATTGGCTGGTGACTTGCTGGCGGAAGTCAGGTCGCGTTACCCACATCTTGATCCGGCACGCACGACGCATGAAATCATTCGCCGACAAATCACGGCCATGGTCGAGGATGTAATCACCCACACACAGCACCGGCTGGCTGAACTCGCACCGCAAAACATTGAAGACATTCGCAATGCCGGAAAGCCGATGGTTTCCTTCAGCCCTTCGATGGACATTGCGGAAAAGGCGATCAAGAAATTCCTGTATGCGCACATGTACCGCGCACCATCGGTGATGCATGTGCGCGAAGGAGCTGCACAAATCGTGGCGGACCTTTATCACGCCTACACATCGGGTGAAGCGCAAATGCCCAATGATTGGGGCATGGACTGGCGCGACGCTGTGGGAAGATTGGCAGAGCCAAAGCGGGTGAGGCTGGTTGCCGACTTCATTGCGGGCATGACAGACCGTTACGCAATCTCGGAGCACCGGCGACTGTTTGACGCCACACCTGATCTGCGATAGGCGAACCGAAAGTTTTTCGCGCCACCCTCTGGTGTGCCAGCAAGGACGGCGCAAGCCGCACAATCATGAACGTATTCCAACAGTTCGAAGAAAAAATCAAAAAAATTGTGGAACATGCTGAATTTGCAGCAAATTCCTCGGTGAATCTGTCAGCGCTGTCGGTCGAGCCGCCGCGCGATCCAGCCCATGGCGACTTTGCCACCAATGCTGCAATGGTGCTGGCCAAACAGGTCGGAAAAAATCCGCGAGAACTTGCACAGATTATCGCAGATGCCCTTTCGCGGGACGGCGATGTCGCAAATTGCGAGGTTGCCGGGCCCGGTTTCATCAATATCCGGGTAGCCGATGGGTATTGGCAAAACCATTTGGCGGTCATTCTTGATGCGGGTGCGAAATACGGTCGCGGCCTGGTCGGCAAGGGGCAAAAAGTGAATGTCGAATACGTTTCGGCAAACCCGACCGGCCCCATGCATGTGGGCCATTGTCGCGGCGCCGTGGTTGGCGATGCACTCGCCAATCTTCTTGAGTTTGCCGGATATTCAGTGACACGCGAATACGTCATCAACGATGCAGGCGCACAAATTGACGTGCTGGCGAATTCGGTGATGTTGCGCTATCGCGAAGCGCTGGGCGAGGAAATCGGCGAAATTCCCTCCGGGCTTTATCCCGGTGATTATCTTGTTCCGCTTGGCAAGGCTTTGGCGTCGGAATACGGCAAGAAATTGCTTGCGATGGACGAGGCAGCGCGGATGGCTGTGCTGCGCGACCGTTCAATTGACGCAATGATGGTGATGATCCGCGAAGATCTGGAATTGCTGGGCGTTCAGCATGACGTGTTCTTTTCGGAGCGGACTTTGCACGCCAAACACGGCGGCGTGAGCGAAATCGACCGCATGCTGGCTGAGATGCGCAACAAGGGCTTTGTTTATGACGGCCGGTTGCCGCCGCCAAAGGGCGAATTGCCGGCGGACTGGGAGGACCGGAAGCAAACGCTTTTCCGTTCCACCGATGTGGGTGATGACATGGACCGCCCGCTGGTCAAGTCAGACGGCAGCTACACTTATTTCGCTGCTGACGTTGCATATTTTCGGGACAAGTTCGTTCGCGGCTTCAAGCGGATGGTTTACGTGCTCGGTGCCGACCATGGCGGATATGTCAAGCGTCTGAAGGCTGTAGCGAAGGCAGTAGCGGGCGAAAAGGCTGAACTCGATGTGCTTTTGTGCCAGTTGGTAAGGCTTTTCCGCGACGGGGAACCGGTACGCATGTCGAAACGCTCCGGCGATTTCATCACACTTCGCGAAGTGGTCGAGGAGGTCGGGCGCGATGCAGTTCGCTTCATGATGCTTTACCGCAAGCCGGAAGCGCCGCTCGATTTCGACTTTGCCAAAGTCACCGAGCAATCCAAGGACAACGCAGTGTTTTACGTCCAGTATGCACATGCGCGGTGCAAATCGGTTGAACGGCAGGCTTCAACCGAATTGCCGGAGCTTGATATCTCGCCAGCTGCGATCAAGGCTGCGGATTTCTCGTTGCTGGTTGACGAGGGTGAAAAATCATTGATTGCCCGGATGGCGGAATTCCCCCGGATTGTCGAACAAGCGGCGCGGGCAGACGAGCCGCATCGCATCGCATTTTACCTGCAACAACTGGCTTCCGATCTGCATCAGCACTGGTCGAGAGGCAAGGAAATGCCGCAATTACGGTTCGTTAACCAAGAAAATGCCAATATGACACTGGCCAGATTGGCCTTGCTGCGTGGAATGTCGTGCGTATTGTCCCTTGGATTGGCGATTGTTGGTGCTAGTGCTCCGGATGAAATGCGCTAGTTCGACAAAATCCTGACGGATTTGGCGCGCATGGTCGCTCTGGGCATGTCCGGCGTTTGTGAACTCCGGCGGGGCGCAGCAGAGTTCAGGACAGGCAAACATCATGAGTGATTACAGCAACACGGCACGAGTATTTGCCCCGGTTAACGAACAGGACGATCCACTTGCCGAACTGGCAAGAATTGTTTCGGGCACGTCTGACCGGCAATTTGCGCCCGTGAAAATGGCTGAGGTAAGCGCTTCCGCAAAGCCGACCCGGCATGTTCCGCTGCCATCCTTTGATCTCGAGGATGCCTTGATGGCCGAACTTGGAATGGGTGCCATGCAGCAACCGCAGTCGGGTGTGCGAGCGCCGGTCCAGGCTTTGAAGGGCGATGTCCCGGCAACGAAAACACCTGAAAAGCCGGTTGAAGCCGCGACGGTTTTTTCACTCGAGGACCAGCTTCTGGCCGAACTTGGATTTGCCGACGCAGCAAGGGGCGCCAACCCGGCCATCAACAGCGCGTCAAACAAGTTTCAGCCAGATGAAATGGTTTCGCCGTCGTTCGTTGAAGAACAGGCTGACAATTATGATGATTTGGCGGATCTGCTTTCGGCTGAAAGCAACCGACAGCCCGAAGAATTTGGAAGCAATTTTTCCGACGAATTGTTTGGCATTGACCGCCCGGTACAGCATGGTGTTTCAAACGCGGCAAACGAAGAAATTTTCGAGAGTTTCGGGGAAATTGACCTGGACCTTGGTGCGGCATTCGAAGCAGAAATGACGCGCAGCCAGGCTGTTCCGGCAAATTTCCGTCCGCAGCACTCACCAGAGCCTCTGCCTGAAATGGCATCATTTACGGCACCGACAGCAGCGCCTGTTGCGCGTTCCCTCGCCACACCGACAGTGCCCGCAGAGATCCGCACCCCCCCGCGCCGCCTTGAATTGACCGAGCGTGAGCTTGATGACCAGTTTGCTGCCGCGTTTGCGGAAGAGCTGGATATCGGCCTTTCCCAGACCGATGACGCTTACGATGACACGTTTGACGCCGCGCCAGCCCAGGCTGTGTCGGAATTTGCCCCGCAAGAATGGGCGGAAGACGATTACGCCGAGTTTGAAGATCAGTTGGCGATGCCTGCAACAGGCCAAGCGCAACCAATGGCCAAATCCCAACCTGCGCCAATGAACCGGGCTCAGGCATCTGGTGTTGCGACTGTTCCGCAAAATTCCGGTGATCCGGCAGAGTGGGACATGGCCTATGGTGATCTGGGTTACGCAGATGACGGCGAATTTGATGAAGGTCAGGCCGGCCAGACGCGCGACATCCTGAACCGTCGCGGCTTTACCTTCGCAGCATTGGCTTTGACCTGCGCCCTTTTTGTGGGGGGCGGGGCTTTGGCATTTGGCTACATCAGTGGCCCAAGCGCTGGAACAGCCGAGCCTGTGGTTGTAAAGGCCGATGCAAGCCCGGTAAAAATCAAGCCGGAAAACCCAGGTGGAGCTTTGGTTCCCAACCAGGATCAGGCTGCTTATGACAAGGTGGCAGGCCAGCCCAAAGACGGTGAAGCACAGGCAAATCTGGTTTCGCAGACAGAAAAACCTGTAGACATGGCGGCGCTGGTGGAAGCGCCTGCCCAAGCACCACTTGCCGAAGCCAAGGCGGAAGAGCGGTTGGCTCCCAGTACCGAAGGCGATGCACCGGCCATTCCGGCGCTTGCACCGCGCAAAGTGAAAACAATGGTGATCAAGCCGGACGGCACTGTGGTTGCGGCAGAAGACGCACCGGTTGCAGCAGGCACGCAGGCAGCGGACGCACAGAGCAATGTGACTGCACTGGTGCCGATTGCACAGGATGCGCGCGATGCTGCCGGTGCCGCGCTTTTGCCGATTGATGCCGAGGAAGCACCGGCTGACGCACTGGTTACCCGGTCTTTGGGCGGTGCCGAGGCGAATGTTGCGGAAACGGCTCCACAGGAGATTGCGCAGGCACCGGCATTGGCCGATCCTGCGCCGATCACAAAGGAAACTGCGAAAACCGCTTCCGTTGAGCAACCAGCGGCAGACATTGGCGGCGAATGGGCGGTTCAGCTGGCTTCGCAGCGCAGCGCTGAGGATGCGCAGGCAACGTTCCAGAATCTCAAGCGCAAATTCCCCAGTGTGCTGGATGGCAAGGCACTTGCTGTTCAGCGCGCCGAAGTGAGCGGAAAAGGCGTTTTCTACCGGGTTCGCATTCCTGCGCAAAGCAAGGAAGAAGCTGCCGAGCTTTGCGAGCGCCTCAAGGCAGCGGGCGGCAGCTGTTTCATCGCCCGGTAGTCTGGAACCTGGCTGTTTCCCACAGTTCTTGAGAGCGGTGCCAGGTCTTGGTGCCGCTTTTCGTTTGGCGACCTGCAATCGCGGCTGTTACTGATTCGAAATGCGAATCAAGGCTTTCATTGCAGGCATTACGGGCAAGGAACTGACGAGTGAAGAACGCAGCTTCTTCGCTTCGGAAGCTCCGTGGGGTTTTATCCTGTTTGGCCGCAACATTGATGACCGGGCGCAGGTTCTTGCCCTGACCGATCAGTTGCGAACAATTACCGGCAGGGCGGATACGCCAATCCTGATTGACCAGGAAGGAGGCCGTGTTGCCAGGCTGCGCCCGCCGCATTGGCCGTCATATCCAACCGGGCGGTTTTTGGGCGAAATATATCAACAAGACCGCGAGGCGGGACTTCGTGCTGTCTGGCTTCAATCCCGTTTGATCGCCTTTGACCTTGCGGCAATTGGAATCAATGTTGATTGCCTGCCGGTGCTTGACGTGCCGGTTGAGGGTGCACACGACGTGATTGGTGACCGAGCCTATTCGCACCAGCCATTCGAGGTTGCGGAAATGGGGCGGGCTGCCTGCAACGGCCTGCTGGCTGGCGGCGTGTTGCCTGTCATCAAGCACATTCCCGGCCATGGCCGGGCATTTGCAGACAGTCATTTGGCGCTGCCGGTGGTCGATACAAACCCGGCTGTTCTGGGTTGTACAGACTTTTACCCGTTCATGCAGCTGGCCGACATGCCGCTCGCCATGACAGCGCACGTGGTCTATTCAGGTTTTGATGCACAAAGCCCGGCAACCTTGTCGCACCGGATGATCCAGCAAGTCATCCGTGGGTGGCTTGGCTATGACGGTTTGGTCATGAGCGATGATTTGTCGATGCATGCACTGAGCGGTGGCTTCGGCCAGCGGACCGGGGCTGCATTTGCGGCAGGTTGTGATGTTGTGCTTCACTGCAATGGCAAGATGGATGAAATGGTGCCGATTGCGGCTGCCACTCCACATTTGGAAGGCGAGGCGGCACGGCGCGCACGCCTGGCGTTGGACCGGTTGGTGAGCGATATTGCAGCAGGCGATGAAACTGCACTTCGCGAAGAGTTCGCATCGTTGACGCTTCGGATCGCCTGAACAGGGCGGAAAGGTTTTTCGTGAGCAATCAGCTTGAAAAGGGTCTTCGCGCAGACCGCAATTGGGATGGTGCCGCAGATCGTACCTCCAGCGATCCTGAACTGGTTGTCGATGTTGACGGCTTTGAAGGCCCAATGGATTTGCTGCTCGAACTGGCGCGCAGACAAAAGGTCGATCTGGCGAAGATATCCATTCTGGCACTCGCCGAACAATATTTGGCGTTCATTGAACGAGTCCGCAAACTGCGGATCGAGCTTGCCGCAGACTATCTCGTCATGGCGGCCTGGCTTGCCTATCTGAAATCGAAATTGCTGGTACCAGAGCTTGAAAACACCGAAGAGGGCCAGTCGGGCGAGGAAATGGCTGCCCAGCTTGCGTTTCGTCTGCAGCGGCTTGAGGCCATGCGCGATGCAGCAGCAAGGCTTGCAAACCGCAACCGGCTCGGGCGGGATTTCTTTTCGCGCGGCCAGCCGGAAGCGGTGATTGTCGAGCGCAAGTCGGAATATTCTGCAACCTTGTATGATCTGCTGACAGCATATGCATCCCAGCGACAGAGGTCGATTGTTTCACAGGTAACCATCGCCAAAAGAACTGTCTGGTCGCTGCAGGATGCGCGCGACATTCTGGTCCGCTTTGCCGGCAACATTGACGATTGGGCGCCGCTCGACAGTTTGCTCATCGCCTGGACAAAAGACGGGAAAAGCCGGGTGACGGCGCTCGCCAGTTCGTTTGCGGCCACGCTGGAATTGGTGCGTGAAGGCAAACTGACAATGCGCCAGGAAAGCGCCTACGCACCGCTTTATTTGCGCAAAGGGCCACAGGCGGTTGAAGTTGGCGATGCGCGCGCAATGGAAATCCGCTAAAAGAGACCACAAAAAGGGCAACACCCATGGCGCAGGGCAACAAGGCAAAAATCATCGATTTCAGCGGGGCGAGGCAAGCCGCGCCAGGGGAAGACGATGCAGACGACATGTTCGGCAACGGTTTTGCCGAAGCCAATGACAGCGGCGAAGCTGTTTGGGTTCATGAGCGCGACCGTGTTGAAATGATGCGAATGGCTGAAGCCATTATCTTTGCATCAGCAGAACCGGTCTCGCAAAGGGCTCTTGCAACACGCCTGCCGGAGGGTGCGGATCTGGAAATCATCCTGCATGATTTGCAACAGACTTATGCCGGACGCGGCATCAACCTCCTGAAGGTAGGTGGAAACTGGGCATTTCGCACTGCTGACGATCTTGGTTTTCTGCTGCAGCGCGAAGCTGTGGAAATGAAAAAATTGTCGCGGGCTGCGTTGGAAACGCTCTCCATCATTGCCTATCACCAGCCGGTGACACGGGCGGAAATCGAGGAAATCAGGGGAGTTGCGACCTCAAAAGGAACGCTTGATGTATTGATGGAAACCGGCTGGGTGCGCATGCGCGGCCGGCGCAGGACGCCCGGACGCCCGGTCACCTACGGCACCACGGACAGCTTTCTGGACCATTTCGGGCTTGAAGAATTGCGCGATTTGCCGGGTCTTGACGAATTGAAGGGGGCAGGGCTGCTGCAATCGCAGTTGCCGGTGGGCTTCAGGATGCCGTCACCGCTGGATGGTGACGAGCTTGCCGAGGACGAGGACCCGATCACCGCTGCGGATCTGGAAGAACTGGGCCTGTTGGCGCCTGGTGGCAGTGAGGATTGACCAGCTTCTGCGCACTTTGCGTGGAAACGGTGGTGCAGCCTTTTTTCTTGTCCTGCTTTGCGGGGCAAAAGCGATTTCCGTTTGCGCTTGATTTGCTCTAAACAACCGTTCGCCCGTTTGAGGGCTGAACCCAGGACGCAATTGCAATGCAGCCGGTCGAACAAACCAAAGATCGTTGGGGCAAGCGCAACACGGCTGGTGTTTCGATTGCATCTTCTCTCTCGTTCGAAGCTGTTTCGCACGCTTTCGGCGACACTTGCGTTCTGGAAAACGTCTCGATCAATACTGAGCCGGGCGAGGTGCTGTGCCTGCTGGGGCCATCGGGCTCGGGCAAAACGACCTTGCTGCGCATTGCCGCCGGCATAGAGCGGCAAACTTCGGGTTCGGTAAGGATTGACGGTCGGCTGATATCGGGGGGCAATACCCATGTGACCCCGGAAAACCGTGGCATAGGTCTGGTTTTTCAGGATTTTGCGCTGTTTCCGCACATGACGCTGCTTGAGAACGTGCGGTTCGGGTTACGAGGGGTTGCGCGCAAGGCTGCTGACGATGAAGCCATGCGAATGCTGGCGCGGGTCGGAATGGACGGGTCGGCGATGCTTTACCCGCACAGCCTTTCCGGTGGTGAACAGCAACGCGTGGCGTTGGCGAGGGCGCTGGCACCAAGACCCGGCATTTTGCTGATGGATGAGCCATTTTCCGGGCTGGACGCGCGTTTGCGCGACAGTGTTCGGGATGAAACCCTAAGTCTGCTTCGCGACATGCGGGCGACCACCGTGATTGTAACCCACGATCCGGAAGAAGCATTGAGGGTGGCTGATCACATAGCGCTTCTGCGGGCCGGGGAACTGGTGCAGCACGGAACCGGACAGGATATTTATTACAGGCCCGCCAGCCTGTTTGCTGCGCGGTTTTTTTCTGAACTCAATGCATTTTCCGTAGATGTGCGGGATGGTTCTGCGCAAACGCCGCTGGGCAGGCAGCAAGCTGGAAACAATGTGGAACAGGGCAGGGCAACTGCCTGTGTGCGCCTGGCTGACGTGATCGTGGAAGTGCCAGGTGACGCAAGAGGCGCAACTTTGTCTTCGGTTGCCGGGCGCGTCACCGAGCGACGGTTTGTCGGCATCGCCGAAATTCTGGAGATGTATGTGGAAGGGTTTGATGAACCGGTTCGTGCCCGCGTGCGCGCCGGTGAACTGCCGACGGATATTCGCGACGTCAGGGTGCGGGTGCGTGATGGTGCAATGATGTATTTTGCAGCAGAATGAACTTTGCCCGGTGAAATACGCGGTGTCGTTGACCATATGCCATTCCTGAGCCACCTGCGCCAAAGCGCTCGCTTGCGAAAGGCATGCGCGGCGGTCTAAGGTAAAAACCGAGAAACTGGTTGCCGCTTTGCGGTCCGTTCCAGACACATGAGGAGAATACCATGGGTTCGTTTTCAATTTGGCACTGGTTGATCGTGCTCGTCGTCGTAATGCTGTTGTTCGGGCGCGGCAAAATCTCCGAGCTGATGGGTGATGTCGCAAAAGGCGTCAATGCATTCAAGAAGGGCTTGAAGGATGATGATGCCGTCGCCTCCAAGACGCTTGACCAGGACGCCACGCCTGCAGCCACGCGTTCAAAGGACAATTCACCAGCTGCTTGACAAGCAGGATGGTTGATCGCCTTGCCCGCCCACCACGAATGGGTTAGCTCGCCTGCGCACAGCAGAAAGTCAGTCGATTGTTTGATGTAGGTTGGTCCGAATTGATGGTTGTCGCCATCGTGGCGATTTTGGTGGTGGGCCCCAAGGACCTGCCAAAAATGTTGCGCGCCTTCGGCAAGACGGTGGGAAACTTTCGCCGCATGGCGGGTGATTTCCAGCGACAATTCGACAATGCCATGCGCGAAGCCGAACTCGACGAAGTGCGCAAGACCATTTCCAAGCCGTTTTCACCACTTGAAGACGCCCGCAAGGCAGCTCTCGATTTCCAAAGCAGTGTCAACAAATCGGTATCCGAACTTGAAGCCCAGGTCGAAGAACCACAAAAGCCGGTAATCAACATGCCGCCGGCCTTGGGTGTGACACCAGCACCGGCGGTTGTCGCCGGGACCACCGCAGATCTGCCGAAAACACCAGCAAAAGTCGCAAAAATTGCTGCCAAAAAGCCCGTGGCCATGACCAAGGCCGGACCTGCCAAGCCTGTTTCCACCAAGAAAAAGACCACCGCCAAAACGGGCGAAAAAGCATGAGCAAGGACGAAGTGGAAGCCAGCAGCGCACCGCTGATCGAGCACCTCATCGAGTTGCGGCAGCGGCTGTTCCGCTCGGTGATCGTGCTGGTCGGCTTGTTTTTTGTCTGTTTTTTCTTTGCCGAGCAGATCTATGATTTTTTGGTCATTCCGTATGAACGGGCGGCGGGGGACAACGCGAACATCCGGCTGATTTTCACGGCTCCGCAGGAGTTTTTCCTGGTGCAGATCAAGGTGGCATTCTTTGCTGCGTTTTTTCTGGCTTTTCCCGTGATCGCCTCGCAGGTCTATGGTTTCGTTGCGCCGGGCCTTTACAAGAACGAGAAAAGCGCATTTTTGCCGTTTCTTGTCGCGACACCGGTGCTGTTCTTCATCGGCGCCTGCCTCGTTTATTTTGTGCTGTTTCCATTGGTGATGTCGTTTTTTCTGGGCATGCAACAAACTGGTGGCGACGGCAAAGCAGCAATTGAGCTTCTGCCAAAGGTCAGCGAATATCTCGGCCTGATCATGACCCTGATATTTGCTTTCGGCATCGTGTTCCAGTTGCCGGTCGTGCTGACATTGTTGGTCAAGGCTGAAATCATCACGGTTGAAACGCTGGTGACTTACCGGCGCTATGCGATCGTTATTGCCTTTATCCTGGCTGCAATATTGACACCGCCCGATCCGCTGAGCCAGATCGGACTTGCGATACCGGCGATGCTCCTTTACGAAATTTCGATCATTGCTGGTCGGCGTATCGAGAAGGCTCGCGCTGCGCGCCGCAAAGCAGAAGAAGCCCAAGAAAAAGCCTCGCAAGAGCGGGGCGTCACCGCCTCCTGAAGCGTCGCGTTCCTGCTCCAGGGCGGGCACCGCATTCCCGCCGGAAATTAAATATGCATGATATCAAATGGATTCGCGAAAACCCTGATAAATTTGATGAGGGATTGGCGCGCCGCAGCCTGCCACCTCGCGCAGATGAACTGATCGCGTTGGACGAAGTGCGCCGCATGCACATTACCAAGGTGCAGGAGGCGCAAACCCGGCGCAATGCTGCATCCAAAGAGATTGGCACTGCCATGGCTGCCGGTGACAAGGCAAGGGCCGAGGCACTGAAAGCTGAAGTGGCCGCGCTCAAGGAGATGAGCGGGGCGGTGGAAAATGAAGGCCGCGAGGCCGAAGCCAGCCTAATGGCCATCCTTGCATCCATTCCCAACCTTCCGCTTCCGGAGGTGCCGTTCGGTACCGACGAGCACGGCAATGCAGAATTGCGCCGCGTGGGTTCGCCGCGCCAATTCACCTTCAAGCCGAAAGAGCATTTCGAGATCGGCGAGGCCCTGGGCCTGATGGATTTCGAAGCTGCAGCCAAGATGTCCGGTGCCAGGTTTACGGTGCTGAAAGGCGCGTTGGCCCGCATGGAACGGGCGCTGGCGCAGTTCATGCTGGACGTGCATACGCAGGAAAACGGTTACATGGAAGTCAGCCCGCCTTTGCTGGTGCGCGACCATGCGATGTTTGGCACCAACCAGTTGCCGAAATTCGAAAATGACCAGTTCTGGGCGGTGCATACCGAGGGACTGCTGGATGCCGGGCCTGACATTGCCACGAATTTCCGGCAAAACCGGCATGGCCTCATTCCCACGGCTGAAGTGCCGCTGACCAATTTGGTGCGCGAGGAAATCCTTGATCCCGCGCAATTGCCGATGCGCATGACCGCTGGAACGCATTGCTTCCGCGCGGAAGCCGGTTCCGCCGGGCGTGACACCCGCGGCATGATCCGCCAGCACCAGTTCTTCAAAGTTGAGTTGGTCTCGATTACCTCGCCTGAACAGGCGCTGGCCGAACATGAGCGCATGACAAAATGCGCCGAGGGAATTCTGGAGCGTTTGGGCCTGCCGTACCGCACCATGCTGCTTTGCAGCGGCGACATGGGCTTTGGTGCACAAAAAACCCATGACATCGAAGTCTGGTTGCCCGGTCAGGACACGTATCGTGAAATATCGTCCTGTTCGGTTTGTGGCGACTTTCAGGCCCGCCGGATGAATGCGCGCTATCGGCTGGCGGACGGCAAAGGCATCAGCCATGTCCACACGCTCAACGGCTCTGGCGTGGCGGTCGGGCGGGCATTGGTGGCCGTGCTCGAGAATTACCAGAATGAAGACGGTTCTGTCACAATCCCGGATGCGTTGCGGGGGTACATGGGCGGGATGGAAACAATTGCGGCGGCAAGCTGATGCGCATTCTCCTGACCAATGATGACGGTATTCATGCCGACGGCCTGACCGCGCTGGAGCGGATTGCCCGCAATTTCACCGACGATGTGTGGGTTGTGGCACCTGAAACCGACCAGAGCGGGCTTGCGCATTCCTTGACGCTCAACGAGCCGCTGAGGCTGCGCAAGATTGGTGAGAAGCGTTTTGCACTCAAGGGAACTCCGACCGATTGCGTGATCATGGGCATCCGCGAATTGATGGACAGCCCGCCGGATCTGGTGCTTTCGGGGGTCAATTCGGGGCAGAATGCCGGCGACGACGTCACTTATTCAGGCACCGTGGCTGCTGCCATGGAAGGGACCCTGCTGGGGGTTCGCTCCATTGCCCTTTCGCAGGCGTACAATTTCTTCGAGGGCGAACGAAGGGTTCCCTACGAAGTGGCGGAAGCCCATGCGCCAGCCATCATCCAGAAGCTTGTTGATACCGCATTTCCCGAGAAAACACTGGTCAACGTCAATTTTCCCAACTGCCGGCCGGATGCGGTAACCGGCATTGAAGTGACGCTGCAAGGCGGATACGGGCATGGATTGTTCATGGAAGAGCGGCGCGACGGGCGGGGGTTTCCCTATTACTGGCTGCGGTTTGGCCGGGAAGTGCCTTTGCAAAAGGCGGGCGCAGACATTGTCGCGATCAGCGAGAACCGTATTTCCATTACTCCGCTCAAGCTCGATTTGACGCATGAGCCCTTCCGTGTCGAATTGCAGGCGTTGTTCAACGTCTGATTCTGCGGGGCAAAATTGAAAGACCGGCGCGAAGCCATTTTGGGTCTGCTGTTGCGTCTTCGGGCAATGAACCTGCCGCACCGGCTGATGGCGGCGTTTGAGGCGGTACCGCGGCAGAATTTTGTGCCGGTGATGCATCTGGATGATTCCTACGGCGCAGGGCAATTGCCGATCGAGTGCGGTCAGACCATGACATCACCCGACTTGATTGCCCGCATCCTGATGGCGCTGGATATCGGCGAGGGGCACCGGGTGCTCGAGATCGGTTCGGGAACCGGATATCAAGCAGCCTTGATCGGCAAGATGGCGGAACGTGTCATTTCCATTGAGCGCTGGCATACACTTGCCGAAAAAGCGCAATTGCGTCTTGCCACACTGGAATTGGAAAATGTCCGTGTCGAGCTTGGCGATGGCAAACAAGGCAGGCCGGGTGATATTCATGACCGGATCATTGCCAATTGTGCCTATGGCGAAATCCCCCGACACTTCCTTGACCAGTTAACCACCAATGGTGTGGCCATTGCCCCAGTTGGCCCACAGGACGGGCCACAGATGCTGACCCGTCTTACGAAAGTCGGATCGCGCTTTGAAGCGGTGGAACTGTTTCCCGTCCGGATGCAGCCATTGATTGACGGGATAGCCAAGGCAATCTGAAGGATTGTGCCGTGGCGTTATCTTTAACCATTCGAAAACAACCGCGCCATGATTTGAAACATTTTTCGCGTACTTAACGCTCGGGTAACATTAACGCGCTTTAATCCAGCCATCGTGCGTGTGGCGTGAGTAAAGATATGCGTTCCCTTGTTCAGCGTAATCGTTTGGTTCTGGCTTGCCGCGTGGCAGCCTTGGCGCTTGTTGCAGGTGCAGGGGCTGGGTGCAGTTCCGGCTTTACCCGGTTTGACCAGAGCCTTTACACCAGTGATGCAGTGCCGACGGCGAACACCCAATATGGTGCTGCGCAACCCTATCCCGGCGACGTAGATCCAACATCCACGGCCTCAATCAACCGCTTCGGGCGCGGCCCAGTGCCTGCCGAAAATGTTGCGGCAAACGGCGTCGCCGACCATACGGGCTACAATCCGGCAGGCGGCTATCCGCAGTCGCAGACTTACACGCCGCCGCCAGTACAATCATATCAGCAGTCCGAGCCAGCCACGCAAATCCAGCGCGGCAATCTGGACAGCCCCATCGCCAATGCCCTGGCCTACAAGAAGGCCCCATTGCTGGCACCGCAGACCGAAGCCCGCAGGCCTGCAATCGTTGACCCGGTCAGCACGTCGGCTATCGGCAAAGATGTGGAAAAGTTCCCGCAGACCCAGGCAACGGCAGTTCGCAACAAGGTCGTGGAAACAAGAACAAGCACGCAGGCTACTGCTCAGGCGAAAATTGCCGAAACCAAGACGGTTGTTGCGGACGAAACGCAGAAAGTGGCGCAACTGGCGCCACAGAAGCCTGCCATGCCGGATCGTGGCTGGACCGCAACCGGCGGCACATCAATCCAGATGCGTGAAGGTGAGACGCTTTACAATCTGTCCAAGCGTTATGGCGTTCCTGTCAGCGCCATTCTTGCAGCCAACAATCTCAAGGATGCTTCATCCGTGAAAGCTGGCCAGCAGATCATCGTTCCAAATTATGTCTATTCGCGCAGCGCACCTGTCTCGGCGCCGGACAATGATCCTTCAACCTTGAAGGCGAGCTCGGCGCGCGGTGAAATGGCCGGTCAGCAGCCCTATCCGGTTGCTGCGGTGGATTCCAAGGCGGACGAAGACGGCGAGCGCAACGATCCGCGCTACAAGGCAAAGCGCAAGGTGCAGGACGCACCGGACCAGCAGTTGCCGGACTATTCGGTGACAACTGGCTCGGTCAACAAGCCTGCAAGCGTAACCGTGGTCTCTGGCGACAGCCTGGCGAAAATTGCCAAGAAACACAGCGTCAGTGTGGCCGACCTCAAGTCAGCAAATGGACTGACGAATGACAATTTGCGCATTGGCCAGGTATTGAAACTGCCCGGTGCCCAGAAAATGGCCCAGGCAGGACCGGTTGGCGGCGTTGACCCGATCGTTACCGGCACCGCCAACCTGCAAGGCGCCGACGGGCCGAAGCCCTATGTGAAGCCGAACAGCGAGCCAATGCAAAAACTTGCCTCGACCGACAAGGCCGCACCTGCACGCACCGGAATTGAAGAATTCCGCTGGCCGGTACGTGGCCGGGTCATTTCGAATTTCGGTGAAAAGACCAGCAATGGCCGCAATGACGGTATCGACATATCCGTGCCGGAAGGCACGGCAGTGAAAGCTGCAGAGAACGGTGTGGTGGTATACGCCGGTGACGAGCTTGAAGGACTTGGCAATCTGCTGCTGGTTCGCCATGCCGATGGCTGGGTTTCTGCCTATGCCCACAACAAATCGCTCGATGTCAAACGCGGCGAGGAAGTGAAGCGCGGTCAAACCATCGCCCGCTCCGGGCGCACTGGTTCGGCGGAGATGCCGAAGCTGCATTTCGAACTGCGCAAGTCATCAACGCCGGTCGATCCATTGAAGCATCTTGGCGGCGCGTAAATGCAGCCCGGTCAAACCTGGAAAAACGCCGAATAAACATGATCGCGCCCGGTGGGCGCGATTTTTGATTGGATTATTCCCCGCTGGTCAGTTTAGTTTTTTGCCAAGCTGTCCGGCGAGGTCCTGAATGAATTGCCAGGCCACCCGGCCGGATCGGCTGCCACGGGTTGTGGCCCATTCGAGGGCTGATGCGCGCAATTCATCCGGGTCGGTTTTCAAACCGTAGTGCTCGCAATATGCGGTGACCATTTCCAGATATTCGTCCTGGCTACAGCGATGAAAGCCCAGCCAAAGTCCGAAACGGTCAGACAGGGACACTTTTTCTTCCACCGCTTCGGCCGGATTGATGGCAGTCGAGCGTTCGTTGTCGATCATCTCGCGTGGCATCAAGTGCCGACGGTTTGAGGTTGCATAGAAGATCACATTGTCCGGGCGTCCTTCGACGCCGCCGTCCAATGCAGCCTTGAGCGACTTGTAGGATGTATCGTCGGTGTCGAACGAGAGATCGTCACAAAACAGGATCGCTTTTGCGACCTGACCACGCAACAGGTTCAGCAATTGCGGCAGGGTGGAAATGTCTTCACGGTGAATTTCGATCAGTTTGAGCAAAGCACCGGTTTCACTGGCGACCTGGGCGTGAACGGCCTTTACCAGCGAAGATTTGCCCATACCTCGCGCGCCCCACAAGAGGGCGTTGTTGGCCGGCAAGCCATTGGCAAAGCGCACGGTGTTTTCGTGAAGGATGTCGCGGACCCGGTCGATCCCCTTGAGCAGCGGCATTTCCACCCGGTTCACCCGCTTGACCGGGTTCAACATGCCATTTTCGGGGTCCCAGACAAATGCATCGGCAATGTTAAGGTCAGACTTCAACGGAGTTTGCGGGCCCAGGCGCTCAATCGCCGACACCAATTTATCGATTTTTGCTGACAGCTCTCGAAGAAATTCGTTTTCCAAGGCAACAACCCCACATGGCCAAGATGCCGCGATATCACGACAGACAGGTTTGCGCCAAGCGCGGCGTCTTTTCGAAAGCTGTCCTTTGGTTTGCAATTGACCTGCGGATGGCTATATTCCCGGCAAATTCGCGCCGGTGATTTGCAGGCGCCCAAATCCACCGAAAGGCAGACAATGTTTGTAACTCCAGCCTACGCGCAGACAGCAACCGGCGGTACCGCCGATTTGCTGATGACATTCTTCCCCCTCATCCTGATTTTTGTGATCATGTACTTCCTGGTCATTCGCCCACAGCAAACATCAGCGAAAAAGCGGGAGGCCATGCTGAATGCCGTGCGGCGCAACGACACCGTCGTGACCGGTGGCGGACTGGTCGGAAAAGTCACCAAGGTTTTCGACGAAACCGCTGAAGTGGAAGTTGAAATCGCGCCGAATGTGAAAGTTCGCGTTGTGCGCGCCATGCTGGCCGATGTCCGCGTCAAGGGCGAACCGGTCAAGTAAGCAGCGCCGGTCTTCTAGCCGGACAACAGATTGATGGCGCGTCGGGCGCCGGACCAGAAAGCAAGCCATGCTGTATTTTTCTCCCTGGAAAACGGTGCTCATTCTGCTGGCTGTCCTTTTGGGACTGGCGTTTGCTGCCCCAAACCTGCTTTCCAAGGACATACGCGAAGCATTGCCCGGCTGGGTTCCGCGGCAGGCGATGACCTTGGGTCTCGACCTTCAGGGCGGTTCGCACATCTTGATGAAGGTTGACCGTACCAGCCTGATTGCAGAAAAACAGGCAACGCTGGAATCCGACATCCGCTCCGTGATGCGTGATGCCAAGATCGGTTATCGCATGGCGAAGTCCGGTGAAAACGCAGTCAACGTGACATTGCGCGAACCGGCGCAGCGAGCCGAAGCCGTAAAGGCGCTTGAGCCGGTGACCGCACCGGTGGCGGGCGGTCTTTTCGGCCAGACCAGCGTTTCACCCATCGACCTGACTGAACCTGCAGACGGCGTTGTTCGGCTGGAGCTGAACGCTGGTGGCATCGACAATTCAGTCTCACAAGCCGTGACACAATCTGTCGAAGTCATCACCAAGCGCATCAACGAGTTGGGCACCACCGAGTCGACCGTGCAGCGCCAGGGCGATGATCGTATCCTGGTGCAGTACCCCGGATTGCAGGACCCGCAACGACTGAAGGAAATCATAGGCCAGACGGCAAAGCTGACTTTCCACCTCGTATCCACAGAGATGCCGGTGCAAGACGCAATAACCGGACGGCCGCCAGCGGGAACCGAAGTTCTTTACGAAGACACGGATCCACCGGTACCGTATCTGCTGGAAACGCGGGCCGTGGTCGAGGGCGAGAACCTGACCAATGCCACCGCTGCGTTTGACCAGCGCACAAACGAACCTATCATCACGTTCCAGTTCGACAGCAAGGGTGCAACCAGGTTCTGCCAGGTATCCAGCGCCAATGTCGGCAGGCCTTTTGCCATCGTTCTCGACAAGCGGGTATTGTCAGCACCGGTGATCCGTGAAGCCATATGTGGTGGTTCCGGGCAGATTTCAGGCAATTTCTCGGTCGAAAGCGCCAATGATCTCGCCGTCTTGCTGCGGGCCGGAGCGCTTCCGGCGAAGCTTGATTTCATTGAAGAACGCACCGTCGGGCCGGGCCTTGGTGCGGATTCCATCGCAGCGGGCAAAATCGCCTCCATCGTTGCGACCATTGCCGTGATGGTTTTCACATTGATTGCCTACGGCTTCCTCGGCGTTATCGCCAACGTCGCGTTGATTGCAAACCTGGTGTTGATCATTGCAGCCTTGTCGGTACTGGGCGCGACACTCACATTGCCGGGTATTGCCGGCATCGTTCTGACCATGGGCATGGCGGTCGATTCAAACGTGTTGATCTTTGAACGCGTCAGGGAAGAAAGCCGGGCAGGGCGAAACCTGGTGCAATCGCTCGACAGCGGCTTCAAGCAGGCATTGGCAACCATCGTTGATGCCAACCTCACAACGCTGATAGCTGCGGCGGTATTGTTCCTCATGGGTTCGGGGCCGGTTCGCGGCTTTGCTGTAACGCTTGCCATCGGCATTGTCACAACCGTGTTCACAGCCTTTGTGTTCACCCGGTTGATGATTGCCTGGTGGGTGCGGGCGCGCCGTCCTGTGAAGCTGCCGCAACCACTGCTCAACTTCGTGCCATACGACACCAAATTCAGCTTCATGGGTGTTAAAAATTACACTTTTGGTTTTTCGATCAGCACCTCTGTCGCGTCGGTCCTGCTGTTGGTGGTGCTGGGCTTCAATTTGGGTGTCGATTTTCGTGGCGGCTCACTGCTGGAAGTAAAGTCAAAGGCAGAAGTAGCCGACATGGCTTCGCTGCGGGACACGTTGTCCGGTCTCAACATCGGCGAAGTTCAGGTTCAGAACTTTGGATCTCCGTCTGAAGTCTTGATCCGGGTCGGATCGCAGGATGAAGGCGATTCGGCGGAGCAAAGCGTCGAGCAAAAAGTGCGTTCCGCGCTTTCCGACGACTATGATTTTCGACGGGTGGAAATCGTGGGTCCAACGGTTTCCGGCGAATTGACGCAAAAAGGTCTCATCGCAGTTGCCCTGGCGCTGGTAGCCATCGGAATTTACGTCTGGTTCCGGTTTGAGTGGCAGTTTGCGCTTGGCGCGGTGATTGCGACATTGCACGACCTGATTTTGACCATTGGCATGTTTGCCCTGCTGCAAATGGAGTTTTCCCTGACATCCATTGCAGCTGTGCTGACGATCATCGGCTATTCGATCAACGATACCGTGGTCGTATATGACCGAATCCGGGAAAACCTGCGCAAGTACAAAAAGATGCCGATACCGGAATTGATCGACCTGTCGGTCAACCAGACCTTGTCGCGAACCATCCTGACGGGCGTGACCACCTTGCTGGCGCTCGTGGCGCTGTATTTCCTTGGCGGTGAAGTATTGGGTGGTTTTTCCTTTGCGATGATTTTCGGCATACTCGTTGGCACCTACTCTTCGGTATTCGTGGCAGCGCCATTGCTGATCCTGTTCAAGTTGCGGCCCGGCCAGTTGAGCGAGGAAAGGCTGGTTGTCAGTCCGTTTGCCGGCGCAGAGGCCACCGGTAGCAAGAAAACCTGAGCGTGGCCGGGGGAGCGGGCACCATATTCAGTGAAGCGCGGTTTCCGGGTCGCGCACCCATTGATGCCTATGGCAATGGCGGTTTCCGCTTTGCCGACATGAGCCATCGCGGCAGCCTGTTGTGCCTGCCAACGGCAATTCATGGCTGGAACGTTGCATCGCCCGGTGATTTGACCCCGGCAGCCTTTGAACTTGCTTTGGCAACTGACAGCGGCGTTGAAGTGTTGCTTTGCGGAACCGGAACGCAAATCGTGCCGCTCAAAAGCGAAATCCGGGCGGCTTTTCGCGAGCGTGGCATCATGATCGACGCCATGACCACCGGGGCTGCCGTTCGCACTTTCAATGTGCTTCTTGCCGAAGGGCGGGCGGTTGGCGCTGCGCTCATTGCCATAGCCTGACCGGCAAAACCCATGGTTTCCCAAGGTCTTGATCCCTGTCTTGCTCTCCTTCGCCAGAGCGATCCCGATCGTTATGCGGCAGCGCTGTATTTGCCTGCAGACAAGCGCAGGGATGTTGCGGCAGTTTTTGCCTTTGGTGCGGAAATATCGACAATTGTAGACCGGGTTTCGCAGTCCATGCCCGGGGAGATCCGTCTGCAATGGTGGCGGGAAGTGATCCTGGGTCACCGCGACCATGGAGATCATCCGCCAGCTTTGGCCTTGATGGATGTTGTCTTGCGCCACTCGCTTCCAGTAGAACCATTGATGGCGCTCATCGATGCGCATGTCTTTGAATTGTACAACGACCCGATGCCTGACCGGCAGGCACTGGAGGCCTGGTGCGGCGAAACAGTTTCAGCGTTGATGCAATTGGCTGTGATGGTGTGTGCCGACCGGGAGGCCCTTGATGCGGCCGAGGCCTGCGGGCATGGCGGCGTCGCTCTCGCACTGACTGAAATTGTGAGAAAAACCGGCCTCGACCGGCGCAAAGGGCGCTGTTTTCCGCCTCAGGAAATCCTGGCGGCAGCCGGCCTTGAGCCTGTAAGCTGGCTTTCAGAACCAACAGGCGAGAAACACTTGAATGTTGTCGCGGGAATGTGTGGTTTGGCACGAGAACACCGGGCCAAGGCATTGGCTGCCATCCAAAAAACCAGCCCGCAATTGTTGCCCGTTTTTCTGCCATTGGCGACAGTTCCGGCCTGGCTTTCGGCAGCGGAACAATCGCGCTCCACTTTGTTTGAGCAACCTGTTCTGCTTTCGCCGTTGAAACGCCAGTGGCTGATTGCAAAGGCGGCAATATTCGGCTTGCGATAGACAGATGAAAGGCAAGTACCCCAACCGGGGGCAGCATTAACCACGCTCGCGTCAATTAAAACTTTAACCTTTTGTCAACCATGTCATTGCGGTAATTTGCAACCCAGCGTGTCTTGTTGGAGTGCTGCTCGTGAATGTTGCCGCCAAAACCGTTTCGCCGCTTTCCAAACCGTTGAAACTCCCTTGTGGTGCGGTGCTGCCGAACAGGATTGCCAAGGCTGCCATGACTGAAGGCCTGTCGGGCGGCGACAATCTGGCCAATGCGCGGTTTACCCAATTGTATCGCCGCTGGGGTGAGGGCGGGGCCGGCCTGTTGATCACCGGCAATGTGATTGTTGATCGCTGGCATCTGGAGCGCGGCGGCAATCTGGCAATTGAAGGCCAGCAATCCAACGCCGCGCTGGCGGCACTGGCCGACATGGCAAAAGCTGCAAAGGCGCACGGCTCGCATCTGTGGATGCAGCTCAACCACGCCGGTCGCCAGACGCAGAAGATGATCAACAAGCACCCCAAGGCGCCGTCAAACATCGGGCTGAAGATGGGCAATGGCCGCTTTGGTGTGCCAGTTCCGCTCAGTGAGGCCGAGATTGAAAAGGCCATCGCCGCATTTGTGCATGCTGCCAAGACTGCTGAGTCAGCCGGTTTTGACGGGGTGCAGATGCACGCGGCGCACGGATATCTGGTGTCACAATTCCTGTCGCCGCTCTCCAACCGCCGCCAGGACAAATGGGGCGGCAGCCTTGAAAACCGCGCAAGATTTTTGCTTGAAACCATTTCCCGCATCCGGGCTGCGGTGCGCAAGGATTTGGCCGTCTCTGTCAAACTCAATTCCGCCGATTTCCAAAAAGGTGGGTTCACCGACACCGAGAGCGCGCAGGTTGCGCAATGGCTGGAACTGGCGGGCGTTGATCTCATCGAGATTTCCGGCGGCAATTACGAGCAACCGCGCATGATCAATTTTGACCGCAAGGACCCCTTGGCGAACAAGCGCGAAAGCACCCGCAAGCGCGAGGCGTACTTTCTCGATTTTGTGCCCATGTTGCGCAAGGGCGTCAAAATCCCGGTAATGGTAACCGGCGGATTTCGCTCGGTGGAGGCGATGACCGACGCTGTGCTGAAAGACGGCGTTGACGTGATCGGGCTTGGGCGGCCCTTGGTGATTGACCCGGACGCTGCGCACAAAATCCTTTCGGGTCAAATCAGCACGCTTTTCAGCCGCGACGAAGATCTGGTCATTGGTACGGGCTTGATGGGGCCGCGTTCGCCGATCGGTTTTCTGCGCGATCTCAATGCCTGGGGCGCCCTGGGTTGGTATTATGAGCACATCTACAGCCTCGCCGACGGCAAGAATCCCGATCTCAAGCTCAGTGGTTTCCGGGCGTTGCTGGCTTACGACCGGACCGAAGGCCGCACCGCCAAGGCACTTGTCCGCGACAAGCAGAATTAATCGCCTGCTAACCATCCGCGACGCTGCACCCGTCAGCGTTTGCGGCCGTTAACGGTTCATTTCGCATGCCGGTTCAAAGTCGTCTCCATGAAATATGGAGAACGACGCATGGCACACGCTGCTGCAACCCTT
>JBGSOG010000062.1:0-37176 GCA_041739225.1 Rhizobiaceae bacterium
ATGGGGTCCAGAGGGTCGGAGGTTCGAATCCTCTCGCTCCGACCATTTATCCCTGGTCACACGTTTGTAGGCTTCAACTGCATGAGCAGTCCTGGGCGTTTTTGCCTCTGGAAACGTGTTTCCAGCGCAATGCAGCCCCAAATGATGCCGATTACCAGGTAGTGGTGCCGCCAATGGTCGGTATCAATGACGATGCCCACCAGTTGGTGGCAAAAGAATACCACATAGGCGATCTGGAGACAGGCTTGCCACGGGCGCGGGCGAAACAGCAGCTTGAAACCGGCGACCAATGTCCAAGTGACCATGGCAATCCAGGCAGCAAATCCGAGCCAACCGTAATCCATCAAACCCTTGAGGTAGATGTTGTGGGTGTCTTCCCTGAATATGTAACCAAACTCCAGCGGCCCGATTCCCAGCGGTTTTTCCGTTGCAAGCAGAAAGCCCAGCCAATGCCGGTCGAACCGTCCGCCGCGCCCGCCGTCATACTCTTGTACCACCTTGACGCGTTCGGAAAGCAAATTGGCCACAGCCTCGAACTGGATTGCCACTGCCAACAACAGGATGATTGCCAGAGTACCTGCAACGCCAAGTGCGATGTATTTGAGCCGAACTTTTGATTTTTGCTCGTTGATGATCAGCAGGATGTAGAAGAGGAAAGCGCTGACAATCGTCAGGCCCCATGCGGCGCGCGAAAACGACAACAATACGCCAAGCAGAATGACAACAAGCATTCCACCGCGCAAAGGGAGCAAAGTGGCAGACCGGTTCATGACGCCGTACATCAGGTAAAGGACTGGAGCGACCAGAAACGGACCAAAAACATTGGGGTCCTGGAAAGCGCCCATCGCACGGGAGTATCGGGTAAAAATTCCAAATCCCGGCACGCCGAAATATCCGATGATGCCCAGTATGGAAGTGATGACAGCGGCGATTACATAGGCGCGGAAAATCAATCGCAAGCGGCCCATGTCTTCAAGGACAACCACTGCAAAAAACACCGAGGAAAGCGCAAGAAAGAACGACACGGCCACATAGATGATGCCGCGCATATGGTCGTCGATCTGAAACGAGGAAACAATGCCACCGGCATTGAAGATCACGAACAACACAAGGAGCGGCATGATGGTGCGCGGTATGCGCATTCCGAACACGATCCAGACAAACAACAGGAACGCCAGATAAACTTCATACGGGGCAGGTTCGAAAATGACGAAGCCGCCCAGAAACACCGCAAAAGCGATTGCCGAATTGGCAATCAGCCGCAGTTCGGCAGATCCGAAGCTGCGGCCAAGGCTTGCCTTCCCGCCAAGTGTGGCAGCTGGGGCTGTCAATATGCGTTGTCCGTGTTCAGCAATTTGAACGGCGTGATGAGCAGGATGTAAAAATCGAGCATCAGCGACCAGTTCTCGATGTAATAAAGGTCATGGTTGACGCGCTGGCGGATTTTTTCAGGATTGTCCACTTCGCCGCGCCAACCATTGACCTGGGCCCAGCCGGTGACGCCGGGTTTGACCTTGTGGCGGGCGAAATATCCGTCAACGACCTCATCCCAGAGCTTGTTTTCCGTGTGGGCGTTCACCGCATGCGGGCGGGGGCCAACCAGTGACAACTCACCGCGCAACACGTTGAACAGCTGCGGTAACTCGTCGATGGAAGTCTTGCGGATGATCCGGCCAACGCGGGTGACGCGCGGGTCCCCTTTGGTCACCGCCCGCTTTGCATCCGGGTCCGACATTTCATGAAACATCGAACGGAACTTGAGCACTTCGATGACTTCATTGTTGAAGCCGTAGCGGCGCTGGCGAAACAGGACCGGACCTTTGCTTTCCCAGCGAATGGCAATGAGCGTCGCAAGCATGACCGGTGCCAGCAAAACAATTGCGATCAGCGAAAAGAAGATGTCGAAGGCCCGTTTGGAAATGGCATCCCAATCGGCAATCGGCTTTTCAAATACGTCAAGGAAGGGCAGGGAGCCTTCATATGAATATGAACGAGGGCGGAAGCGCAGTTTGTTGGCGTGTGCCGAAAGGCGGATATCCACCGGCAAAACCCACAGTTTTTTCAGCAGCTGCAAAACGCGTTTTTCCGCCGACAGCGGCAAGGAAACGATCAGCATGTTGATGCGTGCCATGCGGCCAAATTCCACAAGCTCGGGAATGGTTCCCAGCTTCGGATAGCCGGCAACAACCGGTGGTGAGCGGGTATCGTCGCGATCATCGAAAATCCCGCAAATGCGGATGTCGGTGTCGCGCTGTGCCTCCAGCGAGCGAATGAGTTCAGCTGCCGGTTCGCCGCCACCCACAATGACCGCACGCCGCTCCAGCCTGCCGTCTGCCATGATGCGTTTGATGTAGAGGGAGATGACGCCACGATAAAAGGCGAGGAATACTGCCCCGCCCACAAACCACGAGCCGAACCAAAGCCGTGAGAACTCGGCCGAGGTCTTGGAAACAAAGCCGATCACCACCAATGCCAGCAGCGCAACCGTGAAGCCTGAAACTGCTTTGGAGAACTGGGCAATGAAATTGCGCAATGCAACGGGTTGATATCCGTCGATTGCCTGTATGAAGCTGACCGACAAGATGGAGCCGAACAGCGCCGCTCCGGCGTGTTGCATCATCAATCCGTCCCGGCCTTCATGATAATAAAGGAAAATCCCGAACGCCACGGCTAGCAGTCCAAGGAATTCGCCAATTCGGACAAACCCGATGATGAGATTCGGCGAAACGGAGTCAGCTGAAAACAGTTGGGCTACCTGTTTGGCCAACTCGTTGAGTTCAACCTTGCGCGCTTCGCCGGGTTCCGGTTCAGCCTCGACCGAACGGACCGCCTTTGGTGTAAAGATCACCTTGTCCTTGTTGGCATCACGGATTTTCGCGGCTGGCATAAGCATTGATCCTTACACGTGGGGGTGTCGGGAACTTGCCTAACCGAAAATGTCTAACAAACGCTGCACTTGATCCATTTCGAACCTGACTGGAATGCCGATCGTGCCCTGCCTCGCAAGGGTTGGTTAACAAGCCGTCAAAGACAGGCCCGGTAGGCCTGTTCAACCGCATCAACCATGACCGATACCGAAAAGCGCCGTTTCAGCTTTTGTGCCCCTGCAAGTCCATCTTCAACCCGGTCCGGGTTGTTGAGCGCGGCAAGCATGGCGTGTGCCAGTGCATTGGCGTCACCCGGCTTGACGAGTTCTGACGTCGCATCGTCAAAAATCTCGGGAATTCCGCCAACATTCGTTGTCACAATGGGCCGTCCGGCGGCAACGGCTTCAAGCACAATGTATGGCATGGATTCAGCCCTTGACGGCACCACGACCACTTGTGCCATCGCAAACGCCCTGCGTGCCGGCATGGCATCGTGGACTGTAACGCAGTTTGCCAGTCCAAGGCTTTCGATCTGCGAGACATAGGCAGGCTTGTCCGGGCCGTCGCCTACAAAGTGCGCATTTGTGCTCCGTCCGCCCTTGTTGATGAGAGACAAGGCGTCGAGGAAAACATCGGGGCCCTTTAGATCGCGCATCATGCCGATATAGAGAAAATCGGCAGCATCGGCGTGCTCGACTACCGGCTCGAACTCCTCAGGGGACAATCCGTTGTAGACCAGGCTCCACGGGCAGCGCGGTTCCCCCACTTTTTCGCGATAACCGTCCGCTTCGTACCGGCTGACAAAGACCAGCCGGTCGGTCATGGATTCCAGAAAGCGTTCAAGGGAGAAAAACAGCCTGCCCTTGAGACTTCCGGCATCGTAGTGGATCGAACCGCCGTGCGGACAATAAAGACGGGCAACGCCTGAACCTGATACCCGTAACGCTGAACCGATGATGCGGGCATAGGCGCCGCCCTTGGCGCCATGAGAATGCAGCACATCCGGTCGCAATTTCCTGATTTCGTTGAAAGTTCTGTAGAGGGTCAGCAAATCCCCGGGCGTGATTGCCCTGCGCATCGGTATGCGGATGAGACCAAGTGCAAGATGCGGACGGATCGCTTCAAACAAGGCATCTTCATATTCGCCACCGGTCGATGAATCGCACAAAATGCCTACCAGGTGCCCGGCCGCAGCCTGGGCAACCACCAGATCACGGACGTGGCGGAATATACCCCCGACCGGCGAGCGAAAGCAGTGGACGATGCGCAGCGGTCCGGATTTTGACATGCGTCAGAACAACCGTTCACGAATGTAAATCGTATCGCCAGGAAGAATGGGATCGGACAGCGGAACGCGTCCGTTCATCACCTGTCCATTGACCTGTCTGGTGATGTCGGCATTGTCCTGCAATGCCCGCGCCGAAAAGCCGCCAGCTATTGCGATGGCGTTTTGCACCGTCATGCCCGGAACATATGCATATTGTCCGGCCTGACCGACCTCGCCCATGATGAAGAACGGGCGATACCGGTCAACCTCGACCGACACATCGGGATTGCGCAGGAAACCGGCGCGCAGCTTTGCGGCAATTGCGCCTTCCAGCTCTTGCGGGGTCCGACCGCGCGCAACAATCGAACCGATCAGCGGGAACGCTACATGTCCTGATTTGTCTACCGAATAGGTATTTGTAAGATCGGTTTCGCCAAACACGGTCACGCGCAGGCGGTCACCGGCATCAAATGTGTAAGGTTGGTTCAATGCCGCGTGAAATGCCTCATTGACCGGGCGATAGGTCGAACACCCTGCAATCGTTGCCGATAGCGCGATGGTGAACAGCAGCTTGAGCCAAGGAGAGTTTTTTTCACGCAACATGACATACCCGTATGTGGCGGCACCGTAAAATGCCGTTGGAATTGTGGTCGGACAGCCAGGCTGCCCTGTCGGATTAAATGCTTGTTATGGTTAACCGCCGGTAAAATTTGAAAAATCTTCTGCTTTTGAAAATGTTAACAAAATATAAACTGATATTAACAAGATATAAACATTTGTTTTGGGTCTGAAAATTTGGCTATTTTGTTAATATCATGGTTACCATGTTTGTTCATTGTCCCGTTACCATGTTTAGGCGCATTTGCGTTTCAGTATCAGGAGTGTAGTCCATGTCGGGTGCCAATGACCTTACCAGGGATGTCGATATCGACATTGCCGGCCTCTTTGCTGAATTGCGCAAAAAGTGGTGGCTCATTCTTGCAGTTCCCGCACTTGCCGGTGTGGCGTTGTTCATGGTTCTGGCAGCAATGGAGCCAAGTTACCGCTCCAGCGCACGAATTATTATCGAAAAACGCGAATCTGTTTTTACCCGCAGGACCGATGGTGACTACACGCTTTCCGGCAACCAGTTTGATGAGCAGGCTGTGGGCAGTCAGGTCGAGGTGTTCAGCTCGGATGACCTTGCATTGAAGGTGATTGCCAAGCTCGGTTTGGCCGATCACAAGGAATTCAATTCGTCCAAGCCGTCCATGATCGGCGATCTCCTCGCCCTTGCAGGGTTGGGAGAGGGGTCGGGCATAGACGTTTCCCCGGACGAGCGGGTACTCAAGGAATTTCGCGAACGCATGCAGGTTTACGCCGTTGAGAAATCGCGCGTCATTGCCATCGAGTTTTGGGCGCATGATCCCAAGTTGGCGCAGGACGTGCCCAATGCGATGGCGGATGAATTTCTTGCCTTCACCAAAGCATCGCAATTGCTTTCAACCGAAGAAGCGACCGACTGGCTCGGGCCTGAAATTGAAGAGCTGCGAACCAAGGTTCGTGAAGCCGAAGCGAAGGTTGCAGATTTTCGCGCCCGTTCAGACATTTTGGTTGGAAACAACAACGCGCTGCTTTCAACACAGCAATTGTCGGAAGTTTCCTCTGAACTCTCGCGTGTGAAGGCAGACCGCGGCGCAGCAGAAGCCAAGATTTCAGCAATCCGTGCCGCTTTGGATCAGGGCGGTTCACTTGACGTCATTCCAGAAGTCATTGCCTCGGCACTCATCCAGCGCTTGCGTGAACGCGAGGCATCCTTGCAGGCACAGATATCCGAACTTTCGACGTCGCTATTGCCGAGCCACCCGCGTTTGAAGGCACTGAAGTCGCAAGCCGCCGATTTTGCCAGCCAGATTCGCACCGCTGCCGGCAACATTTTGACCAGCCTTGAAAACAACGTGGATTTGCAGCGTCAGCAGGAAACAGTCCTCATCCAGGAAGTGAACCGGCTGAAAGCAGAATCGGGTCGTGTCGGCGAGGCGGAAGTCGAACTGCGGGCACTCGAACGCGAAGCCAATGCGCAGCGGGAATTGCTTGAATCCTACCTGACCCAGTTCCGTGAAGCTGCAAGTCGGCAAAACCGGGACTATTTGCCAATTGATGCCCGCATCATATCGCGTGCTGTCATGCCGTCGGAAAGTTTCTTTCCAAAGGTTGTGCCATTTACCCTTGCAGGTTCGGTGGTTGCCATGATCATGACAATCGTTGGCATTTTGGCTCTCGCTCTTTTGTCAGGCAAGGCTCTCAAACAAGTGGGCACCAGTCAGGCATTTGTCCCGGACCGGGTTGAATTGCCAATTCCTGAAGTCGCAAACATCGCAGACACACCCGTTGTTTCAGGTGCGATGCCGAAACGCGCAAAACTTCCGCAAATGGAATCGCCGAACCTGTTTCCCGATGACGGCCCCATCGACATCGCCAGCCACGAAAAAATGGCGGTGATGGCAGCAAACGATCCGGAAGTATTTTCGCTCGGCGAAACCATGGGCGCCCTTGCCGGCCTTGGCAAAGCACGCATTGCCGTTGTTTCGCCCGCTGGTGACGAAGGATCGGTCGTCGCCTGGGAAATGGCGCGCCGGTTGGCAGACGAGCGTTTCTCAGTTGTTGTTGTCGACCTTACCGGCAGCGCCGTAACGTCGGCGCAAATGTTGGGCGATGCCGAAGTTGCAGGTCTTGGCGAGTTGCTGGCAGGCAGGAAAGCGCTTGCCGATGTTGTATACGAGGACCGCCATTCGACCGCCCATGTCATACCGGCAGGACTTGGCGAAGCGGCGGTCAGCGGCAATCCGCTCGCCCGTTTGCGGGCAATGGTGGAATCGCTGGCTGCAAGTTATGACTTCGTCATCCTGGATTGTGGTTTTACAGGTCCTGAAGGGCTTGAAAACATTGCTGATGAACAAACCATCGTGCTGGTCAGCGCTGAGGGGGCGGTTCGTCTTGATCTGTCCGAAACCGAAGCGTTGTTGCGCGAGGCTGGTTTTGACGAGGCCATCAGTGTGCGTCTAGATGCAAAAAACTCACTGGGCCGCTTCGCCGCAGCCTGAAACCTGTACAACTCCGATGGAATTCATGCCCGATGCCGGAACAACACGGCACTGGTGCGGCGGATGGTGTTGAACATGTCCCAAAGTGTCTTGTTTTCCCGCACGGTGCGGCGGATATGAAAGGCCGCCCGTTCCGCAACCGCAAACGGGATGCCCATTGGGCGAACCGGAAGAATCACGTCAAACAGTTCAGCGCTTTGTTCGCACCATGACCGTTTGTAGCGTTCGTCGCCGCTACCAAGGTCAATGCTGTCGATGCCTTGTTCGCAACATTGCTCGACCAACAAATAGAGCAGCATTTCGCCTGGGCTCATCTGGATCATTTCATCATCGGAAATGGAGCTGAAATACCCGGAAAAATGACTTCCCTTGATACCGCCACCGAATACCGCGCGGATTTTTCCGCCAATTTCCAGGCCGTACAGTCGCAAGAGCGGCTCTTTTTCGTTCAACGAACTCAGCGCCAGCGTGGACAGCATCTCACGTGCGCCCCGCTCGGCAAAAACATTGTGGATGCCATTTTCGGCAAGGCGTTTCGACTTCTGCTCGATGAAGATGTCCAGCAGCCGCGTGACGGTAAATGCATCATCGGCGACGATCAGGCGATAGCCGCCCGCTGCTTGTGCTTCCTTGCACTGCGACCTGAATTTTTTCCTTTTGCGCTTGGCATTTCCCCGCGCCAGCAATGCGTCAAATCCGCCTTCCAGGTTCATGAAAAAGGTCGGATTGGTGGAACGCTGGTGCGCCAGTTCGGCCATCGGATTCGCAGTGCCATTCCATTTTTCCGGCTGGCAGCACAACCGGAATGTAATGGCTTCAGGAGCCAGTTTCGCAACATGGGCGATGATTTCGAGCATGTCGGCGCGATTGGCTTGCGCCAGGAATTCACGCGAGAACAATCCCATGTTGAAGTTGATGTGGCTGCCGCCAATCCACCTGACATGCGGATACAGCCTCCCAACCTTGACCAGTGGCAAAAGCATCGCCGGCCGTCCGTCAATGCTTGCAGTGACAATGAATGGCGTGGCACCCTTTTCACGCTCCAGCGTGGTCAACGCGATTTGCGCCCATTCGTGCCTCTGGTAAACAGTGGACGTCTCTTCCGCCTCAAGCGCCTTCCAGAACGCGACAACATCGCAAACGCCGCCATGGGCCTCGATTGCCAAAGTCCGGACCAGCCCGGTTGATCGTACAAAATGCACGGCAGTCGGCTCTGAAGCCAAATCTTCAGCTGTGAATTTTACGATTCCGGTCATTACCACCCTCGAGCAACGGCTTTTGGTCTTAGCAACTCAATCTAAACATTCCGTGAGTAACTTGCCGCAAACTCGAACGGATGATGACATGGCTGGCAGCTTGGCTCTCAGGGGCACTCTCGAGGCGCTCTATTTTTCTGGATCGCAAGCATTGGCTGGCCACTGGCTGGCCGGCCGCGGTGCCATATTGATGCTGCACCATGTTCGCAAGCAAAAGTCCCCGTCATTCTCTCCCAACGCGCATTTGGCAATCGATCCATCATTTCTTGACAATTTGCTCGCGCGTTTGAAGGATCGCGGGGCAGAAATTGTGAGCCTGGAAAAGGCCGTTGAACGGCTGCAAAGACCTGCCGAACCCGGAGAAGGGCGGTTCGTTGCCATTACGCTGGACGACGGTTATCGCGACAACCTGACTGAGGCTGTTCCCGTTTTTCGCAAGCACAAAGCTCCTTTCACGATTTTCGTGGCACCGGGTCTGATTGACGGCGAGGCATGTCTTTGGTGGGAAGATCTTGAGGCTGTCATCGCCTCGCGCAGTCACATCGTGATGCATTCACCCAAGCGTGGCGTGAGTTTCGACTTGAGCACGGCTGCATTGAAGCGCAGGGCCTTCGCTGAATTGCTGGCTTTTTTCACCAATGAAGTCTCCGAGGAAGAACAGCGACGCATGGTCGCCGAACTTGCCTGGCAAGCCGGAATCGATTGCAAATCGCACCTGTCAGAACAGATGATGGATTGGGCCGAGATCGCTGCGTTGTCATCTGATCCACTCTGCACCATCGGCGCACACACCATTCACCACTATGCCGTTGCCCGGCTTGCTCCCGAAGCGGCAGCGTTCGAAATGTCGCAAAGTGCGCAGACCATCGAGATGGAAACCGGCACCAAACCTCGCCATTTTGCTTATCCTTACGGCTATGCTGCCGCAGCCGGACCGCGCGATTTCGCCATTGCCCGCGAATGCGGGTTTTCCAGTGCGCTGACCACCCGGCACGGCGTCTTGTACGATGAACACGCCGCGCATCTGCACGCTTTGCCGCGCATTTCGATCAACGGCAATTTTCAGAAATTGCGTTACGTGGAAACGTTGCTTTCAGGCACAACAACCTGGATGGCAAACAAGGGCGCCGCAATCAACGTCACATGAGGGATAAAAACCAAGCCTTTGAATTCAGGCTTGCGGTTTGCGCGAAGGCCGGATCATCCAGCTGACGATGCCCATGGCCGGAATGACCCAAAGAAAGCCGGTCAGGAAAAAATAAAGCGCGTGTACCCAGCCGGGCGAATCCGACAGTCTGGCAACAGCAATGGCTGTCGCTACCAGTGCGTAAACGATTACCAGAAGAACCAGCAAAACGGTTCCTGCGAGCTTTTTGGCTGACTGTGTCATGACAATATCCTTTGGCCGGAAAATAGGCCTCTGCGCACGCTGAGGCAAGGCGGCGGCGTTTGCGACCGTGTGTCACGCGCCCTTTACCCTTGCAAGGGCGCCAGCCATGCGCAACATCGGTTTGGTTGTTGCTGAGAGATCATCTTTTTAAAGGCATCGCGTTAATGCATGAAGCACAAGGCATTCTTTACACCACGGCACTTGTCAACCGTGAGCAGACCGACCGTGCACTTGTGCGTTGGTGGCTGTACCTGGTGGCACTGTTGGTCTTTGCCATGATCATTGTCGGCGGGGCAACTCGGCTGACCGATTCAGGGCTTTCGATCACCGAATGGAAGCCGATCCACGGCATCATTCCGCCACTCAACCATGCGCAATGGATTGAGGAGTTTGAGAAGTACAAGCTCATCCCCGAGTACCAGCAAATCAACAAGGGCATGAGCTTGCTGGAGTTCCAGTTCATCTATTGGTGGGAGTGGGCGCACCGCTTCCTTGGCCGCATTGTCGGCTTCGTGTTCTTTTTTCCGCTTGCGTTTTTCTGGGCGACAGGGCGGCTGGAAAACCGCCTCAAGCCCCGCCTGACCGGGCTGCTGGTCCTTGGTGGCCTCCAGGGTTTTATTGGTTGGTGGATGGTTTCCTCCGGCCTCAGCGAGCGGGTGGATGTCAGCCAGTACCGGCTGGCGATTCATTTGACGCTGGCCTGTTTCATATTTGCCTGGACACTGTGGATCGCTCGCGGTCTTGCTCCCTACAGCACGACGGATTCGCGCCTTCGCCTGCGGGTTTTTGCGCCATTGGTCACTTTTGCAATCCTGCTTCAAATTTTTCTTGGCGCGCTGGTGGCAGGGCTTGATGCCGGCATGGCGTATAACGACTGGCCGACAATGGATAGCGCAGCAATTCCGCAGGGGCTGCTGATCTTGGAGCCTTTGTGGCGCAACTTCTTTGAAAACCCCAAGACCGTGCAGTTTGTGCACCGCTCCGGCGGGTATGTTCTTTTTGCTTTGGCGTTGGCGCAGTGGCTGGTTACCCGGGCCAGTGATGCCGATGCTCCCCACAAAGTCCGCTCTGCCATCCTGTTCGGATTGGTCGCAACGCAGGCCGTCATGGGAATAGTGACCCTGATGTTGCAGGTGCCATTGTCATGGGCGTTGGCGCATCAGGCCGGAGCGGCGATAGTACTTGGGTTCTCGGTCGCCCACTGGCGCGCCCTGTATGGCGCTTACGCACCACGCACACGGATAGAGGTCAGGGGCTGAACCGTGTTGGCTCAGCTTCCCAACATGATGTCCATGTTCTGCACGGCAGCTCCGGAAGCGCCCTTGCCAAGATTGTCGAGCGAGGCAACCAAATTGACGATTCCCTGGCCTTCGGTTCCCAGAACGAAAATTTTCATTGCGTCTTTGCCGGCCATTTCCTCTGCCTCGATCCGCGCAAGCCGGGAGCTCTCCTCCAGCGGCACTACTTCAACAAAATCCTGATCGTGGTAGTGCATGGTGAGGGCGGCATGTATTTCCGCCATGGTCGGGCGACCATCGAGAAGCTCCAGATGGAACGGGATGTTGACCAGCATGCCCTGGGCGAAGCGCCCGACATTCGGCGTGAAAACTGGCTGCCGCGAAAGTCCCGAACGCGACATGATTTCCGGCACATGTTTGTGTGCCAACGGCAGGGCGTAGAGGTAATGGCTTGACGAGATATGGTCAGCTTTTGTCACATCTTCCATTTGTGCAATGAGCGCCTTGCCGCCCCCGGAATAGCCGCTGACCGCATTGATCGATATTGCCTGGTCAGACGTTACCATGCCTGCTTCTACCAACGGGCGCAGCAAGCCGATGGCTCCGGTGGCATAGCAACCCGGATTGGAGACGTATCTTGCTCCGGCAATGGCTGCGCGCTGGCCCCGCGTCAATTCGGCAAAACCATAGGCCCAGTCCGGTTTTGTCCGGTATGCGGTTGAAGTATCGATCACCCGTGTGCGCTTGTTGCCTGCCTCCGCCAGCATTGCAACCGCATCGCGGCTGGCGTCATCGGGCAGGCAAAGGATGGCAATGTCTGCACTGTCCAGCATTTGCGCCCGTGCCTTCACATTGCGCCGCTCGGCCTCCGGTACCGAAAGGATTTCGACATCGCTGCGGGCAGACAACCGCTCGCGGATTTGCAAGCCGGTGGTCCCGTGCTCGCCATCAATGAAAATCTTCGGCAATCCAGACATTGTCTCACCTGAAATAATTGTTCGAAGTCAGGTGGTTACACCGAAGCCCTGACTCTTTTGCTGTGCTTGCGCGTGTTGATTCTGAATCAGAACATGAAGTGGAAATTCAGTCCTCAGCCATTTTCTCGGCTTTCAATCCGAGGATATACATGGCGATGGTTGCTCCCGCAATTGCGGTAATGTCTGCATGGTCGTAAGCGGGGGCAACCTCCACCACATCTGCGCCACGTATGTCGAGCGAGCCCAATCGGCGCAACACCGACAAGGTCTTGGCCGTGCTGGGTCCGCCAGCCACCGGTGTTCCGGTTCCCGGTGCATAGGCAGGGTCAAGGCAGTCGATGTCAAACGTGAGATAGGCTGGCATGGAGCCGACACGTTCCTTTATTGCGTCTGCAATGGCCTGTGCGCTCATTTCCTCCAGATCGTCGCCATAAAGGATTTCAATGCCGAAATCTTCCGGCGCGATGGTACGGATGCCGATCTGGATCGAATGCTCCGGATCAATGATACCGTCGCGAACGGCTCTGGTGACGAAATTGCCGTGATCAATCCGTTCGCCGTCATCCTCCCAGGTGTCCTGGTGTGCATCGAACTGGATCAGTGCCATGGGGCCGTGCCGTTCAGCGTGGGCCTTCAGCAACGGCCAGGCCACATAGTGATCGCCTCCCAGCGACATCAAGAACGCGCCGCTGTCCAGGAGTTGTCCGGCCTGCTTTTCAATTGCCTCCGGAACTTCCCACGGCCGACCAACGTCGAAAACACAATCGCCATAATCAACCACTGCCATCTGCGCGAACAGATCGATCGAGAACGGGTATTGCGGGTCATTGTCAAAAATTGCCGAAGCCCTGCGTATCGCTTGCGGACCAAAGCGCGCGCCTGAGCGGTTGGTTACCGCCGTGTCAAACGGAATTCCCCAGATCACTACATCCGCGCCTTCCACATCCTTGGTAAATTTGCGGCGCATGAACGAGAGCGCCCCGGCATAGGTCGGGTCGCTGGCAGCGCCGGTCAAACGCTTGGTGGTGAAGGCATGGTCGGCGGTTTTCTTTGCCATGCCCTTACACCAGCAACACGGTCTGTCCGGTGGTGCCGCGCGCTTCCAGCGTTGTATGCGCCCGCGCCACATCCTCAAGCTTGAAACTCTGGTTGATGCGGATTTTGACTTTGCCCGACCTGATGATTTTGAACAGTTGCCTTGCCCTTCGTTCAAGTTCGCTTCGCTCCGCAATAAATGCAAACAGCGTTGGCCGGGTCGCAAACAACGAGCCATTGGCAGAGAGGTCAGCCAGCTTGAAGTCGGTGATCATGCCTGAGGACTGTCCGAAACTGACAAAGGTTCCGAATTTGCGCAGCACTTTCAGCGACCCGGGATAAGTGTCCTTGCCCACGGAATCATAAACAGCCGCTACGCCCGCACCCTTGGTGATGCGCTGTGTCTCGGCAACAAAATCCTCGCTTTTGTAGTCGATCACATGCTTGTAGCCATCGCGTTTGGCGAGGGCGGTTTTTTCCGGTCCACCGGCAGTTCCGATCGCTGTCGCGCCCTTTGCCTTCAGCCATTGGCCAATGATCGATCCGACGCCGCCCGCCGCAGCGTGGACCAGGACTGTATCGCCCTTTTTGACCTTGTAGCAGTCATGGATCAGGTATTGGGCGGTCAGCCCCTTCAGCATGGCAGCCGCTGCTTCCACGTCGGAAACGCCGGGCGATATTTTCACCACGCGGTCTGCGGCAATGATCCTGTGGCTGGCATATGCGCCGCCTGCCAAGGTGTAGGCAACGCGCATGCCCGGTTTCAACGCCTTTACGCCAGGCCCGACTTTTTCCACGACCCCAGCGGCTTCCGAACCAAAGACAGCGGGCAATCCGCCCGGTGCCGGATAAAGACCACTGCGCTGGTAAACATCGATGAAGTTAAGGCCGATGGCTGTGTGGCGGATCAGGATTTCTCCTTTGCCCGGTGTTGCCAGGACCAATTCACGACGCACGAACACCTCAGGCCCGCCAGCCCTCTCAGCAACCATTTCGAATGGCGCAACCGGCGGCAATGCCGGTTTTGTCCTTGCAGTCTTGAGTGCCGGTTTTGCCGCAGCTTTCGCCATTGGTTTTCCCTCTTTGGTCTGGATTGTCGTTTGCCAGGAGCCTGTTCGGCAGTTTCCCCATCTGGCTCCAACTTGCAACCGATGGTGCCATATGATCAAGTCTGCCGCGAAACAAACCTTTGGATCAAAAACACAAAAGAGGGACCGTACGGATGGCAATGCTGCCCAACCGCAAGATCTGGACCTGGTTTGAGGGAGATTGGCGCGAGGGCAATGTGCCGATCATGGGTTCTGCTGATCATGGAACCTGGCTTGGCACCATGGTTTTTGATGGCGCCCGGTCTTTTGAAGGTGTTGCCCCTGATCTCGCGCAACACTGTGCGCGGGCGAATCATTCCGCAAGTGTCATGGGTTTGAAGCCAACGATGGCGACTGGCCAGATGGCTGAACTGGCACGCGAGGGCATGGGCAAATTCAGCAAAGCCGCCGCCTTGTACATCCGGCCCATGTACTGGTCGCGCGAGGGCGGCGCCATGACGGTCGATGCTGATCCTGAATCCACGGCTTTTGCACTGTGTCTGGAAGAAGCGTCGATGGGCACAGGAGCCGGCTTCACAGTCACCACGACCAGTTTTACAAGGCCGACCCTGGCGACCAACCTGACCAATGCAAAGGCGGCGTGCCTGTACCCGAACAATGCCCGGATGCTGCGCGAAGCCCAACAAAAAGGCTTTGGCAATGCCATTGTCTGCGATCCGCTGGGCAATGTCGCTGAAACCGCGACTTCCAACATTTTCATGGTCAAGGCCGGTGAATTCTTTACCCCGATCCCCAACGGTACGTTTCTCAACGGCATTACCCGGCAACGGGTGATCAAGCTGCTGCGCGAAGCCGGTCACAAGGTTTGGGAGGCCACATTGACGCTCGCCGATTTCCGCGCAGCGGACGAGATGTTCTCGACCGGGAACTACTCGAAAGTGGTTCCCATCACTGCGTTTGAAAAGCACGAACCGGGTCCCGGTCCGCTGACTGCGCGCGCACGCGAACTTTATTTCGACTGGGCGCACAGCCCATCGCGGTCTTGATCCCAAGCGAAGCGAGACCCTGATGACTGATCAATTGCCGCCTGAAATGCCGCTTCGCCGAAAGGTCTACGAGATCATCGAGCGCGGCCATCGTGGCAACCTTGCACTGTTTTTCGACTATTCCATTATCGTCTTGGTCTTGCTGAATGTTTTCATTTCAGTGGTCGGCACCGTCCAATCTGTTCATGAGGTCTGGGGGCTGCAATTCGCAATCTTTGACAGGTTCTGTGTTGCGGTTTTCCTTGCCGAATACCTTTCGCGCATATGGGTCGCGCCCGAACATCCGCACCTGAAAAACCAGTCAGACTTCATGTCGCGGGTTCAAACCATGCTGATGCCGATGATGATTGTCGATGCAATCGCACTGGCTCCTTTCTTCATTGAAATTGCCACCGGTGCCGATGTTGCCGCCATTCGTGTGTTGCGCATTCTCAGGTTTTATCGGCTTGCCCGCTACGCCCCGGCAATCAGCACCATCGGCAGGGTGCTGGCTTCCGAATGGCGCTCACTGGTCGGGACCGGGGTAATATTTTTTGGCCTGCTGCTATTGGCTTCAGTGGTCATGTATTTCGCCGAAAGCCATGTCCAGCCCGACAAGTTCGGCGATATTCCATCAGCCATGTGGTGGGGGGTCGTCACGCTGTCTACGGTGGGCTATGGCGATGTGGTTCCGGCAACGGCTCTGGGCAAGGTGGTCGCCGGCTGTACCATGGCGCTGGGCATCATGTTTTTTGCCTTGCCGGTGGGCATTATCGCCAACGGTTTCCAGGAAGAGATCAAGCGTCGCGACTTTGTCGTTTCTTTTGCCATGGTCGCAAAGGTGCCGCTGTTTGCAAAGCTTGAAGTGCCGCTGATTGCGCGCCTCGTCGGCTTGCTCAGCGCCAAGAAATTTGCCACCGGCGCGCTCATCATTTCAAGGGGCGACAAGGCTGATGCCATGTATTTCATCACGCGGGGCGAGGTTGAGGTGGAAATTCCCGGCAGGTCAATCAAACTGTCCGAAGGTGATTTTTTTGGCGAAATTGCCTTGATCCATCACGATGCGTTGCGCACAGCCAATGTCTATGCTTCGCGGCCAACCGACCTTTTGGTGTTGTCAGCCCCCGATTTTCGCCGGATGATCCACCAAAGCCCGGAACTGGCCAATGCGGTCCGCGAAACTGCCGAACAACGCATGAACCAGAACAAATCCTGATCGTGTCATGCCAGGTTTTTTCTGGTTTGAAGATAGCACTCAAGCCCCGCCAGCCCAGCGCCATCTGCAGCTTGTTCCATTCGGGCCAGCAAGTGGTCAACCGCTTCTTCCAACGCGCTTGTGCCATGCGCCTGCAGATGGCTGAGCGCCCTTATCTGCAATGGAAGCATGGCGGCTGACCTTGCCGGGCCGGCGTTCGGCGGGGAACCCAATTTACTTGCTCCAACCACGAGCTTGCGCGCTGTCTGGCGCATCTCGGGATATTCTCGTGAAAGTTCAGCAAGCAGGGCGGCCCAGCCATATCTTCCTTCATCCAGATTTGCTGCCGGCCAGTCGTGTGGCTGCCATTCTTCCCTGTCAAAGCCGGATTGCACAAAATGCTTGGCGATTCCTGCCGCCTGTTGGCGCACTGCAGTCAGGCCTGTGGATCGGTACAGGTCAAGCAGCCGGTTGGCCTGCACAAGGGCGCGTGGTGAGCCCGGTGGCCCTGAATCGTCAGCCAACTTTCCGGAATCATGGACAAATCCCGCTGAGGCCGTATCGGAAAACCCGTCCAGGGCAGCTTGGGGTTCCTGGTTTTCAGCCAGCAGTTTTGCAGCCCGCAAAGCATTTTGCCGTGCCAGTGCTGCTGTTCCATGGCGATCATCGCAAATTGCTGCCAACATCGGCTCTTCGGTTCTGGCCCGCTCGACGAATTTGCGCAAATCCTGTGAGCGCCCCGCATCTGCAACCAAAAGCACGTCCGGCGTCTCCACAATCACAAGATTGCTTACCCCGATCGCCGCGAGTTTGCGACCGCTGCCCTTGTGAAAAATGTTGGTGCTGTCGATCAACCAGTCTCCTTCCTGCGCCGCATTGCCTGACTGATCTTTCGGCGCAACGGCATGAATGGCCGGCCAAGCGCCCAGATCCGACCACGGAAATTCTGCGCGGATGACCACGCCCTTGCTGGTTTTCTCCATGACGGCCTTGTCGAAGGGCAGGGGCTGGCACCTCGCAAATGCTTCGCTGTCCAGCAGCAAGCCACCTGCAACCGCGACTGCTTTTTCCACGGCCTGCCCTGCGCTTTGCCAGATATCGGCACAATGGTGTTCCAACTGCGCAATTGCGGCATCTGCACGAAAGACAAACATGCCCGAATTCCAGTAACAGTCGCCTGCGTCGAGGTATGCTTGTGCTGTTGGCACATCCGGTTTTTCCTCAAATCCGGCTATTCGGGCGATTTTGCCGTCTTCATGATTAAAGCGGATGTAGCCATAGCCGGTATTGGGATGGTCGGGCTTTATTCCGAAAGTTACAATCGAACCCTGCCGGGCGGCTGACGCTGCAAGCGCCAGGTCAGCCCGAAAAGATGCGGCGTCTGAAATATGGTGGTCAGCGGCCAGAACTGCGATGACAGCAAAAGGATCGGTCGCAGCAATATGTGCAATCGCGGCTGCGATGGCGGGCGCAGTGTTTCTGCCAAACGGTTCGTACAAAATGTCGAATTTCAGGTCTTTGTGGTCACATTGGCTGCCAATCAATTCTGCATGACCACGACCGCCGATCACGACCACCCTTGAAAAAGTGTCCGGCTCTCCGCCGCCGGGCAGCCGGTCGATGGTTTGCTGGAACAAGCTGCGGTTTCCCGCCAGTGCCAAAAACTGTTTTGGCCTGTCTTCACGCGACAATGGCCACAAACGCGTACCGAATCCGCCAGCGAGTACAACCGCGACGAATTGGCCGCCACGATCTGGTGACGACAAGATTTTCCGCCCTTCTGCCGCTCCCCCTGCCAGGCTTGCAGCTATTTGGAATTCCGGTATGTGCGCCCAGTCCCCATTGGACGTTGACAGGTCTTTGGCTGCAACTTGCAGTCCTGTCAATCGATGCCGGAAGCTAGGGTCAATACCCATTGATTTGCACGAAACGATGGGAGGGAATTTGTGTCGGTACAAGGCGCAAGACCGCAGGAAGGCTCAAGCCTTTCAAGGGGTTGCAACGCTGTAACGGCGCAAATTCACCCCACCCGAAGGGCGCTTCCGCAATGACACGGACTGCAGCGTCAAAGTCCTTGACCGGGGAAGATACCCCGCTCTTCGAACTTTTCCTTGAATTCCATGCCATATCGGGCGTCATTTCGCGCAAATCAATGAGTCTTGACCCTAACCAATTGGGCTCGCGAAACGCTTGACGCAAACCCTCCCACAGATAATGGTGTCGCGGGGTCTTTGACCGGATGTCCGGTTGCGCTAGCGGGAAGGATTTTTCATGACACGGATTTTATTGGCTGCCGCCACAATCGCATTTTCCATTGCGGTTCAGGCAATGCCGGCGTGGTCTGCCGAGCTTGGCAGGGCAACTGTCGGCGGCAAGGAAGTGATCATCAATGATGACAATACCTGGTCCTACGCAGAAGCTGCCACGACAGCTCCTGCAAATTGCACTGCAATAAAGTCGGAAGTTCTGCCAGTAGCACTTTGCCTTGATCCGGCAGGCTGGGCGCTGGCCAATCTGGAGGGCGCCGCCGAGCAGAGCTTCAAGCGCAAGGATACCGAATTCTACCTCATGCTGATCACCGAGAAGGAATTCTTCGATCAGCCGACCTTGAAAAAGGCGGTGCTGACCAATGCGCAAAATGCAGCTGGCCTTGAAAAAGTGAAAACACTCGAAGACGGCAGCGCAACGGTTGCCGGCAAGGATTTTGGCCGCATCGTCTACCAGACCATCATTGATGGCCTCGATGTGACGTATGAAAATTACTACCGCGGCCTCGATGGAAAAGGCTCGGTGCAATTCGTGTTTTTCGCCCTGACCTCCGACTATGCGAAGTTCCGTCCTGCCATCGACGAAGCAGTTGCGGGAATGTCTGTCGAATAAGCAAACGCCGATAGCGTGAACGAAAACGGGGCCTTTCGGCCCCGTTTGTTTTCACCCACTGCCAACCCGCCAAAAAGTCGTCAAAGTTGACAGCCTATTTGATCCGCGTCATTTCCAGCTTCAGCCAAACATTTTCACCATTCTTCTTGTTGACCCAAATTTGCGAGCCCTTGAATTCCAACGTCTGGTTGTAAGCCACATATTTTGGAAGGGCGTTGCTTACGGAAAGTTGAATTTCCTGGCGCTTGGCAGGCTCGTCGTCAAAGGCTGAATCCATCAACATTGCCATTGAGAACTTGCCATCGGTGCCCAGCTTGCCGCTGAAAGTGTCAAAGTAATTGTTTCGCGAAGTGTAGACGTGGCTTTCGATGATGTAAAATTCACCATCGCGCAATTCCACGGTTGCTGATGCCATGTGGGTTCGCAGATTGACGCCCGAAATATCGTTCTTGCCATAGTGAAAACGGTGGAATTCGAGGTTCCACTTGCCGTCGTAATTCCGGGGCACCTCGTCCATGATCGTCAAAAGCCGGTTCAATGTTGCGGCGTCCAAATATCCGGTCTCGCGCACGCCGTTTTTTATCTGGAGTTTTCTCAAGCTCTTGCGGTCGGTGTCATCCAGACTGGCAACGTTTTTTCCGGTCTGAAATCCCAAAACGCCCATCGCCTGGCGGACTTTGCGCATGTCCTCAGGCGACAAGCCCAAGGCATTCTCGACCTCTTTTGGTGATATAGTTTGCGTTTGTGTTGCTGGTGATCCTGCGGGCAAGTCAGGATCAAGCCGGGCCAACCTTGATTTGTCAAACACGGCCCCAGGTGGCACGGTCCTTTCTTCCGGTGCGCTTGCCGCCGCTTTTTCAGTCGTTTTCTTTGAGCCGTCAATTTTCAGGCGGGCGATATCGGCAAACTGGCCATTTGGAAATCGCTCCAGATATTGTTCGAAAAACGATGGTGTGGTTTCGTTCTTGATGGAATCCCACATCGAAAGTTCAACGGAACCGTCCGGGGCTGACGCTGGCTCATTCCCCGGTGCCAGTATGACGTCTCCGGTGAGCGAGGAATTGTCCCAGGGCACTTGCTTGCCGCCCGTTGCAGCGATGACATCGCGGCGCGCCAAAACAAGGTCACGTGTAATGTCCTGCCCGGGTGTGCCGAGGTATTTGAGAACGGCAGCGGCAAACGGCGAGTTGCGGCCGGATCCGTCGAGTGCGACATTGCCTGGCTGGGTGGAGAAGGCGATCAATGTGCCCACTCCGCTGCCTATGCGCGCCAGACCTTGTCCGACATTTGATGACCGGGTGCCCATGCTGCGCGCCAGATTTCTCGCAAGCGGATTGTCGCGGCAGGCATCAAGGAAAATCAGGTTAACTTTCGACGCACGCTCCATTGGAGTGAGGACAGCCTCCATCGGCAATGCCTCAAAACTGACATCGTCCTCGCTGGCCAGTGCCGCATCCACAGGCACCATGTAATTTGTGCCGTTCACCTGCAGCCCGTGTCCGGCATAAAACAGCATGGCGATATCCGCGCCCTCCAACTGCTTGATGAATTCGCGCACTTTGTTTCGCAGGCCATCAAGATTGAGATCGTTGCCCGTGGTGATTTGAAAGCCGAGTTTTGCCAGCTTTGCCGATATGTCCGCCGCATCGTTCAGCGTATTTGGCAACCGGTTTGCGTGTGCATAATTTGAATTGCCTATGACCAGCGCCACGCGCTTGTCGGCATGCGCCGGCAAAACCAGTACCAGCAGCAGAACCAAAGCAGACAACAACCGATGCATCGCCAATCCTCCGCCGATTTCAATCCAGTATGTACGTAACCTCTTCAATTGCCAACGTTTGTGTGTTTTTGCACCTTTCAGGCACAAACGAAAACGGGGCCTTTCGGCCCCGTTTGTTTGTTGAATGCCAAGCCTGAAATCAGCGCTTGGAGAACTGGAACGAACGACGGGCTTTCGCCTTGCCGTACTTCTTGCGCTCTACCACGCGGCTGTCGCGGGTCAGGAAGCCACCCTTCTTGAGCACGGCGCGCAGCGTCGGCTCGTAATAGGTCAGCGCCTTTGACAGACCATGGCGAACCGCTCCGGCTTGGCCGGAAAGGCCGCCACCGGTGACGGTTGCGATAATGTCGTACTGGCCGTCGCGGTTGGCTGCCAGAATTGGCTGGCGCAGCACCATCTGCAGAACCGGCCGCGCAAAGTACGCGGCAAATTCCTTGCCATTGACCATGATTTTGCCCTTGCCGGGCTTGAGCCAAACGCGGGCTACCGCGTTCTTGCGCTTGCCGGTGGCATAGGCGCGACCAAGGCTGTCCAGCTTCTGGACGTGAACTGGTGCTGCCAAAGGCGTGGCAGCGGCAGTGTTCAGGGATTCAAGCGTCTCGAGACCAGCCATGCTCAGGCGCTCCTTTTGTTCTTGGAATTCATTGCAGCAATGTCGAGAACGACCGGCTGCTGTGCTTCATGCGGATGTTCCGCTCCGGCGTAGACGCGCAAATTGCGCAGCTGCTGACGGCCAAGCGGGCCTTCCGGGATCATGCGCTGAACGGCCTTCTGCATGACGCGCTCGGGAAAGCGGCCTTCCAGAATGGCGCGTGCGGTACGCTCCTTGATGCCGCCGGCATAACCGGTGTGCCAGTAATACACCTTGTTGGCGTATTTGTTGCCGGTCAGGTGAACCTTGGCTGCATTGATGATGATGACATTGTCGCCGTCATCGACATGCGGGGTGAATGTGGCTTTGTGTTTGCCACGCAGGCGGTTGGCGACGATAGAGGCCAAACGACCGAGAACGAGGTTCTCTGCGTCGATCAGCACCCATTTCTTCACCACCTCTGCAGGCTTCTGCGAGAAGGTCGTCATTGCGGACATCCTTGTTTGTGTCTGCTGTTGGTAGGCAATTTGCTTGCCCGTGGCCCGTGCAGACCGATCTTTTCAAGATCTTTCATGCAACAGGAATGCCTTGAGACGATCCATGCGTGACCGAGTTTTGGCTTCAAGGCTCTGATAATGGAGCCGCCACAATTCGTCAAGCAGTGAAAATCAGACGAATGAATAAAAAACTGTTATAAAACAATTGGTTAATAATAGGGTAATATGATACCATATAAAATTCAAAAGAAAACCCGGTCCGGATTGCCGAACCGGGTTCTCCTGCAGGAAGTGGATTACTTCACCGATGAATAGCATGCGCGATAAGCTGCGCCGCATTCCTGGCCATGCATCACGTTCATTTTGATTTTTTCAGCGCCTTCAGAAGGTGTCTTCGCCATGGAAATGTCGGTTCCGTCCTTGACGCACTGTGCGTAAGCAGCGTTGCAGGCCGAATAGCCTTCCATCATCATCTTGGCGTCTGCCTGTGCGATCGAAACGGTTGCGCCAAATGCCAAAGATGCAGCGGCGATGGTTGCAAGAATGCGTGTCATTTTCAGTCTCCCTTGGGATGTGTACTTGAATTGGTTTCACACTGCGAATGGCCAAACGCAGATGCGCGAACCATACCATTATGCAGGCATGTTTCAACTGCCCGATGGCCGCACCTGACAACACTTGGTGAATGTTGCAAGGAAACACACATTGTGCGGTCTGTCGGCCTATGCCTTCGCCATCACATATGAGCCGGGCGCATTTTCGATCGGCTTGTGTTTCTTGGACCCCGGCTTTCGTGCCGGAACGGTTTCATCGTCATTTTCGCGGATCCAGTTGTCCCAGTGCGGCCACCATGATCCGGGATTTTCCTGGGCATTTGCCAGCCAGTCCGCAAGTTCACCAACCGGCTTGCCGCCCGTCCAGTACTGGTATTTTTTCATGGAAGGAGGATTGACCACGCCGGCAATGTGCCCGGACCCGGCCAGCACATAAGTGACTTTGCCTCCGAGGAATTGCGATCCGAGAAAGGCTGAGCGGGCCGGGGCGATATGGTCTTCCCGGGTTGCCAGATTATAGACCGGAACAGTCACATCACCCAGGTCGAGCTTTTCCCCACCCAGTTCCATCGTGCCTTTTGTCAGCCTGTTCTCGAGGTAGCAATTGCGCAGATAAAATGAGTGGTTTGCCGCCGGCATGCGAGTGGAGTCGGAGTTCCAGTACAGAAGGTCAAACGGCAGGGGTGCTTTGCCCTTGAGGTAATTGTCTACGACATAGGGCCAGACGAGATCGCGCGAGCGCAGCATGTTGAAGGCGTTGGCCATCTTAGAGCCTTCCAGATAGCCTTTGTCGGCCATTGACGCTTCGACCCTCTGGATTTGCTCCTCGTCCACAAAGACCTTCAGATCGCCCGCATGGGTGAAGTCGACTTGTGTGGTGAAGAAGGTCGCCGTTGCTGCCCGCGTGTCGCCGCGGCGGGCCATCAGGGCGAGCGTTACGGCGAGCAGGGTTCCACCCACGCAATAGCCAATAAGGTTGATTTTCTTCGCGCCAGTGATTTCCTCCACAATGTCCAGCGTGGAGAGGATGCCTTCCTCGGCATAATGTTCAAAACTTTTGCCAGCCTGTGTCTCGTCCGGATTGACCCATGACACGACAAACACCGTATGACCCTGGTCCACACACCATTTGACGAAGCTTTTCTGCGGGTTGAGATCAAGGATATAAAATTTGTTGATCCATGGCGGAACAATGACCAGCGGCCTTTTGAGCACCTTTTCGGTGGAAGGCGTGTATTGAATGATCTGGCACACCGAATTCTGGGCGACCACTTTGCCCGGCGTGTTGGCAACTTCGCGCCCCACTTGAAATGCGCTGGTATCTGCCTGTCGGAGTTTCAGATCACCGCCGCCGCGTTCCAGGTCTTCGGTCAGCATTTTCATGCCGCGAACCAGGTTTTCCCCGTCGCTGCTGAATGTTTCGCGCAAAACTTCAGGATTGGTTGCCGGGAAATTCGATGGCGACAGCGAATTCACCAATTGCTGTGCGTAAAAAACCGCCTTGTGCTTGGTATGCTCATCAAGCCCCTCTGTCTTGTCCACAAGATCGGTAAGCCAGCCTGAGGTGATCAAATAGGTTTGGCGCAGGAAGTTGAAAAACTGGTTCTCACGCCATTCCTGATCGGAAAAACGCTTGTCGCCCGGTTCGGGTTTTGCAACATCTTCAACGGCTTCGCCGCCCATTCGGCGCACCGAACTGGACCAGAGATCCATGTAGCGCGAAAACAGGGCGGTTTGTGCGTGAAGTGCCCGCTGCGGGTCGGAAAGCCAGTATTCGGAAACCTTGCCCAGCGTCTTGCTCAAATCATTGATGCTGTCAGCAAGATTGTCCTGCTTCTGGCCGCTTTCGCGCGGGGCCACCCAGGCTGCAGCCGCGTGTCCGGCCTCTTCCACCATGTGCGCCATGTTGCGCATGAACGCTTCGGGGTTGTGCAGCGTATATGGCATTGCAACGGGCGTAGTGTCCTGGTCGCTCTTGTTGCGTTTGCCATCCGGGTTGTCAGATTTCGAAACCATTTATTCCTCCCGCAAAACAGTATATCCTGATTGCCACCACAATCGCCATCTATCGCGTGATAAAAGATCGGATTGGCGCACGAGCATGGCGTTTGAATGACGCAAATCCGCCAAACAAAACCGTGGATGTGAAAACGGCCAAGTGCTGTGGAGAGTTTTGGTTTGAAAATAGTCTTTTGCATGCTTGGTCGGGTTTTCAGGCTGGTATCGCTGAGCGCATCCCTGGCGGGTCTATTTGCGTTGACTGCCTGCATGGGCTCAGGTGGAGCCTTGCGCGGCGTAGGCGCCGGGTCAGGACCGCAAACAGCCACAGCGCCCGTACAACGGGCCGTCCTGCAAACGGCAGCGCGTGAAGAAAAACTGAACGAAGGCACTCCGTTGAACCTGACAGTGGATGCTGCCTCGAACTCCGCGCCCTTGACCCCTGCCGTGGTTCCACCGATGCCGCAAATGGCCAATACCCGTCCATTGGCTGTTGGGGAAATCCGCGCCAAGGCAGCCGCAACCGGCAACATAAAGCCGGATGTATTTGACGTGCCGAAGTCTTCCCCAAACCGCATGACAGCAGCTGAACAGAGTGCTTCCCGGGCGCAAATGCAGGAAGCGGCGGCGCGAAACGCAGCCATTCTGTCATCGGGCGAAGCTGAAGCAAAGGCGAACTCGGCCAAAAAACTCAAACAAAAAGCCCAGACTCATTACGATGCAGCATTGCAGGAGATCGAAAATTGACGCTTTGAAGAGAATTGCAAGCTGCGCTATTGCTTCAGGACAGTTCGCCGGCTGATTTTCCCAATTGCGCCCGCGAGTACAACATGCCGCCATGCCCATTTGAAAGAACAGCCGATGGAAGACTTCTACAAGATACGCCGCCTGCCACCCTATGTCTTTGAACAGGTAAACCGGCTCAAGGCATCGGCACGTGCGGCGGGCGCCGACATCATCGACCTTGGCATGGGCAATCCCGATTTGCCGACTCCCTCTGTCATCATCGACAAACTGGCCGAGGCAGCGCGGGATCCGCGCACGCACCGCTACTCAGCCTCCAAGGGCATACCCGGCCTTCGCAAGGCACAGGCCGGGTTTTATGCCCGCCGCTTTGGCGTGAAGCTCAACCCTGATACGCAGGTTGTCGCCACGCTCGGCTCCAAGGAAGGCTTTGCCAACATGGCGCAAGCAATCACCGCGCCCGGCGACGTGGTGCTGGTGCCAAACCCGACCTATCCCATCCATTCCTTCGGCTTCATCATGTCGGGTGCCGTGGTGCGCTCGATTTCCGCAGAACCTGACGAGACATTCTTCCACTCGATGGAACGCGCGGTAAAATACTCCATCCCCGCGCCAACCGCAGTCATCCTGAATTACCCGTCAAACCCGACCGCCAAGCTCGCCTCGCTGGATTTTTACCGCGACGTGATAGCCTTCGCCCGCAAGCACAACATCATCGTTCTGTCTGACCTTGCCTATTCGGAAATCTATTTCGACAAGGAGCCGCCACCGTCGATCCTGCAGGTTCCGGGCGCTATGGAAATCGCCGTCGAGTTCACCTCGATGTCCAAGACCTATTCGATGCCCGGCTGGCGCATCGGCTTTGCCGTTGGCAATGAACGTCTGGTTTCGGCGCTGACCCGCGTGAAATCCTACCTCGATTATGGTGCGTTCACGCCGATCCAGGTTGCCGCCACCTATGCCATCAACACACAGGATGGCGAGATCGAAAAGGTCCGCAACGTCTATCGCACCCGCCGCGACGTGCTGGTCGATGCCTTTGGCCGCGCCGGCTTCGACGTGCCGCCGCCACCGGCAACCATGTTTGCCTGGGCACCGATCCCGGAAAAGTTCCGTGCGCTTGGCAGCCTCGAATTCTCAAAGCTGCTGGTCGAAAAAGCCGATGTTGCGGTTTCACCCGGCGTTGGCTTTGGCGAAAACGGCGACCATTTCGTGCGCATAGCATTGGTGGAAAACGAGCACCGCATTCGCCAGGCAGCGCGCAACATCAAGAAGTTCCTCTCCACCGCTGACGAAACACTGCACAACGTCATCCCGCTGGCCGCGAGAAGGTGAGCGCGGGGTTTCCCGTTCACAGCCAAATCGCACGATCGTGTGTTGCCCTTGGGTCCTCAAGGGCTGAAATTGTCGCTGCTGGCTGGTGATTTTGGACCTCGGAGTGAGTGATGCGGGCTTTGTTTGTGGCAATTGCAATGTTTTTGACCGCCGCCCCGGCAAATGCCGAGGGCGATGGCCGCAGCGCCATTCCCGATCTTTACGCGGCTTTTGAGTGCAAGAACGGCAGGGCATGTCCGGCGGGCAAGCCGAGGCCCTTTGGCACCGTTCGGATCCAGTCGGTCCAGCAACCGCTCAGTTGCGAATTTTATCGCAAGCCTTCCAATACCGTATCGGCCAGCCAACGCCAGCGCCTGTATGACCAATGTGTTCGCAGGCAGGGTGCCCGCTTCCCTCCAACTTGAGGCCCACAACTGGTTTGCAGGGCAAAGCGTAAGAGGAACCTGTTGCCCGGTTGATTCCGGCAGGCGATGCCCCTATGCATGCCACAACCGGAAGCGCTGGCTGGCGATTGCCAACGCTTTGATAAGTTGGAGCTTTGCAGATGACACAACCGCTTCGGGTGGGGATAGCCGGGCTCGGTACCGTTGGCGCAGCACTGGTGAATGTCCTGCAGCGCAAGCACAACTTTCTTGCCGAGCGTTGCGGCCGCCCTATCCTCGTCACCGCAGTTGCCGCGCGTGACCGCACACGCGACCGTGGCCTCGATCTTTCTGGCGCAAAATGGTTCGATGACCCTGTCGAGCTGGCGCAGTGCGACGAAATAGATGTTTTTGTCGAGCTTGTCGGCGGCGCGGAAGGCCCGGCGGCCAACTCCGTTCGCGCGGCTTTGGCGGCTGGCAAACATGTCGTGACCGCCAACAAGGCTTTGCTGGCAAAGCACGGCGTCGAACTCGCAACACTGGCCGAGGAAAAGGGCATATTGCTCAACTTCGAGGCAGCCGTGGCTGGTGGAATTCCAGTCATCAAAGCCATGCGCGAAACGTTGACCGCCAACTCCATTCAGCGCGTCTACGGCATTCTCAACGGCACCTGCAATTACATCCTCACCCGCATGGAACAGGAGGGGCTTTCCTATGAAGCCTGCCTCGCAGACGCACAGCGCCTTGGTTATGCAGAGGCCGATCCCGCTTTTGATGTTGAAGGCTACGACACTGCCCACAAGCTGTCGATCCTGACCGCCATTGCCTTTGGCACGCAAATCGCTGCTGACGACATCTATGTCGAGGGCATTTCAAACATAACGCCAGCCGATATTCAGGCAGCTGCCGACCTCGGCTACCGCATCAAGCTGCTGGGCGTGGCGCAGCGCACCGATTCCGGCGTTGAACAGCGCGTTCACCCGACCATGGTGCCACTGGATTCACCGCTGGCGCAAATTCATGGTGTTACCAACGCGGTGGCCATTGATGGCGACATCGTCGGACAACTGGTACTTTCCGGCCCCGGTGCCGGCGGAAACGCGACAGCCTCTGCGGTGGCCGGTGACATTGCCGATATTGCAAAGTCACGGCCCGGACACCAGCATGCGCCGGCCTTTGGTGTCCCTGCCAAACGCCTGGCCCCGTATGTTCAAGCCCGGATGCGGGCACACGAAGGTGGCTACTTCATCCGCCTGTCGCTGAACGACCGGGCAGGGGCTTTCGCTTCGATAGCCAGCCGGATGGCAGAGCAGGACATATCGCTCAAATCCATCGTCCAGCATCGTCCGGGCCGCGCCGTCGCCAATGATGGCGCACAGCCAGTCATTCTTGTCACACACAAGACTACCGAATCAGCAATTGCATCGGCCCTTGCGGCCATCGGCACAGACGGCCATCTGGCCTCCCGGCCACAAATGATCCGCATTGAAAACTGAATGGTTGCTTGCTCCGGCTTTTCAATCGATTTTGTTCAGGGCCGGTTGATTTGATGCGTTGCCAGCATGCGGTGTTTCAGCGATAGCCTGCAAACAAATCGGGAGGAACTTGCATGAATGCCAAAGCCGCCGCGCCAAGCGTCATAGATCGCATCCTGACCATGGAACTGGTCCGTGTGACCGAGCGGGCCGCTGTTGCTGCGGCAAGGCTGCGCGGCCATGGCGATGAAATGGCTGCCGACCAGGCCGCCGTGGACGCCATGCGGACCGAACTCAACAATCTGCCCATCGATGGACGGGTGGTCATTGGCGAGGGCGAACGCGACGAAGCGCCCATGCTGTACATCGGCGAGGAGGTCGGTACCAAGAACGGACCCGCGGTCGATATCGCGCTGGATCCGCTGGAAGGCACGACCATATGCGCCAAGAACCTGCCGAACTCGATTGCCGTCATAGCGCTCGCAGAGCGCGGCCACATGCTTTATGCGCCGGATGTCTACATGGACAAGATCGCCATCGGGCCCGGTTATCCAGCCGGGATCATTGATCTGCGGCTTTCCGCCACCGAAAACCTCAACCGGCTTGCCGAAGCCAAGGGCGTGAAAATCACCGATCTCACCACTTGCATCATGGACCGGCCGCGCCATGCAAGGCTCATTGAGGAAGTACGCGTGTCGGGCGCAGCCATTCGGTTGATCGGCGATGGAGACGTGGCCGGCGTCATTCATACCACCGACCCTGACACCACGGGCATCGACATCTACATCGGCATTGGCGGCGCACCTGAAGGCGTTCTGGCTGCGGCGGCGCTGCGTTGCACCGGCGGCCAGATGCAAGGCCGCCTTTTGCTCGACACACCGGAAAAGATGGCCCGTGCCCGCCGTATGGGGGTGGAAGACCCCGACAAGATATACACCATGGAGGAGATGGCGTCTGGCGACGTGCTGTTTGCCGCTACCGGTGTAACAGACGGCAACATGCTGTCCGGCGTCAAGTTCGGCCGCGATTCGATAACCACCCACACGATTGTCATGCGTTCATCGACCGGCACAATCCGCGAGATCAAGGCCATCCACCGCGACATGGAAAAATTCGGCTGAGAAATTCCTGTGCCTGTCACCTTTGCCTGGTGCACAATGCGCGCGTGAAGCACATGCACGATTGAGCCCCCGATGAGCAGCCTGCCCGACACTTCAAAGCCTTTTCTTGGTGTGCGCAATTCGGCCCTCGGGCAAGAATGGCGGGAGCGGCTCGATCCGCGCAGCCGCAATGCGGCGCTGGCGATGACGCAAGCCCATGGCATTCCTGATCTCGTGGCGCGCGTGATGGCGGGGCGGGGCGTGGAGGCATCGGGCGCGGAAGGGTTTTTGGCGCCCAGCATCCGCGAGTTGATGCCCGACCCAACAACCATGACCGACATGGACGCAGCGACAATAAGGTTGGTGCGGGCGATCACTACGTGTGAGCAGGTCGCAATTTTCGGCGATTATGATGTTGATGGCGCGGCGTCCAGTGCCTTGTTGCACCGGTTTCTGGAGCATCACGGTGTGCGCTCGCACATTCGCATTCCCGACCGGATATTTGAAGGCTACGGACCAAACCCCGCTGCAATGCGCGAACTGGCAGCGCAGGGCGCAAGCCTGATCGTGACGGTCGATTGCGGGTCCACCAGCTTTGAAGCCATGGAAGCAGCACTGCAGGCCGGTGCAGATGTCGTGGTGCTTGATCATCACCAGACCGGGGAAACGCTCCCTGGATGTTCGGCACTGGTCAATCCGAACCGGCAGGACGATTTGTCCGGCCTTGGCCATCTGTGTGCTGCCGGGGTTGTGTTCATGACCCTGGTTGCAACGACAAGGCTGTTGCGCCACCAGAACTGGTATGGCGGCGAGAGGCAGCCGCTTGATCTGATGCGGATGACCGATCTGGTTGCCTTGGCAACAGTCTGCGATGTGGTGCCGCTGATCGGGTTGAACCGGGCTTTTGTGTTGCGCGGTCTTCAAATCATGCGAACCCGTGAAAACCTTGGCCTTGCTGCTTTGGCAGATGTGGCAAAGCTGTCGGCACCGCCGGAGCCTTGGCACCTGGGGTTCCTTTTGGGTCCACGGATCAATGCCGGCGGGCGCATTGGCGATGCGGCACTGGGAGCGCGGCTGTTGGTATCACAGGACACTGTTGAAGCGGGACAAATCGCGGCAAAACTTGATGAGCTGAACCGCGAGAGACAGGCACAGGAGGCCGCCATGGTCGAGGAAGCCATTGCCCAGGCGCAAGCCGAGATCGGCGATGGCGAAGGACCTTTCGTACTGCTGGCGCAAAGCAGCAATTGGCATGCCGGGATTGTCGGCTTGATTGCCTCAAGGCTCAAGGAGCGCTTTCGCCGTCCAGCCTTCGCCATCCAGTTTGATGCCAATGGTCGGGGAACCGGCTCGGGCCGCTCCATTGTGGGTGTGGATATCGGCCGTGCAATTCGAAAGGCCGTCGAAAGCGGTATTTTGCTGAAAGGCGGAGGGCATGCAATGGCCGCCGGTCTTACAGTGGAACGCTCGCGGATGGCCGACCTTCGCGTATTCCTGGAAGAAGAATTGTCAGCTTTGCGTTCGACTTTGGAAGAAAACCACATTTTGCGGATCGATGGTGCATTGACCGCGCGCAGTGCCAATCCGGCCTTGCTTGACATGCTGTCCCGCGCCGGACCTTACGGTGCTGGAAACCCGCTACCAGTGTTTGCCTTTCCTGCGCATGCAGTACGCGATGCGAGGATTGTCGGCCGCGACCATGTATCGGTCAAACTGCTTGCAGGCGATGGTGCCGCACTGCAGGCAATCGCATTCAAGGCGGCAGACAGCGAATTGGGGCAGATATTGCTTTCCGGCCAACCGGGCTTGCATGTGGCCGGTACGCTTTCATCCGATGCGTGGCGCGGTCAGCAGCGCGTGCAATTGCGCATCACGGATGCCGCCGTACCCGAGCGCTTCTGAAAGTTGGCGGAAAAATTGCAGAGAGCGGCAGATGGAATGCAAGCCGTTGTTTGGGGGCGTACGGCCTGCAGGCTCCGGGGCGAAAATCGATGGTTGTTCCACCGCTCCCTGTAACCCGATCTTTGATCAGATCCGGTTACCATCTCGTTACCAAGAGCCGCAAATGCCAGTGTGGAATGAAATAATTCTACCAAAAGTTGGTAAAATGGTACGCCCTACGGGAATCGAACCCGTGTTACCGCCGTGAAAGGGCGGTGTCCTGGACCGCTAGACGAAGGGCGCCCAAACGGGAAGAATGACCCCGCGAAGCGATTGCCGCACCCGGACCGGGTGAGCAAGTCCGGCGGGTTATAGAGGCGTTCCGTTTTTGCTTCAACCGCAAAATGATCTTGAACCGCAATTTTGAATCGAAGCACGCAACGGTGTCACAATGCTGTCAAATCCGGCGAAATAACCGTTGATTTCGGCAGCTTGAACCAAATACGTGACAGGCCGCATGTTCAGGCGCGCCGTGTTTTTTTCTTGGACCTGCGGCATGGGTGGTGCCAGTCGCGCTCCGGGCCAATGTCGATGTGGACCGAATCCGTTCGGCAATAAGTTCCGACCCCGCCGCGCCCGGAAACCGTGCGCAGGTACTTGGCCAGATCCCATTTCGAAACGCCTTCGATCTGGATGTCTGCTGCCATGCACTGGACATGCATGGACTTGCGGGCGCCGCCTGCCTGCCGGTTTGACCGCGAATCGCGGAAGCCTGAAGTTACAACCAGGGGGCGACCATAGTGGGTTTCAACGCGTTGCAGGATGTTGACCAGTTCGGGTCCAAAACAGCCTACCACCACCTTCTCGGTTTGCGTTCTGATCCCGTTGGGAGACAGACGGCCAAGCGCTCCAAGCGATGCAACCTGGTAGCTGTTGCTGTCTTCTTCTTCTTCGCCGTCTTCCTGCGTGATTCCAAAAAGTTGGTCGCCGGTTGATACCCCTGGAAGCGCAACGGGATCTCCAACCGGTCTTTCGGTTGTTCCGGAAATATTCGGGTCGATGTTGGTTGAATTTCCGGATGCATCTGTCAATGCGCCGGTATGTGCAGATTGTTCCGGTGCCAGTGCAGCAGTGGTCTGCGTTTTCTGTGTCGGCCTTGGTTTTGCTGCCAGCATGGCAGCTTCGCGCTGCTGTTTGCGCAGTTGAAGCAACTCAAAAAGCGAGCCTGGTTGCTTGGGCGGTTTTGCGTCCTGCGTGCCAGGGAAAGATGGATTGTCGGCGGCAATGCCGGGCTGCTGCGGCGCAAGCGAAGCAACCTGCAATTGCCCGCCTCCATTTGAAGTGTCCGGTGTTGCTGTTGACGCAGAAAAAGCCAGCGCCGTATCGCTTGCCGTCGCCAGCATCGCGTTTCGTGGCGCTGGCGTCGGTACAGCCACAATCGCCGGCAATGGCAAGAAAGACGATGCCGGTGGATCCACGGATTGGTCTATCGCGGCAATTGCTGCAACCGGGGTGCCCGCAGCTGCATTTGCAGTGGTTCCCTCGGTTGTTGCCGGGGCCACGACCTGCAAGGGAATTTCTGCTGGAACTGCTGCACTGGAAGTCGAATACGCCTGTGCTGAACCAAGCACGGGATCCACCCCCGATACACATCCACTGGTGCTCAGGCACAGCAGACCGAGTGCAAAAGCCGCTAGCCCGGCAAACGGCACCTGAAAGGGTCGCGGCGAAAGCCGTCGGTTACCCTTTCGAGCCGTAATTTTTGATGGCGTTACACAAAGCAACGAACCTGAACCCCGCCTGCACTGCGGACCATTCCGGCCCGCTCATTCCAACCGGCAAGTCTGCGCCTGCCTTGATTCTTCCAGCCCCAAACGCCTGAATGCCGCAACGAAGCGCTCTTGTTCACGCTTTCGTCAACCAAACACTGTGGAGGGCTATTGGCGAATTGGGGCAAAACCGTGTTCATGCTGACCGGGAATTGCCCGCGGCCAAACCTACCAGGTGCCGGTATTCGGCATACTGACCCACGGCTCGGCTGGCGCCAAGGCATCGCCTTTTTGCAGCAATTCGAAAGAAATGTTGTCCGGCGAGCGAACAAAGGCCATTCGTCCGTCCCGTGGTGGACGGTTGATGGTGACGCCAGCCTTCATCAGGCGATCACAGGTTTCGTGGATATTGTCGACAGCAAAAGCAAGATGGCCGAAATTGCGCCCGCCAGTGTAGACTTCTGGGTCCCAGTTATAGGTCAGTTCCAGGCATGGCGCGCGGTTGGTTGATTCCATCTCGCCATCCGCACTGGGCAGATCATCGCTGGCTGCCAGAAACACCAGGGTGAACCGGCCTTGCTCGTTTTCATATCGCCGCACTTCCTTCATGCCCAGCTTGTTGCAATAAAAATCAAGCGACTGCTCAAGGTTTGTCACGCGAACCATTGTATGGAGATATTTCATTTCGGCATCCTTTTGTGTTCGGTCAGGCAACAAGGCTTGCGGGACAGCCTTTTCCCACAGCCAATAAGGCTTTGCGCAAAAAAAACTGGTGGTACGGGGTTCTTCTGTAAAATCCGATGCTATCATCTGTTCAAGAATCAGTACGCTTTTTTTGCGTCAATCTGCTTGAAAAGGTTCGAGAGCGATGGGGGCCAGGTCTTTGCCTGAGAGCAATCCGGAAAAGAGCAGGAACGGGCAGGAGCACGGTGGCGACAACGCGACCGGCGTGATTGAAATCGTTGGCGCAATCAAGTGGTTCGACGTTTCCAAGGGCTTCGGCTTTATCGTTCCCGATGACCGGTCTTTGCCGGATGTTCTGGTACACGTGACTTGTCTTCGCCGCGATGGTTTTGGCACTGCACTGGAAGGCGCTCGCGTGGTCTGCGAGGCAATGCCGCGTGACAAGGGTCTGCAGGCCATCCGTGTCCTTTCGATGGATGATTCGACCGCCATCCACCCTATTCAAAACCCTGTTCGCACCCACACCGACGTGAAAGCGGAAAGTGAATTGATGCGGGTACAGGTCAAATGGTTCAACCGCACCAAGGGTTACGGTTTTGTTGTTCGCAATGGCGAAGACATTTTCGTTCACATGGAAACCATGCGCCGGTTCGGCCTGACTGAACTTCGTCCCGGGCAATGGGTGATGGTGCGCTTTGGCGAAGGCCCCAAAGGCCTGATGGCGGCGGAAATTTATCCCGAAGGCTCTGAATACGCCGCCGGGACGCACTGACCTGTTTCCAGCAGATATCCAGGCAGTTTTTGCCCTTGGGGCCGCCGCAAATCAGTCACGAATTGATTGTTTTGCTGGACAGTGCAATTCCGCAGTTTGACCAGGGTGGCAAATGCAATTTCGAGCAATACTGACAGCGCTGTTCATGGTTTCATGTTCCGTGATCGTGGCAACACCCGGTTTGGCAATTGCCCAACTTGCCGCCGAAGCGCCGATAATCCTGCCAACCGAAAAACTGTCGGTGAAAACTGCGCAGGGCAGTTTCGAATTTGACGTCGAGATTGCCGATGAAGGCTTCGAGCAGACCCGTGGCCTGATGTTTCGCAAGGAAATGCCGCCGCGCCGCGGAATGCTTTTTGATTTTGGCGTCGCCCGCGACGTGGCGATGTGGATGAAAAACACCTATCTGCCGCTCGACATGGTCTTTGCCCTGCGCGATGGCACGGTTGTTCGCGTTGCCGAACGCACGGTGCCGCTCTCGGAGGCAATTGTCGCCTCCGGCCAGCCCGTTACCCATGTGCTGGAACTCAATGCCGGCGTTTCGCGGCTGATCGGCTTGAAGCCGGGAGACAAGCTGGTGCACCGGCTTTTTGCCAGCCAGTAGTTTTTCCCTTGCCGAGCGGTTTGCGCCCGTGTAGGAAGCCGCAATCTTCGGAGCGTAGCGCAGTCTGGTAGCGCATCTGGTTTGGGACCAGAGGGTCGCAGGTTCGAATCCTGCCGCTCCGACCATTTTCCCGACACGCCTTGGGGGCCGAACATGACCGCGCGCATTTACAAGCCGGCTAAAACGGCTACCCAGTCCGGCAAGGCAAAATCAGCTGACTGGCTTCTTGAATACGAGCCGCAGACTGCCCGCCAAATCGAGCCGTTGATGGGCTACACCGCTTCCTCAGATACCATGCAGCAAGTCCGCCTGTCTTTCGAGACGGCAGAAGCAGCGCAGGAATACTGCGCCAGAAACGGCATTGCCGCCATTGTCCAGCAGCCGCAGGAACAGCGCCGCCGCAAGGCATCCTATTCCGACAATTTTGCCTTCGGCCGCAAAACCCCCTGGACCCATTAGGTCGCCAGCCGTTTGGACAGACAGCTTCCACAAGCCCTGTTCCGCAACAGCCGATTCTGGTTTAGACACATCCCAAATGGTCCCTTAGCTCAGCTGGATAGAGCAAGTGACTTCTAATCACTAGGTTGGGCGTTCGAGTTGTCCCGGGGTCGCCAAACTACAATTCCACCATCTAGCAGGTCATTGACTTGCAACGTCTTTCAACCGATGTGTGAATACTGAATCATGCAAAGGATAACCCGGCTTGTCAGCGCCAGACCTAAGAAAACAGAAGGCATCACGCGCTATAATTGACCGCCTTTTCGCGGATGCAGCGAATGTGTGGGTTGTCCATTACTCGTGCGAGAGCTTTTACGACAGGACTGATGGGCGCTCGCCTAGAATCACATCCATTGCGATTAGGAAACTGGACTCGGGCCAAACAGTGTCGTTCTCCATCCATCAGGTGGCCGAACTGGATGGGATAGACTTGGCTGGCATCACAGCACAGTATGACGCTCTTGAGCGCAAGATGCTTGACGCCTACTTCACCCACATCGGCAACCATCGCGGCATGAAATATCTTCACTGGAACATGCGGGACATCAACTACGGTTTCGCTGCAATCGAACACAGGTATCGCGTTCTGGGTGGTGATCCTTTTGTCATACCAGATGACAACAAGTTTGACCTCGCGCGCCTGCTGATCGACATTTACGGGGTCGGATACACCGGGCACCCCCGGCTCACGACGATCCTTGCGAAGAACCGGGTGGAACCCCGCGACTTCTTGAATGGCGAGTCAGAGGCAGAGGCTTTTGTGGGGCAGAACTATGTTGGCCTCCACCAGTCAACCTTGCGCAAAGTTGACGTCCTCGCCAACATTGCAGGCCGCGCCTTTGACCGCTCCTTGAAGACGAATACCACTTGGTGGGAGATGCACGGTGGCACCCTGCGCACATTCGTCAACTTCGCAGCGGAGAGTAGACCCTTCCAATTGATTGCGGGAGCCGCCAGCATCATCGGTCTCGTTATTGCTTTCAACCCCGGCCTGCCTGGGGCTGTCTGGGCCGCAATCGCTCAGAGCCTACCTTAAATGTGGTCTTGACGTCACTCAGACCGGAAGGCGTGGCCCTTCTGGGCACGGGCAACCGCAATCTCAACGATGCGGTCGATTACACGTGCCGTGTCTTTCCACTTCATTACTAGTTTGCCTTGGTCCATCCCGTATTCGGCCACCACATCGCGCAATTGGTCCAGTGATAGGGCTGACAGTTGACCGCGCAGCACGTCCTCCCCTTCGCCCACAACCACTACGGGGTCCAGAAG
>JBGSOG010000070.1:0-39669 GCA_041739225.1 Rhizobiaceae bacterium
GAACGGGTGATCGAGGCGCGAAACCTGATCGAAATTTCCATTGGCGACTATGTGCTGTCGGGTGGCGAACCGGCGGCCATTGTGCTGCTGGATGCCATTGTCCGGCTGCTGCCGGGGGTCATGGGCAATGAGCAATCCGGCCTGCATGAAAGCCATGAAAGCGGGTTGTTGGAACATCCGCATTACACCCGCCCCGCCATTTGGGAAGGTCTGGAAATCCCGCCGGTGCTGGTTTCGGGCAATCATGGTGCCATCGAGAAATGGCGGCAAGAGGCAGCCTTGCAGTTGACGCAAGCCCGCCGGCCCGAGATTTTGGACCACAACAGCAAAAAGAATCGCTGACGTGGTCGACAAGCGGGCGATTATCCACTATGGCTCCGCCACTTTTTCCTGAACCGGAAGAAGTGAGGTGCATTCGTCCCGGACACACAAACCAACGTGTTTCCAGCCCAGGGTTTCAAGGAACCGGGCATTGCTGGACGCTCTGACCATCACGCAATCAAAGACATGGCGCAAAATCCGGGCGAACCGGAGGCGGGCCATGCGAGAAAAGGTTTGGAAACATGAACATTATCCAGCAGCTCGAAGCCGAGCAGGCGGCAGCGATTGCAGCAAAACGTACCTTCCCTCCGTTTGAAGCGGGCGACACGGTTCGCGTGATGGTGAAGGTCACCGAAGGTACCCGTACCCGCGTTCAGGCTTATGAAGGCGTGTGCATCGGACGCTCCGGCGGCGGCCTCAACGAGAATTTCACGGTCCGCAAGATTTCCTATGGCGAAGGCGTGGAACGCGTGTTCCCGGTCTATTCGCCAATGGTCGAGGGCGTCGAGATCGTGCGTCGCGGCTCGGTGCGGCGGGCAAAGCTGTATTACCTGCGCGATCTGCGCGGCAAGTCGGCGCGCATTTCTGAAAATACCGGCGTTCGCGCCAAGAAGCTGAACGATGCTGACCGGCAGGCGTTCCTGACCGAAAAGAACCGTATCGAAGCGGAAAAGCTGGCAGCCACACAGGCGCTGGCCGCTGAAAAGGCGGCAGCAGAAGCAGCCGCAGCCGCTGAAAAAGCAGCAGCTGAGGCGGCCGCAGCAGAAGCTGCAGCGGCGGCAGAGGCCGAGAAAGCAGCAGATGAGGCTGCACCAGCCGCAGAGTAATCTGCAGACTAAACAAAATTGGATACACAACAGAAAGGGGCGCCAACCAGCGCCCCTTTTTGTTTTTGGACACTAGTTCTTCGTCTGGATGCGGCCCGGGAGCGAAAGATCGCCCGATGCAATATCATGGACGGCTTCCACGCAAAGCAAAGGTGTCTTGCCTTCTGCGTTGACCCGTAAACCGGCAGTCAACCCGTCAAAAGCTGCGCCTTGCGCACCAGCCAATGGCACTTCCAAAGTCAAGGCAAAGTCCTCCAGCACCGGAGTATTGCCGGGGCTGTCAAGTGCAATGGGCAAGCCCGGCGCACTGGGCGGGAGCGCTTCGCCCGGCGCTATGTCTCGCACCTTGAAACCGGCTTTGCAGGCGTCGGTTTTTTCCAGGACAACGAAATGTGAATGCCAGGTCTTTCCGTCGTTGGCGGCGTCACCATCGCCGTTTTCATCAAATTTGGGCGTGTCGTCGAAATCGGGGTGCGCAGTTACCGCAACCGCGAGAATACCGCTCTTGGCCGCAAAACCCGCGACGGCAGGATCAAGGCCGGTCACCCAGACATAAGCATTGACCGGTGCACCCGGTAGTGAACCCACAGGATCCGGCAATATGGAACCCGCTTTGCCAGCAAGTTCAAGCGAGAGTTTGGCAAGAGTTCCGTCAGTGCTTGCAGCTGCGCGCTTGATGTCGAAAGGCGGGGCTGCCGTTGAACTGACAACGCTCGTTATCTCGTGGGCTGCGGTCGGGAGAGCCGAGCAGGTTATCGCCAACAGGGTGAGCAAGTGTGCGTATTTCATCGTTTTCTCCTATAGTTTCGAATCGAAACTATCATCGGATAACACGGAAAATCCTTCATTGCAAATTTTGTATCGGCTCGATACAATTGTGCATGATTCCAACACGCCTGCTTCACCTGATTGACCGACTTGCGCGCGATGTAAATTCGGTCGGTCATGCGCATGGCCTGAATCCTGTACAATGGGATGTTCTTCGCTACCTCGCTGTTGCAAACCGTTTTTCGCTTTCCCCCAAGGCCCTGACAGCCTATTTCCGCGCCACCAAGGGTACTGTTTCGCAAACACTTTCAACGCTGGAGAGGCGCGGTCTGATTACCAAAACCCACAGTGGCACAGATCGGCGGGCAGTCGTTTTGGCCCTTACGCAGGCTGGGCGGGAAATGCTTGAACGCGACCCGCTGGCAAGTTTTGGCGAAGTCCTTGTCACACTGGAATCTTCCGAGTTGGCAGCGCTGCAAACAAGCCTCGCGAAAACAGTGCGCATGCGTGCGCAAATTACTGGCGAGCGGGCGTTCGGCCTGTGCAGTGATTGTCGGCACCATCGCCGCAGCAATACTGCATTGCACTGTGCCTTGCTCGATGTCGCTTTGTCCGTTCGGGACAGCTTGCTGATCTGCCACGAACAGGAAGCAGCCTAGGGTCAAGACTCATTGATTTGCCCCGGCCGCGAACAGACGGGCGCTTGATTCCCGGTGCGGGAAGGCTAGACTGGTTTCATTCAGTTTTCCGGAGTCAGTCCATGTACAAATATTTGCCTTGCATGCTAGCCGCAATCGCGTTCTCAGCTTTTTCCACCACCGGTGCATTTGCCGCTGATCTTCCTGATCTGGGTGGCAGGAAAGTTGTCGTGGTGACGGAAAATGCTTATCCGCCACTGCAATTCATGGACCCCAAGACCAATACCCAGATTGGCTGGGAGTATGATGCGATGAACGAAATTGCCAAGCGGCTCAATTTCAAGGTGGAGTACCAGAACGTTTCATGGGACGCGATGATCCCGGCAGTTTCGGAAGGTCAATACCAGATCGGCATGACCGGCATCACCATCAAGGATGAGCGCAAGGAGAAGGTCGATTTCTCCGATCCTTACATGCGCTCGGAAATGTTCATGCTGGTGCGCGGCGATGAAAGCCGCTTCATCGATGGCAAGAGCTTCGGCGGTTTCGAAAAAGGCCTGGTCGGTGCGCAGCCGGGGACAACCCCGTTTTACGTTGCAGTCTACAGCATGCTGGACGGCAATGAGCAGAACCCGCGCATCAAGCTGTTTGAAACGTTTGGTGCAACGGTTCAGGCGCTCAAATCCGGCGACGTTGACGTCGTCCTGACCGACGGCACCGCCGGCAATGGTTATGTTGCTGCCTCCAATGGCGGGCTCAAGCTGATCGGTGAAGCCATGGGAACCGAAGATTTCGGCTTCATCTTTGCAAAGGGCTCAGATCTGGTAGCGCCGGTCAACGCAGCCATTGCCGCGCTCAAGGCTGACGGCACCATCGAGGCACTTAACAAGAAGTGGTTCCTCGACTACAAGTTCGGTGAATAGGCCGGCTTGAAAGCGGCACCATGACCGGTGGCGGGCCGGGCGACCCGGCCCGTGACGAATTTCCATGGTGGCTTGTGGTTGCGCTGGCAGTTGGACTTGCTATCGCCGGTTTGATAGCCTTCAACGGTCTATACGCGCAGATCTTCAAAATTCTGGCGAAAGGCATTGTCACCACCGTGCTTGTCACGCTGGTCGGGTTCTCCCTGGCAAGCCTGCTGGGTCTGGGCATTGCTGTCATGGGCCTGTCGCGCTCGGTGTTCATTCGCCAGGCGGCGCGATTCTACATCGAGATCATTCGCGGCATCCCGATCCTGGTCTTGCTGTTTTACATTGCCTTTGTCGGTGCACCGGCAATTGTGGTGGCGGTGAACTGGCTGATGACGCCTTTGCGCGAAGCCGGAATGGCAGCAGAGATGGGTGTCCGGGATTTTCCGCTGCTTTGGCGCGCAGTGGCTGCGCTCACCATTGGCTATTCGGCCTTTATTGCCGAGATATTCCGTGCCGGCATCCAGTCGGTGGAAACCGGTCAGGTGGAAGCTGCCAAAGCGCTGGGCTTGTCGCGGTTTCAGCGCTTCCGGCTGATCATCCTGCCGCAGGCCATCCGCACAATCCTCCCGCCGCTCGGCAATGACTTTGTTGCCATGGTCAAGGATTCCTCGCTGGTTTCGGTGCTTGGCGTTGCCGACATCACACAGATGGGCAAGGTCTATGCTGCCGGATCTTTCCGGTTCTTTGAGACCTATTCGATAGTGGCTTATGTTTACCTGATCCTGACCATCGGTCTTTCCCTGTTGTTGCGGCGGCTGGAGCGACGGCTTAGACGTGCAGAAGCCGAGCGAAGCGGCGGCAACAACACCTGACAGTGTTGCGCTTGCTGCAAACTGCGATTCAGGCCAAACTTCACCAAGGGGCATATGAGGAGTTTTTGATGCGAGCCAAAACTGCCAAAGCGTTCCTTTGCGTGATGACTGCAGCAAGCATGCTGCTGGGTGTTGCTGCACATGCGCAGACCCAGCCAGCGCAGGAGGCCCTGCAGCTGCAAACCGGCACTGCTGCAATCGTGCCGCCCCCGGTAGAAGACCGTTCGCAAGGCTTGCCGATCCGCCAATCCATCGCCGCAGTGATGGTCAGCGCAAAGACCGAGGGGCAGCGCAACCGGCTGGCGCAAATCGAAGCCAATTACGCTGCAGCAGGCTTTGCGCCGATCTGGATTTCAGATGGCGCGGTAAACGCCAATGCGAAGCAATTGATTGATGCTCTCAACACCGCCTATGAAGACGGGCTTGATCCGGCGGACTATGGCGCGGCGGCTTTTGCTGGCCAGATGAACACCACGGACCCGCAGGCGCTTGCCCGCCTGGAAACCGATCTCAGTCTTGCGGCTGTTGCTTATTCACAGCACATGAATGCTGGCCGGGTGAACCCGCGCGATGTCAATCGCGAGCTGGTCAAGTTTCCCAAGGTGGTGGAAACCGAAACCATTTTGTCCAGCCTGCGCAAGACCAAGCAGGTGAAAGCTTATTTGCGGCTTCTGGCGCCACACACCCAGCGCTATGAACGGCTGCGGCAGGCCCTTTCAGGATATCGCCGGATCGAGCGACAGGGCGGGTTTTCGGTGGTGGCAGACGGCGAAACGCTCAAGCCCGGGGCCAGCGATCCGCGTACCCCTTCGATCCGCAAACGCATGCAGGAAGCCGGTACGCTGCCAGCCGATGTGCAGTTTGCCGGAGAGATTGAAAAATACGACGAAGCGCTGGCGGTGGCAGTGAAGCGTTTCCAGGAATTGCATGGACTTGAAGCTGTTGGAACCATCGGCAAGCAGACCGTGGCTGCAATGAATGTGCCGGTGTCGCGGCGCATTTTCGAGATGGAACTCAACCTTGAGCGGAACCGCTGGCTGCAAAATGATTTTGGTCCGTACCACATTTTTGCAAACCTTGCCGACCAGGTGGTCAAGGTGGTGCGAAACGACGACACTGTGCATGCTGAAGTCATCCAGGTCGGTCAGCCCTACCACCGCACGCCGGAATTTTCCGATACAATGGAATATGTCGAGTTCAACCCGTATTGGGGCGTGCCGCCTTCAATCGCCGTCAATGAATACCTGCCCAAGCTGCGCAGCAATCCGGGCGTTCTGGCGGCCCAGAACATTTCGGTGTTTTCAGGTGGCAAGCAGGTCAGCGCCGGGTCGATCAACTGGTCACAATACGGCAAGGGAAAGTTCCCGTTCACATTGCGGCAAGAGCCGGGCAAGGGCAATGCGCTGGGCCGGGTCAAGTTCATGTTCCCCAACGAGTTCAACGTCTATATGCACGACACGCCGTCGAAGGCGAAGTTTGATGCATCCAGCCGCTATTTCAGCCATGGCTGCTTGCGGTTGAAAGACCCGCTGACCATGGCCGAAGTGCTGTTGGGGCAAGAAGGCTGGGACCGCGCGAAAATCGATGCGGTGGTGGCTGGCGGCAAAAACACCATCGTCAAGCTGAAGACACCGATCCCGGTCCACATCGTTTACCTAACCGCCTTCGTCAACAAGGACGGCACGGTCAATTTCCGCGAGGATGTCTATGGCCGCGACAAGATCCTTGCCGATGCATTGGCGAAGCTGCGGAGCTGAAGGCTTGCTCCCCTTCCTTGACCCTTTCGCCGCTGTTGTGCATATCAGCGGGCTGAACCCTTTTTCATGAATTGCAGGAATGCGACGATGGCCAAGACGCTTTACGACAAGATCTGGGACGAACATGTGGTTGCCGACAATGGTGACGGCTCGTCAATTCTTTATATCGACCGTCATCTGGTGCATGAGGTAACCAGCCCGCAGGCTTTTGAGGGGCTGCGCATGACCAACCGCAAGGTGCGCGCGCCGCAAAAGACGCTGGCTGTGGTTGACCACAATGTGCCGACCTCGCCGGACCGGGCGCAGGGCATCAAGAACGAAGAGAGCCGCATCCAGGTCGAAGCGCTGGCAACCAACGCGGCCGAATTCGGCGTCGAGTATTATTCCGAAAAAGACCGCCGCCAGGGCATCGTTCACATCATTGGCCCGGAGCAGGGTTTCACGCTGCCGGGCATGACCATTGTTTGCGGCGACAGCCATACCTCGACCCATGGCGCGTTTGGCGCGCTGGCGCACGGCATCGGCACATCGGAAGTCGAGCATGTGCTGGCGACGCAGACATTGATCCAGGCCAAAGCGAAGAACATGCTGGTGCGGGTCGACGGCACCCTGCCTGCTGGCGTGACAGCCAAGGACATCATTTTGGCCATCATCGGCGAGATCGGCACGGCTGGTGGCACCGGCCATGTGATCGAATATGCCGGCGAAGCCATTCGCGCGCTTTCGATGGAAGGGCGCATGACCATTTGCAACATGTCGATCGAGGGCGGGGCCCGGGCCGGACTGATTGCGCCCGACGAAAAGACCTTTGCCTATGTCAAGGACAAGCCAAAGGCACCCAAAGGCGCGGCTTACGACATGGCGGTTGAATACTGGAAGACGCTCTACACCGACGAAGGCGCACATTTCGACAAGGTTGTGGTGCTCGACGCTGCCAAATTGCCACCCATCGTTTCATGGGGCTCATCGCCGGAAGACGTGGTTTCGGTCACCGGCACCGTACCGGATCCGGCGCTGATCGCGGACGAAACCAAGCGTGTGTCCAAACAGCGGGCGCTCGACTACATGGGCCTGAAGGCCGGCACGAAGATCACCGACATCAAGCTCGACCGGGTGTTCATCGGATCGTGCACCAATGGCCGCATCGAGGATTTGCGCGCTGTCGCCAAGGTTGTTGCGGGCAAGCAGGTGGCGGGCCACGTCAACGCGATGATTGTTCCGGGCTCGGGCCTCGTCAAGGAACAGGCAGAAGCCGAGGGGCTTGACGTGATCTTCAAGTCGGCAGGCTTTGACTGGCGCGAGCCGGGCTGCTCAATGTGCCTTGCCATGAACGATGACCGGCTGAAGCCGGAAGAGCGCTGCGCCTCAACCTCGAACCGCAATTTTGAGGGCCGTCAGGGCTTCAAAGGCCGCACGCACCTCGTTTCGCCTGCCATGGCAGCGGCTGCGGCTGTTGCCGGGCATTTCGTCGATATCCGGGAGTGGGAATAGGTATCAACTGGGCGGTTGAAGTCTGGACATGAAAGCGGGCGCGATGCCCGCTTTTTTGTATCCTGGACTTGAAGCCGGAGTGGCTTTTCTTGGGAAATGGCTTATTTTTTCATTGCGGAGGAACTGCCATGAAAACAGATAACAGGGCCGCCTTGCGGGCGGGGCGCAATTTTCTTGTTGCTGAAAACTGTGACCTGGATGAACTCAAAGCGTTGGTAAACCGCGAAACGGTTCTGGCAGAGTATCCGTTTGCCGCTGGCACGGAGAAAAACATACTTCTTTACGACTGCGACGCGATCCGGCGAAAAGCCGATGATTTTCAGTCGCGGCGCGAAATCATGGCTGAATGGAGCGAGGCCTTTGCGACGGGTCCCGGTGTCATCGTTCTGAAGCGGGCGGAAGCCGATCTCGCGGTGATTGACCGGGCCAGCGAAATTTTCTTTGCAATGATCGCGCAGCAAAATGCCAGCGGCAGCGGCGGCGGCGACCATTTTGCCAAGCCCGGCGCCAATGACCGGTTATGGAACGCGCTGGAAAAGCACTGTCTGAAAGACCCGGAAAACTTTGCCCGCTACTATGGCAACGACATGCTGGCGATGGCCAGCGAAGCCTGGCTCGGCCCCTGCTACCAGATGACGGCGCAGGTGAATTGCGTCAATCCGGGCGGGGCTTCACAGTCGCCGCACCGCGACTATCACCTCGGTTTCCTTGACGCCGGGACGATTTCGCATTTCCCGCGCCATGTGCATGCATTGTCTCCCGTGCTGACCCTGCAGGGGGCGATAGCCCATGTCGATGCCCCGCTGGATACCGGACCGACGCTGTTCCTGCCATACAGCCAGACCTATGAGGCGGGGTATCTCGCGACCGGGCTGCCCGCGTTCAAGGACTATTTTGCTGCCAACCATGTGCAATTACCGCTGGAAAAGGGCGATATGGTCTTTTTCAATCCGGCACTGTTTCATGCAGCGGGATCGAACAATTCCAGCGACGTGAAGCGGCTGGTGAACTTGTTTCAGGTATCATCGGCATTTGGCCGGGCGATGGAAACGGTGGACCGGCTGGAAATCTCAAAAGCGCTGTATCCCGTGCTGCTGGAGGCAAGGCGCAATGGCTTCCTGTCGGCGCGCCAGATTGAAAATGCCATCGCGTCCAGCGCCGAGGGCTATTCGTTTCCGACCAATCTCGACCGCGACCCTCCGCTCGGCGGCCTTGCTCCGAAAACCCAGGCGGCGCTGGTGCGTGAATCACTGGCGGCGGAAATTGCCCCCGCGCAGTTCGGCCATTTGCTCGATTCACAAGCTGCCAAGAAGCTGAGCTGAAAGGCAAACATGCGCCAGTTTGAAGGAAAAATCGCTGTCGTTACCGGCAGCACGCAGGGGTTGGGAGCGGCAATTGCCCGGCTGTTCGCGCAGCGCGGGGCGGCGGGCGTTGTCATCTGCGGGCGCAATGCGCAAAAAGGCGAGGCGGTGGCAGCAGGGTTGCGTGCCCTTGGTACGCGGGCTGTGTTTTGTCGAGCCGACCTTGCAAAGGTGGAGGATGCGAGGGCGGTGATTGCCGTGTGTGACCGGGAATTCGGGCGCATCGACATCTTGGTCAATGCAGCGGCGATTACTGATCGCGGCACGTTGCTCGACACCTCACCGGAATTGTTTGACGAGATGTTCGCCGTCAATGTGCGCGCACCTTTTTTCCTGATGCAGGAAGCGGTCAAGCTGATGAAGCGCGACGGGGTGCAAGGTTCCATCGTCAATATCGGCTCAATGTCGGCATTGGCCGGGCAGCCGTTCATCACCGCCTATTGCGCATCCAAAGGCGCACTGGCGACGCTGACCGGCAACACCGCCTATGGCTTGCTGCGCAACAAGATACGGGTGAACCAGCTCAACATCGGGTGGATGGCCAGCGATGGCGAAGACCGCATCCAGCGCGGGTTTCACGGCGCACCGGCCGACTGGCTTGAGCAGGCATCGAAGAGCCAGCCCAATGGCCGTTTGGTTGACCCGGCCGAGGTGGCGCGGGCGGTGGCGTTTCTGGCGTCTGCCGAATCCGGCCTGATGACCGGATCCGTGATTAATTTCGACCAATCGGTCTGGGGTGCCTATGACGGCTCGCCGCATCCTGAATTGCCGATGTGAGGGCTACCCCAGCACCCGCTCCAGCAGCGCCAGCCACAGGGTTATGGTCACAATCGAAAAAGTGGTTGCCACCAGTACGGCCGAGGCAGAGAGCGCCACGGCGCGGTCGTACATCAGGGCAAAAATATAGATGTTCATGCCCGGTGGCATGGCGGCCAGAATGGTCGCTGCGCGCACATAGTCGTGTGGCAGGCCGAGCATGAAATGGGTGATCACAAAGGCGATGGCCGGGTGGATCACCAGTGACAGCAGCGAGATGACCAGGGCACCGGAAATTTCCGCCTTCAACTGGTAGCGGGTCAGCGCGGCGCCCATGCCGACCAGTGCTGCGGGAATGGCGGCATCGGCCAGCATGTTGACAGCAGCTTCGATGAATTCGGGAAACGGCATGCCCGACAAATTGATGCCCGTACCCAGCAACACACCGATCATCAAGGGATTGGCGAGAATTGATTTTGCTGCCGCTGCAAGGGCTTCGCCCAGCGGGCGGCCATCGCGGCGCGAAAGCTCCATCGAAAGCATGCCCACTGCGTAAAGTGACGCGGCGTGAAAGGCGATGATCCCGTAGACAGGAGTCAGCACTGCATCGCCATAGGCACGCGATACTATCGGAATGCCCAACAGGACAGTGTTGGAAAAAAGGGCGCAAAAGCCGACAGCAATTGCCTCTCCGGGTCTTTTGTCCCACGCCAGCCTTGCAACGGCTATGGCGATGCCAAAACTTGCCAGTGCGCCGACATAAAAGCCGACCAACATTCCCGGTTGCATGGCCGCCTGAAAATCAAGCTTGAGCATGGCACGAAACAGCAGGGCCGGCACGGCGATCCGCACAGCAAAGGCGTTGAGATGGTCGGCGGCCTCCGGCCTGAGCCAACCGGTGCGCGAACTTGCGTATCCTGCGGCTAGCACGATGAATACCGGCAGTACTGTAACTATTATGGCGATCATGTGGGCAGCGCTTTGAAGATGATTGCCTTCCTGAACCTGTGCGCGGGCAAACACAAGGCAGCTTGGCACATTGACTGGCATGGGCGCATTCGCCTACGCATTCGGCCTGACGATTTTTGATCGGAGATATTGGCATGGACGAAGCGCACCGCCTTGAAATCGGGCAATTGCGGCTGTCGGATGCGCTGGCCCTGGCACCGCTGATTGCCGCCTATGGGCAGGCGCTGAAGCGTGGAGCGCCCCGCCAGCCCGACCAATACTACGCCGAGCAATTGCTACAGGACCGCACGGCAGAATTTCTGGGTGCTTTCCTCGATGGTGTGCTTGTCGGATTTGTGATGTTTTATGATCTGCCGGAGCCGGTGAGCGGGCTGCGCTGCGGGCAGGCGGACCACATTTATGTCCACCACGATCATCGCGGCAAGGGCATCGCCAAAGCCTTGGTGGATGTGCTGGCAGATCAGGCGACCGGGCGGGGGTGGTCAAGATTGATGCTCAATGCGCCCAAAATGCCGGATCAAGGCAAGCGGGTTTTTGAGGCAGTGGCGGTTCCCGCAGACTGGCACTCTTACGTGCTGCGATTTGACCGATAGGATAACCAAATACATGAAATCCGGCGGCAAAACCTTTGGGAACCCGGTTTTCAGGCTTCGGCACGATAAATCGTGCAATTCGACCATTGTTGGTTTTGACCTTGCACCGCCAACGCACTAGAACAACGATGTTCGCAGTTGCGAAAGAACTTGGCCCGGTTTCCTGCGCCGGGTCATTGGGGAGTTTTCCTGCATGGCGCATGCCAATCTTCACAGCAAACGGCCGCTATCGCCGCATCTGACCATCCACAAACCGATTCCGACCATGGTGATGTCCATTCTTCACCGGGTGACGGGCGTTGGATTGTATCTGGGAACCGCACTGCTGGCTTGGTGGCTTTATGCCGCCGCCGCTGGTTCTTCCACCTTTGATCTGGTCAACGGGATTCTGGGATCACTGCCGGGGCAGATCGTGCTGCTCGGTTTCACCTGGGCATTGTTGTTTCACATGCTCGGTGGTTTGCGGCACCTGATCTGGGATACTGGCGTGTGGATGGAAAAATCCGTGGCAACGCGGCTTGCCTGGACAACCTTGTTCGGCTCGCTGGCTTTGACGGCGCTCGTCTGGCTCGCTGCCTTTGCGCTGCGATAGGAGAGCGTGATGTTGAGAACACCTTTTTCCAAGGTACAAGGGCTGGGCTCGGCCCATGAAGGTACAGACCATTTCTGGCGCCAGCGACTGACAGCGGTAGCCAACATCCCTTTGACGCTTTTTCTGCTGGGGCTGGTGGTCATGTTGGCAGGCAAGCCGCAGGCCGAAATTGCCGCGGTGCTGGCTTCGCCGCTGGTTGCGGTAACAATCCTGCTGGCACTTTTGTCGATGCTGTATCACATGCGGCTTGGCCTGCAGGCAGTGATTGAAGACTACATTCACAACGAGCTGCTCAAGGTGGTGCTGTTGATGATCAATGTATTTTATCCGGTTGCAGCTGGCCTTGTTTCGACTTTTGCAATCCTCAAGCTTGCCTTTGGAGGCTGAAAAATGGCCAATGTGAACGGCCGCGCATATTCTTTTGTTGATCATTTCCATGATGTCGTGGTGGTTGGTGCAGGCGGGGCCGGGTTGCGCGCGACCCTCGGCATGGCAGAGCAAGGTCTGAAAACCGCTTGCGTGACCAAGGTGTTCCCCACCCGCAGCCATACCGTGGCAGCACAGGGCGGCATTGCAGCATCGCTCAAGAACATGACTCCGGACAGCTGGCAGTGGCACCTCTTTGACACGGTAAAGGGCTCGGACTGGCTGGGTGACGTTGATGCCATGCAGTATATGTGCATGGAGGCACCGGCAGCAGTTTACGAACTGGAGCACTACGGCGTGCCGTTTTCGCGCACCGAAGACGGGCGTATTTACCAGCGGCCGTTTGGCGGTCACATGCAGAATTATGGTGATGGTCCGCCGGTACAGCGCACCTGCGCGGCGGCAGACCGCACCGGACACGCCATCCTGCACACGCTTTATGGCCAGTCGCTGCGCCACAATGCCGAATTTTACATCGAGTATTTCGCCATTGACCTGATGATGAGCGATGACGGGGTGTGCACCGGGGTGATTGCCTGGAACCTCGACGATGGCACCATTCACCGCTTCAACGCCAAGATGGTGGTCCTGGCCACTGGTGGCTATGGGCGGGCCTATTTCTCGGCAACTTCCGCCCATACTTGTACCGGCGATGGCAATGGAATGGTGGCGCGGGCCGGGCTGGCACTGCAGGACATGGAATTTGTCCAATTCCACCCAACCGGCATCTACGGCGCGGGCTGCCTGATCACCGAAGGTGCACGCGGCGAAGGCGGCTACCTAGTCAATTCCGAGGGTGAGCGCTTCATGGAGCGCTATGCGCCCAACGCAAAGGACCTTGCTTCGCGCGATGTTGTCTCGCGCTGCATGACGATTGAAATCCGTGAAGGGCGCGGCGTTGGTCCCAAGAAGGACCATATCCATTTGCACCTCGACCATCTTGATCCGGCGGTACTCGCCGAACGGCTCCCCGGCATTTCGGAAAGCGCCAAGATTTTTTCCGGCGTTGACGTGACGCGCCAGCCGATTCCGGTGTTGCCGACGGTTCATTACAACATGGGCGGCATTCCGACCAATTATTGGGGTGAGGTACTCAACCCGGTGAAAGGCAAGCCTGATGCGGTTTCTCCCGGCCTGATGGCGGTGGGTGAGGCAGCCTGCGCTTCGGTTCACGGGGCCAACCGGCTGGGTTCGAACAGCCTGATCGACCTTGTGGTGTTTGGCCGTGCGGCGGCCATTCGCGCCGGGCAGGTGGTGGACCGTGAAGCCGCCATTCCTCAGCCCAATGAGGCCGCCAGTGACGCAATCATGGCGCGCTTCGACAGGTTGCGCCATGCCAATGGCGGCACACCGACAGCCAAACTGCGCGACCAGATGCAGCATGCCATGCAGGAAGATGCCGCCGTGTTCCGCACTGCCGAAACGCTGCAATCGGGCGTGAAGCGCATGGGTGAAATCTGGGGCGGGCTATCCGACATCAAGGTGTTTGACCGCTCGATGATCTGGAATTCGGATTTGGTTGAAACGCTGGAGCTCGAAAACCTGATGGCCTGCGCCATCACCACGGTGGTTTCAGCCGAGGCGCGCAAGGAAAGCCGTGGCGCGCATGCGCGTGAAGACTTCTCCAGCCGGGACGACAAGGCGTGGCGCAAGCACACGCTTGCCAAGGTGGACGGTAACGGCAAGGTCAGCCTCGATTATCGCCCGGTCCACACCGAACTGATCGCCGAAGGCATCGACATTGCCAAAATTGCGCCCAAAGCGCGCGTGTATTGAGATGATCAGAGGTAGCCAGCATGGTTGAACTCACACTCCCCCGCAATTCGAAGGTCGGCGTTGGCAAGACCTGGCCCAAGCCGGAAGGCGCGATGCGCCTTCGCGAGTTCCGCATCTATCGCTGGAACCCGGACGATGAAGCCAATCCGGCGATGGATACCTATTTCGTTGATCTCGACGATTGCGGGCCGATGATCCTTGACGGGCTGTTGTGGATCAAAAGCAAGATTGACCCGACGCTCACATTGCGGCGCTCGTGCCGCGAGGGCATTTGCGGCTCGTGCGCAATGAACATCGGCGGCATGAACACGCTCGCTTGCACCAAGGGCATGGACGAGATTGCCGGCGTCATCAGCGTCTATCCGCTGCCGCACATGCCGGTGGTCAAGGATTTGGTGCCGGACCTCACCAATTTTTATGTCCAGCACCGTTTCATCGAGCCGTGGCTCAAGACTGTTTCGCCCGAACCGGCGCAGGAATGGAAGCAAAGCCATGAAGACCGCGAAAAGCTCGACGGTCTCTACGAGTGCATCCTTTGTGCCTGTTGCTCGACTTCCTGCCCGTCTTATTGGTGGAATTCCGACCGTTATCTGGGTCCTGCGGCTTTGCTGCAGGCCTACCGCTGGATCGAGGATTCGCGCGACGAGGCGACCGGCGAGCGGCTGGATGCACTGGAAGACCCGTTCCGTCTTTATCGTTGCCACACGATCATGAACTGCACGCAGTCCTGCCCCAAAGGCCTCAACCCGGCCAAGGCGATTGCCGGCATCAAGAAGAAGATGGTCGAGCGGAGAATGTGATGGCCGGCAACGCCTTTTCCGGTTCCCGATTGCGCTTTCGCGCTCCCCGCCTCTTGTGCCGGCATCAAGAAGGAAATGGTCGAGCGGAGAATGTGATTTTTAGCAGGTCTGCGCTGGTTTTTTCTGCCTTGTTGGCATTTGCCACACCCGCCAGTGCCTTCGATTGCACAAAGGCTTCGACCCCCGTCGAAAAAACCATTTGCGGCGATGCGACGGCAAAAGAGGCCAATGACCGCATGGAGAGCGCGTATTTCACTTTGCGCGACCAGCTGAAGGGCACGGGAAGCGAAAAGACCTTGCAGGATGGCCAGCGCGCCTGGCTCAAATATCGCGACGACCGTTGCGGGCCGGTAGCGCAATGTCTGGGAGACGAAAGCGGCTTGCGTGCCGAGGCATTGGGTTCCACACCACCGGGCATGGTGGCGTTTTTCAATCGCCAACCCGGAAAACCGGGCAGCTATGAAATCAAGCTTTCCGGGCATCGCTTCGCCGACATGTCGCTGGCCGGCGCGAGCGCTTTCAACGATGCAGTGGATGCCGCGCTGGCGCCAGCGCCGTTCAACGACACGGATGTTGAGGCGGGCCGCACCTATGAGTTTGAAACGACTGTCAATGTCGCCCGGCTCGGCAACAACCTCGCTTCTGCCGTCGCCTACACCTATACCTATTCAGGTGGCGCGCACCCGAACTCGTCCAGCCAGGCAATCAACATCGACCGCAGGACGGGCGGAATTGCCGAACCGCTGACACTGTTTGGCGAAGGCATCTCGCAGCTCAAGGAAAACTGCATTCGGCAGATTCTGGAGGCCAAGCAGGAGTTCTACGGCAATCCGGATGATCCAAAAGCACGTGCGCAGTTGGAGAAAGGCTATCCGGGGGTAGTTGCCGAGCACATCACCGCCAGCGACCGGTGGCACTTTGGGCCGGAAGTTGGAATTGTCACCTTCGATTCCTATTCGATCGGTTCTTATGCCGAAGGTCCGTTCGAATGCCAGTTTGGCTATGATATGCTGCGTGAATTCGCGGCCGACCAAAGCATTTTTGATTAAACTGGCTACAGGTTGACACCGGTCAATCCAATTCTGCCTGCTGCAAGGCATACCCCGTGGGAAATTTGTTTTTCCAGCCAACAAGGGGATTTCCATGTCTGAAACAAACTGGAACGAATTCATCGACCAGATGAACAGCCGGATGGCAACATTGCGCAAGGCGATGCCTGCAACTGCCAAGGAATTTGGCGGTCTGGCTCGAGAAGCAATTGCGCCCGGCGCGCTGGATTCCAACACGAAAGAGCTGATCGCCCTGGCCATTGGGATTGCGGCCCGGTGTGATGGCTGCCTGGCATTCCACGCGAAGGCTGCCGCAAAATTCGGTGCCACCCGCGAAGAGATCGTCGAAACCATCGGGGTTGCCGTCTACATGGGCGGCGGGCCGTCGATGATTTACGGCGCCGAGGCGCTCAGCGCCTACGACGATCTTTCAGTCAAATCCTGACCGATTTCAGACGAGCTCGGTAACGAGCGTCACTTCAATGGCGCCGAGTGCCTTGGAGACAGGGCATTCGCGCTTTGCCTTGTCGGCCAGTTCCTGGAATTTGGACTTGGTGATACCGGGCACTTCCGCCTTGAGCGTCAAGGCAGAACCGGTGATGCCTTTGCCTGGAACCAGTTCAACGGTCGCTGTTGCTTCCAGCCTGTCGGCTGGCGTGCCGTTTTCGGCGAGGAAATGCGACAGCTGCATCGCGTAGCACCCGGCGTGGGCAGCGGCGATCAGCTCTTCAGGGTTGGTGCCGGACTTGCCCTGCTCGTCCTGAAAGCGGGCCTTGAAGGAATAGGCCTGGGCCTTGATTGCGCCAGACTGCACGTCGATTGAGCCATTGCCCTCCTGGAGATTGCCTTTCCAGATTGCCGTTGCATGCCGTTTCATTTTGCTTCCTCTCTTGCGGTGTCGACCGGTCGCCGGCCTGGAATCACGCAGCTGTGTAATTTTGTTGGTTGAATGGCGTCCGGTCTTCTCCAACTATTCCATCACAAGGAAACCTGTAACGGAAAGCCGAGACATGAATATGAAATTTTTGGCTCCCGCCTGCCTTTTGGCAAGCCTTCTTTCGACATCGAGCGCCTTTTCAGCCGAGAAAACCGCAATATTTGCCGGCGGCTGCTTTTGGTGCATGGAAAAGGACTTTGAGGCAGTGCCGGGCGTTGGTGAAGTGGTTTCAGGTTATACCGGCGGCACGAGCGAAAACCCGAATTACAAAAACCATTCCGGCCATGTCGAGGCGGTTCGAATTGTCTATGACGATGCCAAGGTGAATTATGATCGCCTTCTGGAGATTTTCTGGCGTTCGGTTGATCCCACGGATGATGGTGGCCAGTTCTGCGACCGGGGCCATTCATACACAACGGCAATCTTTGCGCTGGATCCGGAGCAGATGAAAATGGCCGAGGAATCCAAGGCATCCACATCCGCATCGGGTAAACTGAAGTCACCTGTAGTGACGCCCATACTGGCTGCGAGCACCTTCACGGTGGCGGAAGACTACCATCAGGATTATTACAAGAAAAATCCGTCACGCTACAAATACTACCGCTGGTCTTGCGGTCGTGATGCGCGTATCGAGGCGCTGTGGGGCAATGAGGCGCATGGTGGAATCAAGCACGAAGGCTGAATTTTCAACGCCTGAAGCTGGCATCCGGATTTGAAGCGAGTGTCAGGGCGCAATGTGCCTGAAGTTGTGCAGTGACGGCGGAAAGGTCACCTTCCAGTTCGTCAGGTGCGATCATCTTGCCAAAATTGACGCTGAACGGCTTGCCCTTCTTGTTCAAGACCTCATGAAACACCGTCATGTCGCGCAATTCGGTGTTCCAGTTGGCAAACCAGTAGAAAAGGCCCGAATTGCGGGCGCTGACATGGGCCGGAAGCACCGGCAATTGATAGCGGCGGGCCAAAGCCAGCGCCGAATGTTGCCAGGGCCGCTCGTTGAGCCGGGAATTTTCCCAGTAAGCAATGCGCCCGGACGGAAAAACAACGATGGCGCGGCCTTCGTCAACGGCGCGGTTGGTTTCCTTGAGTGTTTCACGGGTCTTGGACGTGCTTTTTTCTCTCGCGCGCCATTCAACCGGAATCAGCACATCGGCAAAGCGCCGGTTAACCCGAACCGCATCGCGGTTGGTAAATATCGACAGATCGCGGCGAACCGGCTTCAGCGCTTCATAGACGGCAATGCCGTCGGCAATTCCGGTCGGATGGTTGGCAACCATGATGAAGCCGCCGCTCGCAGGTATGCGCTCCCTGCCCGAAACGCTCATCGAAAGTTTCAGCATCTGCGCCATGTAGTCTAGGCCTTCGAGACCGGAAAGCGGCGCCAGGTCGTCGGCCATTTTCACAGCCTGATCATAGTGAAGAATGTTGTACAAAACCGGTCGCATCAGCGGCCACAGCGGGTGATTGACGATCTTCTCGCCGCGTTCGGCAATCAGGACATCGACAATGTGCGGATCGGCCACCGATGGGTTGCCAACCGCAACCGGCACCCCCACCTTGGCAATCACAGCCCTTGACCGTTCCAACGCCATGTTTCCCTTTCCGCGCTGCCCGTTCCCATGCAACGGCACCTGCGCCCCGATTCCAGCGCACATCATATCCTTCACCATAATGTCATCAAGATGACGTTTGCAGCCACGGTCCACCAACCTGCAGCAAGTGTCACATCTTTGTCGGTATCGGCGGCTATCGCGGGTATGTGGTTGGCGAATCATGCAGTTTGCAACCCGGCAGGTTGCAAGATCACGAGGTGATGTGAATGACCATTCGATCAGTTCTTTTTGTCGGCAGGCGCAATGCCGCCCGCAGCCTGATGGCGGAAACCTGCTTCAATGCTGCATCCATCCATGGCTGGCGGGCGTTTTCTGCCGGATGGCAGACCGAACTTGAAGTTGACCGAAATGCGGTCCGGGCGTTGCGGGCCAGGGGTTTTCCCACAGACGCGCTGTCTTCCAAGCCGGTCAGCATTTTTCGCCAGGCAGGGGCACCCGTAATTGATCTTTGCGTTTTCATGGATGTCGAGCTGCCTGCCGATGTCAGTGACTATCCTGCGCTGCGCGAGCATTGGCACGTGGCAGATCCCCATGGTGCCCCGGATGTCAAAGCGGCCTATGACGGTGCGCTGGATGAAATCATGCGAAAGATTTCGGGCATGATCCTGACCGGCAGACTGGCCGCCTATCGTGTGCCGCTGGCCATTGCCAGTTGAGGCGGCGGATTGTTCACTCCCGGTTCATCTTTGATTTACCATAAGGAGCGAGAATGACGCCTCAATATCGGCGTATATTGCCGATACCGCGAGAAAAAACGTCTTGCGTGCTGGAGGATTTCACATGGCGGCATTTCGGCCGATTGCATTGACGGGCGCTAGCCTGTTGATGGTGTTCGCGCTTTCAAGCTGCCAACGTAGCGTTTCCGGACTGGACACGCGCGGCGTGGCCGATCCGTTGCCGCCTGCTCCTATTGGCGGAGTTCAATCTTCCCAACTTGACCCTGCAGCTCCTGCCTTGATCACCCCTGACCAGCAAGTTGCAGCGGTTGATCCCAATATCCAACCGCAGGCAACACTTGCGCCTGGTACCCAGGTGCCCGGAACGCAGACATTGGGCACCGATCCGGCGGCAACGGTCACAACGCCTCCGGTCAATTCTGCGCCGGTATCGCGTGAAAGCGTAACTGGAACGTGGGTTGTTGCCTCTGACAATCCGGAATGCCGGATCATTCTGGCATTCACCAAATGGGCAGGCGGTTACCGTGCCGCGACCCGGCGCTGTGAAACCACTGAGATGGGTGCGATCAGCGCATGGGACGTCAAGGACAACAAGGTCGTGCTCATTGATGCCAATGGCAACCAGGTGGCAAGCCTTGCCTCATCGGGCCCGGAGCGTTACGACGGCGCTACAGCCGGTGGCAAAACGGTCAGCTTCTCGCGATGAGAAGGTTGCCCGACCGGCAACCCTGTATGGCTGCCGGCTATGAACCCTGTTCCTGTTTCCCAAACTGTGGCGCAAGCCTATGCCCTGCTGGTTGAAAGCGGGAAAATTCGCGAGGATTCAGCGCAGGTTTCACTGGTTGGACGTCTGGACCGGCTTCTGGCGGAGTTCGATCCAAAACCGCGATCACTCAAATCAAACGCGCTGGGCTGGGTTCTGGGGCGCGATCATCATTCCCGTGACCCCAAGGGTCTTTACATCCATGGTGGTGTGGGTCGCGGCAAATCGATGTTGATGGACATGTTTTTTGCGCTTGCGCCCTTGCAAGCCAAGCGGCGGGTGCATTTCAACGACTTCATGGCCGATGCACATGAACGAATTGCCCGTCAGCGAAAGGATTTTGCCGCCGGAATTTCGCGGGAGACCGATCCCATCAAGCCGGTCGGAAAGGCGCTGGCGCGTGAGGCGCGGTTGCTGTGTTTCGATGAATTCTCGATCACCGACATTGCCGATGCTATGATAGTCGGCCGGTTGTTCTCTGTAATGTTCAAGCAAGGAACAGTTGTCATCGCCACGTCAAATGTCGCGCCTGACGATTTGTACATGCACGGAATAAACAGGCAGCTTTTCCTGCCTTTCATTGCCATGCTCAAAGAGCGCTGCGAAGTGGTGCGGCTGGATGCCAAGGCAGATTTCCGGCTTGAAAAAATTGCGCGCGGTGAAGCCTATCTCTCGCCATTGGGCAGCAGAACCGATGCGATGTTGCATTCAATCTGGAAGAGCCTTGCCTCAGGCGAGGATGTTGTCCCGGGTGAGATCGAACTCAAAGGCCGGGTGCTGTACCCTCAGCGGGCGGCAGGATCTTCAGCCTGGTTCAGTTTTGACCAATTGTGCCGTGAGGCGCGGGGCGCTGCGGACTATCTGGCGATTGCTAGCCGGTACAGCACTGTGATCGTCGAAGGCGTGCCAATGATGGATGGAACGATGCGAAACGAAGCCAAGCGATTCATCCTTTTGGTCGACACGCTGTACGACAAGGGGTTGCGGGGCATCTTTTCCGCAGCGGTCAATCCGCATGCTCTTTACCAGGGAAGCAGCGGGCCGGAAGCGTTTGAGTTCAAACGTACCGCATCACGGCTAATTGAGATGCAGTCTGCGGACTATCTTGCAAAATTCAGTGCCGCAAATACCTTCGGAAAATCAGTTTCCTAGCCAGATTGATGACACGTATGTTGCAGCCGAAAATTGACGTTTACGTAAGCCGGTAAATATTTAACCGATTGAAACAAAATTGCTTTTAAAGTCTAACTTGAATGGGGCCGATTTTATCTGTAGAGCCATTTGAAATTCCGGCGACAAAATTGTCGCAGGCTTGAATTCACCACTTCATTGCATCGCAAGGCAAAGGAACAGGAAATGGCTCGCAACAAGATAGCGCTGATCGGCTCTGGAATGATCGGCGGAACCCTCGCCCATCTGGCCGGTCTCAAGGAACTGGGCGACATTGTCATGTTCGACATTGCCGAGGGCATTCCGGACGGCAAGGCGCTCGACATCGCCCAGTCCTCGACCATCGACGGATTTGATGCGCGCATTTCCGGTACCAACAGCTATGAGGCGATCAAGGGAGCGGACGTGTGCATCGTGACTGCCGGTGTTGCCCGCAAGCCCGGCATGAGCCGCGATGATTTGATCGGCATCAATTTGAAGGTGATGGAGCAGGTCGGTGCGGGCATCAAGAAGTATGCGCCCAACAGCTTTGTCATCTGCATCACCAACCCGCTCGACGCCATGGTTTGGGCGCTGCAAAAGTTTTCGGGCCTGCCAAAGAACATGGTTGTCGGCATGGCCGGTGTGCTTGATTCAGCCCGCTTTCGCTATTTCCTTGCTGATGAATTCAAGGTGTCGGTCGAAGATGTCACTGCCTTCGTGCTGGGTGGCCATGGCGATTCGATGGTTCCCCTGACGCGCTATTCGGCGGTAGCCGGCATTCCGCTGCCTGACCTCGTCAAGATGGGTTGGGCAACCAAGGAGCGCATCGACGAGATCGTTGACCGCACCCGCAAGGGCGGCGGCGAAATCGTGTCGCTGTTGAAAACAGGCTCGGCATATTATGCCCCGGCCTCGTCGGCGATTGCGATGGCAGAAAGCTATCTCAAGGACAAGAAGCGGGTCATGCCGTGCGCAGCCCACCTCAAGGGCGAATACGGTGTCAAGGACATGTATGTCGGCGTGCCGGTGGTCATTGGTGCCGACGGTGTTGAACGCGTCATCGAAATCGATCTCAACAAGGCCGAACAAAAGATGTTTGATGCTTCGGTGGCTTCGGTTGCCGAGCTTTGCGACGCCTGCAAAGTGCTTGCACCCAATCTGGCCTGATCCGGCCGGCATGATCTGGCGCTTGAACTGAAATCCTTCAATTTCTCCCGACCACGGAGCCGACATGAACATTCATGAATACCAGGGCAAGGCACTGCTGAAAGAGTTTGGCGCACCGGTTGCCGAGGGCGTTGCCATTCTTTCATCCGGCGATGTTGACGCTGCAATCGCAGCACTGCCCGGACCGCTCTATGTGGTCAAGAGCCAGATCCACGCTGGTGGTCGCGGCAAGGGCAGGTTCAAGGAATTGTCGCCGGATGCCAAGGGCGGGGTACGCCTGGCGCGCAGCGCCGACGAAGTGAAGGCCCATGTTGGCGAAATGCTCGGCAACACGCTGGTGACCAAGCAGACCGGCCCTGCCGGGAAACAGGTCAACCGGCTGTACCTTGAAGACGGGGCGGACATCGACCGCGAATTGTACCTGTCAATCCTGGTTGACCGGGCAACGGGACGGGTTTCATTCGTCGCGTCCACCGAGGGCGGCATGGACATCGAGGCGGTTGCGCACGACACACCTGAAAAAATACAAACCATCGCCATTGACCCGGAAGCCGGGGTAACGGCGCGCGATGCCAAAAAACTGTGCGACATCTATGGCCTTGACGGCGCGGCGCGGATGGACGGCAAACGGCTGTTTCCGATCCTCTATCGCGCCTTTACCGAGAAGGACATGAGCCTTCTGGAAGTGAACCCGCTGATTGTCATGAAGGACGGGCATTTGCGGGTGCTCGACGCCAAGGTTTCTTTCGACAACAACGCGTTGTTTCGTCACCCCGAGCTGATGGAACTGCGTGATATTTCCGAGGAAGATGCCAAGGAAATCGAAGCTTCAAAGCATGATCTGGCCTATGTGGCGCTCGACGGCGACATCGGCTGCATGGTCAATGGCGCAGGCCTTGCCATGGCCACCATGGACATCATCAAACTGTATGGCGCGGAGCCGGCAAACTTTCTGGATGTCGGGGGCGGCGCTTCGAAGGAAAAAGTGACGGCGGCGTTCAAGATCATCACGGCCGATCCGAATGTCAAAGGCATCCTGGTCAACATTTTCGGCGGAATCATGCGCTGCGATGTCATCGCCGAGGGCGTGATTGCCGCTGTGAAGGAAGTGGGTCTTGAAGTGCCGCTGGTCGTGCGGCTGGAGGGCACCAATGTCGAAAAAGGCAAAGCCATTATCAACCAGAGCGGGCTCAACGTCATTTCGGCGGACGACCTCGACGATGCAGCGAAGAAAATTGTCAAGGCGGTGAAGGGGTGAGGCGGAAAACTTCATCCTGACGGTCGCCATTTTTCCGGTTTCTTCGCCCCCAATAAAGATGGAGTTTACACATAAGCCGTGTTACACGGGTTATGTGGAGTTAAAGATGACAAAGAACCTGACCCTCGCCATAGAAGATGATCTGCTCGACAAGGCGCGAGTGCTCGCGGCCATGAAGCGCACCAGCGTCAATGAAATGGTGAGGGTGTTCCTGGAGCGCGAAGTCAAACGCGAAGCAGCACAGGCGAGCCGGGCCGAAGCATGGTGCCGCATTTTCGAGGCGGCCGATGACAAGGCCGATCAAAGGGTACAGCGCATGGCGGGTGAATCCATTTTCAACCGCGAAGAACTTTATGATGAGGTGATCCGTGAACGCGGCCTTCTTTGACACGAACATCATCGTTTATGCTGCCGATAGCGCTTCGGGGAAGCCCGAAAGGCGGGATGTGGCACGCCAGTTGATGCAGACGCGCGCGATCACGACATCAACGCAGGTAATGCTGGAGCTGTATGCCGTCCTTTGCAAAAAACTTGGATATGGGGCGGATGCGGCAAGCAACTGGGTCCGCTCATTGCAGGATGATACGGTTGTGACTGTGACGGCCACGGACGTCATCGAGGCGATTGCCACTGCTCGGCGCTACAACATTTCGCATTGGGATAGCCTTATTCTGGTTGCTGCCGACAAAGCCGGACTTGAACTGGTCTATACCGAGGACCTCAACCACGGACAGACCTACGGATCCGTGCGGGTCTGCAACCCTTTCATCGAAGATTTCCTCGCCGGAAAATAGGAACCAGCCACCCATGTCCATACTCGTCAACAAAGACACCAAAGTCCTCGTTCAGGGACTGACCGGCAAGACCGGCACCTTTCACACCGAACAGGCGCTGGCCTATTTCGGCACGAAAATGGTCGGCGGCATCCACCCGAAAAAGGGTGGCGAGACCTGGGGCTCGGTGGATGGTGGCGCACAACTGCCGATTTTCGCTTCTGTTGCTGAAGGTCGGGCCAAGACGGGAGCTGATGCCTCGGTGATCTATGTGCCGCCAGCGGGCGCGGCAGAGGCGATCATGGAAGCGATCGAGGCGGAAGTGCCGCTGATCGTTTGCATCACCGAAGGCATTCCGGTGCTCGACATGGTGCGGGTAAAGGCGCGGCTTGACCGTTCGTCTTCCCGGCTGATCGGGCCAAACTGCCCTGGCGTCTTGACACCGGAAGAATGCAAGATCGGCATCATGCCGGGATCGATCTTCAAAAAAGGTTCAGTCGGCGTTGTTTCGCGTTCGGGCACGTTGACCTATGAGGCAGTGTTTCAAACGTCGAATGCCGGCCTTGGCCAGACCACGGCGGTTGGCATTGGCGGCGATCCGGTCAAAGGCACCGAGTTCATCGATGTGCTGGAAATGTTCCTCGCCGACCCGGATACGAAGTCGATCATCATGATCGGTGAGATCGGCGGTTCGGCGGAAGAAGAAGCAGCGCAATTCCTAAAGGATGAGGCGAAAAAGGGTCGAAAGAAGCCGATGGCCGGGTTCATTGCCGGTCGCACGGCACCTGCAGGACGGACCATGGGGCATGCCGGGGCGGTTATCTCGGGCGGCAAAGGCGGGGCTGAAGACAAGATCGACGCAATGCAATCGGCCGGCATCACGGTTTCGCCATCGCCTGCGCGCCTTGGTGAAACATTGCTGGAAGTGCTCAAGGGTTGAAGACGGCGTTTCAGGCAACGCATTGCCTGTTGCAGTGACAAATTTGGTTGAGAGGCATGGCAAAAAATGGATCGTGACACCAATTCCGATTTTTCGGCGCTGACAAGTTCGAGCGTTGCCTATCTGGAAACACTGGCCGGCGAGCAGACTTCAGGGCCTTCCTGGCAGCGCAAGAATTGGCCGCTTGCAGCCAATGGCGAGCTTGTCTCGGCGCTGGATGGCGATTGGGGTGTTGCCACCCCGGCGAAAGTCGAGGCAAAGGCTGCTGCCGTTGCAAAGGCGAGTGGTCTTTCTGCTGAAGAAGTGACCCAGGCGGCGCGCGATTCGGTGCGGGCGATCATGATGATCCGCGCATACCGGATGCGTGGGCACCTGCATGCCAATCTGGATCCGTTGGGAATCGCCCAACCGATCGATGATTACAATGAGTTGTCGCCATCGGCCTACGGCTTCACCGAAGCCGATCTTGATCGCAAGATCTTTATCGATCACGTGCTTGGCCTTGAATACGCCACCGTCAACGAAATGCTGGCAATTCTCAAGCGGACCTATTGCTCGACGCTGGGCGTCGAGTTCATGCACATTTCCAATCCCGAGGAAAAAAGCTGGATCCAGCAGCGCATCGAAGGCCCTGACAAGGGCATCGAGTTCACAACCATGGGCAAGAAAGCGATCCTGCAGAAGTTGATCGAGTCGGAGGGCTTCGAGCAATTCATCGACATCAGGTACAAGGGTACAAAGCGCTTCGGGCTTGATGGCGGTGAAAGCCTTATTCCGGCGCTGGAACAGATCATCAAGCGCGGCGGCAATCTCGGCCTCAAGGAAGTTGTGCTTGGCATGGCGCATCGGGGCCGCCTGAACGTGCTTTCGCAAGTCATGGGCAAACCGCACCGGGCGATCTTTCATGAATTCAAGGGCGGTTCCTATGCGCCCGACGATGTAGAGGGTTCGGGAGATGTCAAATACCATCTTGGCGCCTCGTCAGACCGCGAGTTCGACGGCAACAAGGTTCACCTTTCACTAACCGCCAATCCGTCGCATCTGGAGATTGTCAATCCAGTGGTAATGGGCAAGGCCCGGGCCAAGCAGGACATGGGTGCAACATTGTGGGATGGTGACATCATTCCACTTTCCGAGCGCGCAAAGGTCATGCCGTTGCTGCTGCATGGAGACGCGGCATTTGCCGGACAGGGTGTGGTTCCCGAGATTCTCGGCCTTTCGGGTCTGCGCGGTTATCGCGTTGCCGGAACCATGCACGTCATCATCAACAACCAGATCGGCTTTACCACCAATCCGGCTTTCTCGCGTTCCTCGCCCTACCCGTCGGATTTTGCCAAGGGCATCGAGGCACCGATATTTCACTGCAATGGCGATGATCCTGAATCCGTGGTGTTCGCCGCTAAAATCGCCACTGAATACCGGATGAAATTCCACAAGCCGGTCGTGATCGACATGTTCTGCTACCGGCGTTACGGCCACAATGAGGGTGACGAGCCGTCATTTACGCAGCCAAAAATGTACAAGGTCATTCGCGCACACGAGACGGTCGCCAAAATCTATTCGGACAAACTGATCGCCGAAGGAGTGCTGACTGCCAATGAATTCGAAACCATGCGCAACGAGTGGCGCAACAAGCTGGAGGCCGAATATCAGGCCGGACAGGCCTACAAGCCCAACAAGGCAGACTGGCTGGATGGCGAGTGGTCCGGCTTGCGCACGGCAGACAATGCCGACGAACAGCGACGCGGCAAGACGTCCGTGCCGATCAAGGCGCTGAAGGAACTTGGCAGGAAGCTTTCCACGATTCCCGAAGGGTTCAACGCGCACAAGACCATCCAGCGGTTCATGGAAAACCGCGCAAAAATGTTCGAGACTGGCGAAGGCATCGACTGGGCGACAGGAGAGGCGCTGGCTTTTGGCTCGCTTTGCCTCGATGGCCACAAAATCCGGCTTTCCGGCCAGGACTGCGAGCGTGGCACGTTTTCGCAGCGCCATTCAGTGCTGTACGACCAGGACACAGAAGCGCGCTACATACCGCTGGCAAACCTTTCGCCGGACCAGGCCCGCTATGAAGTCATCAACTCGATGTTGTCCGAAGAGGCAGTGCTCGGATTTGACTATGGCTACTCGCTGGCTAGGCCCAACGCGCTTACCTTGTGGGAAGCGCAGTTTGGTGACTTCGCCAATGGCGCACAGGTGGTTTTCGATCAGTTCATCTCGTCGGGCGAGCGCAAATGGCTGCGCATGTCCGGACTCGTCTGCCTTCTGCCGCATGGCTATGAAGGACAGGGACCGGAGCACTCCTCTGCGCGGCTGGAGCGGTTCCTGCAGCTTTGCGCCGAAGACAACATGCAGGTTGCAAACTGCACGACGCCTGCCAATTTGTTCCACATCCTTCGCCGTCAAATGAAGCGTGATTTCCGCAAGCCCTTGATCTTGATGACGCCCAAGTCGCTGCTGCGCCACAAGCGGGCAGTTTCAACGCTGGCGGAAATGTCGGGGGCATCGGCCTTCCACCGCCTGTTGTGGGACGATGCGGAATACCTGAAAGACCAGCCGGTCAAGCTGGTCAAGGATTCCAAGATGCGGCGGGTGGTGATGTGCTCGGGCAAGGTCTATTTTGACCTCTACGAAGAGCGGGAAAAACGTGGCATCAACGACGTTTATCTGTTGCGGGTGGAGCAACTGTATCCATTCCCGGCAAAGGCCTTGATCACCGAATTGTCGCGCTTCAAGCACGCAGAGTGGGTTTGGTGCCAGGAAGAGCCGAAGAACATGGGTGCCTGGTCGTTCATCGAGCCCTATCTGGAATGGGTTTTCGACCATATCGGCGCAAAGCAGCGCCGTGCCCGCTACGCCGGTCGTCCGGCTGCAGCTTCGCCTGCGACCGGTTTGATGTCGCGCCATCTGGCGCAACTCGAGGCATTTTTGGAAGACGCATTGGGCGGTTGATTGCCCGGCAGGCAAGATCAAATCTGGGTTTGGCAGGAAAGAGACACGAACCATGGCAAGCGAAATTCGCGTTCCAACGCTGGGTGAATCGGTAAGCGAAGCGACGGTCGGTCGCTGGCTGAAAAAACCGGGCGAGCACGTCAAGGCCGATGAGCCATTGGTTGAACTGGAAACCGACAAGGTATCGGTCGAAGTCCCGGCGCCTTCATCGGGCACCTTGACCGAGATTGTTGCCAAGGAAGGCGATACCGTGGAAATCGGCGGACTACTGGCACAGTTCAGCGAAGGTGGCGCGGCCACCCCCGCCAAATCTGCATCAGTGGCGCAGGTCAGTGGAGCCTCCGGCGCATCGACAATGCAGGAGGCTGCAGAGAAAACAGCAAAGGTTTCCGGGCCAACGTCCATTGAAGCACGCGCCATGCCGCCAGCCCCGGCAGCTCAAAAAATGCTGGCAGAAAAGAACATGTCGGTTGATCAGGTGGCCGGGAGCGGCAAGCGCGGGCAGGTTCTGAAATCCGATGTGGTCGCCGCAGCTGCCCGGATTGGTGCTGCGCCGGAAACAGCCGCTGCCCCGGTTCAGGCCGCGCCACTTGTACCTGTTGCCCCGGCGGACGGCGTGCGTGAGGAGCGGGTGAAAATGAGCCGCCTGCGCCAGACCATCGCCCGGCGTTTGAAGGAAGCGCAAAACACCGCCGCCATGCTGACCACTTTCAACGAGGTGGACATGGGTCCGGTGATGGACCTGCGCAACAAGTACAAGGATCTGTTTGAGAAGAAGCATGGTGTGAAGCTCGGCTTCATGGGATTCTTCACCAAGGCGGTTTGCCATGCGCTGAAGGAAATTCCGGCAGTGAATGCCGAGATCGACGGCACCGACATCATCTACAAGAATTTCTGCCATGTCGGGGTTGCCGTAGGCACCGAAAAGGGTCTGGTGGTTCCGGTGGTTCGCGATGCCGATGCAATGTCGATTGCCGAGATCGAGAAGGAAATCGGACGCCTTGGCAAGCGTGCGCGTGACGGCCAACTCGAGATGGCTGACATGCAAGGCGGCACCTTCACCATTTCCAATGGCGGCGTTTACGGCTCGCTGATGTCGACGCCCATTCTCAATGCGCCGCAGTCAGGCATTCTTGGCATGCACAAGATCCAGGAACGGCCAATGGTGGTTGGTGGCCAGATTGTGGTGCGCCCGATGATGTATCTGGCGCTTTCCTATGATCACCGGATTGTCGACGGCAAGGAAGCAGTGACCTTCCTCGTGCGCGTGAAAGAAACACTGGAAGATCCAGAGCGTCTGGTGCTTGATCTTTAGCTTGTGCCAAAGCGTACCTTTTTATTGGAGCGGCCGGATGCAGGAATTTACTGGCAGGCATTTTTTGGCTGCGCTCGTGTGGTTGGCATTGCTGCTTTTTGCAGCCATTTCTCCGGCCATGGCCGAATCGCGCACCGCGTTGGTGGTCGGAAACTCCGGTTATTCGTTTGCGCCGCTGGCAAATCCGAAAAACGATGCGGATGACATTGCAAAGGCGCTGAAAGAGGCAGGGTTCGAGGTCCAGCTGTTGCTGGACGCCGAAAAGGCGGAAATCCTTGATGCTACTTCGGCGCTTTCGCAATCCTTGAAAGAACGTGGCGGGGTTGGCCTCTTCTTCTTTGCCGGACATGGTGTCCAGATTGAAGGGGAAAACTACCTGCTGCCCATCGGCGCCGGCGTCCAGGATGCACAATCGCTGAAAGCAGAAGCGGTCAAGGCCAGCGAAGTCGTTGAAATTATTTCAAGTGCCAAGAATGATTTGAACATCGTCATTCTCGATGCCTGCAGGGACAATCCGCTGACCGGGGGCACCAGCGGACTTTCGCGCATTGATTCAAGCGCCAGCCTCTTCGTTTCCTATTCCACTTCACCTGGCACAGTGGCGCTCGACGGCGAAGGGCGAAACAGCCCCTACACCAAACATTTGACGCTGTCGTTGGCAACGCCCAACCTCAACCTTGAACAGACGTTCAAGCAGACTCTCAAAGGTGTCTACCAGGAAACCAAAGGACAGCAGACACCTTGGCTCTCGTCCTCGTTTTTTGGCGATTTTGTTTTCAATGGCGAGGAAACAAGTGCAACGGCCAAGCCGGGCCTTTCGGGCTCAGCCTCAAGTTCGGGCGATGTCACGCGGCAATCGCAGCTTCGGGTGCCCGATGCCACGGAAACCCGGCGCAGCCTGACAGGTTTGTACAAGGTGTCGGGAACCAACCCCGACGGCTCGCGGTACAAGGGCATGCTGGCGCTCGAAGAGCGTGACGATCTTTATGACTTCACCTGGTGGATCGGAAAAGACGTATTCAAGGGCAAGGGCGAGTTGGCCGGCCGGATGCTGGTGGTACACTGGAACGATCTGCACCCGGTTGTTTATTCGTTCGAGCCCGACGGCGTACTCGACGGCGAATGGGCCGACGGCACAGCAACCGACCGGCTGACACTTTTCGCGACCGCAGACAGTTCCACCCCGCAGGAAGGTGTGTACACCATCAACGGGCGCAATACGGACGGCTCAAAATATTCCGGCGAGATGACCCTTTCGGGAGATGGCGAAAACTACACGCTGGCTTGGGAAATCGGCAATTCTTCCTATTCCGGCGAAGGACGGTTCAGGGATGGCCTGATGGTTGTCGATTGGGGTGGCGTCACGCCGCTGGTTTACGCATTGGCAAAAGATGGAAGCCTGGTTGGACTGTGGGATGGCGGGCAGGCTTCTGAAACAGCAATGCCGCAATAGGGAACAACTTGATCCCGGTTTACGCAGACGGGTGGCAAACACGGACCATTGCGATATAGTCTGCCGATCATCATCCAAGGGGAGAAGTGCATGTCGATCGAATTGAAAATGTTGCTGTTCACCGTTGCGCTGTTCTTCGTACAATTGATTGCGCAGGTCGTGGCGGAAATCCTGCAAAACGGCCTTGGTTATGCAGTCAGTGCGCGTGACGAGTGGAAAAACCCCACCGGAATTGCCGGTCGCATCGAGCGCTCTTATTTCAACCTTCTGGAGACCCTTGCCCCGTTTGCCGCACTTGTGCTTGTGGTGCTCTACACCGGCAATGCCAATGCCAACACGGCGCTGGGCGCGCAGATTTATTTTTGGGGCCGTGTTCTGTACGTGCCAGCCTACATTTCGGGGCTGCCTTTCCTGCGAACCGTCATTTGGACCGGTTCGATGGCTGGCCTCGCATTGATCCTGTGGGAAATGCTGAAACTGGCAATCTGATCGCAAGCCGGGGTCAAAAAGACATGACGGCGGCGCAGGCAGCGCCGCCGATTTCACGAAGGAAGGCAGAAACACCATGTCGCATGATGTCGTAATCATCGGTTCGGGACCAGGCGGGTATGTTTGCGCCATCAAATGCGCCCAGCTTGGGCTGAAAACAGCGATTGTCGAAAAGCGCGAAACGCTCGGCGGAACCTGTCTCAACATCGGTTGCATACCCTCCAAGGCCCTGCTCCATGCCTCGGAAATGTTCGAGCAGGCCGGCCACGGATTTGCAGCGCTGGGTATCAAGGTGAGCAAGCCGGAACTCGACCTCAAGGCGATGATGGCGCACAAGGACAGCGTGGTGAAAGCCAATGTCGACGGTGTCGCTTTCCTGATGAAAAAGAACAAGGTTGATGTGTTTCACGGCACCGGGTCGATTGCGGCGGCAGGACAAGTGCGCGTGGCCGATGCCAAGGGCGGCGAAATTGTCCTTGAAACAAAGAATATCGTCATTGCCACCGGGTCGGACATTGCCGGCATTCCCGGCGTTCCGGTCGATATCGACGAAAAGACAATCGTATCGTCCACCGGCGCACTCGATCTGGCCAAGGTGCCCGCCACCATGGTGGTGGTCGGCGGTGGCGTCATCGGACTGGAACTTGGGTCGGTGTGGAACCGGCTTGGCGCGAAAGTCATTGTGATCGAGTATCTCGACAAGCTGCTGGGCGGCATGGACGCGGAGACCTCCAGGCAATTTCAGCGCATCGCCGCCAAACAGGGCATGGATATCCGGCTGTCTACCAAGGTTACGGCGGTGGAAAAAACCGGCAAGAGCGCCAAGGTCACTTTCGAGCCGGTTAACGGCGGTGCTGCCGAAACGATTTCGGCAGATGTGGTGCTGATCTCGACCGGTCGTCGCCCGTACACCGACGGGCTGGGACTGGAAGCCACAGGCATTGAAATGGATCGCGGGAAAGTCAGGACCGACGCCCACCGGCGGACCAATGTGCCGGGCATTTATGCCATCGGCGATGTTATTGCCGGGCCGATGTTGGCGCACAAAGCGGAAGATGAGGGCGTTGCAGTCGCAGAAACCATCGCCGGACAGCATGGACACGTAAATTATGACGTGATCCCCAGTGTCGTTTACACCCACCCGGAAGTGGCTTCCGTCGGCAAGACCGAAGAAGAACTCAAAGCCGCCGGTGTCAGCTATGTGGCAGGCAAATTCCCGTTTACTGCCAATGGCCGGGCGCGGGCAATGAACAGCACCGACGGCTTCGTCAAATTTCTCGCCGACAAGGAGACCGACCGGGTGCTGGGCGTTCATATTGTCGGCCAAAGTGCCGGTGAACTGATCCACGAAGCGGCGGTATTGATGGAATTTGGCGGCTCGTCGGAAGATTTGGGCCGCACCTGCCATGCACATCCAACGCTTTCGGAAGCTGTCCGGGAAGCGGCGCTGGCGACTTTTGCAAAGCCGTTGCATATCTGAACACAAAAAAGCCGGAGCGCATCACACTCCGGCAGTTGATGATGGTTCAGGCGAACATGATTTCGCTATTCTGCTGGCTCTTGCGAAACAGTAGGCTTGACGGTCTTCGGATCGTGGGTGCTGACGGCTTCGGTATCTTCAACCGGAGCAGTCGTGGTGGTGCTGGCTACCGATTGTTGCAATTTTGCGCTGTCATGACCGCACATGGCCGAAGCAAAACCGGTCGAAGCAACAAATGCCGCTACAGTGAGAAGGGAAAGCAGGCTTTTCATGGAAGCATTCCTTTCGATCACGGGGAAATACCCGCTGAACAAAAAGCTAACATGAACGCAAATCTGCACCAGATGGCTTTGATCACAGTTTCGCGAGCGGCTCGACTGAGTATCCGTCTGCCCGCAGCAGGGAAACGAGGCCATTGTCGCCAGGAAGGTGCATCGCACCTACTGCGATGAACACGCCGCCGTGTTCCAGATGTGCGCTGGCGCGCTGCGCCATGACGACATTGCGCTTGCCAATCAGTTCTTCCTGAAACCGGGCATGGCCGTTTCCGGCATAAGCCTTGGGGGAGAACAGCCTCACCAGCGGCAATATAAGGCCTGTATCGCCCTGCAGGTAAAGCAGCTTGGTGGTTTCCATCACATCGCCCGAGATGTCACCCAGATCGACAAGATCTGCCAGAGCGTTGAGGTGAAATTCCTGCGGAATGGCGTTTACCGCACGAAACTGGTCATCAATCGTCTCAAGACCGACAAGTTCCTTGCCATTGGCAATGGCCGTTTTGGCGATCAACTGGTCCAGTACAGGTGCAGCTGCATCGGCTGTTTCGCAGGCGGGTCTGGCAATGGCAGCGGCAATCATCCATGGCTGCATGCGCCTTGCCACGACCCAAGGCACCTGATGCGCTTGTGCCTGCGCCTGCAGTTTTTGCAAAACGTCGGTGGCAATCAGTTTCTCAAGGCCGGATTCTTCAGGCAGAAATGCCTGATCCTTGAGCCGGATCATCGCCGCCTGCATTTTTGCCGGGTCCAGCGCATCGGTGCTTTCGACGAGAACCTTTGCCGAGCCATCGAAAGCAGACTTTACACCGGGTTCAAGACGGGCAATGCGCGGATCGGGCGAGTGCATCGTCCCCAGCAAATAAGACGGCGCCTTGCCATCTTTCGTGATTTTCCAGAAAACCGAAGTGGAATTGGCGGTTCTGGCAGCTTCTTCGCGGGCCAACGCCAATTCTGCCGGGCGTTCCTTTGCCAACTGCTCGATCAGGTTGGTGCCGCTGCAACGCGCGTCCTCAGCCGATAACGCCTTCGTTGCCGAAAAGACGCTGAGAAAAAACGCGAAGAACAAAATTGCGTGCAGCCCAGCAACAAGGCCGACAACGGCCTGGCTGGCAAAGTGGGGCGAAACGGCAGAAATCCGGATGTTTTTCATGGAGGCTTCATGCCGCAAAATTCTGGATATTGCGTTAAGGCTGCAACTCAACCTGTCGCTCTGGGGTGCGCCTTGGCATAAACGTCAAGCAGCCTTTGGGTGTCCACAGCAGTGTAAATCTGTGTGGTTGAAAGGCTGGCATGGCCCAGCAATTCCTGGATGGTGCGCAAATCGCCGCCATTGGCCAGAAGATGTGTGGCAAAGGAATGGCGCAGCGCGTGCGGCGTGGCACTTTGCGGCAATCCCAGGGCGCCGCGCAGCCGGGCAACCGATTTCTCAATGATTGCGCGGTGGACCACGCCGCCCTTTGCACCGCGAAACAGCAGTCCCGCGTCATCCAGATCATAAGGGCAGAGCTCGCGGTAGAGACCAATTGCGCTTGCCACAACCGGCAACAAGGGAACCATGCGGGTTTTGCCGCCCTTGCCGGTAACCACAAGACTGCCCCCGGCCACGCCGGACAGATGTGCAGGGGTCAGCGCCAAAGCCTCGCCGATACGAAGACCGCAGCCATAAAGCAGTGACAGAACTGCTGCATCGCGGGCCGATATCCAGGGTTCCTGCGCAAACTGGCTTTCCTGCGTAGTCATGGCGATGGCGGCGGAAGCTGAAATCGGTTTGGGCAAGGTCTTTGGCTGGCGCGGAGAGCGGACCAGCCGCAGTCCGGTGGTGCCGGCCATGCCTTTCTGCTCCAGAAACCTAACAAACGATCTAATGCCTGCAAGGCCACGTCCCAGCGTGCGCGCACCGGCACCGCTGCTGCGGCGCTCGGCGAGGTAACCGCGCATGTCGTTTGGGCGCAGATCGGAAAAGTCTGCCGGGCCGGCCGGGTGGCCTTCATGCCGTGTCAGGAATGACAAAAACTGCCGCAGGTCGCGCTCGTAGGCTTCGAGCGTGTTTTTTGCCACGCGCCGTTCATCGGCGAGATGGGTCATCCATTGTTGCCGATAAGCGGCAAGTTCAGGCGTGCAGTTGACGAGAATTGTGTCCATCGTTCCAGACTAGAGGCACATGGTTAGCGCCAGGTTAGCAAAACAATGGTCTGGATTTCAGGCGATTTTCTGGCCCGATTTTGCCCAGTCGGCCATGAAGGATTCGATGCCTTTGTCGGTCATCGGATGCTTGTAGAGTGCATGAATGATTGCTGGCGGAATGGTTGCAACGTCTGAACCCAGCATCGCTGCCTGTTTGACGTGGTTTACGGTGCGGATGGAAGCGGCAAGAATTTGGGTCTCAAAGCCGAAATTGTCATAAATGGTGCGGATCTCGCTGATCAGTTCCATGCCCTCCAGACCTTGATCGTCCAAACGACCGATGAACGGCGATATGAATGTCGCGCCGGACTTGGCCGCCAGCAGCGCCTGGTTTGCCGAGAAGCACAAGGTGACATTGACCATAATGCCATTCGAGGTGAGTGCCTTGCAGGCCTTTAGGCCCGCCGGGGTCAACGGTACCTTGATGCAGATGTTGGAGGCGATCTTCCCGAGAATGCCAGCCTCGTGCATCATGCCGTCAAAATCGAGCGCGGTTACCTCGGCTGAAACCGGTCCGGAGACAATTGAGCAGATTTCTCTGGTTACTTCGATGATGTCGCGGCCGGACTTGGCAATGATCGAAGGGTTGGTTGTCACGCCATCCAGCATGCCCAGGTCATTGAGTTCACGGATTTCCTTGGTATCAGCGGTATCTACGAAGAATTTCACAAGCCTGCCCTCTCAATAAACCATGGTCCGTTGCATGCCCTTGCCATTACATGGATGGTGGCGCAATGGCAATTGCAGCTGCGTCGCGAGTGTCGGCTGCGAGCAACCAAAAACCGGAACATCAACCATTGGACGGCATTGCGAAAATAGCCAATGTGCTGCTGCCGATCCCGGCGGACAAGCCGTATTCCTACCTTGTGCCGGATGACATGGAATTGGCAGCGGGCGACATTGTCCAGGTGCCGCTGGGGCCGAGGCAAGTTGCAGGCATAGTCTGGAACGGGACGACGGCGGACGTCGAGGCACGCAAACTGCGCCCGGTGACCAGGAAGTTCGAATGCCCGCCATTGCCTGCAGAAATGCTGGCATTTGTCGACTGGGTTGCCGCCTATACGCTATCGCCGCCCGGCATGGTTGCGCGCATGGTTTTGCGAGCGCCAGCCGCTTTTGACCCGCCGGTTCCCATGGAAGGCCTGCGCTACAACGGTTTGGAACCCGAGCGAATGACCGGCGCGCGCAGTGCGGTCATGGAACTGGCAAGGCTTGGACAGGCATGGACGAAATCCGGGCTTGCCCACGCTGCGGGAGTAACGCCATCTGTGGTGGAAGGTTTGGTACGGCTGGGCGTTTTTGAGACCGTCATGGTTCCCGCCCCGCCAATCGTGGCGTTGCCCGACCCCTCCTGGGTTGAGCCAGAGCTCAATGCGGCACAGCTGGAAGCGGCAAAAACACTGCGACAGGCAGTTGCCCGCGGCGCATTTGGTGTCACTCTCGTTGATGGCGTAACCGGCTCCGGAAAAACCGAGGTCTACTTCGAGGCCGTGGCGCAAGCCGTTCAACAAGACCGGCAGGTGCTGATTTTGTTGCCTGAAATTGCGCTTACTGCATCGTTTCTCGACCGATTTGAGGCACGTTTCGGCGCGCGACCGGCGCAGTGGCATTCTGATGTTGCGCCCAAGCGCCGGGAAGCCGCGTGGCGGCAGGTTGCTACCGGCGAAGTTCAGGTTGTTGTCGGCGCCCGCTCCGCCTTGTTCCTGCCGTTTCGCGACCTTGGGCTGATCGTTGTCGATGAAGAACATGACCCTGCCTACAAGCAGGAGGACCGTGTTTTTTACAACGCCCGCGACATGGCCATTGTCCGAGCCCAGATCGGCAAGGCGGCTGTGGTACTGGCTTCCGCCACACCTTCGATTGAAAGCAGGGTGAACGCGCAGGCCGGACGATACGGGCATGTGCGGCTGGACCAACGATTTGCCGAAGCAGCACTGCCCGATATCCGGGTCATTGACCTTCGCCGCGATGCACCGTCCGCCGGCAGGTTTCTCTCGCCGCGTCTGGTACATGCGATGAAAGGGACTCTTGCCGCTGGTGAACAATCCCTGTTGTTTCTCAACCGCCGCGGCTATGCGCCGCTCACGCTGTGTCGCGCCTGCGGCCACCGCTTCCAATGCAGTGATTGTTCGGCATGGCTGGTGGAGCACCGGTTCCGCAAGCAACTCATTTGTCACCATTGCGGGCACAACGAGCCGGTTCCGCAATCCTGCCCGCAATGCGGCGCGCTGGACCACCTGACATCGTGTGGTCCGGGTGTTGAACGCTTGTCAGAAGAAGTGGTCAACCTGTTCCCCGATGCGCGCACCGTCGTGCTTTCATCCGACATGGCTGGCGGCGTGTCACGGCTGCGGCTGGAACTGGAAGCCATCGCCAAGGGCGAGGCCGATATCGTCATTGGCACGCAATTGGTGGCAAAGGGACATAATTTTCCGCTGATGACCTGCGTGGGCGTGGTCGATGCCGATCTGGGGCTGTCGAGTGGCGACCCGCGCGCGGCAGAGCGAACCTTTCAACTTCTGTCACAGGTCACAGGACGCGCCGGACGCGACGGGCGTAAAAGCACCGGATGGCTGCAAACCTGGCAACCGGCCCATCCGGTCATCGCTGCGCTTGCCAGCGGTGAGCGGGAACTTTTCTATGAGCGCGAAACCGCGCAGCGGCGCGATGCCGGTTTGCCGCCATTTGGTCGCCTGGCAAGTGTGATTGTTTCAGCAGAAAGCCGCAACGAGGCCGAAAATCATGCGAGGGCATTGCGAAGGGCTGCACCGGCCGCCAAAGCCATCCACGTTCTGGGACCCGCCGAGGCGCCACTTGCCTTGATCAGGGGTCAGCACCGCTTTCGACTGCTGGTCAATGGCGAGCGAAAGGCCGACATGCAGGGCTTCATCCGGGCCATGCTGGCCGCCGGGCCCAAGCCGAAAGGCAGCATCCGGGTGCAAGTTGACATCGACCCTCAGAGCTTTTTGTGACAAAAGCAATTCTGTCCATTCCAATTGAAATGTGTCTTCCAAACCTCCCGGAAATTGCCAGTGTAACCGGTGATGCCACCAGCCCGAATCAACGAGGATCATTCCGTGCTTGAATTCTACACACCACAATCACCGGGCGAATGGATGTCATTTTTGTCCGCCGCAATCACCATCCTCTTTGGATTGTATGCACTTGTGTTTGCACGATCCACTTTGTCGACTCTGCGGCTGCAGCCGAAGCCCGAATCACCGGAGGCATTGTCGGAAAGCCGTGGAACGCTGGCAGGTTTCTACCTAGGAGTGGGAATCACCACCATCTTGTTTGCCCAGCCGTTCCTGATGATGGCACTAGGTGCAGGCTGGGCCTTCACGGCATTCGGCCGGCTGGTTTCCATGGTCGTGGACCGGGGATTCACCGCTTTCAACGCCGTTTCATTGTTGCTGGAAATCGCGCTTGCTGCCGGCCCGTTGTTGTATGTTTTTGGTTATGTCGCGTGATCGCGGCCGAACTCGGCAAAATCACGGCAAAGGTGCGACAAAAGGTGGAGGCGTTCGTATTGCGACTTGGTGATGCCTGTGTTAGAGGCGCTTGAATTACAGCAGTTATCTCCGAAAGTCGTGGATTGCTGCTGAAAAACAATCCCCAAGGTCAAAGGCCTGCCGGCATGTGGAATGCAGCCGGTTCCGATTGCCCTCAGACCGCTGCAAAGAGAGCCTATACCGGTGGCCACATCCGATACCATCACCTCGGGAATTGCCGCGCGCTATGCGTCATCGCTGTTCGAACTCGCAGTGGACGCAAAGGCTGTTGATGGTACCGCCAAGGATCTGGCGCGTTTTGACGCGCTGATGCGCGGCAGCGAAGATTTGATGCGCCTGGTACGCTCGCCGGTGTTTTCCACGGAAGACCAGCTTCGGGCAGTCGATGCGCTGCTGGGTGCCGCCAAGATCGGCGGCATGGTCGGCAATTTTATTCGGGTGGTTGCGCAAAACCGCCGCTTGTTTGCAATGCCTGCCATGGCCGGCGAATTCAACAGGCTGGTAGCAGCGCACCGTGGCGAGGCCGCAGCCGACGTGACAGTGGCTCAAAAGCTCAGCCCCGAGCATGCAAAAGAATTGAAGGCAGCGCTGAAAAGCGCCGTCGGCAAGGATGTGTCGGTCAATGAGACCGTCGATCCGTCCATCCTTGGCGGGATGATTGTCAAATTAGGCTCCCGCCAAATAGATACATCGCTTCGCACGAAACTTTCTTCGCTCAAGCTTGCCCTCAAAGAGGTCGGATAATGGACATTCGCGCCGCGGAAATTTCCGCAATCCTGAAGAACCAGATCAAGAATTTCGGCAAGGAGGCGCAAGTCTCCG
>JBGSOG010000082.1:0-39323 GCA_041739225.1 Rhizobiaceae bacterium
ACAAACCCCGTGGGGACCGACATTGAAGAACCAGATGGAGCCCAGCCTCCTTCGTTACATCTGGATGAATTCGCGCCGGGACCAGCTTTGGATGCTGATCGTCATCCTGGCGTCGATGCCAACCTATTTTCTCAGCCTCGATCTGCCAAAGCGGATCGTCAACGGACCCATACAAGGTACCGGCTTTGAAAATCCGGATGACACGCAGCTGTTTTTCACCACCTATCTGCCGTTGCCGAACTGGATCACCGGCGGACCGATCAAGATTTTTGACGGCATCCCGCTGGAACGGGTCAATTACCTTTTTGCACTGGCACTGACATTCCTGCTGCTGGTTGCCCTCAACGGCCAATTCAAAAGGTACATCAACACCTACAAGGGCCGGATGGGCGAACGCTTGTTGCGCAGGTTGCGCTTCGAGATGTTCGACCGGGTGCTGCGTTATCCCCTGCCCCGGTTTCGGCGGACCAAATCTTCCGAAATCGCCTCGATGATCAAAGACGAAGTGGAGCCGATGGGCGGCTTCATCGGCGATGCATTCACGCAGCCATTGTTCCTGGGTGGTCAGGCCATTACCGGGCTCGTGTTCATCTTTCTGCAGAATTTCATGCTGGGCATGGTCACGTTGGTGGTGGTCGGTTTCCAGGCATGGCTCATTCCATTGTTGCGGCGCCGGCTGATTGTGCTTGGCAAGCAACGGCAGATCGAATCGCGCAAACTGGCGGGACACATCGGTGAAGTGGTCGAAGGCATTCAGGAGACTCACGCCAATGACACCAGCAACTACGAGCGCGCCGTGCTGTCCGACACCCTTGGACGGCTCTACTTCATACGTTTTGAACTCTACCAGCGCAAATTCGCGATCAAATCGCTGAACAACATGCTGATTCAGTTTCTGGCATTCATTTTTTATGCGGCTGGCGGCTATCTGGCCATCCGCGGAACGCTCGACATCGGTCAGTTGGTTGCCGTCATTGCCGCATACAAGGATTTGCCCGATCCAATCCGCGGCCTCATCGACTATGACCAGCAACGGCTGACCGTCGACGCGCGCTATTCGCAAATTGTCGAGCAGTTTGCAGCCGACGATCTTTTGCCCGAAAAAATGCAGGAGCCGACCGCCGGTCCGATTGCACAGATCACGAAGGGCTACGACATCAGCAATTTGCAGGTCATTGACGAGACCGGTTCCAAGCTGATCGACAAGGCCACGGCAACCATTGGCGTGGGCGAACAGGTTGCAGTCATCGGCGCCGTCAATTCCGGTGCAACCCATTTCACCGAAGTGCTTGCGCGCATTCTAAAGCCCTCATCCGGACGGGTCGAACTGGACGGCCAACCCATGGAGGAGTTGCCGGAATCGTTTACCGGGAGACGCATCGCTTATCTGGATGGGTCGACTTATTTCCCGCAGGCAAGCCTTTTCGATACACTCGCCTATGTGCTGAAAAACCATCCTGTCCACAAACCGCTCGTGGGCGAAGACATGGTGCGCGAACGCAGGCGCCAACTGGAAGAAGCGCGGGCTGCGGGCAACAGCGATCTTCAGGCCGATGCCGACTGGGTGGATGCGGGGCGCATAGGTGCCCGGGACCGTGCACAGTTCGAGGCAGAAATCCGGCGGGTGCTCAAGGACGTGGACATGGAGGCCGATGTAAGGGCCCTTGGGCTTCGCGGAACACTTGATCCCGAACTTTATCCGGAGTTTTGTGAAGATCTCATTCGGGCCCGCCATGCTTTCCGCGACAATCTTGGCCAACTCGGTCTTGACGGGCTGGTCGAGCCTTTCAATTCGGATGAATACAATACCCAGGCAACCATTGGGGAAAACATCCTCTTCGGCACCGCCATGACCCAGGCATGGGAGCCGGCAAACCTTCCTTCCAACTCAATCGTTCGCAAGATGCTGGTGGAGGCCGGGATTGAAGGCTCGCTGTTTGAAATGGGCAAGGACGTTGCAACCACCACTGTCGAACTCTTTGGTGATTTGTCGGCCGACAACCCGTTCTTTGACCAGTTGACCTACATGGAAGCGGACCAGATCCCGGTCTACCGTGCCGTGCTGAACAGGATCGGCAATCTGCCACTGAACCAAATTGCCGAAGCCGACCAGATTCTCATTCTCAAACTGCCTTTTGCCTACACGGAATCACGCAACCGCCTTGGTTTGCTCACCGAAGAGATGAAAGCGAAAATTCTCAAGGCGCGGCACATGTTGCGCGAAACACTGGGCAAGCTGGACATGCCGCCGGTCAGCTTCTTTGATCCGGACAAATACAACCGGGCGGCGTCAGTGCTCGACAATGTTCTGCTGGGGCGCATTTCCTCAAGCGTGGCCGAGGGCCCACAACGGGTCACAGATGCGATCAGGCAGCTGCTGGATGAAATGGGCCTCACGGATGCGATTTTCCGCATCGGGCTTGATTTCAACATTGGCTCGGGCGGCAAACGCCTTTCAGAAACCCAACGGCAGAAGCTGCACATGGCGCGGGGCTTGCTCAAGAAACCTGATTTCCTGATCGTCAACCAGGCGCTCAATACGCTTGACGGGAAGGCGCAGAAGATGATTTTGGATGTGGTGCTTGCAAAATCCCGCGGGCGGGACGGGCATTCATTCGGTGTGGTATGGGCCCCCATGAACACTGCATTTGCGGCACAATTCGAACGGGTGCTCGTGTTCCGGCAAGGCGTGTTGGTTGATGACGGTGAACCTGCGAGACTGCAACAGGAATCGCAGACCTATCGCGAGGCAATTGGAAGTTGAGTGCAAGTTACCGCAGGAAGGGAACGCCATGGCTACTTTGAGCGAAGAAGTTGACGTCCTTCGTCGAATTCCGCTGTTTGCAGCAATTGATCCGGGCAAACTCAAGCTCCTTGCATTTGCATCCGACCGGATGATTTACCGTGATGGCCAGGCTGTATTCCACCAGGGCGAACTGGGCGATGCGGCTTATGTCATCGTGCGCGGAAGCGCCAACGTTGTGGTCGAAGCCAAGGCAGAGGAGATCGTGGTCGCCAGACTTGGCGAAAACGCTGTTGTTGGTGAAATCGCAATCCTGTGTGATGTTCCGCGTACAGCCACGCTGCGGGCCAATGGCGAACTTGTGGTGCTCAAGATCAAGAAAGAGCATTTTTTGGGATTGATGGCCGATTTTCCGAAGCTGGGCATTCAGGTAATGCGTGAATTGGCAATGCGCCTTTCCAAAACGACAGCAGAACTTACCGATGTCCGCCGCCAGATAGAACAATTGAAGGCCGGTTGATCCTCGAACGGAAAGTGGCCCAATCCTTGAGCAATCCATTGTCCCATGAGTTCAGTGTAACCTTTTGGGGTGTGCGCGGGACATTGGCTTCTCCCGGCAAGGAGTTTCACCGTACCGGTGGAAACACGATTTGCGCTGAAGTGAGATGCGGCCAACGGCTGATTGTGCTGGATGCAGGCACCGGCGTCAGGGCCCTCGGCAGCAAGCTGATCGAACAATCGAGGATGCGGCGAATAGACATTCTTTTGACGCATGCGCATTACGACCATGTCGAGGGGTTGCCGTTTTTCGCACCGCTGTTTTCGCCCGAGTTTGAGATCGACATCTGGGCGGGTGAGCTTGACGGGGCGAAGTCGACCAAAGATGCTGTAACCGGCTTGATGCGCCGCCCGTATTTCCCGGTTGGACCTGGCGTTTTCTGCGCGCGGATCAACTACCGCACCATTGAGCGCAAACAGACAATTGATCTGGGAGACGGAATTGTCGTCAGGACGGCGCCGCTCAACCATCCAGGCGGTGCAACAGGCTACAGGATCGAATATGGCGGCAAATCCTTCGCCTTTGTCACCGACACCGAACATGTGCCGGGCAAGCCAGACGAAAACGTCATTGAACTGATCCAGGACGTCAATGTGTTTGCCTATGACGCAAGCTTCACCGACGTCGAGCTTCCCGATTTTGCCGGTTATGGTCACTCAACCTGGGAGGAAGGCCTGCGGCTTTGCAAGAAGACCAATGCCGGGAAAATGCTGGCCATTCACCATGTTCCTTTCCGCAACGACGAGGAAATGGAACTGATTGAACGGGCGATCCGGCAACTGCATCCGCCAAGCGGCATTGCCCGTGAGGGCATGGTCTTGCAGCTGTGAAACCGGGCAGCGCCAGGCAGCGACCATGCGGTCATTGAACCGAAAAACCCTTGTCGTCATGGTTGCAGCCTTTGTTGCCATCGCACTGGCCTGGACCTGGCGGGTGTCGTATCCGGCAAGCCTTCGGGTCCTGCAGGACTTCGCTTTTGACACCTACCAAAAGTTAAAGCCGCGCGAGCCGCTTGGGCAGCCGATCCGGATCATCGAGATCGACGAAAAATCCATTGCCGAATTTGGCCAATGGCCCTGGCCACGCACCAAAATCGCCGCGATGGTTGACCGGCTGAGCAAACTTGGCGCAGCTACCGTTGCTTTCGATATCGTGTTTTCGGAGCCGGACAGAACCGGGCCGGGCGGATTTGCCGCCTTGATGCGCGAACAGGACTGGCCTGGGCGCGAGGCTCTGGAGGCGGCGCTTTCACAAATCCCGGAAAATGACGCCGTGCTCGCCGCTTCGATGGCGAATGCGCCGGTTGTGCTGGGTTTTTTCAACGATCCGCAGGGCAAAAGCATTCTGCCAAAGCGCAAGGCAGGTACCAGTTTTCTGGGTGATGATCCGACAGCGGAATTGCCGCCGATCAATGGTTCGATTGCTTCCCTGCCTATGTTTCTGGAAGCAAGTGCGGGCCTGGGGTCGATCTCGTTGGCAGATCAGGACGATGACATTGTCCGGCGCGTGCCGATGTTTCTGGTGGGTGATGGCGGCATTTATCCAGCACTTTCCATTGATGCGCTGCGGGTGGTGCAGGGAGCGAAGAGTTATACCCTGAAAACCAGTCAGGCCAGTGGTGAAATCAGTGGCGCGGGGCTGGCCATGACCGCTTTCAAGGTTGGACAATTCGAAGTCCCGGTAGATGAAAATGGCCGTTTCCTGATTTATTATGCGCGCCATGATCCAAAGCTGTATTTGAGTGCGGTGGACCTGTTGCAGGCAGATGAAGCCGCCCTCGCCCCACTGGTTGCCGGTCATATCGTTTTCATCGGCGCATCGGCAGCAGGGCTTCGCGACCTCAGGAATTCCACGCTGGGCGAGCAGGTGCCCGGCGTTTTCATGCATGCGCAGATCGCTGACCAAATCCTCTCCGGGCAATACCTCTCCCGCCCTGATTGGGCACGGGGCGCGGAAATTGCGGTCATGCTGTTGCTTTCCCTATTGCTGGTGACAATCCTGCCGTTCACAGGAGCCGCGATATCGGCAGTAGTCGGCTTCGTGCTTTCTGGCGCAGCCTTGGCGGGAAGCTGGCTTGCTTTTTCAAGGTACGGATTGCTCATCGACCCTGTGTTCCCGATGTTGACGGGCCTTTGCATATTCATCCTGACAACCCTGATGCTCTATGCATTCACAGAAGGCGAGCGGCGGTTCGTGCGCGGCGCGTTCCAGCGCTACCTGGCGCCAGACCTGTTGGCCAAACTCGAGAAAAACCCTGAAAGCCTCAAGCTCGGCGGCGAAATCCGCGAGATGACGTTGATGTTCATGGACATTCGCGGTTTCACGCCGATCTCCGAGCGGTTGAACCCGCAAGAATTGGTGACCTTTCTCAACAAGTTGCTTTCGCCACTTTCCGAGGCCATCCTCCAACATGAGGGGGCCATCGACAAATACATCGGTGATTCCATCATGGCTTTCTGGAACGCCCCACTCGACGTGGCAGACCATCCCCGCAAGGCGGCAAGGGCTGCATTGTTGATGATGGAAGTGCTGGACAAACTGAACAAGGACGACGCTTTCGGCTTCCACGCAGCGCCGATTGCTTTGGGCGATGTGCAAATCGGCATTGGCCTCAATACCGGCGAAGGATGCGTTGGCAACATGGGGTCGACCAACCGGTTCGACTATTCGGTTGTCGGTGACACCGTGAATGTGGCTGCACGAATCGAATCCACCACAAAACCAGCCGGATGGCCCATTTTGTTGTCGGAATCGACTGCTGTCGCCTGCCCGGATTTTGCCATTCTCAAAGGCGGGAAAATGCCGCTGAAGGGCAAAAGCCAACCTGCAACACTTTATGCCTTGATCGGTGATGAGCAAATGGCTGCTACGCAACAGTTTCAGGCCTTGTTGGCTGCGCACGATGCATTTCTTGAAGCATTGGCCACGGGCAAAGGCGATCCCGAATTGCTGTCCGCACGTTGCCTTGAAATATCACAAGTCGATCTTTCGGCGTTCCACGCCGCGCTGATGGAGTCCACGACCAGCACCGGCGATGCGAAATTGTCGCCAAGCCATTGATCCACATTGGCGGATTGACCGTATTGAATTGATTGATAATAACAATTTCCGGGAATGGGGCGTTTTGAAATCTTCGATCGAAAACCGCGAAGCCAGGCCTGCATTGGTATGGTTTCGCGACGACCTGCGTATTGCGGACAACCCTGCCCTGCTGACAGCCGCGCAATCGGGTCGGCCGGTGGTTTGCGTGTTTGTGCGCGACACGGTGTCGGAAAACGTGCGCCAGCCCGGCGCTGCACAAGACTGGATGCTTCATCATGCACTGGTCGAGCTTCAGTTGCGACTGCAAACCATGGGCGCAGGCCTCGTTGTGCGGCGCGGCCCATCCTTTGACGCCATCATCGACATCGTGCGCGAGACTGGTGCGGAACTGGTTCATTGGAACCGTCGTTACAGCGGTCCTGAAGTTGCCATCGACAAGGCTGTCAAGGCAAGGCTGATTTCATCGGGCGTGGAAACGCGCAGCTTTCAGGCTAATTTGCTGCACGAGCCGACCAAGGTACTTACCGGTGCAGGCGGACCCTACAAGGTTTATTCGCCATTCTGGCGGGCCCTTGAGAAGCTTGATCCGCCGCGTGCTCCGCTGCCGGCACCTGATACACTCATCAACTGCAATCAAAACCTGGACAGTTTGACCATTTCCGATTTGGGCCTGTTGCCAACCAAGCCGGATTGGGCGGCCGGTTTGCGCAAAACCTGGCCTGCAGGTGAAAAAGGTGCCATGGCCTTGCTGCAGGATTTTTTGCGCGATGGCATCAAGGGCTATGCTGGTGGGAGAGATTTTCCGGCCAAGCCAAATGTTTCGCGGCTGTCACCCTATTTGCGCTTCGGCATGATTTCGCCATTCCAGGTTTGGCACGAAGCCGGGAAAGCCGGCGTGCCGGAAAATGATCTCGAGAAATTTCGCAAGGAAATCGGCTGGCGTGAATTCGCCTGGCATCTGCTGTTCCACTATCCTGACCTTCATTGGCGTAATTTCGACAGCAGGTTCGACTCATTTCCGTGGCGCACCCAAGTGCCGGAACTGCCGTCGTGGACCAAGGGAATGACCGGATATCCCATTGTCGATGCCGGAATGCGCGAACTGTGGCAGACGGGCTACATGCACAACCGTGTGCGGATGATTGTCGCGTCTTTTCTGATCAAGCACATGATGGTGGATTGGCGGATTGGCGAAGCATGGTTCTGGGACACGCTGGTTGACGGTGATCCGGCAAACAATTCTGCAAGCTGGCAATGGGTTGCTGGTTGCGGTGCCGACGCGGCGCCCTACTTTCGCATATTCAACCCTGTGATCCAGGGCGAAAAATTTGATCCCGACGGGAAGTATGTACGCCGTTTTGTACCGGAACTTTCCGCACTGCCAGACCGTTACTTGCACAAGCCCTGGGAAGCCCCTGTGGAAGTAATGCGTGCTGCAGGTATCAAGCCGGGAGAAACCTATCCAAATCCGCTGGTTGACCATGCCAAGGCCAGGGACAGGGCATTGCAGGCATTTGAATCACTGAAAAGGGCCGTATAATTCATGAAAATTGCAGTTGTAGGCTCCGGCATTTCCGGAAATTCGGCGGCTTGGGCGCTGTCCCAAAACCACGACGTCACGCTGTATGAAAAGCGCGACCGGCCTGGTGGCCATTCGGCAACCGTGACCGTGGACCATGGCGGCACACCGGTTACGGTGGATACCGGGTTCATTGTGTTCAACCGGGTCAATTATACCAATCTGTGCAAGATGTTTGCACATTTGGGTGTGCCGACAGAGACCACGTCGATGAGTTTTTCAGTGTCGCTCGACAATGGCGCGCTGGAGTGGTGTGGCGATACCCTGCGAACGATCTTTGCGCAGAAGCGCAATTTGTTTTCGCCCCGCTTCCTGATCATGCTGCGCGATATTTTGCGCTTCAACGCGCGCGCAAAACACGATCTGGAAAACGGCATGCTTGGTGGCCTGACATTTGGCGAGTACATTGCCAGACAAGGCTTTTCCGATACGCTACGCGATGACTACATCGTGCCAATGATTGCGGCCATCTGGTCTACGCCGGCTGCGCAAATGCTGGAATATCCGGCCGAAAGCCTGGTCCGTTTTCTGGACAACCACCGACTGATTTATTTGCAGCGGCCTTATTGGGAAACCGTGTCAGGGGGCAGCAAGATCTATGTTGAAAAACTTTTGTCCGCCTTCAAAGGCCGCATCCTGCTTGGCACCGCTGCGGAAAACATCGAACGCAAAGGCGGCAAAGTCATCATTCGTGACAGCAGGGGCGGCGTTGAAACCTATGATGCGTTGGTGATGGCAACCCATACCGATCAGGCGTTGCGCGTTTTGGGTGATCCAAGTGAAGCGGAAATTGCCGTTCTGGGCGCGGTCAAATACCGCGCAAACGCTGTATGGTTGCACCGCGATGCATCCTTGATGCCGAAACGGCGCGCCGCGTGGGCTGCGTGGAATTACCTTGGAACCCGCGAAGATTCCAGCAAACGCGAAATTTCAGTGACTTACTGGATGAACCGTTTGCAAAACCTTGATCCGAATTATCCGGTTTTCATTACGCTCAATCCGCCCCGGCGGCCGAAGGAAGAACTGACATTCGGCCTGTATGACTATTCCCATCCACAATTCGACATGGCTGCACTGCGGGCGCAGGAACAACTGTCAGCCATTCAGGGCGAAAACAACACCTGGTATTGCGGTGCCTGGACCCGGCACGGGTTCCACGAGGATGGCTTGTCATCCGGGCTGAACGTCGCCAGACTGATGGGGTGCAACGCGCCGTGGGAAGCCGAAAATCCAAAGTCCGAAGTGAAGACAACGCCGCCAATGCTTGAGGCTGCCGAATAACATGATGCCGGCCAACCAGACCAGGACAGGGCCTGCCCTCTTGCTTTACAACGGCAAGGTCATGCATGCCCGGATGAAACCGGTACAACACCGGTTCACCTATGGCGTTTGCTCAATCCTGATTGACATTGACCGGCTTGAAGCAGCGCGCCGTCAATCCCCGCTATTTTCGGTGAACCGCTGGAACCTTGTATCGTTCAGAGAACGTGACCATGGCAAAAGGGACGGTGCCTCCCTGCGGGCGTTCGTCAACGCGTCACTTGCAGCGGTCGGGATGGCAGCACCTGAAAGGGTGGAATTGCTGTGTTATCCCAGCGTTCTGGGTTTCACCTTCAACCCGCTGTCAGTGTATTTCTGTTACGATGCTGGTGTCGTAACTTCGCTGATTTATCAGGTCAGCAACACTTTTGGTGAAAGCCATTGTTATGTCGAGCCGGTGATGCCTGGACAAAGCAGTGAAAGCGGCATCCGGCAGGACCGGGAAAAATCGTTTTACGTATCGCCCTTTCTCGAGATGGCAATGACCTATCATTTCCGGATCAAGCCACCGCAAGAAGAAGTCGCCATTCGCATCCTTGAAACCGACAGCGACGGCCCCATCCTCTCAGCAACGTTCCATGGAAATCGCCAGGTCGCAACCACTGGCAGCCTGCTGCTTGCCGTCGCCAAGACAGCCGGGATTGCCTGGAAAGTAATGGTCGGGATACATTTTGAAGCATTGCGGCTTTGGCTGAAAGGGCTGAAATTGCAGGACAGGCCGCACAAACCGGCTACAGGGGGAGGCATTTCCAAGCCGGGTGCACACAGCAACGGTTTGGCTGCAGGTGAGCAATGAACATTAAAAGCACAACAGCTGAAATCAGTACGGGCAACGTCACTTTTGCAAGCCGGGACGGTGGCCGCGAAAGGGAGATTGTCCTGACGACCGACAATCTGGCGCAAGCAACAAAGGGCCTTCCTTTTCATGCGCGCTTTGCCCTGAGGCAATTGGTACGCATTGAATATGGTTCAATCCATTTGCGGCTTCCCGACGGTTCAGCCTTCTTTTTCGATGCGCCAAAGCCTGGTCCTGATGGCGAAGTACATTTGCGAAACTGGCGATTGGCCCGTCGGGCCCTTCTGGGCGGGTCGATCGGCGTTGCCGAAAGCTACATGGATGGCGATTGGTCAAGCCCCGATGTAACGACTTTCCTGTCGCTGTTTCTGGCGAATGAGCGACTGTACATTGATGTCGCGACACCAAACTGGTTTTTCAATTCACTCGCCAGGGTGCAGCACTGGCTGAACCAGAACACCAGGCGGGGTTCCAAACGAAACATTGCATCGCATTATGATCTGGGCAACGCGTTTTACTCGCGCTGGCTGGACAAGACGATGACCTATTCATCCGCCATTTATGAGCGGCAAGGGGCAACGCTGGCTGAGGCACAAACAGCCAAATACCGCTCTTTGGCCAGAAACATACATCTGGGCGAGCAAAGCAAAGTGCTGGAAATAGGCTGCGGTTGGGGCGGATTTGCCGAGTTTGCGGCCAAGGAAACCGGCTGTCATGTCACCGGGCTTACGATCAGCCGCGAGCAGTATGATTTTGCCCGCGAACGCATGTTCAAGGCCGGCCTGAACGAGAAGGTCGACATCAAGTTTCAGGATTATCGCGATGAAACCGGAAGTTACGATGCGGTGGCGTCCATAGAGATGTTCGAGGCTGTCGGCGAGAAATACTGGCCGACTTATTTTGAAAAGGTTCGGGATTGCCTCAAGCCGGGCGGATTTGTCGGCTTGCAGACCATCACGATCGCCGATCGCAGTTTTCAGGACTACAAGAAATATCCCGACTTCATCCAGCGCTACATTTTTCCAGGTGGCATGCTGCCAACCCCGTCAATTCTTACCCGACTTGGTGAAGAGGCGGACCTCAAGGGAGTGCATGAGCGGATTTTCCCGAAGGACTACGCGCGTACACTGGCGCAATGGCGCGAGCGTTTTCATGCGGCCTGGTCCGAAATCAAGCCGCTTGGTTTTGACGAGCGGTTCCGGCGCATGTGGGAATTTTACCTGCACTACTGCGAGGCCGGCTTTCTTGCCGGCAACATTGATGTGCGGCAAGTGTTCATGCAGCGCTCGTGAGCGGCAACGCAAAACCACCTTTGCTGTTAAGATTGCAACTGGCCGCCTACGCGGCACCGGCGTTGCCCATAGCGGCGCTTGCACTGCCTCTTTATCTGGTAGTGCCGACTTTTTATGCCGAGGCTTTGGGCCTGCCACTGGCGACCATTGGAACGGTGTTGCTTATCGCACGCATTCTCGACGCATTGCTTGATCCGGTCACCGGATTTGTCGCCGACAACTGGCCAAACAAATCGCGCCGGAAATTCTGGCTGATTGCCGTTTCTTTGCCACTGGCTCTGGCTGCGTTCGCCCTTTTCTGGCCGCCGGCAAATGCCGGCATACTGTGGTTGGGCATTTTTGCGGTCGCGGTTTCGCTTGGCTACACGGCTATTGTTTTGCCGTATTGGGCATTGGGCGCCGAGTTGAGCAATGACTACAACGAGCGAAACTCCATCGCGGCATGGCGCGAGGGTTTTGCCCTTGTCGGCACCATTGCAGCCATTGCCCTGCCCTTTTCCATCGGCTGGAACAATCCAGACCAGTTTCACGGGCTGGCACTCATCGCCATGGCAGTCGGGCTGGGTCTTCCCGCAGCGGTGGGCCTGTTGGTGTGGATTGTCAAAGAGCCTGTCGCCGATTTGAAAGCGCAGCCTTCACCTCTCAAGGCAATTCGCGCACTTGCAGACAATCCATATTTTTTACGGTTGCTTGCGGCATTCTTGTTCAACAGTCTGGCAAATGCGCTGCCGGCAACCTTGTTTTTGCTGTTTGTCGAACAGCGGCTTGGCGCAGGCGAATGGCGCGGGCCATTGTTGATCCTGTACTTTGTTTGTGCGATTGCGGGCATGCCGCTGTGGAATGCGCTCGCTGCCCGTTGGTCCAAACACCGGGTGTGGTGCGTGGCCATGTTGGCAGCGTGCGCAATCTTTCTGCCAACCGCTTTTCTGGGAACTGGCGATGTCGCCGCGTTCACGGTCATTTGTGTGTTGAGCGGCATTTGCCTGGGCGCCGATCTGGTATTGCCAGCGTCGATGCAAGCCGATGTGATCGAAGCCGGGCGCAGTTCAGGCGGCGGCGAGGCGGCATTTTACTTTGCGGCCTGGGCGCTGGTCACGAAACTGGCGTTGGCGCTGGCTGTAGGAATAGCCTTCCCAGTCCTTGCTGCTTTCGGGTTCGACGCAATTCGTCCGCAGCTCTCAAGCCCACAAAGCCTCCAGGCAATTTCGGTCCTTTATGCGCTGCTGCCGGTTGTGCTCAAACTGGTGGCTATTGCCATCATGTGGCACTTCAAACTGGACCGGCAAGAACTGGAAGCAATACGGGTTGATGGCCGTCAATTGCGACCTGCGCCGGTCATTCTGGCAACCAGCGGAAAATACAGCCAGTAGGGCAATAGATTGATCACCTTCAGCATCCAGGTGAAGCGGCGCGGAAAGGTGATGTCAAATGCATTGCCTTCAAGCCCGCGAGCAAAGGCTTGCGCAGCCTTGTCGACGGGCATCAGAAACGGCATCGGGAAATCATTCTTTTCCGTCAGCGGTGTTTCAACAAAGCCGGGCGTTACCACCTGAATGCGGATGTTCATCGGGTCGAGATCAAATTTCAGGCTCGCAGCCAAATTGATCAGCCCTGCCTTGGAGGCACCATAGGCGGCACTCTTTGGCAATCCGCCGTATCCGGCAGAAGAAGCCACCAGCGCAAGCTGGCCACGGCCCTGACTTTTCATGACCTCAATTGCCGGGATAATACCATTGATCACGCCCGCCAAGTTGATTTCCAGCGAGCGGTCGAATGGATCGTGGGAAAGCTTGAAAGCGCGAACCGGGAAAAAATTGCCTGCGTTGAAGACCGCCAGCGCCAGCACGCCACTTTCAGCGACAATGCGCTGAACCGCAGCCACATTGGCAGCGCGGTCCGTGACGTCAAGCGGCAATGGAACAATGCGCCCTTTTCCGACAAAGGAAGCAGCCAGGGCTTCCAGCTTTTCAACCGAACGGGCGCTGGCCCAAACAGTGTAGCCCCTGGAGGCCAGTTGAATCGCAAGGGCGCGCCCAATGCCTTCGCTGGCTCCCGTGATCCAGGCAGCGCCGTCCTGCGGAGTGGCGTGGTAAAGGGCCATGACGTTCCTTGCAAAAAAAGGAAGGGACACATTGCTGCATCCCCTCCCGTTACCTCAGACAAGGCGGGTTCCGTGCGGACCCCTGCCCCGACGAACAATCTAACGACCGAAAATGTCGGAAAAAAGTTGCCGGAATGACCCGGTCATTTTCAGTGGGGCTGTGGTCACGGCAAAGCAGATGCACGCTTTGTCATCGTCGGCAACCGGACGGTGATCAACGGTTTCGTCTGCGGCAGCCACATCCCCTCGCAAATAGTGTCCGAGGCCATCGGCGAAGCCTCCTTCCAGCACCAGCGTCAATTCCGAGCCACCGTGGGTATGGTGCGGCATCGCCCTTCCCGCGCGGATCCAGTAAACATGAGCGTCAAATCCGGGTGTCCGGGCGACCCTGAATTCCTTTAGACCCGGAAGCTTGTTGCGCCAGGGAATTGTTTCGACCGTGTGTCCGGTAAACTCGATCAAGCTCTTTGGAAAAACAGGGCAAGCAGGTGATTCGCGCTTCGCTGTCAAAGCGGGTGCCGCAGTGGAAAACACCGCGGCAAGCATCTGGTCGCGCCCTTGAAACTCTTGCGGCTGGATGGATTCCAATTCACGACCGGCTAGAATCTCAAAGCTGTCTGCCAGCTTGCGGCCGTCTTCCCTGATTTCCACATGTGCGCCCACGAGCGCGTTCAGGGGCGTTGGCAGGTTCCCGGCCACATAATGCGCCAACAACTGATCCATTGTTTCAACACTTTGGGCAGACGGACGGTCGCCACTCCTGACCGCTGGATTTTCAAATGGCATTTGGGATAGCCTGATTTCGAATGTTTTTCGTTGGTCGATGTGTGGATTACGTCAAATCAGTGAATGTGGATCATTGGCGCAGCCAGTTTTTTAAACGGCTCGCTTGATGGCGACACAAGCTGTAATCTAGGATCCTAAATTTGAAAATCACAATTCAACCGGCAAGCCAAACAGCAAGGCAATCATGATCCGCTCTTCCACTCTGGACGCCATTGGCAACACTCCCCTCATCAAGTTGAAGCAAGCTTCCGAGGCGACAGGGTGCACCATTCTGGGCAAGGCGGAATTCATGAATCCGGGCCAGTCGGTCAAAGACCGGGCCGGCTTGTTCATCATCAACGACGCCGTGAAGCGCGGTTTGCTGAAGCCTGGCGGGGTTGTTGTTGAAGGAACAGCTGGAAACACCGGCATCGGACTGACCGTTGTTGCCAATGCGATGGGCTTTCGCACGGTCATTGTCATTCCCGACACCCAAAGTCAGGAAAAGAAGGACGCATTGCGCATCCTCGGCGCTGAATTGATCGAAGTGCCTGCTGTTCCTTACAAGAACCCGAACAATTATGTGAAAGTTTCCGGCCGTCTTGCCGAGCAATTGGCCAAAACCGAGCCCAATGGAGCAATCTGGGCCAACCAGTTCGACAACGTCGCCAACCGTGAAGGCCATATCCAAACGACCGCCGTCGAAATCTGGAATGATACCGGCGGCAAGGTTGACGGCTTCGTCTCGGCAGTGGGAACGGGTGGCACATTGGCGGGGGTCGGAATGGGTCTGAAGGAGAAAAACAGCAACATCAAAATCGCGCTCGCCGACCCGATGGGTGCGGCGCTTCATTCATTCTACACCAGCGGTGAGCTCAAATCGGCTGGCAGCTCAATTACCGAAGGCATTGGTCAGGGCCGCATCACAGCAAACCTTGAGGGTTTCACGCCGGATTCTTCTTTCCAGATCAGCGATGAAGTTGCCATTCCGATTGTCTTCGACCTGCTTGAACATGAAGGTCTTTGCATGGGCGGCTCTACAGGCATCAACATTGCCGGAGCCATGGCTCTCGCCCGCGAACTGGGACCGGGCCACACCATTGTGACGATCCTGTGCGATCTGGGTGCTCGCTACCAGTCCAAGCTGTACAATCCGGCCTTCCTTCGCTCGAAAAACCTGCCCGTACCGGCTTGGCTGGAAAAGCAGAGCACCATTCAGGTGCCGTACGAAGCGGTGTCGTGAGCAAAACCATGCCCTTCATCACGCGAACCGCCTTCCTTGAAGACGCCTATCTGACCGCCTGCGAAGGCATGGTCGTTGCCATCACGGACAGCGGCGGGATCATTTTGGACGAAACCAATTTCTACGCTACCAGCGGCGGCCAGCCCGGTGACAGCGGGCATCTGGAGCGGGAGGATGGCACGAAGATCGTCATCACCACCACCATCAGCGGTGAAACCAAACAGGAAATCGTTCTGGTTCCGGCCAGCGGCGAACCCTTGCCGTCCATCGGCGAAACCGTGGTCGGCCACATCGACTGGGAGCGGCGCTACAATCTCATGCGCATGCACACCGCCTGCCATGTGCTTTCGGTTGTTTGTCCGTTTCCGATCACCTCAGCAAGCGTCGGACCGGACGAGAGCCGGGTTGATCTGGATATCCCCGATCCGACCTACACGAAGGAATTCGTGACTGAAAAGATGATGGAAATCATCAGTGCCAATCATCCAATTACCAGTGAATGGATCAGCGAAGCTGAGCTTGACGCAAATCCGGGCATCGTAAAGTCGAAGAACGTGCGCCCGCCGCGCGGTGCCGGGCGGATCCGGCTTGTGATCATTGGCGAGAATGCCAGCATTGACAGCCAGCCATGCGGTGGCACGCATGTGTCTGAAACGGCGGAAGTGGGCGAGTTGCACATTGCCAAAATCGAGAAGAAGGGTCGCGAAAACCGGCGTTTCCGTATCAAGTTCGGACCGGCGAGCGCCTGAGGCGGAACGGAGATTTCATGAAGATCAGCGGATCATGCCATTGCGGCGCGGTAAAGTTCGGCCTCGAGACCAATACTCCGATGCCTTACCAGCGCTGCTACTGCACGATTTGCCGCAAGACGGCAGGCGGCGGAGGATTTGCAATCAACATCATGGGGTGGACCGACAGTCTGGAGATTGAGGGCGAAGAGCACATCCGCGTTTACAATGCGATGCTGGACAGTGGTAAAAGCGAGGTTGAGCGGCGGTTCTGCGGCATTTGCGGATCCGCGCTTTGGGTCTATCACGACAAATGGCCGGACCTCGTACATCCTTTTGCATCAGCCATCGACAGCGACCTGCCAAGTGCGCCGGAAACCGTGCACATGATGCTTGATTTCAAGGCAAACTGGGTTGAAGTGCCTACAGGGCCGGACCATGTCAACTTTGCCGGTTACCCAGACAAATCCATTGAGGTCTGGCATGATCGCCAGCACAAGCAGACTGACAAGAAAAATCAATGAGCGAAAACCCGTTCTTCATTTCACCAACTGAACTTGCAGAAAAACTCGGCTCTCCAAATCTGCGGATCGTCGACGCGTCCTGGTATTTGCCTGCGCATGGCAGGGATGCAGCGGCCGAATTTGCGGATGCGCGCATTCCCGGAGCGGTTCGTTTTGATTTGGACGCGGTGTGCGACAAGAGCGTTGACCTGCCGCACATGTTGCCCTCGCCAGAGGTTTTTGCAGCGGCAGCAAGTGCCATGGGCATCAGCGAGACGGACGAAATTGTTGTTTACGACGGGCCGGGCGTGTTTTCCTCGGCTCGGGTTTGGTGGACGTTTCGCAGCATGGGCGCAGCCAATGTGCGCATTCTTGCCGGCGGTTTCGACCGGTGGAAACAATCGGGCATGGTGGTCGAAACCGGTGCGCCACGTTCGCCGGCCCCCACGGTCTTCAATCCTGATTTTCAGGCCGCGAAAGTCGCGCATATCGATACCGTTCGGGCCAATGTTCACACCGGTGAAGCGCTGATCCTCGACGCCAGGCCGCAGGGCCGCTTCACGGGCGCACAGGCAGAGCCAAGGCCCGGCCTTCGCTCAGGGCATGTGCCAGGTTCGAAATCACTGCCTGCCGACACACTGGTACGTGACGGCGAACTGAAACCGGTTGCCGAACTCAAACAATTGTTCGAGGGTGTGTCGTTGGATGCACGCCGTCCGGTTATCACCACTTGCGGTTCGGGCGTGACCGCCGCCATCATCACACTAGCGCTGGAGAGCGTCGGGCATACGCGGCACTCGCTCTATGACGGCTCGTGGGCGCAATGGGGCAAGGCCGACGACGCACCGGTCGCCCGCTGGGAAACACCGTCAGGCGGGCAATGAGCACCAAATCCAAAAAGCTGACAGCACACATCACGTTTCTGGAAATGCGCGCCCGCCCCTCCATGCGCCATCATGCGCCCAGCGGACGCGCCCTCGCCCTTCTGCGCACAAAAGCCATGCCATTGGCTTTCTATCGCTATCTCTACAGCGAGGTTGGCCGGTTGCATCACTGGATGATGCGGCGTCGACTGAACGACTGGGAGTTGTCCGCGATCATCCATGCCGACACAACAAGGATCGATGTCCTGTATGTGGATGGGTGCCCGGCAGGTTTTTTCGAACTGGATTCCTCGCGACTGCCCGGAGAGGTTGAACTGGCCTATTTCGGGTTGACGCCGGATTTCACCGGTCAGGGCCTTGGCAAATGGTTTCTGGCGTCGGCTGTCGAAGCCGCATGGGACAGGCATCCCGGTTTCGTCAGCGTACACACCAACACGCTCGATCATCCGCGTGCGTTGGCGCTTTACCAAAAGGTTGGCTTTGAGCCGGTTGGGCGCGGCGAAGAAGAAGTCGACGCCTGGGAATAATTTGTCAGCCGCCGGTTTGGGCAGGCTCTCGCCGCGCCAAGCGGGTGAGATAAAACGCGATGGATATCCAAACGGCGGCACGCAGTGCCATTGCGCCGACGGTGCGCATTTCATAGGCACCGCCCTGAAATACATGCCATGCAAACACCACCATCACCAAGACGATTGCTCCGGCAAGACCAATCGCAAGAATCCTACCCAAGCGCATTCGCCTTGCAATGGCGATGCCTGCTGCAACATAGAAAAAGCCTGAAAGAAAATTGAACCACAGCACGAAAGGAACGGCGTTTCCCACTGCTGCCCTGGCTTCAGGCCCGCCAAACAGGGCCTGTCCACCAGAAAGGAGGGTAAGTCCACCGAAGATCACTGCAATGGCGGCAGCTATCCAGATTCCCAAATTGGTTCTCATTTTCTGCTTTCCTTTTCATCCTCAAGCCGCCCGTCCCGCAAATGAAACAAACGGTCAAACCGGTCGAGTATTTTTTCGTCATGGGTTACCGCGATGATGCAGGCATCCTGCTCGGCTGCCAGCTTGCGCAAGATGTCCATGACGATTTCTGCCCGCTTGCTGTCGAGCGCCGCTGTCGGCTCGTCAGCAAGTATGATGCGCGGGTTGTTTGCCAATGCACGGGCGATCGCCACCCGCTGCGCTTCGCCGCCCGACAACAGCGCCGGCATGGCGCTAGCCCTGTTGCCCACCTCCAGATAGTCCAGCAGTTCTTTGGCACGGGCTTGCGCCGTTGCTCTGGATTTTCCGGCAATTTGCAGCACTAGCGCAACATTGTCCGTGGCATTGAGGAACGGCAAAAGATTGTGGGCCTGAAAGATGAAGCCGATCTTGTCGAGGCGCAGCTTGCGCAAATCCCCACGCAGCCAGCGATTGTCGTAGACCAGTTCCCCATCGAGGCTGACCTGTCCCTGGGATGGATCGATGATGCAGCCAATGATGTTCAAAAGCGTGGTCTTTCCCGATCCGGAAGGTCCAAGCAATGCCACGACTTCACCTGCATGAACTGCAAGGTCGAGATTGCGAAGTGCGTCCACGCGGGTCGCGCCTTCCCCGTAATGTTTGGCAACACCCTTGATGTCGACAATCACCTGTCGGCTGTCTGTTGCCATGGTCTATCCACCCAGGGCGGTTGCAGGATCGACCTTGAGCGCAGCCCGCACACCAATGCCGGAAGCCAGCAGGCAAACGAGGAGTATGATCCCGGTCAGCGCCAGCACATTGACCGGCTCAAGCAATACGCGCCGCGGAAAGTAGTCCTTGACCAGAAGGATCAAAACGAGACCCAGACTCAGTCCGCCAACGCCAAGTGCGAGCGATTGTTGGACAATCATGCCAATGATTGTGCGGTCCGGAGCGCCGATCAGTTTCAGCGTGGCGATCTGTTTGAGCTTCTCCATGGTCATGGTGTAAATGATCAGCGCGATAACCACGGCTGACACGGTCAACAAAATCCCCAAAAACAAGCCGATCTGCTTGCGGGCCTTGTCCACCACCGACTTTACGAGGATTTGTTCCTGATCTGCCTGCGTCAGCGCCGACAAATGTTTCCATTGCCGCACCGACTGCACCACGGACTGCACATCAACATTGGAATCCAACCGTGCGATCACGGCAGCAACCGTGTCACCGCTTGCTGACGGTGCGCCGCGAGCGGTTTGCACACGGGCAGCAGGCGGCGCCAATTGGGTTTGAAGAACTTGTGCGTCTGCCAAAGTCATGAAAATCGCCGGGTCGCCGCCAGAATTCATCACATCGCGAACCAGGCCCACCACACGGAAAAGGTTGCGCCCAAGCCGAATGGTGTCGCCGGTTGAAAGTCCGGTTTTTTCATCCGCCACCAACTCGAAATGACTGGCCTCAAGGCCGCGTCCATTGATGATTGCCTGAGGTCCGCCAAGGCGTCCACGTTCATAGCCGATCGCATAAAGCCGCTTGGTTGCCCCGGCAAAGGGCGCTTCTATGGTTTGGTAGGTAATGCTTCCTGCTTGCGCCACGCCATGCAGCCGCGCGACGGCATTGCGGGTATCACCGGGTATTTTGGATGCTTCGGCAAACGGGCCTTGGGTTTCCGCTTCCACAATCCATACATCGGCCTTTGGGGCTTTCAGAATGTTCAGGGCGTCAGCCACCAGACCATTGTAAATGCCCATCATGGCCATGACGACCGTCATCAAAAGCGCAAGCCCGATGCAGGTCAGGATGAAACGGAACAGATTGTGTTGCACATCACGAAGGGCAAGGTTCATTGTTCCCCGCCTTCAACGCGCACAATACGACCCAATGCCAGGCGCTTGTCGGGAGCTGCCACTATTTGCGCACCGTCAAGCAATCCGGAAACGACTTCGACCCGGGCATCTTCGGTGCGGTGTCCAAAAATGAGGTCCGCTTGGGCAAGCCGTCCGTCTTGCACCAACCAGACGGACCCGGAATGGCCGTTGAACCCTCTGATGGCAATTTCGGGCACCAGAAGTGCATTTTTGGTGGTGGCAACCGTTATCCTCACTTCAGCCTGCTCGCCAAGAAACACCTGATCGGGGCAGTCGGAACAGGTGATGAAAGCGCGCCGTTCCTCATTGACGCGGTCACTTTCAATGCCGATGCGGGCAACTTCTCCCTTGAACACAGCATGGGGCAGCGAGCGCAACCTGATTTCCGCGACCTGACCAATTGCCAGTTCGCCAGCGCGTTCCTCATCTATGTAAGCCTGCACCCAGACTGTCTCGGGATCCATCAATGTGAAAACGATGTCGCCTGCCCGCAGCACCGTTCCGGGCTCTGCATGTCGTGTCACCACGACGGCGTCAAACGGTGCTTTCAGTGCATGATGATCGAGGACCGTCTTTTCAAAACGCAGTGCAGCAGCGGCATCGGTGGCTTGGGCGTTCACTACGGCCAACTCGCTTTGCGCCACAGTCAAATCTGCTGCCGCAACATCCACATCGCGCTGGGACTCTTCACCCGACTGCGTGGAAATCACTTTGCGGCCTGCCAATTCCTGTTGACGGGCATTGGCGGCCATCTTCTGGGCAAGTACGGCCCGCGCCCGGTTGACACTGGCCTCCGCTTTCAAAATCGCTGCCTTTGATGCAGCCACGGCAGCATCCGCCCGTGCCACCCTGGCTTCCTGTTCAGCCGGATGCAATTTTGCCAGAATCTGATCCTTCGCAACGACATCATTGCTGTCGGCCAATAGCTCGGTCAACGCAGCGCCGACTTCAAAGCCGATTTTCGAAACGATCCGGGCTTCCACCGTTCCAAGGCCATACACCCGGACAGGCACATTTTGTTCCACAACGACAATGGGGACGGACACCGGTCGCTTCGCCAGAAAAAGCCACCCACCTGCCGCAATGACTGACAGGGCAGCAAGCGAAAGGATGCTGAACCAGGAAAGTTTTTTCATCTGTTCTCACTGTTTTGCATTTGTGGCTGAAACAGATTGATCTGGCTGCGCACGATCCGGTCACCTTCCGTTTGCAGCGAAAACGAACGTTGCCCCAGTGACCAGCGAATGGCCAGTCCTTGTACAAGCGAGATCAAAAGAATTGCCGCATCCCTCGGTACAAGGTCGGCCCGAAAAAAACCTTGGGCGACACCTTTTGACAATTCCTCGACCAGAAGCGTCTGAAACTGGGTTATCAAGCCGGTGAATTTTAACCGCAAGGCAGCGTTTTCAACGTGCAATTCGCGCGAATGCAAAATCGCGGGAATTGCCGGATGATTTGAGATCTGGTGCAACTGAACTTGCATCAAGCCGACAAGCCTGTCCTGCGGCAGTTTGCTCGACTCTAAAACACCATCCCATTCAAGCGTCATTTTTCCTGAAATATGCTCTGCAACTGCAAGCCAAAGGTCCTGCTTGGTCGAAAAGTGCCGAAATATGGCTGGTTGGGTTACACCAATTGCCCTTGCCAACGCCAGCGTTGTCAGCCGGTCAGGACCCAGCTCATCGGCAAGTCGAAGCATTGCGAGCACAATTTCGGATTTGCGAATGTCAGCAGATTTGCGTTCGGCCATTGCGGCAGCAGACTGGTTAGTTATTGATCACTAACCAATATGGCTTTGCCCAGTTCCTGTCAATTGCGCGTTTTGTCCAGTCGACATGGCTTCCCTGAACCGGGGCGCGGAACAGCCGTTCCGCACCCACGGCCAAACTGGCTAGGCTACTTTGAGAGCGGCTTGTGGCTCGGCCATTTCGTAGCCCAATGCCTCGGCAACCGCGCGGTTGGTGATCCGCCCTTTGTGGACATTGAGCCCGTTGCGAAGGTGAGCGTCGTCCAACAGCGCCTTGATGCTCTTGTCGGCCAACATCAGGCCATAATGCAGGGTGGCGTTGTTCAACGCATTGGCTGAAGTCACCGGCACTGCACCGGGCATGTTTGCCACGCAGTAGTGGATAACGCCATCTATCACATAGGTCGGGTCGGAATGGGTGGTCGCGTGTGATGTCTCAAAGCAGCCGCCCTGGTCGATGGCAACATCCACCAGCACCGAGCCCTTCTTCATTCCGGAAAGCATTTCGCGGGAAACCAGCTTGGGTGCCGCAGCGCCGGGGATCAAAACCGCTCCAACGACGACATCGGCTGTGAAGCATTCCTCTTCGAGTGCTTCAATGGATGAATAGCGCGTGTGAACCCGGCCATTGAAGATGTCGTCCAGTTCGCGCAGCCGCGGCAACGACCGGTCAATGATCGAAACGTCAGCGCCAAGGCCGACTGCCATTTTTGCTGCATTTAGGCCAACGACACCACCGCCAATGATTGCGACCTTGCCCGGCAGAACACCTGGAACACCACCCAGCAGAATGCCTCTACCGCCATTCGCTTTTTGCAAAGCGGTTGCGCCGGCCTGGATGGCCAGACGCCCGGCAACTTCCGACATTGGCGCCAAAAGCGGCAAGCCGCCTCGCGAATCAGTGACTGTCTCGTAAGCCACGGCGGTCACGCCTGATTCGACAAGTCCCTTGGTCTGGGCCGGATCGGGAGCCAGATGCAAATAGGTGTAGAGGATTTGCCCCTCGCGCAATTGCGCCCATTCGGAAGGTTGCGGTTCCTTGACCTTCACCACCATGTCGGCCCGTTCGAAGACTTCCTTGGCGGTCTTGACGATCTGTGCGCCCGCAGCCGAATAGGCTCCGTCATCAGCACCAATTCCGGCGCCTGCGCCGGTTTCCACAATGACCTGATGACCATGGGCAACGTATTCGCGCACAGCACCCGGCGTGAGGCCGACACGGTATTCGTGGTTCTTGATTTCCTTGGGGCAACCAACGCGCATTTTTTCCTCCAGGGCGTGAAGCTCGTTACCGCATGGTGCCAAAAACAGCGGGAAATGTCCTTGCAAAAGCCATTGCACCAGCATTCTGTTTTCGGCAATAATTGCGTATAATCGAAAAAAAGGATGCTTTATTGCATGAGCTCACTGGACCGCATTGATATGTTGATCCTGCACGAGTTGCAGGTGAACGCCCGCCTGCCCAATATCGATCTGGCGGCGCGGGTGGGATTGTCACCGTCCGCCTGTTCGCGGCGGCTGGACGCGCTGGAGAAATCGGGAACAATCGAGGGCTACCAGGCGGTCATCTCCAACAAGGCACTGGGACGTTCGATCACGGCGCTGGTGGACATTACGCTCAAAGCCCAATCGGAAGATCACCTGGAGCGGTTCGAACGCGCCGCCAAAGTCTGTCCGCACATTGTTGCCTGTTTTTTGATGTCGGGCGAAAGCGACTATCTGGTCCGGGTCAATGCAAGGGACATGGAGCACTATGAGTGGATTTACAAAAACTGGCTTTCTGCCCTTCCCGGAGTGTCGCGCATCCAGTCAAGTTTTGCGATGCGCATGGTTGTAAACCGTGCAAATATCGACGTGGCGATGTTAGACAGCCAGTAGCAGGTCGGAACACAATGGAGCGGATGTAAACTATGGGATGGATCCGTATCTTGAAGCGTTTGTTGACTGTGGTCGTGGTTTTGTTCGGAGTTTTTGGTGCATTGATGCTGATTGGCCCGCGGCCTGACCGAAACGAGGCGCTGACTTTTGATCCCGCATCAATCGGGCCTGATCTCGAAGCCTACCTTGCTGCGGACGAGGCGAAATTTGCCGACATTCGACCCGGCGCACAAAAAGAAATCATTTGGGCCGATCCGGTGTCAAAGGCGAAGACGCCAATTTCGATTGTCTACATACATGGTTTCTCAGCGACAAAGGCTGAAACCCGCCCGGTCTCTGACAAGGTAGCACAAGCCTTGGGTGCAAACTTGTTTTACACCCGTCTGGCAGGACACGGGCGCACTGGCGAAGCCTTGGCAGAGGCCAGCATGAACGACTGGCTCAACGACGTGGCACAAGCAATTGTCATCGGCGAGACCATAGGGGATAAGGTCGTGGTCATCACGGCATCTACCGGCGGCACACTGGCAACATGGGCTGCGGCTCATCCGGCATTGGGACCAAAACTGGCGGCACTGGTGCTGATCTCGCCAAACTACGCCATTCAGGGAGCCTCGATCGGCTTGCTGAACATGCCTTGGGGGGAGACAATCCTGCCAAAACTGATGGGAGAACAGCGCAGTTTCGAGCCAACCAATGCCGAGCATGGCAAGTGGTGGACAACGGCCTATCCCAGTCGCGCAGTTTTTCCGATGGGCGCCCTGCTCAAGACAGTTTCACTGATCGACTTCACCAAGATAAAAACCCCGGCACTCTTCATGGTGTCGCCGAATGACAAAGTGATTGTTCCTGCAGAAGCAGTTCGCATTCACCGGATGTGGGGCGGCCCCAAAGGGTTGATCATGGTGGAAAGCACGGAAGACCCTTCAAGTCACGTGATCGCAGGCGATATCCTCAGCCCGGGAAACACCCAGATGGCAGTGGACGCCATCCTCGCCTTTCTCAAGGACAAAATGTAATGTCACGCGTCTGAGGGTCTGGCATCCTTTGAAAATGCGTAGGAAACGAGTGCTGCGATCAGAGTTGCGGCGTACAACATGAACAGCGCCCGGTAAGCATTCGCCGGGTCAGAGGCCATTTTGTTGGCACTTACCACCGACCCACTGATGAACTGCATCAGCCCGACGCCGCCAATCGAGAAGAAATTCATCAAGGTCACGCCTCTGCCGGTCAAGTGGGCGGGGATGAAACTTCGGCCATGGGCAAATTGCACGGCGTAACTGGCACCGAAAAACCCGATGAGAACCAGAATGAATGCGGCAATCTGCACAGACTGCGGCATGGCGAACGCGAACCACAACGTTGCGAACAACACCACAATATTGCCGCCCATCACTACGCGTTTCCTTGAATTGAAGATGCGGTCCATCGGACCATAGGCAAGCGTGCCAAGCGACAGCGCTATTGCCATCAAAAGTATGATGCGCCCTGCCCCGATTGTATCGAGGCCATAAACATCGATCAGCAAGGGTCCGGCCCACAGGCCGCGCACACCGGCCGCGGTGGTGTAACCCAACAGGATGCAGGGATAGATCGGCCACAATTGCGGTATGGCAAACAATTCAAGAAACCCGCCCTTGCCGGTTCCGGCGTTTTCGACCCGTGCAGGATCTTGCACAGTCAGCCATATGCCTGCGCCCAGCAATACGGTTGCAGCGGCCAGCCACCATGAAACCGCGCGCCAGCCAAACGCCTCCGCCGCCATTGCCAAGGGTGCTGCGCCGGCTATGTTGCCGAGCGTGCCGACAGCAATGAAAACCGACGCAAGTGTTGCAAACCGGACGGCTGAAAAATTGCGGGCAAACAGGAAAAATGCCGCCATCAGGATGGGCGAGCAACCAATGCCAATCAGCGCCATCGCTGCGATAAGTTGTGCTGGAGTGGTTGCCACTGCAAAAAGCGCTGCACCTGTGCCGCCACCGATACCGAAAAGCAGCGCTGTTGTCCGGCGTGGTCCCCAATTGTCCAATGCGTAACCGACCGGAAACTGCATCAGCGCAAAAGCGCAGAACCAGGCACCAGATGCCAATGAAAGGTCAGAAGCGCTGGCACCCAGATCGGTTTCCAGAACCTTGGTCAGTACAGCAAGGAAGGATCGATAAAACTGGCTTAGCACATAGGCGAGTGCCAGGATTGCATAGGCGGGCATGGTTGGAACTCCTCCCTGCCCCAATAGTCCCTCGCGGGATTTGCGGCAAGCTCGATACATGAACTGCTTTTAACTGGTGGTGGTTGTGACCCGCCATTAAGTTATTGCCAGCAATGGCCCGGAAGGCTGGTGATTCATGAACATGCAGCTTCTTGCCCCAGCGGTCGGCTTCATCATCCTGCTTGGTTTTTTCAGATTGTTGGAGCTGTTTCGTCGCCGGGAAAAGCGGTTGCCACTCTTGCGCCCCGGTTTTGCCACCGATGTCGTTTGGTTCGCATTCACACCGCTGGTTACCAACACGGTGACCCGGATTGGTGTTGGTCTGGCGATCCTGCCTGCAGCGCTCTGGATTTACGGGAAATTCGATCCTGAACTGATCAAGGCCGGCTATGGCCCTGCCTCTCGTTTGCCACTATGGCTGCAAGCTTTCGCGATCCTGTTCATCGGCGATTTCCTCGGCTACTGGACGCACCGGCTTTTTCACCGGCGGCGGTTGTGGAATTTTCATGCCGTGCATCACTCCTCGAAGCAACTAGACTGGCTTTCGTCGGTTCGGGTGCACCCTTTCAACGATCTGCTGATGAAAATTGCCACGGCTGCGCCGTTGGTTTTGCTCGGTTTTTCATCGCTTGCTGTCGTGTCGATCATCCCGTTTCTGACATTGCTGGCAATTCTCATCCACGCCAACCTTGATTGGGATTTCGGCCCTCTTCGCAGCATTGTTGCCTCGCCGGTCTTTCACCGCTGGCACCACACTGATGAAGCTGAAGCGCGTGACAAGAATTTTGCCGGGCTGTTTCCGGTCTGGGACGTTTTGTTTGGCACTTATTACATGCCCAAAGACCGGCTGCCGCAGCATTTTGGCACCACAACGCCGGTAACTCCAGGATTTGTCGGACAGATGCTGTTTCCATTCCGGCGCGAAAAAAGCTGAGCGCCGCGCTGTACGCCGCCCACGCGTTGTGGCAACCAGATCGCAGTCAAAAAACTGGCAATCACTGGAAAAGTGCAAAGGCAAACCGATGAAACTCCTGCGATATAGCGCCCCCGGCGCAGAAAAACCTGCAATGCTCGACGGAGAGGGCCGCGTTCGCGACCTTTCGGGTTTCGTCAAGGATTTCTCTGGCGTGGCGCTGGACCCAACAAACCTGAAAGCACTTTCAGGAATTGATGCCTCGGCATTGCCGCTTGTGGCTGACGGCGAACGCATCGGCGCCTGCGTGGCTGGAACCGGCAAGTTCATTTGCATCGGCCTCAACTATTCCGACCATGCCGCCGAAACCGGGGCAAGCGTGCCGTCCGAGCCAATCATTTTCATGAAAGCGACGTCGGCCATTTGCGGGCCCAATGACGACGTGTTCATCCCGCGCGGCTCACTGAAAACCGACTGGGAGGTGGAGCTTGGCGTCGTCATCGGGCGCACCGCGAAATATGTCAGCGAAGCCGACGCGCTTTCATATGTCGCAGGGTATTGCGTGATCAACGACGTTTCGGAGCGCGCTTTCCAGACCGAGCGCCAAGGCCAGTGGACCAAAGGCAAATCGTGCGACCGCTTCGGCCCGACCGGCCCTTGGCTGGTGACTGCCGACGAAGTGGCCGATCCGCAAAACCTGAAGCTGTGGCTTTCAGTCAATGGCCGCAAATTCCAGGATGGCACCACGCAGACCATGGTCTATGGCGTTGCCCACCTCGTTTCATATCTCAGCCAGTTCATGAGCCTGCATCCAGGCGACATCATCTCGACCGGTACACCGCCCGGTGTCGGCCTCGGGCAGAAGCCGCCGCTCTACCTCAAGGACGGCGATGTGGTGGAACTTGGCATCGAGGGAATGGGAACACAACGACAGGTGTTTCGGGCAGACATGTGAGGTTGGTGGTTCAATCTTGGCGCGGGCACTCTTGGTGCGGGCACCGGGGGTCGAACCCGGATGGCCAAGGCCGAGGGATTTTAAGTCCCTTGCGTCTACCAGTTTCGCCATGCCCGCCTGATGTAAAGCAGTAGCTTCAAGCATGGGTTGGTTGCAACGAAAAAGGGCGGCTCGTGGCCGCCCTTCGCATTTGGCAGGATGTGCGTTCAGCCGTGCAGCTTGGTGGTGATCTCGGCCACGCGCTTGCCTTGGAACCTGGCTCCGGCAAGGTCCATCTCGGATGGCTGGCGAGAGCCATCGCCGCCGGTCAGCAAGGTCATGCCGTAAGGCGCGCCGCCGCGATACTGGTCGTGGCCCATCTGGTCCTGATATGCATAGGACAGCGGCACGATGACCATGCCGTGATGCTGCAACATGACCTGTGTGGAGATGATGGTGAATTCCTGGCCGCCGTGCTGGGTCGCGGTCGAAGACATGACCGAGGCAACTTTGTTGACGAGCGCGCCCTTTGCCCACAGCGCTCCGGTCTGGTCGAAGAAGTTCTTCAGTTGGGCTGGCATCAGACCAAAACGGGTCGGCACGCCGACGATGATGCCGTCATAGTCCAAGAGTTCGGCAGGCGTGGCAATTTCAGCTTTCTGGTCGAGCTTGAAATGCGAGGCTTTGGCGACATCTTCGGGAATGAGTTCGAGGACGCGCTTGACGACAACTTGCGCTCCGGCTTCCTTGACGCCTTCGGCAGCAGCATAAGCCATCTGTTCCATGTGGCCGTAGCTGGAATAATAAAGAACCAAAATCTTGGCCATGGTGTTTCTCCTGTGGTTGAAAGGTTGGTGACAATCTACGCGGGGATGTCAGGCCCCGATTTGGACCTGTTGTGTCACATAGACCGATTGGCCCCGATCAACAGCCTGACAAGGTGCAACGCACTGTCAACAAAACAGGACCGGCAAATTCATCGGGGGAATTCACTTTGACACACAGGATCGTAACGGCAGCGATGTTGGCAATCGGCGACGAACTGCTGTCTGGGCGCACGCGTGACAAGAACATCGGGCATCTTGCCAGTGTGCTTACCCTCGCCGGGATCGACCTCAGGCAAGTTCGCATTGTGGCCGATGACAGCGGCGCGATCATCGCCGCGGTAAATGCCTTGCGACATGACCATGAGCTGCTGTTCACTTCCGGCGGCATCGGGCCAACGCATGACGACATCACCGCAGATGCCATGGCCGCAGCCTTTGGCGTGGAAATCGGACACGACCCCAGGGCAATGGCCATATTGGCAGCGCATTACGAAGAGCGCGGACTTGAGTTTACCGAGGCCAGAAAACGCATGGCCCGCATGCCGGCGGGCAGCGAGCTCATCGACAATCCGGTTTCAAAAGCCCCGGGATTTTCCATCGGGAACGTACATGTGATGGCAGGCGTACCTTCGGTTTTCGAAGCGATGCTGGACGGGCTGCTTCCACGCCTGCCCGCCGGATCACCAGTGCTGTCAAAAGCCGTCGATTCTCCCTTTCCCGAAGGGCGCATCGGCACTGCATTGGGCGAAATCCAGAAACGCCATCCACAAACCTCCATCGGGTCGTATCCCCGCTTTGACGGCGCTGCTTCCTATTCGACCCAAATCATCATCCGCTCACGCGATACCGCAGCGATAGATGCGGCTGAAGCCGATGTGAAGGCGATGCTGGAAGGGTTTGGATTGCAATCATCTTGACAATCGGGGGTGGCACACATTGTCAGCGCCTTGCTGATTGGCTATTGCAGCCCATCAACTCCCATCGAGGGTCAACATCATGTCTGCACCTGCCAACAAGGCCTTTCCCGTCTCCTGGGACCAGTTCCACCGCGACTGCAAAGCGTTGGCATGGAGGCTAGCAAGCGCTGCGGAGACCAAGGGCGAGTGGAAGGCCATTGTTTCAATCACGCGCGGCGGGTTGGTTCCGGCAGCGATCATTGCGCGTGAGCTTGGCATCCGCAACATCGAAACGATCTGCATCGCCTCTTATCACGAGTACAAGGACCAGGGTGATCTGACCATCATCAAGGGCATATCGCCCGATCTCATCACTGCTGATGGCGGAGCCAACATTCTGGTGGTCGATGATCTGACCGATACCGGGAAAACCGCCGCCAAAGTGCGCGAAATCCTGCCCAATTGCCACATCGCCACGGTCTACGCCAAACCAAAGGGCGTACCGATGGCCGATACTTATGTGACCGAAGTTAGCCAGGATACCTGGATTTATTTCCCGTGGGATCTGGACCTTGCCTACACGGCGCCGATTTCCGGCAAGCGCGATAGCTGAGGCAGCCGGCCGGGTTGTTCATCCTGCAGCCAGTTTTGACCATTCCGGCTGATCGTGTATCTGCAACGGCAATTTGCTCGGCATCGTATCGCCGGTATAGTTCTGCTGCGTCAACTTTGCGATGGAGCTGCATTTGAGCAGGTCCGAATACGGCATCGGTCGGGCAAACAAATATCCCTGGTACCAAAGCGATCCGAAATGCGAAAGAAATTTGACCTGCCCTGTGGTTTCAACGCCTTCGACAGTGATATCAAGTCCGCGATCCCTCGCCAAATGGATGATCGTGGCGATCATGGACTGGGCCGAAATTGAATCTTCCAATTCCCGGACGAAGGAAGCATCAATCTTGATCCGGTCGAGTGTGAAGCGTGAAAGATAGGACAATCCGGAATATCCGGTGCCAAAATCGTCGAGTGCGACAGATACGCCAAGCGATCTTACTGCCTTGATGACGTCGGTTGCGCTCTCGTCCTTGGTGATCAGAACATTTTCGGTCACTTCAATTTCCAGCCGGTGTGGCGGAAAACCGGTCTCGGCGAGGATGTCAGCCAGGTCCTGACAAAATCCGGGAGCCAGAAAGTGATTGGGAGAAATGTTCACTGCAAGGCGAATTTCAGGAATCGGCAGAATGTGGTTGCAGGCGCGGCGCAGCACGCTGTTGCCAAGTTTTGCCATAAGGCCGAGTTCTTCTGCCATTCCAATGAAGTCCGCTGGCGAAACCCGTCCCAATTGTGGATGTGTCCAGCGGGCCAGGGCCTCGACAGCGACAATCCTGTCGAAGTTGGAATCCACCAGCGGCTGATAATAGATTTCCAACTCTTCTGCTTCCAGCGATTCGCGAAAGCCGGTTTCCATCCTCGAATTTCGCTTGGCCGTGGCATCTGAATTGTCGGAATAGCTGACATGCAGCTTGCCATCGCCAGCCTTGGCCTCTGCAAGTGCAAATTCCGCACGACGAAACAATTCGGTTGTGCTCACGCCTTCATCGGTGGCTGCCATCGCCGAGCCGACAGAGACATCAATGTAAATGCTTTTTTCGGCCACCTGAAACGGCGGGATCATGCATCTTTGGATGGCGGCGACCAAGTCATTGATGCCGCCCTGCGAATTGATTGCGCGCAGGATGAAGGCAAAACGATCACCATCGACCCTTGCAAGGAATGATGCTTCGCTTTCGACCGAACGCAGGCGCGCGGCAACTGCGGAAATGATCTTGTCACCAGCCTGATACCCAAAAGAGTGATTGAGCGATTTGAACCTGCGGATGTCTATGCAAACGATGGCAAGTGCTTCGCCCGGGCGCAGACGCGCCAAATCAAGCACCAGGGTTCGCTCGAGGTTTTTCCGGCTGGGCAACCCGGTGGCCGGATCAAACAGTTCGCTTTTGCGTATCGCCCGGAAGTCCTGGAATGAACGAAGCATCATCATGACGATGGCTGCGATCATCAGCGTGATGCAACTCAGCAGGTAAATGTTGTTTGCAACAGGCACGGCGGCCACGCTTGCGGCAATTGTATTTGTCTGGAAATAGCCTGAAAAGAGTTGCCAGGTGGCAAAAGCTGCAAAAACCAGCGCAGCAGACGACAACATGACAATGCGCTTATGCTGTTTTTCCTGGATTTCCAGCATGATTTTCGACTGTGCTCCCACTAACCCGCATCAGGTTAGCCCGAAGGCATTGATAATTCGTATCTGCCCTTTGCTGCCATTATCCACCGCCGACTAAACGAATCACGCAGGGAGGCGATGATCTTCAATGAGGCAAGCAAACAATTTCATCGGGTTCGATTTTCTTGCAAATGCTTGATTAGGCTCGCAGTTTGCAGCCGGAAAGTTATCCCGGCTATCCACAGGCAGCCACAACATGTGGTGTGCGAAAGATTTTTTGTGACAACACCTTGACGCTCAAAACCGAGTCACAATAGCTTGGCGCATCGTCGGGAATGTATAGTTTTCCGGTTTGGGGCTGCGCCTGTCAGGCGCGGCCACTCTCCGGGCCAGTGTTTTTCCTGAAGGTTTTCCAGGTTCATGTGTTCATCGGTCAGGAATCCGGCTGCGGCTGGAGACGGGCCTTGTTTGTGTGCGCCTGTGGCTTTCCTTTGCAAAAAGCCAAATTCGACAAGATTGGTAAATCGCCTGTTAACACAATATTTAGTGTTTGCTGGTATGTTGCATACCAGATATAGTTTGCGTCCGTTGTTTGAATTCGGTGGTTTGATTCCCCCTTTCCAGCAACAATCAGTCGAACGTGAAAGCATAACGGGGCCCGTGGCGGCTTCGGGGAACCGGAGGGATACCTTCCGGCAAAAGGAAGGGTTTGTCCATTTTTTGCCAGTGTTGGGGCAAACAGTGGAAGCATCGGAAAGCGGAAGGGCGAAACCATGCGGATTGAAAGACGTTACACCAAAGAGGGCCAGTCCCCGTACGCCGAGATTGCGTTCAGGATGGCAAACAGCGAGATCCGCAATCCTGATGGCTCCATCGTTTTCCGCCTCGAAAACATCGCCGTGCCCGAGCAATTCAGCCAGGTGGCCACTGACATTTTGGCGCAGAAATATTTCCGCAAGGCAGGCGTCCCGGCAAAGCTGAAACGCGTCGAGGAAGAGAGCGTTCCCTCCTGGCTGTGGCGTTCGGTTGCCGATGATGCAGCATTGGACGGACTGGCCGCTGCAGAGCGCCATGGGTCGGAGATGGACGCAAGGCAGGTTTTTGACCGCCTCGCCGGCACATGGACTTATTGGGGCTGGAAGGGCGGCTATTTTGCCGGTGAATCCGACGCGCAGGCCTTTTTTGACGAATTGAGGTATTCGCTGGCCCGCCAGATGGTCGCGCCGAACTCGCCGCAGTGGTTCAACACCGGCCTGCACTGGGCCTATGGTATCGACGGCCCGGCACAAGGCCATTTCTACGTCGATCACGAGACCGGAAAACTTACCCGATCCAAATCCGCTTACGAGCACCCGCAGCCGCATGCCTGCTTCATCCAGTCGGTTGATGATGACCTCGTCAACGAAGGCGGCATCATGGACCTTTGGGTACGCGAGGCGCGCCTGTTCAAATATGGCTCCGGCACCGGCTCCAATTTCTCGGCGCTGCGCGGGGAAGGCGAAAAGCTGTCGGGTGGCGGGCGTTCATCCGGCCTGATGAGTTTCCTCAAGATCGGCGACCGTGCAGCTGGCGCGATCAAGTCGGGCGGCACGACTCGCCGGGCAGCCAAGATGGTGGTGGTGAATGCCGACCACCCCGACATTGAATCCTACATCGACTGGAAAGTGCGCGAAGAGCAAAAGGTTGCCGCGCTGGTTGCCGGATCCAAGGCGCTCAACAAGCACCTCAAGATGATCATGAAGGCCTGCGTCAATTGCGAAGGCCATGGCAATGACTGCTTTGACCCCAAGCTCAACCCGGCGCTGAAGCGCGAGATCAAGGCCGCCAAGAAGGCATCCATCCCGGAAAACTACATCAAGCGTGTCATCCAGCTGGCCCAACAAGGCTTCAAGGAAATCGACGTGCCGGTCTACGATACCGACTGGGATTCGGAAGCCTATCTCACCGTTTCGGGCCAGAATTCGAACAATTCCGTTTCGGTCACCGACGACTTCCTGCGGGCGGTTGAAAATGACAGCGACTGGCACCTGACGGCGCGGCGCGACGGCAAGGTGATGAAGACGCTGAAGGCGCGCGAACTTTGGGAAAAAATCGGCAATGCAGCCTGGGCTTCCGCCGATCCGGGGCTGCACTTCAACACCACCATGAACGACTGGCACACCTGCCCGGAAGCAGGGCCGATCAATGCTTCCAACCCGTGCTCGGAATACATGTTCCTTGACGACACGGCCTGCAACCTTGCATCGCTCAACCTGCTCGCCTTCCGCGACCGGGCAAAGGCAACGGCGACAGACCGCCTCGCATTCGACGTGGCATCCTATGAACATGCCTGCCGGTTGTGGATGATTGTTCTGGAAATTTCAGTTCTGATGGCGCAGTTCCCGTCAAAGCAGATTGCAAAACTTTCCTATGAATACCGCACCACCGGGCTTGGCTTTGCCAATATCGGCGGCCTGCTGATGTCGTCCGGCATTGCCTATGACAGCGATGAAGGCCGGGCAATCTGCGGCGCGCTTTCTGCAATCATGACTGGCGTGTGCTACGCGACATCGGCCCAGATGGCCGGAGAACTGGGTGCCTTCCCGGACTACAAACGCAATGCGAGCCACATGCTGCGCGTCATGCGCAACCATGCCCGTGCAGCGCGGGGCGAGGCCAATGGCTATGAGGGTCTCAATGTCTCGCCGGTTCCGCTGGACCATGGCAATTGCCCTGACAAGCTGCTGGTCGAGCGTTCGATGGCCGTATGGGAACAAGCGGTTGCGCTTGGCGAACAGCACGGCTACCGCAATGCGCAATCGACAGTGGTCGCGCCGACGGGCACCATCGGCCTTGTCATGGATTGCGATACTACCGGCATCGAGCCTGACTTTGCCCTCGTCAAATTCAAGAAACTGGCTGGTGGCGGCTATTTCAAGATCATCAATGCTGCCGTACCCGAGGCACTGCACGTGCTTGGCTACAGCCCGGCTCAGATCGGCGAAATCGACGTTTATGCGGTTGGCCATGGCAACATGAACCAGGCACCGGCGATCAACCCGCCAGCGCTCAAGGCGCGCGGCTTCACCGACGAAAAGATCGAGGCGGTCAATGCGGCGCTCAAATCCGCCTTCGACATCAAGTTCGTTTTCAACAAATGGACATTGGGCGAAGATTTCTGCCGCCAGGTGCTTGGCATCAACGATGAGCAACTTGCAGATCCGGCGTTTGAAATTCTCCCAGCGCTGGGCTTTTCAAAGAAAGACATCGAAGCAGCCAACATCCATGTCTGTGGCGCGATGACACTGGAAGGCGCGCCGCATCTCAAGCCCGAACATTATGCAGTGTTTGATTGCGCAAGCCCGTGCGGGCGCATCGGCAAGCGTTCGCTGTCGGTGGAAAGCCACATCCGCATGATGGCCGCGGCGCAACCCTTCATCTCCGGCGCGATTTCCAAGACCATCAACATGCCCAATGATGCAACGGTCGAGGATTGCAAAAACGCCTACATGCTATCGTGGAAGCTGGCGCTGAAGGCCAACGCGCTCTACCGCGATGGTTCGAAACTGTCACAGCCGCTCAACGCTTCGCTGGTCGAGGACGACGAGGATGAAGACAGCATGGACGAGCTGCTTGAAGCGCCAATGGCGCAGCGTGCGGCGATCATCACCGAGCGCATTGTCGAGCGGGTCATTGAACGCGTGGTGCGCGAACAGGAAAAACTGCCGACCCGCCGCAAGGGCTATACCCAGAAGGCCAAGATCGGCGGGCATACCATTTTCCTGCGCACCGGCGAATATGATGACGGACGGCTCGGTGAAATATTCCTCGACATGAACAAGGAAGGTTCGTCCCTGCGCGCCTTCATCAACAACTTCGCCATCTCGGTTTCGCTTGGCCTGCAATATGGCGTGCCGCTGGAGGAATATGTCGAAGCTTTCACCTTCACCAAGTTCGAGCCAGCTGGCATGGTCATGGGCAATGATGCGATCAAGAACGCCACTTCGATCCTCGACTATGTGTTCCGTGAACTCGCTGTCTCTTACCTAGGCCGCCATGACCTTGCACATGTTGACCAGTCGGACTTCTCCAACACCGCCCTTGGCCGCAATGTCGAGGAAGGCCGCTCGGAAGCCGTCTCAAAAGGCCTGACGCGCGGCCACAAGCTGTCGGTGGTCAAGGCTGGCGGCGTGGCCGACCCCAAGGGCCATGCCGGACAGCCCGCTCCTTCCCCTGCCCGTCCGCAGGTTTCGGGCATCCGCACCAGCTCGCCAACAGCGGTACTGCGCGCGGTGATCGCCGATTCGGGGCTGGCTGAAGATCCATCGGCCTTCCGCCGCGATTATTCACCTGAAGCAGAGCCGCAGGTGGAAACCAGCGTCACGGTGGAAGTGAGCGTGGAAGAAGTGGCAGTTGCCAGGGCCAAGCCGCTGTCCACTGTCGCCGACCAGCGCGAACAGGCGAAGATGCGCGGCTACACCGGCAATTCGTGCACCGAATGCGGCAACTTCACCATGGTGCGCAATGGCACCTGCGAGAAGTGTGAGACCTGTGGTGCGACGAGCGGGTGCAGTTGAGGGGTGTGAAATCGTATTGAATTAAGGAAAAGGCCGCGAAAGCGGCCTTTTTTATTCTAGCGCAGGCGTTGCCCTGACCACAGATTTGGAATGGACCCCGGTTTGCATGGCAACCGGGGTGACGGAGCGCGTGAGGTTAGCCTCCCCAATCAGCCCTCGCCCTTCGAGACTTGCTGCGCTCGCATCTCAGGATGAGGGCTTCGTAGCGCCAGCCGTTAGGCACAGTTTAAATCCACACCCCGGCGTCATCCCGGTCGCCATGCGAACCGGGATCCAATGCCCGTCTCCGAGCAACGGAGGGTGATGGTTTGCGGAGCGGCGCCCCCGGTTCCTCCCTCCCCATTGTGGGGAGGGATCGAGGGTGGGGGTCACGAGCGAAGCGAAGCGGAGCCGGTGGGGTAAACAGCCTGATGGCAGCTCAGTGCTGGCCGAAAATTACCCCCACCCCTTACCCGACCGGGGCGAGCCACGCGTCTCGCCCGTCCTTTGGACCCCCACAAGGGGGAGGCGGGTGCCGTGCCAAAACAAAAAACCCCGCCATCAAGGCGGGGTTCTTCATTCTTCGCCGGTTCCGGTCTACGGCACAGGGGCGTTGAAGCCGAAGGCCTGGAACCGGCGCCCGCCACGGGCTGATCAGGGGTGCTTGAGCCTGCCCGGAGCGAAGGGAAAGTGAGTGGTTGGTTGGTTGCGAGTAGCGAGTAGGGAGTAGCAAGGTGGAAGAGTGCCGCGAAGCAGTTCTATTCGCTACTCGCTATTCGCCACCCTACTCGGTCAGTTGCAGACCTTGACCTTCTCGTAGAGCGGCTTGCCATTGTAGGTGTAGCCGACGAATTCCTTTTCCCACCAGCAGTGGCGCGGGGCCGCGTAGACGACGCCGTAGGAAGGTGCGCCGTAGACCGGGCGGGTCAGCGCGCTGCCGACGATGGCGCCGGCGACGAAGCCTCCGAATGCCGCCGCGCCATTGTTGCCGGCCTGGGCGGGAGTGGCGGCGCCAAGCGCTGCGGCGGCTGTCATGGCGATGGCTGCAGTTGCGGCGATTGCGGAAGTGCGGATCGTGTTCATTGCCCTGTTCCTTTCGACCGGTCCTCCCGGCCGCTGTCGGCTGGCGTGATTGCCCTTGCCGATGATCAACAAATAGCCGGGAAAACAAACCGGCGCTGTGCATTCGGGCACAAAGGGAAAAGTCGTGGTTCGGGGTTCGTGGTTCACCGTTCACTTCGAACAACGAACAACAATAAATGATCCACGAACCGACCCGCTAACTGATCATTAACCCTGTTTGAAAAGCTGCGCGGCGATAACCGAAAATTGGCAATACCGCGATATTCTGGAGAGCGGGAAAAATGCCCGCGAATTGCCGGAGAGCAGAAATGAAGATCATTCTCGTGGCCGACGATGCGCCAGTCATTCGCAAAGTGGCGCGGCGGCTGCTTCAGGACATGGGTTATGTCGTGGTCGAAGCCGAAACGACCGACCAGGTTCTTTCGATCTGCCGCGACAACATGCCCGATGCGGTGCTGCTCGACTATGACATGCCGGGAATGAAAAGCATCGACATAATTCCGGAAATCGTTCGCATGCAGGCCGGGCATGATTGCAAGGTCATCTATTGCACCAGTGAAATGCTTGTTCCTGAAATGACCCGCGCCAAACGCGCCGGCGCCAATGGCTTCCTGATGAAGCCTTTCAACCGCAAGATCCTGACCTACAAGCTGGCCGAGGCAGGCCTCGATCCCGTCGCCGCCTGACAAGGCCGCAACAAAAAACCCCGCCGGGAGGGCGGGGTTCTTGAAGGGGGAACGGCAGCAAGCCGCTCAGGCGATCTCGCGCGCCTCGTTCATGTCCGGTTCGCGCAGCACATAGCCGCGGCCCCAGACAGTCTCGATGTAGTTGAGGCCGCCAGCGGCCGCCGCAAGCTTCTTGCGCAGCTTGCAGATGAAGACGTCGATGATCTTCAGTTCCGGCTCGTCCATGCCGCCGTAAAGGTGGTTCAGGAACATCTCCTTGGTCAGCGTTGTGCCTTTACGCAGGGACAGAAGCTCCAGCATCTGGTATTCCTTGCCGGTCAGGTGCACTGTCGTCCCCTCGACATCCACCGTCTTGGCGTCAAGATTAACGGACACCAGGCCGGTCTTGATCACCGATTGGCTATGACCCTTCGACCGGCGGATGATCGCGTGGATGCGCGCCACCAATTCTTCGCGGTGAAACGGTTTTGTCAGATAGTCATCCGCGCCGAAGCCGAATCCCTTGATCTTGTTTTCGGTATCGTCGGACCCCGACAGGATCAGAATTGGGGTATCGACCCGCGCAAGCCGCAACTGCCGCAACACTTCATGCCCCGACATATCGGGAAGGTTGAGGTCGAGCAGGATCAGGTCATAGTCGTACAACTTGGCCAGATCGATGCCATCTTCTCCCAGATCCGTACAATAAACGTTCAGATTCGCATGCGTCAGCATCAATTCGATGCTGCGCGAGGTCGTCGGATCGTCTTCCACCAAAAGAATGCGCATCTTCCTAAGCTCCGCCTGAGGCCCTTGTTCGTTAACAACATTGACAACCAATGGTTAATCGAGAGTTACTCTGCCTACACGGGTGGAAAAAACAATCTAAAGTTGTCTATATTTCTGAATCGTCGTTACACGCAGGGCCTTTTCGCCATGCTCTTCAACTGCTTGGCGCCACAATCCGAACTCTTCTACGGACAGCGCATAGCGTTCCAGCGCCTCGGCTTCGGTCATCAAGCCGTAAACCACGGCCTTGACCACCACGGCCTTGCG
>JBGSOG010000093.1:0-14291 GCA_041739225.1 Rhizobiaceae bacterium
AGGCCAGATTTGGATGACCCAAGGCGGCTTTCCAGCACCCTGTGGGTCTCGTAAGCAGCAACCGACCAGGGGTCGGCAGGGTCGGCCTCCTCCGGCAATTGCACCAACAGGGAATCCGGCCCGACAAAACGGGCGAGTGAATCGATGTGATAATCGGTAATATCCGCGCCGATAACACCGGGGGCCCACAACATCAAACTGGCACCAGTCGCGTCCAGAATGAGCTTTTCGACTTCCGCCTTGCTGCCAGCGTTGCGATTGGGGTTTATCCAACTGCTTTCATGTGCAACGGCGGTTCCTGCCCCGTCTGTCTCGACCCCGCCATGCTCGCCAACAAGGCCGTTGTTGAAGAGATGCAAGCCCAACCGCTCGGCAATCTTGCCTGCGATTTTTGCATCATTGGCGTGGGGCTGCTTGCCACCCCATCCATTGAAGTTGAAGGCGGTCATCGCCAGTTTTCCGCCGGCATCGACCACAAAGGCCGGGCCGCTGTCGCGACACCAAAGGTCGTCTGTGGCTATGTCCCAAAGTTCGACCTTGCCTGAAAACCGGCCTTTCAAACCTGCATGCAAATCGCCTGCCGCCAGCATTACCAAAGGCTCAAAACTGGCAATCGTGTTGGCAATGGTGACAATGTCATTTTGAACCGCTTCAAGGTCGGCTTTGGAACCATAGGTTGCCACCGATACCGGCCATTGCATGAATGTACGCTCGTGCGGTGCCTCTTCTGCCGGAATGCGAAACCCGTTGCTGCCAGCCCCGCCCTGCACCAAAGCAGACCTTGCTTGGTGCGGAAACACCGTTGCTCCAATCATGGCGGCCGTGCCTTTGAGAATTTTCCTGCGGTTCATGACCGGTATGCTCCTCATGCCTCGTCCGCTGGCACGATCCATGCCTCGGCCAGCGCCGCTGTTTCCCATTCCTGCCAGGCGGTGCTGCCCTTCATTGTCCGTGTATAAGCCTTGACCGCAGAGTGGGAGGACAACGCGTATTTTTCCAGCCGGTTGACCACTGGGGCAAACATCGCATCGGCATTGCAGAAATCGCCAAAAAGGAACGGCCCGCCGGAGCGTGAGAGACAATCGTCCCAAATGGCTTCAACGCGCGAGATATCCCTGCGAACGGCGTCGCTGGTCTCAATGGCACCGACCGGGCGGCGCATGTTCATCGGGCAGGCATTGCGCAGCGCGGAAAAGCCGCCATGCATTTCAGTGGCGAGGCTGCGCGCATGCGCCCTCGCTTTTTCATCCGACGGCCAAAATCCCCAGCGCGGATATCTGTCGTGCAAATATTCAAGAATTGCCAGCGATTCCCAAACCGTCAGGTCGCCATCGACCAGCACCGGTACTTTACCGGTCGGCGAGAATTCCTTGAATTTCGGATTGCCGCCTGCGTCGTCAAAGGGAATGAGGATTTCCTCGAACGCCACACCCTTCGCCTTCATGGCGATCCACGGCCGGAACGACCAGGAAGAATAGTTCTTGTTGCCGATGTATAGCCGCATGGCTTCCCCCGATTCGCTTCAAACATGACATTGCACGATGCAGGGTGTGTGCGGCAACCGTCAGTCCAGCATCGAATAGATCGCGTTGCGCATGTCGTCGGCCAGCGAAACCTTGGACCCGAGATATTGCGTCATGGCAATGGCAACCAGCTTTTCGCGCGGATCAACCATGAACCAGGTGCTGGCCGCGCCCGACCAGCCATGCTCGCCGACAGATGTCAGCCCCCAGGCTTTGCCGGGATCGAGCATGACGCGGCCTGCCAGCGAAAAGCCGAAGGCTGGCATCAAGATGTCATCGTAGCGCAGTGGCAGCATGTGCGGCGGCAATCGGTTGGTCCACATGAGTTCCAGCGTTTTGCGACCCAGCAGAGGCTCGCCGGATGGGGTGCGCCCGCTGGCCAGGAATTCCGCAATGATGCGGTAGTCATCAATCGTCGAGAACAGGCCGTAGCCGCCCCTGCCAAAGGATGGGTCATTTTCGGGATAGGTTGCTGAAACATCGGCGGGGGTCAATTGTTGTTTGCCAGCCGCATAGACCATGAGCTCGTCAAGATTGCCGTTGCCAAACATCGGCAATATCCGCTCGCGTGCCGCAGGTTTGACGCTGTAGCCGGTGTCCTCCAGCCCCAGCGGATCGAGAATGCGCTCGCGAACTGCTTGTTGGACCGGCATTCCCAGCGCCACCTCAACGATCCGCGCCAGCACATCGGTGGCAACCGAATAGCGCCATTGGGTTCCCGGCTCAAACGCCAGCGGCAGCGACGCAATGGTGTTGACCATGTCTTCCAGCGGCCCGGCGCTCTTGCGCAGGTTTGTCTTGCGATACTCCTCCCCCGCCCGGCATTTCCGCAGGAAGCCGTAGGAGAGCCCGGACGTGTGCGACATCAAATGCTCCAGAAGCATCGTGTTGCGCGCCTTGGTTCGGGTCCCATCCTCGGCAATGATATCCGGACGATGGAAAGCTGGAAGCCATTTGGCCACCGGATCGTATAGGTGGAGCACGCCTTCCTCGACCAGCATCATCGCCAGTGCCGAGATGACCGGCTTGGTCATCGAGTAAATGCGGTAGACCGGCTTTTCCGGCAGAGCCTTGCCGGACAGTGGATCGGCCATGCCAGCCTGCCCACGCAGCCACTGGCGGCCGTCACGCATGACAAGCCATTCAACCGACGCGAAATTGCCCTCTTCGCAATGGCGGTTGGCGACGCGCTCGACCCGGCCTGCCCTCAGTGTTGCAATCGAACCCATGCCAAATCCCCCTGCCTTAACATTGCCGAAGTTAGTCCAATGCAACCCTGATTTACAAGCGCAAGCAGCACCAGAGCGGCGACCGGTTAGCCCGGCCGCCATCTCTCATGATCATTTGATCAGGCCAGCTTTGCTTTCAGGAACTCAACAGTCCGGCTCCACGCAAGATCGGAAGCCGCCTTGTCGTAACGCGCCTGCGACGTGTCGTTGTTGAAGGCGTGGTTGACGCCATCATACATGTGGATGGTGAAGTCCTTGCTGCCCGCTTCCAGCGCTGATTTGTACGCTTCGATACCGGCATTGATGCGCTCATCGAGGCCTGCATAATGCAGCATCAACGCGCTCTTGATGGCTGGAACCTTTTCGGCATCCAGTTGCCTGCCGTAATAGGCTACGCCGGCTGCAAGATCCGGCGAGGCGGCGGCAAGCTGGTTGACCATGCCGCCACCCCAGCAAAAGCCCATTGCGCCAACTTTCCCGTTGGCTGCCGGATGGGTTTTGAGAAATTCCACCGCTGCCACTGCATTGCCAACTGTTTGCGCCGGATCAAGCTGACCGATCATTTCGCGCGCTTTGTCCTCGTCCTGCGGAGTTCCGCCCGCTGGTGACAGGAAGTCTACTGCAAGGGCAGCAAAGCCGTCGGTTGCGGCGCGGCGTGCCACATCCTCAATGTGCGGATTGAGGCCGCGGTTTTCATGGATAACCATGACCGCAGGCAATTTGCCGGATGCGTTCGCTGGCATTGCCAGATAGCCAGAAACATCGCCGCCAGCACCCTTGAATGTCACTTTTTCGGTCTTGATGCGCGCATCCGCCGGATCAATGATGGCTGCTGCCGCCTTGTTGGCTGAGAGGACGGGAAGAATGGCCGCAGCAGCCGCGCCGGAACCCGCCAGCAGGCTAAGCTTGGCCATGAGCGATCTGCGATCAAGTGTCAGATGGGTGTACTCGTCATAGGCGCTGATCATGTCCTGCGTGATTTGCACTTGCAGCATGTCCGAAGTCTTTTCCATGTGCCTTCTCCTCAAATTCCGGTTGACGGTCGCCTCACAGGTTTTGGCGCGGAAAACGGCGCATTCAAGTCAGCTTTTCAATCGTTGCCGATGGAGACCCAGATCACTTTTCCGCTTCCGTCAAACCAGATTGTTTCCGTTCCCGACTGGCTGAAACGGTCACCCGTGGCCTTGTCGCGAACCTCGATGCGCCATCGCGACTGAGCCTCGCCCCCGGACACCTTTTTCACGGTGTTTTCAACAGGCGAGAGATGTTCAACCTGCGAAAAATGCTCGCGCAATGCCCCAAGGATGGCGTCGCGGCCCTTTAGGGAAGCTACACCATTGGCAAGGAATACTGCATCTTTGGCAAACATTTGCGACAATTCGGCAAAATCGCGCCGTTCCAATGCTGCGTGGTAGCGCGCCAGCAGTTTGCGGGTTTGGGCGTCATCCACCGACATCATGCACCTTTATCAGGCACCGGCGTCAAACTTTCCGCTGCGGGGGAAACCCTTGGGCACCATGCGCCCTGCGGTGGCGCGCTCGCCCAGCCATTCGGCCAGTTCTTCCTTCGGCTTGACGAAGTTGCGCCCGGCACTGTCAGACCAGGAAAGGCCCTCTGCGAGCTTGAAGCTCTTGAGATCAAGCACGCCGCCATCCTTATACTTTTGCAGGCGCACGCCCTTGCCGCGTGTCATTTCCGGAAGTTGTGCCATCGGGAACGCCAGCAGTTTGCGGTTTTCGCCAACGATGGCGATGTGGTCATCGCCCTCCCCGGCAAAGACGCACAGCCGTGCCTCGACCGGAAGTTCGACATTCATCACCTGCTTGCCCTTGCGGGTGTTGGCGATGGTCTCGGCCTCGGGGACGATGAAGCCGTTGCCCGCCGTCGAGGCGAGGATGAGCTTGCGGCCCGGCACATGCTTGAATGCGGCGAGGATGTCGCTGTCATTGTCCATGTCGACCATCACGCGCACCGGCTCGCCATGACCGCGCCCGCCCGGCAGTTTCGAGGCTTCCAGCGTGAAAAACTTGCCAGCCGTGGTGAACAGCACGATCTTGTCGGTTGTCTCGGCATGGAAGGCGATCTTCAGCTTGTCGCCTTCCTTGAAGGTGAGGATGGCCAAATCCTGCACATGGCCTTTCATGGCCCTGATCCAGCCCTTTTCCGACAGGACGATGGTTACCGGCTCGCGTTCGATCATCGCTTGCTGGATGTCGGAAACGTCAATGGTCGGCGCCTGCGCAAAGCTCGTGCGGCGTTTGCCCAGCGCTGTATCCGGGCCAAAAGCCTTGCCAATTTCCTTGATGTCCTTCGAAAGTACTTTCCACTGCAAATCGGTCGACGCCAGCAACGCTTCGATCTGTGCCTTTTCCGCCGAAAGCGTGTCGTGCTCCTTGCGGATTTCGATTTCCTCAAGTTTGGCCAGCGCGCGGAGGCGCATGTTGAGTATCGCCTCGACCTGGACCTCCGAAAGGGCGAAGCGGGTCATCAGCACTTTTTTCGGCTCGTCCTCAAACCGGATGATGCGGATGACCTCGTCAATGTTGAGGTAGGCGATCAGCAAGCCACCGAGGATTTCCAGGCGCCGATCTATCTCGGAAAGACGGAAACGCGAACGGCGCAGCAGCACTTCGCGCCGGTGGTCCAGCCATTCCTGAAGAACCTCTTTCAACGACAGCACGCGCGGGATGCGCCCCATCGAAAGCACGTTCATGTTGAGCGGAATGCGCGCCTCAAGCTCGGTCAGCTTGAACAGCGATTCCATCAACAGGCCGGGATCAACAGTTCGGCTTTTGGGTTCGATGACAATGCGGATGTCTTCGGCGGATTCATCGCGCACGTCTTCAACCAGCGGCAAACGCTTGGCAAACAGCAATTCGGCGATCTTTTCGATCAGTCGCGACTTTTGCACCTGATAGGGAATTTCGGTGATGACAATGCGCCAGGTGCCACGGCCTGCATCTTCCTGTTCCCAGCGCGAACGAACCTTGAACCCGCCGCGACCGGTGCGGTAGGCTTCCAAAATGGATGCCCGGTCTTCCACAATGATGCCACCGGTCGGGAAGTCGGGGCCGGGAACCAATTCCACCAGTTTTTCCAGCGAAAGTGCCGGATCCTTGATCAGGGCAATAGCTGCTTCGCACAGTTCGGCGGCGTTGTGCGGCGGGATCGAGGTTGCCATGCCAACGGCAATGCCAGTGGCGCCATTGGCCAGCAGGTTGGGGAAAGCCCCCGGCAGGACCACCGGTTCCTTGTCTTCCTCGTTGTAGGTGGAGCGGAAGTCGACAGCGTCTTCGTTGATGCCTTCGAGCAGCAGCGTCGAGACTTCGGTCATCCGCGCTTCGGTGTAGCGATAGGCGGCGGCATTGTCGCCATCGATGTTGCCGAAATTGCCCTGTCCGTCGATCAGCGGATAGCGGACGGCAAAATCCTGGGCGAGGCGCACTAGCGCGTCGTAAACGGCCTGGTCACCGTGCGGGTGGAATTTACCGATGACGTCGCCGACAATGCGGGCGCATTTCTTGAACGCCTGATCCGGGTCGAGCCGCAAAATGCGCATGGCATGCAAAATGCGCCGCTGAACCGGCTTCAAGCCGTCGCGAACATCGGGCAGTGCCCGTCCCATGATCGTGGACAATGCATAGGCGAGGTAGCGTTCTTCAAGCGCCGATTTGAGATCGATGCCCTCAATGCCACTACCATCGCCGCCATCGCCATCGCCGGGCGCAGGAATCAGGCTTTTTCCCATGGCCCCCGGTTAACGCGGCAAGATGGATGTGGCAAGGGAGCGCCCAACGAGATGGGCTACCCATGCGAGGGTGCTGAACGTCACACATCTTTTCGGTGAATCAGTCTAAGGCAACCGAAACCATTGGAGTTTGTCATGATTTTTCGCCTTTTCGCAGCATTGGTTGCATTGCTTGCCTTGCCAAATTCATCGCAGGCATTCGATCCCGGTGACGTTTTCGACCGGTATTTCACCCAATGGGGATTGGCGAAGGGCGCAGCCAGCTACGGATCGGCAGAGAAGATCGGCGATGCAGGCGCCGTTTTCAAAGACATCACACTGGGTGAGGGCAGTGACAGCACACGCATCGAGACCCTGACGCTGGAAGACGTTGCAACTGAAGGTGCCGGCGGTTTTCTCATTGGCAAGTCGGTTCTGGGCAAAGTCACCAAAGAACAATCTGATTTTGAGGGCAGGAAAATTGTCGTGACCGTTGATGTTGCAACGGCCAGCGGAGTGCGGCTGCTTGCCCCGCTTTCGCAAGAGCCGATGGTTTCGCGCAAGATGCCGATGATTTTTGAAGCCGGTCCGGTCAATGTCACCATTGACGGCATTCCAGCAATGAACCTGACTGCCATCCGCACGCAAAATGCGTTTGACGCCGTCGGCGAGAACATTGTTTTCACCATGGACGCGCCGGACATCAATCTTGATTTCACATCTGCCTCTCCTAAGCTCAAAGGACAGATGGCGGCGCTTGGCTTTGAGAAACTGCAAATCGATGTTTCAATGAAGGGCAGCTGGAACCCTTCCAGCGGCAGGGTTGTGCTGGAAGAATACCGGTTCAGCGAGGCAAATTCGGGCGCCCTTTTGCTTTCCCTTTCGCTTGACGGATATGACGCGAAAACCGTTTCTGCCATGCGACAATTCTCGGAACGTCAGGCGAACCTTGGCGCTGCAAATGGCGAAGCCAAACAGGAGGCGGGCAAGGAATTCATCGGCCTGCTGCGTGGCATCAAGCTCACGGCCCTTGAATTGCAATTCGAGGATCGCTCGATAACGCGAAAACTCCTGACCATTCAGGCGGAAGCAACGGGCGCGAAACCTGACGAACTGGCGCCTGTATTTGCCGGCATGGCTGGCGATTTTACTTCGGCCTTGCTGGGGGAAGCGTTTGGCAGGCAGCTTGTTGCCACCCTTGGGGAGTTTTTGGCCAACCCGGGCAAGATCAGCCTGTCAGCCAATCCCAAAGAGCCGGTGGCTGTAACCGAAATCGTCGAAGCATGGCTCAATTCGCCAAACGCCCTGGTGGCACTGCTCAATGCCAAAGTGGCAGCGAGCCGCTGAAAGCTGGTCATTCTTCCTTGGCGCGCTGCTCTTGCGCCAACTTCAGGAATTGCAATCCCTGTGCTTGTTGATGTGGAACTGCGTTGTCCAAAACCTGCAATTCAAAACTGGCGACTGAAACGCCGTCGATCTCGAATTTGCCATCGGGTTTTTGAGCAATTCTTGCCGCCACGTAGGCAAAAACCTGAGTCAAGTCGGAAAGCGTTGCGAAGTTGGTCGAGAAATTTTCGTCGGTTACTGAAATGGCAAGTTTGCTGGCGAAAGGCGCTGCATCAAAGGGGTATATAAATACCCCGGATTTGGTTCGTTCGACGAGGCCATACATTGGCTTGCCGTCATCGAGCACTTCGGCAGCAAAAAAACCCTCACGGATGCCAGCGCCGTTCAGGGCAACAAAGCGCAATTGCGCAATTTTTCCCTCGTTCTCCCAGGCATAGAACCCGCCCTTCAAATCCACGCGTGACGCATGGATTTCATCGTCCTGAATGCCATGCAGGACCGAACTTTGCGGCAGCGGGAAAGACATTTTTGCGCCGTCAAAAAGCGGCGACCGGGCAGCGATGCACCCCGATGTGAAAAGCAGGATCGCCAACAAGGTCGGTCCGAGCAATGACAAGATGGTTTGGCGAATTTGCATCAGCGTTCACTAAATTGTTGTTCGATATCTCCCTAGCATCTGGCGGAGTGGAACCCCAAGAGCCTTCATTGACAACATACCAACTGGTTGGTATGTAAAATATATGAATGCTGCCTTGCCCAAACAAAATGCAAAAGGAAAACTGATGGACGCGGCGATCGCACTGGTGCGCCGCAACGGCTATTGCGCAACGAGTGTCGATGAATTGTGTGCGGAGGCTGGCGTGACCAAAGGCGCGTTTTTCCATCACTTTGCCAGCAAGCAGGAATTGGGTGTTGCTGCCGCAAACCATTGGTCATCTGTAACGGGTGCGCTGTTTGAGAACGCGACATACCATCAGCATCCAGATGCGGCGCAAAGGGTGCTGGGCTATGTGGCTTTGCGGAAGGAAATCCTGCGGGGCGACACCAGCCAGTTTACCTGTTTTGCCGGAACCATGGCGCAAGAACTGCACCTCGCCAGCCCCGAAATCCGGCAGGCATGTCGGGAAAGCATCTTCAACCATGCAGCAACGCTGGAAGCGGACATTGCGCTGGCGCTTGAGGCTTGCGGCAATCCGTTCGGCGTGACGCCATCAAGCGTTGCCCTGCACACGCAGGCGGTTTTGCAGGGCGCGTTCATTCTGGCCAAGGCAGATGGCGGACCGCAGGTGGCAGCAGACAGCGTCGATCACCTGGCGCGGTATTTGCGCATCTTGTTCAATGAAGATCGGAAGGAAATGCAATGACCGCACCTGCTGCGCCGGACCGCCACGAACTGGTTTTGACCCGCCACCTCAAGGCAAGCCCGGAGTTGGTTTTCCGCTGCTGGACAGAGCCGGATTTATTGAAACAATGGTTCACGCCACGACCATGGACAACGCCGATTGTTGAGACCGACGTTCGTCCGGGCGGTTCAAGCTATATTCTCATGCGCGGTCCCAATGGCGAGGAGCATCCAAACCACGGGGTCTACCTGGAAGTTGTTCCCGGTCGCCGGTTGGTGTTTACCGATGCTTACGTGCGCGCTTGGGAACCGTCGGCAAAGCCGTTCATGACCGGCGACTTGACCTTTGAGCCGGAGGCCACTGGCACGCTTTACACCGCGCGGATTTATCACTGGAACGCGCAGGATCGCGAACAACACGAAAAGATGGGCTTTCACCAGGGTTGGGGCGCGGCTACCGACCAAATGGAAACGCTCATCAGAACGTTGTGAGGCCAGAGGAGGGAAAACCGTGGAACCAACCATCTATCTCAATTTTGATGGCAATTGCCTGGAAGCCATGACCTTTTATGCTGAGGTTCTGGGCGGCGAGATTACCGGTGTATTCCGGTATGGCGACTCGCCAGATCCGGACGGTCGGATACCGGGCAGCGAAAACAGGATCATGAACATGAACCTGCGGCTTGGCAACGCCAACATGATGGCGTGTGATACACCGCAGGGTTGGTACGGCAAACCGCAAGGGTTTGAAGTTTCGATTTCGCCTCCGTCGTTGGTGGAGTTCAACCGGGTCTATGCCGCTCTTTCGCAGGATGCCCAATCGGTAACCATGGAACCTGCCGAAACTTTCTGGTCAGAGCGCTTTGCAATGTTCACAGACCGGTTCGGCACGCCATGGATGGTTGGCTTTTACGGCAACAAGACACAGACCAACTGACAAACCATTATTCAGGAAAACCCTTCGAGGAGCGTAAAATGTCCCAAATGATCTTTGTCAATTTGCCGGTCACCGACCTGCCAAGATCCATCCGTTTTTTCGAGGGGCTTGGGTACAAGGTCAATCCGAACTTCACCGATGAAACGGCAGCCTGCATTGTCATTTCCGAAATGATTTACGCGATGCTGCTCACCCATGCGAAGTTTGCGCAATTTACCAGCCGCAAAATTGCAGATGCGCACGAAAGCGCACAAGTACTGATTGCTCTCAACCAGGCAAGCCGCGCAGCGGTGGATGAACTGGCCGACAAGGCATTGGCTGCCGGAGCAAGCGTGGCCAGTCCGTCTTCAGACCTCGGGTTCATGTACAGCCGCAGCATCGCCGATCCTGACGGACACATCTGGGAATTGTTTTGGATGGACCCGGCGGTGGCGCAAGGAGGCGGGCAATGAATGCCGCGTCGAAAAGGGGAACGAAGAAATGAGCGAACTCATCACCTGCCTGTGGTTTGACCATGGTGAGGCCAGCAAGGCAGCCAGTTTTTATGCAGCAACCTTCCCCGATAGCCAGGTCATCCGAAAAAATGCAGCACCGGGTGATTTCCCCGGCGGGGCGGAAGGGGGCGAACTCACGGTTGAGTTCACCGTTCTGGGCCAACGGTTTATTGGCATCAACGGCGGTCCCATGTTCAAGCCGAATGAGGCTACCAGCTTCATGGTGCTCACGGAGAACCAGGAACAAACGGACCGGTACTGGAATGCGATAACCGGCAATGGCGGCGCTGAAAGCGCATGCGGCTGGTGCAAGGATCGCTGGGGTTTTTCCTGGCAAATCACGCCGAGGATTCTGCTCGACCTGACGACCAGCTCGGATACCGCAATGGCAAAGCGGGTTTTCGAGGCGATGATGGAAATGACCAAGATCGACATTGCGGCGCTGGAGGCAGCCAGCCAGAGACAGGAGTAAACCATGCTGGACGTAACAAAAACTGCCCTGCCCGGCATCGGCGTTTCGATGCCTGTGGTGGTGGAGCGCGATGCCATGCACTACCTGAAAATCGCTGTCAGCGGGCCAATGCGGGCATTGCCGCAATTTGCTCCACCAAAGCTCATCGAGCTTTCCGGACGCATTGCGCAAGCTGGCGAAAAGCCTTTGGTCAGCTTGTTCCGCTATCGACGCTTCGGTAGCGATGGCAGTGTGGATCTCGATGTCGGCATGACCACAACCGGGACCCCAGCCCTCGATGACGTTGCCATGGCCGAGTTGCCCGCAGGTCGTTACGCCACCTTGTCATACACGGGTCCCTATGACCGGCTATATGACGCATTCTGCATGTTGCAGGGATGGATAGAAGCGCGCGGTCTTGTTGCTTGCGGTGAGCCAAGCGAGCCGGATTGCCAGGCGGAATTGTACCGGATCGGACCGATGCAAACAAACGACCCCATGCAATGGCAGACGGATTTGCTGGTCAAACTGGCGCAATGAAAATTGACCGAAAAGCCGGGAGCAGATCATGACCGCCGCAGAAAACGAGCTTGTGCAAAAAGCCGACAAGGCTGCGTGGATCGGACTGTGTGTCCTGACTTTGCCGTGCATGATCTATTCGATGGATCTGACGGTGCTCAACCTCGCAGTACCGTCGCTTGCCCGCGATCTCGAACCGACAGCCAGCCAGTTGCTTTGGATCATCGATGTCTATGGCTTCATGGTTGCCGGTTTCCTGATGGTGATGGGGGCGCTTGGCGACCGCTATGGCAGACGCAAGGTCTTGATGATCGGTGCCACGGCTTTCGGCGTCGCCTCCATCATTGCAGCCTTTGCACAAACTGCCGAACAATTGATCGCAGCCCGCGCCGTCCTTGGCATAGCCGGGGCCACGCTTGCGCCTTCCACCCTCTCATTGATCTCGAGCATGTTCCGCGATGAAAGCGAGCGCACCTTTGCCATATCGATCTGGGTGATGGGATTTTCGGTGGGTGGCATCATCGGGCCAATTGTTGGCGGATTGCTGATTGAATATTTCTGGTGGGGCTCGGTATTCCTGATCGCAGTCCCGCCGATGCTGTTGCTGCTGGCCACCGGCCCTTTCCTGTTGCCGGAGTTTCGCGACAGCGAAGTGCGGCCGATTGATTTTGCCAGTGCATTGTTGTCTCTGGCCGCCGTATTGCTGACCATTCACGGGATCAAATCCTGGGCGGAGAGCGGGTTGGGCGCCAGTGCCGGGATGACCATGGTGGCCGGGATTGCACTTGCCGCTGTGTTCGTGCGCCGCCAGTTCACCATCGCCAATCCGATGATTGACCCCGGCCTGTTTGCATCGCCGGTGTTTTCGCTGTCGCTCTCGATAAACGCAATTGCGATCTTCTTCATGTTCGGCGTGTTCATCTTCTTTGCGCAATATCTGCAATTGGTGGTCGGGCTGTCGCCATTCGACGCCGGGCTGTGGTCTTTGCCGACTGCCATTGCATTTGCCGCCGCCTCGCCATTTACGGCGAGCCTGTCCGACCGGTTTACGCCCGTGGTGGTCATGACCGGCGGATTGTTGCTGGCAGCGGCAGGATTTGTCATGCTGGCATTTTCGGACAGCCTGCTGATGGTGGTGCTGTCGGGCGTGGTGTTTTGTATCGGCTTCACGCCGGTGATTTCACTGACAACCGGCTTCATCGTCGGCTCGGCCCCGGTGGAAAAGGCGGGCGTGGCCTCGGCAATCTCCGAGACCGGTGCAGAACTTGGCGGCGCCATGGGCGTTGCAGTCCTTGGCAGCCTGATGACCGCTGTATACCGGATGCAAATGCAGATGGTTCCCCTGCCCGACCTTTTGCCCGGCGCGGCGCTGGCAGCACGCACATCGTTGCCGGGAGCAATTGCGGTCGCGCGGGACATGGCTGGCAGCAGTGCGGAGATGATCGGCCTTGCCCGCGCCGCCTTCATGGACGCGTTCCACCTGCTTTCGATTTTGGCGGCGGTGGCGCTTTGCGCTCTGGCAATTGCCACCTGGCGCGTATTGCGGCGCGATGAAGCCGCGCACGAAGCCGTTGACAATCGGCCGGCCTGATCTCGACTTTCCCTTGATGTGACGCAAGGCACAGAGCCATTTCCTGCCCCAGTGTATTGGTGTCTTGCCGCTTCCAGTTGAGCGGTCCCGACCAGCATCAACTGCGGCTGCGAGCCGCCTGCCAAAAAGGAACATATCCATGTCGAGGGCTGCAAAACTTGTGCGTCGCCTGTGTCTGGCGTCGGTGTTTTTCATTCCTGCATTTTCCGCGCATGCCGGCAATCCGGGCGAGTGCGCGGTGTATGCCAATGCGGCAATCCAGCAAGTCATGATTGCCCAACAGAACCAGTGTGGATATGGCGGCCCGCGCTGGACAACACAGTACGATGCGCATTTCACCTGGTGCCTTGCAGTGGACAAGGGTGCCCGCAATTTCGAGCGCAACGCCCGCAACCAGGAATTGCAGCAATGTGCAGGCGGCGGCGAACAGCCGGCACAGGATGCGATGTACAAGGAGCCGTCAATTGGCGGTGCCAGGCTTGACTGGTGCCGCGTTTGGGCGGGCGAATGCGGAAAACCGGCAGCGGACGCCTATTGCCAGTCGAAAGGCCATGCAATCTCCACCGGTTTCAAGCAGGCCAGCAACATTGGCGCGTTTGAACCAACAAAGGTCATCAGCAGCGGACAGGTTTGTGCGCAAGGTGACTGCGACGGCTTTGCCTGGATCAAATGCGGCGGCTGACGGCCACTCCAGACACTGGCCCGAAAAACCGGCGCGGCTGAAACGCCGCGCCAAAATCACACCAGCCCATTTTCCTCCGCCGGGAACGGGGTGGGGATCCAGTGTTTTTCCAGTTTGAACGCGCGGATCGCACGTTCTTCCTGCTGGTGCAGGCTGGCAAAGACTTGGCGCTTTTCGTCCATTGAAAGCCGGTCGCCGCGCTCAATCAGCATGGGAGCCAGTGGCCCGAATTTCATTTCCAGCACTTCGCCAATCACGCCCCTGCCCTTTGTCTTGCTCCACAGCGCATGCGCCGGTTCGAAATCGCCGCAACACAGATGAAACCATGCGAGGATCCGGTCATAGGCACCCTGGTGTTCCTCATAATTGTCGATGAAACCTTGCCGGGCGGTTTCAAGATCGTCCAGCGGCAGCAGCACCGGCAATGCTTCGGCCTCGATTGCCTGCAG
>JBGSOG010000017.1:0-9979 GCA_041739225.1 Rhizobiaceae bacterium
ACCGGCGTGCGGTGACAGTCTCGTACTTTCTTTCCTTCGGGTCCATGCGCTGATCCTCTGGTGTAACGGGCTGACTGACAAATCAGTCTAAGCCGTCGTTTGAATGCGTAGCAAGACTGGATGTACTGCGCACGGATTCAATGCGCATAGTTCGGTTCTTCGACATCAAGGATGTGCTTCAGCTCCGACAGCAGAGCCACATCGGCACCGTGATAATTTTCCCAGTCGAGCGCAGTTTGCTCGGCCAGTTCTTCGCTCATCACATTGAGCGGGCGGCCGGTGGACAGCGCAAGGACGTATGTCTGCGCGGCGCGTTCGAGGTAATACATGGTCTCAAACGCTTCGGCGACGCTCCCGCCGATCACCATCACGCCGTGGTTTGCCATCATCAGCACTTTGCGATTGCCCAGTGTCGAAGCGATGCGCTCGCCTTCATCGGCTGCCGTGGCGATGCCGCCATAATGCATGTCAAAGGCCATGCGGTAGAAGAAGCGGGCGGTATTCTGGTCAATCGGGGCGATTGAAGGGTCTTTGAGCGACGCTAGCGCTGTAGAATATGGCGGGTGCAAATGCATTACGACGCGGGCTTGCGGCAAATGCCGGTGCACCGCCGAATGGATGGCCCAGGCGGTTGGGTCCGGTGCATCGGGGCGCTTCATGATCTCCGTATCGTCGGCATCAACCAGGATGAGATCGCTGGCCCGGATGCGCGAGAAATGCATCCAGCGCGGATTGACCAAAAACTGCTTACCGTCAGGCGAGATCGCTGCAGAAAAGTGGTTGGCCACTGCCTCGTGCCAATTGAAGCGGGCGGAAAGCCGAAAGGCCGCCGCCAGATCAATGCGCAACTGGCGCTCGTCGAAATGGCCGAAGGGAATGACATGCGACTTCATGGTTATGCGCTCACCCCGAAATCCCCGCATTGGCAATTTTCATATTTACTTGCTCGCATTCATGAAATGCACGTCCTAAAACCAGCACCAGATTAACCGCCTCTTCGATTGTCAGTGTTAAAGAAAAATGCGGTAGCGCGTATCCTTTGCTGTCTTCAAATCGAATTTTTCCATCTTCAAATGTAATTTTTGCATGAGAAACTGCATTGCGGATGGAGCGCAAGGTCGATACTGAAACCACTTCGAAGTTTTTCGATAACAAGTCTTTGTCGGTCTTCGCGCGTTCCACTACGACTTCGAAAAGACCCTGTCTTCTCCATGCTTCGGACGGAAAAACTAGAAGCGTGTAAAGCATACCGAGTAGGCGCGTTTCTCGATGTAAAAATGGGCCATTTGGCAAAATCCCAAAGCTAGGAACGACATTCGCCGACGCCTTCGCAATCGTTTCATTGCGGCTCAAAGCGCGCTCCAATACAAAATACTCAATTACCGCTGCCGTCGGTACAAAGTTATTGGATAGGATTCTCACCCCAAGATCTCCGCTGTTTCCAGTGCAGCATGAAACAGCACGTTGGTTCCCGCAGCTGCCCATTCCTTCGATATGTCTTCTGCCTCGTTGTGCGAAAGGCCGCCGACACAGGGGCACATGATCATCACCGTGGGCGCAACCCGGTTGATCCAGCAGGCATCGTGGCCCGCGCCCGAAACGATGTCCATGTGCGAATAGCCAAGCCGCTCAGCCGCCGAGCGAACCGTTTTCACCAGACCCGGATCAAACGTCACCGGATCAAAATGGCCGACCGGCTCGATCGAACAGCCAAGGCCCAGTTCTGCCGCCACCGCATGCGCGGCGCGCTCGACCTCGCCGCGCATCAAGTCAAGCTTTGCCTGCTGCGGCGAGCGTATGTCGACAGTGAAAACCACCTTGCCGGGAATGACGTTGCGCGAATTGGGGAAGACTTTAACCTGTCCAACGGCGCCAACTGCGCCCGGCTGGTGGCTCATGGCGATCTGGTGCACGCGCTCTGTAATTCGGGCCATGCCAAGCCCGGCATTGACGCGCATGTTCATCGGCGTCGAGCCGGTGTGGGCATCCTTGCCGGTCAGGGTGATTTCCAGCCACCAAAGCCCCTGCCCGTGCGCGACGACGCCAATGTCCTTGCCTTCGGCTTCGAGGATCGGGCCTTGCTCGATGTGCAGCTCCAGCATTGCATGCATCTTGCGAGCGCCAACCGGCTCGTCGCCCACCCAGCCAATGCGTTTCAATTCCTCACCAAACACCTTGCCGTCCATGTCGGTGCGGCCCCAAGCATAATCCTGGCTGTGGATGCCTGCAAATACGCCAGAGGCCAGCATGGCCGGGGCAAAGCGCGCGCCTTCCTCGTTGGTCCAGTTGGTGACGACAATCGGGTGCTTTGTCTTTATGCCAAGATCGTTCATCGAGCGAACCACCTCCAGCGCACCCAAGACGCCGAGCACGCCGTCATATCGGCCGCCGGTCGGCTGGGTATCGAGGTGCGAACCCATGTAAACCGGCAACGCATCGGCGTCCTCGCCCGCCCGTGTGGCAAACATGTTGCCCATGGTGTCGACACCCATCGACATGCCCGCCGCTTCACACCAACGCTTGAACAGGTGCCGACCTTCGCTGTCGGCATCTGTCAAAGTCTGGCGGTTGCTGCCACCGGCGATGCCCGGGCCTATCTTTGCCAGTTCATGGATCGAATCCCACAGCCGGTCCGCGTTGATCTTCAGGTTTTCGCCGGGTGCCGACATGTGTGCTCCTTCAGATTAATTGTTGAAGCGAAGTTTTCGTCCAAAAAATTCGCCCCGAAAACCCCGGACTACGCCATTGCTTTTCTTGCGGCGGTCACCAAAAAACCAGACCGCGTGTATCCATGCTGCTCGGCATGGGCATCAATCTCGCGCAACGCATCTTCAGGTATCGTGATGTTCACCCGAACTGTTTTGGGTGAGATGCGCAATGGCACCAAAATGGCCACGCCGTCCCGGTTTTCTGCTTCCCGCATGACATTTTCAAGCGAGGATGGTTCCGGGATTGCGTCGCCGTCTTCCATCATGCCTGTCACGTGCAAGGCTAAGGCTTCCTCCGCCAAGGCCCGGACAGCGTCCATCGTTTGCCCAGCAGAGACACAGCCGGGGAAATCGGGGAAAGATACCCCGTAGTCGCTCTTTTGCTCTTTGTGGATGATGCCGATGTAGTTTGTCATGGTTGCCTCAACCGGACGCCGGATTGTTTCTCGATACTGAACAGCGTTCCTTTCGGCATATCCCTCTTTGGATGCGGAACAGTGACCCGGCCCGGCTTTGAGGGATGTTTGAACTGCACATGGCTGCCGACCTGATTCACACGCACCCAACCATCTGCCTCCAAAGCGCGGATGATTGCCCTGCTGTCCATGCGTATAAGTATCCATCAAGTCGACCGTGTCAACACCTGCTCAATGTCAATTGGTGCTCGGGAAGGTGAAGACCGCACCAGACTTGATGCCGGCGGGCCAGCGGCTGGTGACGGTTTTCAGCTTGGTGTAAAAGCGGATGCCTTCGGGGCCATAGATCGAATGGTCGCCGAACAATGACCGCTTCCAGCCGCCAAAAGAATGGTAGGCGACCGGCACCGGGATCGGAATGTTGATGCCGACCATGCCAACTTCAATGCGGTCGGCAAAGTCGCGGGCGGCATCGCCATCGCGGGTGAATATCGCGGTGCCGTTGCCATATTCATGGGCGTTGATCATGTCGACTGCGGCGCTGTAGTCCGTGGCCCGCACGACCGACAGGACCGGGCCGAAAATCTCTTCCTTGTAGATCGACATGTCCGTGGTGACACGGTCGAACAGGGTGCCGCCAACATAATAGCCGTTTTCATAACCCTGAAGGCTGAAGCCACGACCATCGACCACCAGTTCGGCGCCTTCCTCGACACCGGCATTGATGTAGCCGAGCACCTTTTGCTGGTGCGCCTTGGTGACCAGTGGCCCCATTTCAGCGGTCGGATCGTTTGCCGGTCCGATTTTCAAAGACTCAACCCGCGGGCGCAGCTTCGCGATCAGCGAGTCGGCGGTCTTTTCGCCGACCGGAACAGCCACGGATATCGCCATGCAGCGCTCGCCCGCCGAGCCATAGCCCGCTCCCATCAGCGCGTCGGCAGCCTGGTCGAGATCGGCATCGGGCAGGATGATCATGTGGTTCTTCGCGCCGCCGAGCGCCTGGATGCGCTTGCCCGCCGCTGTTCCGCGCGTGAACACGTATTCGGCAATCGGCGTGGAACCGACAAAGCTCACAGCCTTCACGTCCGGGTGGTCCAGCAAAGTATCAACGGCGACCTTGTCGCCATGCACGACGTTGAGCACGCCGTCCGGGAAACCGGCATCCTGGAACAATTGCCAAGCCAGCATCGGGGCAGACGGATCGCGCTCCGACGGCTTCAAAATGAAGGTGTTGCCGCAGGCGATGGCCATTGGATACATCCACATCGGCACCATGGCCGGGAAGTTGAACGGCGTAATGCCGGCAACAACGCCCAACGGTTGGCGGTCGGAATAACTGTCAATCGACGGGCCGACATTGCGGCTGAACTCGCCCTTCAACAGGCCGGGAATGCCGCAGGCAAAATCGACAACCTCAATGCCGCGGGCAATCTCGCCCAGCGCATCAGCGTGCGTCTTGCCATGTTCGCGCGAAATCTCGCGGGCCAGTTCCTCGACGTGGCGGTCCAGCAGTTCCTTGAACTTGAACATGAACTTGGCGCGGCGGAGCGGTGGCGTGTTGCGCCATTCGCCAAACGCCTTCTTGGCCGAGGCAACTGCCGCATTGATTTCGTCTACCGTGGAGAGCGGCAGTTCTGCCGATTGCTCGCCGGTGGACGGGTTGAATACCGGTACGCGGCGGGTGGAACTGGAAACCGAGCGCTTGCCGCCATAGGCGTTTTCGATAACTGGAAATGACATCAATCAACCTCTTTCAATACGGTACGGATAGTGTCGACGATCTCGTCGATCTGGTGCTTTTCGACAATCAGTGGCGGCGACAAGGCAATGATGTCGCCGGTTGTGCGGATCAGCAGGCCTTCTTCAAAGGCTCGCACGAATGCCGAAAACGCCCGCTTGGTTGGCTGGCCATCCATCGGGCGCAACTCGATGGCACCGATCAGGCCAAGGTTGCGGATGTCGATGACATGCGGCGCGTCTGCCAGCGAATGAACCGCATCTTCCCAGTACTGCGCCAGTTTGCCGACACGCTCAAAGAGGCCCTCTTCGCGGTAGGTGTCGAGCGTGGCGATGCCGGTCGCCGAGGCTATCGGGTTGCCCGAATAGGTGTAGCCGTGGAAGAATTCGATCAGGTGCTCGGGTCCGTTCATGAACGCGTCGTGGATTTCGTTCTTCACGAATACCGCGCCCATCGGGATGACGCCGTTGGTCAGGCCTTTGGCCGAAACGATGATGTCTGGCGTGACGTTGAAGTACTGCGCTGCAAACGGCGTTCCCAACCGACCATAACCGGTGATGACTTCATCGAAGATCAGAAGAATGCCGTATTTGTCGCAAATGGCGCGCAGCCGCTCAAGGTAGCCCTTTGGCGGTATCAGCACCCCGGTCGATCCGGCCACCGGCTCAACGATCACCGCAGCAATGGTTGACGGGTCATGCAACAGCGCGATGCGTTCGAGGTCGTCGGCCAGTTCGGCGCCATGCTCCGGCATGCCGCGCGAAAAAGCGTTCTTGTCGGGTTGGTGGGTGTGGCGCATGTGGTCCACGCCGGTCAGCAGGGTGCCGAACATTTTGCGGTTTGAAACAATGCCGCCAACCGAAATGCCGCCAAAATTGACACCGTGATAGCCGCGCTCGCGACCGATCAGCCGGAAGCGCGATCCATCGCCTTTTGCCCGGTGGTAGGCAATGGCAACCTTCAGTGCCGTATCGACTGATTCAGAACCGGAGTTTGTGTAGAGGACATGGTCCATGCCGTCGGGGGTCAGGTCGACCAGCCGGTTGGCCAGTTCGAACGCCTTGGGATGGCCCATCTGGAAGGCGGGCGCATAGTCCAGTTCCGCTGCCTGCTCCTGGATCGCCCTGGTGATCAGCGGGCGGCAGTGCCCGGCATTGACGCACCACAATCCGGCGGTTCCATCCAGAACCCGGCGCGTGTCGGACGTGACATAGTGCATGTCCTTGGCGCTGACAAACATGCGCGGGGCCTGCTTGAACTGACGGTTTGCCGTAAACGGCATCCAGAATGCGCGCAGATCATTGGGCGTGGCATTCAAACGGTTCGACACGTGGATTCTCCTCCTGATTGACCTGGTTACTGGCATACGCCGACCCGGCCTGTTATTGCGCCGAAAATGCGTACAGCAAATGCGGTTGTAATTCAGCGACAGCTTCCGATAGTTTTAACCGTTGGTAAAGATTGCAAATTGACGGTTCGGCGACAAAAATTGACGCTGTCATGCAGTGTTATTGCACGGCGCACCGAACCTTAACAGAGCGTGACAGGACGGCACTTGAAAGCCAGGGCAGCAAAAACCCAGCGAAGGACGCGAATCCAGGAAGCCAACGAGGAGAAAATCCTTGAGGCTGCACTGGAAGTTTTTTCGGCACGCGGTTTCAGGGGCGCTACCATCGACGAAGTGGCCGAGGCAGCGGGCATGTCAAAGCCCAATCTTTTGTATTATTTCCGAACCAAGGAAGCGATCCACCGACGCCTGATCGAACAGGTTCTCGATACCTGGCTGGATCCATTGCGGGCTTTTGATGCCGATGGCGACCCTATGGCCGAAATCAGCAGTTACATCCGGCGCAAAATCGAAATGGCGCGCGACTTTCCGCGTGAAAGCCGGTTGTTTGCCAATGAAATCCTGCAGGGCGCGCCGCGCATACTTGATGAACTGAAAGGACCGCTCAAGGAATTGGTGGATGCCAAGGCGGAAGTCATTCGCCAATGGCAGAAAAAGGGAAAGCTTGCCAAATGCGACCCTTATCACCTCATTTTTTCGATCTGGGCGACAACACAGCATTACGCCGATTTTGATGCGCAGATCCGTGCCGTCCTGGGAGAGACCCGCAGTGGTGAGGGCCGCTTTGATGATGCGGCAAGTTTTCTCGACAAATTGTTCACCAACGGCCTCGCGCCAGACGCCAACAAATGAACAAGAACAGTCAAGCGGCGGCAAGCTGGGGCGAACTCTACCACTCCGGTGTCATGCCTCTGATCGTGCTGGTATCGTTTGGGGCATGGCTGCATGGCGCCGACGAGTTGATGGTTTCAACGATTGCAGCTCATATCATTGGCAGCATCGGTGGCGAAGCGCATGTCGCCTGGCTCATGGCCTTGTACGAAATCGGCTGCATCGTGGCCGCCGCATGTGCAGCCCTCGCGGTGCTGGCGTTCGGGCTGGCCCGATCCATGTCGACTGCTGCAGTGATTTATGGAGCAGGCTGCTTGATGAGCGGATTTGCCTCCGGCATGGAATTCATGCTGGCAGGCAGGTTGTTGCAGGGGCTGGGCGGCGGGGCAATGATTGCAGTTGCATTCGTTGCCATCCAGCGCAGCGTACCGGAGCACCTGATCGCACGCGCCTACGCGGTGTTGTCGATCGCCTGGGGATTTGCCGCATTCGCCGGACCGATGACTGGCGCACTGTTTGCCGAGGCCGGCGTGTGGCGGCACGCGTTTTACTTCTATGCCGCACAGGCGTTTGTTTTCGCAGCCTTTGCGATCCGAATCCTCCCGGCAAAGACTGACGCGGGAAACCAATTGCCGAAAATGCCCTGGCGGGTGCTGGTGCTGGCAGCAGGTGTCATTGCCATTGCCCAAGCCGGTGTTGAAGAAAGAACCCTCCCCGCCGTTGCAATCGCGGCGACAGGCCTGGGCCTTGTCGGCCTTTTCTTTCGGCTGGATTCCCGCCATGACGACAGCAACCGAATGCTGCCGAAAGCGCCGTGGAACTTTAACCTGCCTGCCGGTGCTGCCATGATGTTGGTGCTGTTCATGGCAATCAGCACCATGGGCTTCATTACTTATGGTCCGCTGTTGCTGTTTCGGCTGCACGGCATTGGCTCGATGGAGTCAGGGGCACTGCTTTTGCTGGAGTCGGTGGGCTGGTCGGTTACCGCGATCTTCATTTCCGGCATATCGCCAAGGTATGAAAAACGGGCCATCGCCATCGGGTTGGTACTGGTTGCGGGCGGGACCGGATTGTTTGCCCATGCGATTCCAGGCGGGGTCCTTTGGCTGGTTGCCGTCGGCGCGCTGGCACAGGGCGGCGGCTTTGGGTTGGCCTGGTCATTCATGTTGCGACGGGCAATCCTGCTTGCCGATCCGGACGACAAGGAACGCATCGCTTCCGCCATTCCAACAACACAGCGGCTGGGTTACGGGCTTGGCGCGGCGTTTGCCGGAATGGTCGCCAATGGCTGGGGATTTTCGCAGACCGCCAGTCAGTCCACCATGGAAGACGTGGCAATCGCGATATTTATGTTGTCAATGATACCTGCAGCGATCGGCCTTGCGGCAACCGCCAGGTTGCTTGCTTTCGAGGATGCCAAATGAAAATGGGCGGCGCGAACGCCGCCCCATCCACAATCCGGGCGGCTGTCTATTTGACAATTATGCGGGTGCCTTCGCCAGCCTTGATTTCACCCATTTCACGAATGTAAGCCATCACGTCGTTCGCCATCAGCTTGGCAGACTCCGCGTTGACCATCAGCTTGCCGGACTTGAAGGCTGAGTAGCCATCGCCGCCACGCGCCATAAAGTCGTTGGTTGCGACCTTGTACGTGGCCGCCATGTCGAGCGGCTTGCCGTTTGCCATGATTTCGGCAATGCGCTCGCCAACTGGTTTGGCGGTCTCAACAGTAAAGCTGAGGCCGGAAACCTGCGGGAAGCGTCCTGCACCCTTGTCGATCTGGCTGACGCCGTTTTCCAGCATTTCCTTGATCTGTGCGCCGGTGACTTCCAGCATCAAGGTCTTGTTGCCAAATGGCAGTTCGGTGAGGATGTCCTTGCGGCTCAGCTTGGAGCCGGCTGCGTAGACCTTGTCGCCACGGATGCCGCCGCCATTGGTGATGGCGATGTCGGCACCTACTGCCTTCTTCATCGCGTCGGCAACCAAGTTGCCCATTGCCGTTTCCATGCCGCGAACCGATGCCTTGCGGCTGTCGAGTTCAATGCTGGTGGCACCAAGTTCCACTGCCAGTTCCTTGTCCAGCAACGCCTTGTATTCGCCAACCTTTGCGGTGACTTCAGGGTCGGGTGTCAGGTCGGCAGAGTTGTGGATGCGGAACGATGGCGACCACTTGACCGATCGCTTGCCGTCTTTTTCCTCAATGTTGAAGTTGATGTCGACGACGCCGATCAGGCTGGCGTCAGATTGTGATTCCAACGCCGCGGACTTGCCGTTGTAAAACACCCACAGATCATGGTTGTGGCCGTTGAGCACGAGATCAACTGTTCCGGCGTCGACCATCTTCTGGCCGATAACGCGCTGATTGTGGTTGATTGCGACCACGAAATCCGCGCCGGCTTCCTTGAGTTCCTTTGCCTTTGCGGCAGCAGCGTCAAAAGCCGGTGAAAACTTGAGGTCACCGGTTGACGAAAGCTCTGGCGAAGTTTCTTCGGCTAGACCGATAAAGCCGACTTTAACGCCGCCGATTTCCTTCATCATCGTTGGCTGAATACCGGCAAATGCCGTGCCGTCAGCTGCAGTCATGTTGGCGGCAATCCAAGGAAATTTGGATTCGCCAACCCGCTTTGCCGCGACATCCTTGCCGAAATCGAATTCATGATTGCCCGGTGCCATGACATCGGTACCAATCATGTTGGAGAACACGATCATGTGCTCGCCCTGATCAATGCCCGATAGCAGGGATGGCGAAAGCAGGTCACCGGCGTTGACCACCACGGTGTTCGGGTTGGCGGCGCGCTCGGTCTTGATGGCTGTGGCAAGGCGCGGAAATCCGCCGACGCCCTTCGTTTCGTCCATTTCATAGATGTCGTTGACGAGTACAAATGTCGCCTTGACCGACTGCGCAAACGCGCTGCCAGCCAAAGCCAGCCCGATTGCA
>JBGSOG010000020.1:0-48034 GCA_041739225.1 Rhizobiaceae bacterium
GCGCAAACCCGGCTATGCCGCCGTTGGCGGCGTTGCGCTTGGCCTTGCCATCATCGGGGTGGCTGCCGCGCTGGGCGTGACGGCCATCATCGACAACTCGCCGCTGGCTTATGAGATCCTGCGCTGGGGCGGCGTTCTCTATCTGCTTTACCTTGCATGGGAAGGCTGGACTGTTTCGGCGGCGGCCACGCTCGACGACAAGGCACAAACAACGGGGATGTATTTCCGCCGCGGTCTGATCACCAAGTTGCTCAATCCAAAGGCGGCGGTGTTTTATGTTTCGGTGTTGCCGGCCTTCCTGCCTGCTGGCGCGCTTTTGCAGCAGACCCTGTTGCTCACCGCCATCTATGTTGCCGCTGCAACCGGCATCCATGCCGGAATTGTCGCACTCGCCGGGCTTGCTGAGCCGTTTCTCAACAATCCGCGCCGCGAACAGATTGCCCGCCGCGTGCTTTCGGCAGCATTGGCGCTGATCGCCTTGTGGTTTGCGTGGAACACCGCCCGCTGATAGATTGAAGACATCATCAGGCAACGGGAGCCAAAAATGAACGCGCCGGTATCTCCAGAAATGTCCGCCAACCCTTCGCCGGGTTTCAAGGCCAGGCCGGACCACTCCATCGTGCTTGAGCCGTTCAAAGGCACGGTCACCGTTACGGTTGGCGCGGTGCAGATCGCCCGGACCAGCAAGGCAATGGTGGTGCGCGAACAGGGCCACAATCCGGCCTATTATGTGCCGGTGGAAGACATCGACGGCGACCATCTGGTCCGCTCGGCCCATGCCAGCCGCTGCCCGTTCAAGGGAACAGCCAGCTATTGGAACCTTGTCGTCGGCGACCACGAGATCGACAATGCCGTTTGGGCCTATGAAACGCCCTATGACGAACTGATCGAAATGGCGGGCTTGGCCGCGTTTTACGATTCGAAGGTCAAGGTGACGCCCGTTCCGGCGTGAAGCCGCGCCATGCCGGTTTCCGGTTGCCGTTTTGCCTGCAATCAGCTATCGAAAATTCCGGGTCAAAACCCGATGCGCACCCGTAGCTCAGCTGGATAGAGTACTGCCCTCCGAAGGCAGGGGTCACAGGTTCGAATCCTGTCGGGTGCGCCAGATAAAATTCCAGCTACGAAAATGAATACCCCGCGGGCCAAAGAATTTGCTTTCTTCATACTGAAGAGTATATACAAATGACTATACAATGACGGCTACCATCAAGTTCGACGGGTTTGAATGGGATTCCGGAAATTGGCCGAAATGCGCAAAGCGCGGGCTTTCCAAGGCAGAAATAGAGTTTGCCCTGACAGCAGGGCCGCTGGTACTTCCCGACCGTTCGCCAGCCACACCGGAAACCCGTTTCAATGCCGTCGGCAAAACGCAGTCAGGCAGACATGTTTTTGCAGTCTTCACTATGCGTCACTACAGCACAACACGGCTGCTTCGACCGATAAGCGCTCGGTACATGCATGAAAAGGAAATCAATCATTATGAGCAAACCAAAGGCTGATCCTGCTGCAACAGCAGAAAAAATATTCCCACGGTTCGAGAGCGATGCTCACGCCGAGCGTTTCGTCGATGAGGCCGATCTTTCGAAGTTTGATTTCAGCAGCTTTAAGCCAATGCATTTTGAACTTCAGCCAAAAAGCCGCCAGATCAATTTGCGGATGCCGGAGGCGCTGGTGGCAGCTCTCAAGGCGCGCGCCAAGGAACGAAACATCCCCTACCAGAAACTTATTCGCGAGGCGATTGAAGCAGCGCTTCGGTAAACGTGGCTTTGATCGCAAATTTGGCTTGTTGGGGCGCGGTGCTGGGCTTGGAGATGGGAGGTTCAATCATCGCTTCCGGTCTTTTCCCGGCGGTGAAATCACAGCGGAAACTCAAGTCATTAACTTTCCAAATTTTCTGGGCGCACGTCGCCCATTGTGGTTCCACCTTCTCAGGAGCCGCCGACAATCTTGGGGCAGGTCACTGCCAACAAGCATGTTTTGTCATCGACAGTTGTTTTTCGCAGCCAAAACGAAGCCATTGTACATCGACGTCCGATGCACCTTATCGTTCGCGGATCAGTAGTCGTTGCAATAGGTTGCGAGCGCCTGGCAGTTGCCGCCGCCCTGGTTGGCACAGGACTGAACTGCCGCCCGGCTTGCTTGCCGCTTGTTTTCGCCCTTGCCTCCGCCCAGCGTCGGGGGATTCACCGATCCCGCAACCGCACCGCAAAACTCGAAAAATCCGAGAAACTGGCAATCCGTACCGCCCTTGACAATGCATTCGGCAAGAGCGCGTTGCTGGGCTTCTCCCTGAGTGTTCATGTTGCCGGAAAAGCCGACCACGCCATTGTTGGAAAGCCCCGCTGCGATGCCTCCCCACAAGGGTTGACCAATGGAAGAAGCTTGCGCGGCACCAACTGTCGCAAACGAAGTTGCAACTATCGCGGTTATTGCAGCAATTTTCAGCATTTTGTACCGATCCCCTACCCTTGGTTAACAATCCCGGTTTTATCCGTTCCCGACAAAAAAGCTACCCAAGGTGTCGAACGGAGACAAGCGCAAACTTTTCCTGCTGCCGGTTGTGTGGGCACGAAGACAAGATCGTGACCGGTGGGCAGGGAGTAGATTTGACAAGGCGAAAGTTCTGCCATGAATTCAAGATCGAGACCGTAGATTTGGTGATAGCTACCCCCTTCCCACCGCACTTCCCCCTTGCTAGAAGCCGTTCCCATGAAGCCTCTGGAACTTTTCATCGAACGCATCATTCTTGCCTCGCGCTGGCTGCTCGTGGTGTTTTACCTCGGCTTGGCGCTGGCGCTGGCGGTGTACGCGTTTTCGTTTTCGTTGAAGCTGACGGATTTTGTCCTCAAGGCCGCCAGCCTTGATGAGACCCAGACCATTCTCAAGATGCTGGGCCTTATCGATGCCGCGCTGGTGGCGAGCCTCGTGGTGATGGTGATCATTTCGGGCTACGAAAATTTCGTTTCGCGCTTTGAGGGCGAGGCAGGCGAAGAGGTGCACTGGCTCGGCAAGATCGACGCCGGTTCGCTGAAGATCAAGGTTGCCTCGACCATCGTCGCCATTTCCTCGATCCACCTTTTGCAGATTTTTCTCAACGCCAATGAATACACCAGCGACAAGCTGATGTGGTTCACCATCATCCACATCGCTTTCGTTGTTTCGGCGTTGATGTTGGCCTGGATCGACATCCTGATGTCGAAAAACAAGCTGGACAAATAGCGCTGCCGGTCCATGCGCGGGCGATTTCGCCCCGCATGGAGAGATGTGTTTTCGCGCCGGTCAATAGCTTGGCACACCGGCGGTGTAATGCGTGGTGAACCGGTGCGACTGGCCGAAGTAACTGGTGACGACGAACTCATGGGTGAACGAAACATCAACCACCATGAGACTCTCTCCCGGCTGCGTCTGTGACATGACGGCATTCTTGTCGACCGGGAAAGCCTCTTCGTCTGCAAGGGCACCATGGGTCCATTCCCAATCCGTCAGTATGTCCTTTCCGGAGCGGATGACCCGCCTGGCCGTGGCAACGGTGGACTTTGAATCCTGCTCTCCCATGACCAGCTTCAGGCCGTTTTTGAGCATTGCCTGCTGCTCGGCGGACAAGGTGTTTGCAGCACCTTTCGAGCCGTCCCGGCTTTGTATGCTCAGCTGCGCACTGGTCTGGGCCAGCGAAGCCGCCAATTGCGAAGCGTGGCGATACTTCATCATCAGCATGCCAAGATCCATGATGCCAACTGCCAGCAACAACATCAGTGGCACGATGAACGCAAATTCGATGATTGCCACGCCGCTGTCGTCACGCGCCCAATGCCGCAACAATCCCTGGCGTCCGAATTTTGCCACCGGTTCAGTTTTTGACATAGAAGAACACTCCCACCTGGATGTTGGTGTTGACCAGTTTCTCAAGCCCGATGTATTTCATCGGCCCCAAGGGAAGCAGGCCTGACCAGGGATACACCGTCCGCAGGACATGGGTCTGGCCCGGTTTGATTTCGAATTTGTCTTTTTGCGAGACCTGGTCTGCTGGCGGCGTTGAAGTGAGTGGCATCACTTCGAGCAACAAAGTCTTGCCGTCACAGCCGATGCCGGCTTCCTCGCATACCAGTGTTTTCACTTCCTCTGCAGATTTGAACTGCACGCCTTCGCTCAGGCTTTTCTGTGCGAGAAAAACCCCGCGCTCGATCCGGCTGTAGTAGAAGTAGAAAATACCGAAATTGATAATTGCCAGCAGCACCAGGAGAAACAGCGGCAGCAACAGTGAAAACTCCACCGCTGTCACCCCGCGAATGTCACGCTGCAAACGGCGTACCAAATTCATGACAATCACTCCCCGGCCTGAGACAGTTTGGACACTGCGACCGGTGCGGTGAGGTCCACACCGAACCACACGTCTTCCGTCATGATGGTCCTGCCGTTCATGATGGCGGTGGAGCGCAGATGCGTGCCGCCGTCGCCCAAAGGTGTTTCAGTCATGACGGTGGACAGTTCGCTGATACCCACTTCGGCCAGCGGCTTCAATTCGCCGTCCTGAACCCGGGCGTCGCCATTGTCGATCCAGGCTGCAAGGCCGGTGAGTTCATCGCCCGAGATCCGGCCATCCTTGTCGGCATCAAGCGTTGCCAGCTTTTCATAACCATGGGCATGGCCGCCCAAGTCGCCAAAAAGGCGCGTGCCGTTCATGTCTGTGGCGGCCTTGCCGTCGCGGTTGTCCACGAGCAGGGCCTGACCATTGCCGGAGATCCATTCGGTGCGCACGGGTTTGCCGGTGCCGCCCATGTCGAAATCGACAGTGGCGTTCACCCGGTGTTGCGGGATCACATAGCGTGCGCTGCTGACGCCCGTGGTTGTGATCTCACCTTTTCCAATGAGATCGAGAACGATGGGGCTGATGGCGTGAACGCACTGTCCGTTGGATTCCCAAATGGCGGCCTGATCATAAATAACGCGGTAAAGCTTCGCGTTGTTCGCGTTGTATTTGAGGTTAAGGGGCATGAGCCGCGCATTTACCATAAAATCGAGATACTCCTGTCCAGTATCACGAGTAACAATTCCGTTCCGGCTTTCCATCCATGAATGGAAGTATGTACTCGGCTCAAAATCGCGCGTCGTTGTGATCGTCAGCGACTTGTAGGACAGTGTGTTGTTTCTAAATGCGGCTTTCAGTCCGGGACTTTCAAGCCACTTTCTTGACAAGCCCGGGATTGGTGAAAGTGCAAGCTTTTCAGCTTTTGCGAGGGTGCACACGGGCTCATCGGGTGGCGGGCAGGTTTTCGTATCTCCCTTGCAGGCAATGGTCGGGTTGCAGGCGGTCGGCGTCGTGCCGTCGGCGTTGAACGGCTGAACGACGACCATGTCATCCTTGTTGGTTGACTTCAGGAAAACCTCGGTCACTCCTGATCCATTGCCAACCACCTGCCGGGCCTTGATGTTGCCCTTGGGGTCATAAAGTGTTGCGGCATAGTTCTTTTGGCCGGCCACCAAAGTGCCTGCTTCCATTTCAAAATTGCCGGGGTTGAGGTAGATCAGGTCTTCCCTGGTGCAGGCCTTTTCCGGTGGCTTGTTGGACGGCGGCGAGCAGTCGCGGCTGCTCTTGCCTTCCAGCGTCTTGAAGCCGACGGCTGCCATCAGCGTGGCATCAATGTCCGTCTCGCCGTCTACCAGGATTTGGCTGCCGTTCTGGCTGACCTTGACAGATGTCCGCTCCGGCAAAAGGCCGGTGTCCTTCACCTGGGCCTTTGCAAATTTCTCGGCCATCTCGATGCGCGCCTTGTTGCTCGTGTAGAGCGCAAAGTCTGCGTTCTCTATGCGGTCGCAGGTCAGGCCCACAACGTGGTCCAGTTCGGTGCGGGCGTTTTCGAGGCGATAGGTATCAAGCCCGATGCCCACGGCCCCAACCATCACGGTGGCGGTAAGTGCCGCCATGATTGCATACGAGCCGCTCTCGTCGCGGTGGAAGCGTTTGAAAATTCTAAGATGTTGTTTCATGGCGGGGGACTCCTTTGCGCAGCAGGATGCCCATGCGTAAGCTGACTTTAGGTAAACATGCACCCGTCAAGGAGGTAAACTTCAACCTGTGGTTTCCAAAGTGTTGCCATGGGCTCTGGAATTCGCGGGTATCGGCGATAGGTGGAGTGGACGACAGAACTCGCAATTCAATCCTTCCTGAGGCATCGCTTCATACGGCTGTCATGGCCAGCGCCTAACGTTCGGGCAGATTTTCCGGCACAACCCGACAGGAGCAAATCATGAGCGAACGGCTGACAGCTGAACTCACCGCCTATGCATGGCAGCAGCAGATTTCCCGCCGCACCCTTCTGGGTGGCGCGGCAGCCGGTGCCGCCATTTCGGCGTTGCACCCGTTCAGCGCCTTCGCCGCCGCCAACCAGGCGCATTTGCGCATCATGGAAACGACCGATCTGCACGTGCACGTGATGCCGTACGATTATTATTCGGACAAGCCCAACGACACCATGGGCCTTGCCCGCACCGCGTCTATCATCAACGCCATTCGCGCCGAAGCCACCAATTCGATCCTCGTCGACAATGGCGACTTCCTGCAGGGCAACCCGATGGGCGACTACATCGCCTACGAGCGGGGCATGAAGGATGGCGACGTCCACCCGATGATCAAGGGCATGAACCTGCTCGGCTATGATGCCGGAACCCTCGGCAACCACGAGTTCAACTACGGCCTCGATTTCATGTTCAAAGTTTTGGCCGGGGCAAATTTCCCGGTGGTCAGCGCCAATTTGACCAAGGGCGCGCTGGGCGAAGACGCGCTCAAGGACGAAACCTTCCTCAAGCCGTGGGTCATCCTCGACAAGAAGGTCAAGGATGCCTCCGGCGCCGAACACCCCATCCGCATCGGCCTGATCGGCTTCGTGCCGCCACAGATCATGACGTGGGACCAGCGACATCTGGAAGGCAAGGCCAATGCCCGCGACATCGTCAAGGCGGCGCAGGCGTTTGTTCCGCAATTGCGCGAAGCGGGCTGCGACATTGTCGTGGCACTGTGCCATTCCGGCATGGGTCAGGCCGCCTGGGCGGAAAACCTTGAAAACGCAGCTATTCCGCTGGCAGCCGTCGAGGGCATTGATGCCATCGTCACCGGCCACAGCCACCTCGATTTCCCAGGCACCAAGTTTGAGAAGTTCGAAGGCGTAGACAATGCCAAGGGCCTGATTGCCGGCAAGCCGGGCGTCATGGGTGGCTTCTGGGGTTCGCACCTCGGCCTCATAGACCTTCTGCTGGAGCAGGACGGCGGCAAATGGCGGGTGGTTTCATCCACTTCCGAAGCCCGCCCGATCTTCAAGCGTGACGAGCAGCGCAAGGTCATCCCGCTGGTAGAAAGCGTTGCTGATGTCGAAGCAAGCGTGAAGGAAGATCACGAAAAGACCCTCGCCTATGTTCGCACCCCGGTGGGCAAGACCTCGGCGCCGCTGCATTCATATTTCGCACTTGTTGCCGACGATCCGTCCGTACAGATCGTGTCGCAGGCACAGACCTGGTACGTGAAACAAATGCTGGCAGGTTCTGCCAATGCCGCTTTGCCGGTGCTTTCGGCGGCTGCGCCGTTCAAGGCCGGCGGTCGCGGCGGCCCGGAAAACTATACCGATGTCGCCGCTGGTGATGTCGCGATCAAGAATGTTGCCGACCTGTATCTGTTCCCCAACACCGTTCGCGCGGTGAAGATCACCGGGGCGCAGGTCAAGGACTGGCTGGAAATGTCTGCCGGGATATTCAACAAGGTTGAACCCGGCAAGGCCGACCAGCCGCTGATCAACGCGGCTTTCCCCTCGTTCAATTTCGACGTGATCGATGGCGTGACGTACAAGATCGACCTTTCGCAGCCAGCCAAATACAATGACAAGGGCGAACTGGTCGATGCAACGGCAAGCCGCATTGTTGACTTGATGCACGATGGCAAGCCGGTTGATCCGGCGCAGGAGTTCATTGTTGCGACCAACAATTACCGCGCAGGCGGCGGCGGCAATTTCCCGCAGATCAACGGCTCGAAGGTGGTTTTTGAAGCGCCCGACACCAACCGCGACGTTATCGTGCGGTACATCATCGACCAGGGCACCATCAACCCGTCGGCAGATGCCAACTGGAGCTTCGTGCCGATGGCCGGAACCTCGGTGGTGTTCGAAACCGGTCCGAAGGCCAAGGATTTCATCTCCACCGTTACAGCGGTCAAGATCGAACAGGCCGGTGACGGCGCCGAGGGCTTTGCCAGGTACCGCATCACGCTTTGATGATCGAATACAAAACGCGACCGGCGTACACCAGTGCGCCGGTTTTTGTTTGTGCACCGGTTCCATGAAGACGAACCGTCAAAGATTGAAAGCGGTACCGGCCTTGTTCATTGCCTTGGTGCAAGCAGTGCTGACCGCCGCATTGTTTTTCGCAAGACAGGCTTTCAGCCTGCCCCCTCCGGGCCTGACAACGGAGCAAAACCTCGAAATATCACCAGTACAGGCTTTTTCGGCGTCCAGTGTCTGGCGCTGTTGCGTCGTATTTGTCCTCGGCTCCTGTGGGTCGGACCGGCCATCTGCGCCCATCGCCAAGGCTTGTGCGCCGTTGAGCATCAATGCGATCAGTGTTGCGGCAAACATCTGTTTCATGGCCGATTTTCCCTAAAAAACTGAAACCCGCGCCACAATGTGCAAAAACGCCATCATTGGCGACAAAACAAATCGCGAGACATGCGTGAAGCCCGCCATTGCCGCCAGAGCGGCTGCAATTGTTGACCGCAATGACTTTTTGCGCATTTATGTCAAACAGGGCGGAAGAAGATCGGACAATCATCCATGACCATTACCAGGCGCAGTTTCGTTAAGACTTCTGGTTTGGTGCTGGCAGGTATTGCAGCGCCGGCTACAATTGTTCGTGGCGCGCTCGCGCAGTCAGCCACAAAATTCACCCGGGGCCTTGCCAATGATGGCGCGGGCCAGTTCGTTGCCACCAATTTTGAGGTGATCGACCCGCGCTGGCGCCGCCAGATGGTGCAATATTATTCCGACGAGCCGGAAGGCACCATCGTCATCGATACCCGGCATCATTATTTGTACTGGATCTGGGAGAACAACACAGCGCTGCGGTATGGCGTTGGTGTCGGCAAGGAAGGCTTTCAGTGGTTCGGTCGTGCCACAATAGCCCGCCGTGCCCGCTGGCCGCGCTGGGTTCCACCTGAAGAAATGAAATTGCGCAATCCAAAGCTGCCGGATTTCATGGATGCCGGGCCGGAAAATCCATTGGGTCCGCGCGCACTCTATTTGCACGACCCCAAGGGCGACACAGGCTACCGAATTCACGGGACAGTTTCACCCGGATCAATCGGCACGGATGCCTCGTCCGGATGCATCCGCATGTTCAATGAAGACATACTTGATCTGTATCGCCGCACTCCGATTGGTACGGCAGTACTCGTTCTGGAACACATCGCCGATCGGGCCAATGGCTGAGCGATGAAATGAACCGGCGCGCGTTGGCCGGATTGATGGGAGCAAGACCTTGTTTCGCGTAATTGTTCGTTTTCACCAACTGTTGCTGGTTTGCACACTTGGCGCTTTGCTTTCAGGTTGCAACGATATTTCAAAGCCTGAACTGGCAGTGGCACCGCAGCCGACGGGCGTGACCGACGAACCGGCTCGCGGCTATGCGCCTGTGCAGGCGGGCAGCGAAGAAGATTTCATCATGAACGCCGGGCGGCGGATTTATTTTGCTTCCGGCTCTGCCGATCTCGATGACGTGGCAAGAGAGACCCTCGATATTCAGGCAGCTTGGCTCACCCGCAATGCCAACTGGCTGGTGAAGTTGCAGGGCTATTCAGACGATCCGGGCTCGGCATCGGCCAATACTGCGTTGTCTTCCAAGCGTGCGACCAACGTGATGAACTATCTCGCCTCAAAAGGCATCAATCCACAACGCATGTGGGCCAAGGGCAATGGCAAGGAGCGGCCGGTGCGGGACTGCCCCGAAACTTCCTGCAAGGCACAGAACCGGCGCGTCGTTGTCAATCTTCGCACGGAGTTCGACGATGCCGCCCCGCAGAAGAAGCAGGGCGTCAAGGTGCTTTGAAATTTCAGGCTAGTATAGCGAAGGCTGGTGGAGCCAGGCGGAATCGAACCGCCGACCTCTTGAATGCCATTCAAGCGCTCTCCCAACTGAGCTATGACCCCATCTGTGAACACCACCTTTGGTGATGTTCATTGCCCTTTTGTGCCGGTTGGAAAATCGGCAGGGCATTGATTGGCGCGGTTCTAGTCCGCAGCGCCAACCAAATCAAGAACAAACAATCGGAACGGGAAGCCGGAGCTTGCCGACGAAGTCCGCAAATCAGACCTCTTCTTCCCCGTCAACATCGCCGATGACATCGGAAAGATCGTCCTCGTCTTCCTCTTCCTCAAGGAAAGCGTCTTCGACTTCGTCTTCCTCTTCGGCCACCTCAATTTCGACGTCCGGAAGCTTGGGAATTTCCTCCTCGTCATCGCTGTCGATCACGTCGTCGGCTTCATCCTCTTCGGCGTCTTCAAGACTGACGAATTCCGGCGCCGCTTCGTCCTCTTCCTCGAGCTCTTCCTCTTCTGCCTCAACCGCAGCTTCGGCAACTTTCGATGCCTTTGCGCTTTCCTTGCGCGCACGCACCGGCACCAACTCTACAAAATGCGAGAGCGGGTAACTTTTGCCTGTATACGGCGAAACAACCGGATCTTTGCCCAAATCGTAGAATTTCTTGCCGGTTTCCGGGCAGACACGTTTTGTGCCGAGTTCATCTCTGGCCACGGCCAACACCTCGATTGTTGTGGAAATCGCGCTCCCCATAGACTGGCAAGGCCCCGCTGTCAAAAGCCAATTTAATCAGGCGGCTTGGAGCTTTCAAAGAAAGGCCTTGCCTTTTGGCCCATGACGGGGCCAACGCCCTGTGGTAAAGCGCGCCGGTCAACCCTGCCAAAATCAAGTTCACGGAAACAAGATGACGAGCCACGCCCGGAAAATACCGATGACTGCCACCAGATCAGGCCCACTGACCGGAGAGGCGTCAATTCCCGGCGACAAGTCGATCTCGCACCGCTCGGTGCTTTTCGGTGGACTTGCTTCAGGCGAAACCCGCGTCAGCGGGCTGCTGGAGGGCGAGGACGTGATCAATTCGGCAAAAGCGGTCGAGGCACTGGGTGCAAAAGTCCGCAAACAGAACGACGTCTGGATCATCAACGGCACCGGCAATGGTGCGCTGCTGGAGCCGCAAGGCCCGATTGATTTTGGCAATTCAGGCACGGGCTGCCGCCTTTTCATGGGACTGCTCGGTGCATACGACTTTCCAACCACCTTCATTGGCGACCCGTCACTTTCAAAACGGCCGATGGGCCGGGTGCTTGATCCGTTGAAGCTGATGGGATGTCAGGTTTTGGACCAACAGCCCGGTGGCCGTCTGCCGGTGATGATTCGTGGAGCGCGCGAGGCCAACCCGGTGACCTACACGGTCCCGGTGCCGTCGGCGCAGGTCAAATCGGCTGTTCTCCTCGCCGGACTGAACGCCCCGGGCATCACAACGGTGATTGAACCGGTGATGACGCGGGACCATACCGAGAAGATGCTGAAGGGCTTTGGCATCAATCTGGAAGTGGAAACCAAAGCAGACGGCGTTCGCCACATCCAGGTTGAAGGCCAGGGCACCATGCGCGGCCAGATCATCACTGTTCCGGGCGATCCGTCATCGGCGGCGTTTCCGCTGGTCGCTGCGCTGATTGTTCCCCGCTCGGATATCCTGATCCGCAATGTCCTGATGAACCCGACCCGCACCGGCCTGATTTTGACCTTGCAGGAAATGGGCGCCGACATCGAAATCGTCGATCCGCGCGTCGTTGGCGGCGAGGATGTCGCTGATTTGCGGGCACGCCATTCCAGCTTGAAGGGCGTAAAGGTCCCGTCCGAACGCGCGCCCTCAATGATCGACGAGTATCCGGTCCTGGCGGCGGCAGCGGCTTTTGCCGAAGGTGAAACCCTGATGCAGGGTCTCGACGAATTGCGCGTCAAGGAAAGCGACCGGCTGTCAGCTGTCGCCCGCGGGCTTGAGGCAAACCATGTGGTTTGCGAAGAAGGCCATGACTGGTTGAAGGTCACAGGTCGCCCGGATGGCAAGGGCCTCGGCGGCGGAACCGTGGCAACCCATCTCGACCACCGCATTGCCATGGCTTTTCTGGTGATGGGAATGGCCTCAGCGCATCCGGTAACCGTTGACGATGCCTCACCCATAGCCACCAGCTTTCCGCAATTCGAAGGATTGATGGCGGGGTTGGGGGCAAACCTTTCAGGAGAGGAATTGTGAGAACTTGCAATCGCTTCCTGTAATACGTATTATACGTATAAAGGAGTTCTTTCGATGAAGTCTTTTTCCCTCTCTGACTTGAACCGCCAGTCTGGCGTCGTTGTGGATGCGGCCATGACCCAGCCTGTAAGCCTCACAAAGCGGGGCAAGCCAAAACTGGTTATGTTGCCGGTGGAGAATTGGGAAGCCCTGCGCCATGGCAAGGCTTTCACAATTGCCGATGCTCCACAGACCGTTATTGATCTTTTGGTGGAGGGACTTGAAACGCCATTTGATCGCGAGAGTGCCGACTAAGACATGTTCGAAGTTGGTGCTGTCTACCGGTACTCATATTTGTGGGCGCGCCAAAATTCTGGCGGGGAGCAATCTGGTCGGAAAGATCGTCCGGCTTGCCTGCTGCTTAAAAATCCTCGATTGCCGGATCTGTTGTTTCTCTTCCCGATATCGAGTCTGCCTCCAGACAGAGGCGAAACGGCGTTTGCAATTCCTGAGCGGGAATGCCGAAATGCCGGATTGCGTAGCCCTGCATGGTTGTATTTGGACGAGTTCAACATTGCGTCTGCTTCCGATCCGTTGGACTTCGCAAGTCTTCGTCCGGCAGGGTTGTTTTCCGGGGGGTTTGTAAATGAGAGTCGAAAAATTGCACTGGAGTTGATTGCCGGTCGCAAAGCAAAATTGGTCAAAAGAACATGATCACTCGTCCAACCATCATTGCCATTGACGGCCCGGCAGCTTCCGGCAAAGGCACATTGGCACGCAGGCTGGGAGAGCACTTCGCCTTGCCGCACCTCGACACCGGGCTATCTTACCGCGCCGTTGGCCATGCGCTTTTGTCCGTCGGCCTCCCGCTGGACAATGAAGCGTTGGCGGTGGCGGTGGCAGAGCACGTGCAACTCGATGCGATGGACCGCGAAGTGTTGTCCGACCATGGTATTGGCGAAGCGGCTTCCAAAGTGGCGGTCATGCCCGGTGTCCGGCGGGTGCTCGTCGAAAAGCAGCGCGAATTTGCCCGCACGCCGCCCGGCGCAGTGCTGGATGGCCGTGACATTGGCACGGTCGTTTGCCCCGATGCGAGCGTGAAACTCTACGTCATTGCCTCACCATTGGCCCGTGCGCGCCGCCGTGCCCAGGAGATCGCCGCAACCGGGAAAGCAGCCGATGAGGCCGAAATCCTCGCCGATATCGAGCGGCGGGATGAACGCGACATGGGCCGTACCGATTCACCTTTGCGTCCGGCGCAAGACTCACACTTGATCGACACGACCATGATGGGTATAGAAGCGGCGTTCGCGGCTGCCTTGGAGATTGTTGAAAAGGCTCTGGCTATCGAACGAAAATGACGCATGCGCATGTGTGAATTCTGCGCTGCGACCAATGAACCGGACAATCTCGATTGCTTCGCGCCACCCGGCATGACCGGATAGCCCTTTTGGGCGGCATTGGTGATTGTTCAAATGAAACACCAACCACGGCGCCGGACCCAGCGCTTGGACGCTTGCGGTCCCACCAGGAGAAACCATGAACCAGAGCCAAACGGGCATGAACCCGACCCGGGAAGATTTTACCGCGCTTCTCGAGGAATCTTTCCTCACCCACGACGTGCTCGAAGGCACAGTCGTCAAGGGCATCATCACAGCCATTGAAAAAGACCAGGCGATCATCGATGTTGGCCTCAAGGTTGAAGGCCGGGTGCCACTCAAGGAATTCGGCGTTCGCGCCAAGGACGACACGCTGAAGGTCGGCGATGAAGTTGAAGTTTTCGTTGAACGCGTCGAGAACGCGCTGGGCGAAGCAATGCTGTCGCGCGAGAAGGCTCGCCGCGAAGAAAGCTGGACCAAGCTGGAACGCAAGTTCGAAGCTGGTGAGCGCGTCGAAGGCGTGATCTTCAACCAGGTCAAGGGTGGATTTACAGTTGATCTCGATGGCGCAGTCGCGTTCCTGCCGCGCAGCCAGGTGGACATTCGCCCGATCCGCGACGTCACCCCGCTGATGAACAACCCGCAGCCATTCCAGATTTTGAAAATGGACCGTCGTCGCGGCAACATTGTTGTTTCGCGCCGCACAATCCTTGAGGAAAGCCGCGCCGAACAGCGTTCGGAAATCGTGCAGAACCTTGAAGAAGGCCAGGTCGTTGACGGCGTGGTCAAGAACGTCACTGATTATGGTGCGTTCGTCGATCTGGGCGGAATTGACGGGCTGTTGCACGTCACCGACATGGCTTGGCGCCGCGTCAACCACCCATCGGAAATCCTGTCGATTGGCCAGACCGTCAAGGTCCAGATCATTCGTGTCAACCAGGAAACCCACCGCATCTCGCTCGGCATGAAGCAGCTCGAGAGCGATCCATGGGGTGCGATCGGTGCGAAATATCCGTTGGGTGCAAAGGTTTCGGGCCGGGTCACCAACATCACCGACTACGGCGCGTTCGTCGAACTGGAAGCGGGCATCGAAGGCCTCATCCACGTTTCGGAAATGTCGTGGACCAAGAAAAACGTGCATCCCGGCAAGATCGTCGCCACTTCGCAGGAAGTGGAAGTCATGGTGCTCGAAGTGGATCCGGCCAAGCGCCGCATTTCCCTCGGCCTCAAGCAGACACTCGACAATCCGTGGAGCACCTTCGCGTCGAAATATCCAAATGGCACCGTTGTTGAAGGCGAGGTCAAGAACAAGACCGAGTTCGGCCTGTTCATCGGACTGGATGGCGACGTCGACGGCATGGTTCACCTGTCCGATCTGGACTGGAACCGTCCGGGCGAAGAAGTCATCGAAGAGTTCAACAAGGGCGACATGGTCAAGGCCAAGGTCCTCGATGTTGACATCGAAAAGGAGCGCATCTCGCTCGGAATCAAGCAGCTTGGCGGCGATCCGGTCGCCTCGGCTTCCGATGCCGGCACCCTTCGCAAGGGCGCAGTTGTAACCTGTGAAGTCACCGGCGTTAAGGAAGGCGGCCTTGATGTCATCATCTCTGACACCGATATCGTGTCCTTCATCAAGCGCGCGGACTTGTCGCGCGACCGTGACGAACAGCGTCCGGAACGCTTCACTGTCGGCCAGAAGGTAGATGCCCGCATCATCCTTTTCGACAAGAAGTCGCGCAAGGTGCAGGTCTCGATCAAGGCGCTCGAAATCGCCGAAGAAAAGGAAGCGGTAGCCCAATACGGTTCTACCGATTCAGGTGCTTCGCTTGGCGACATCCTCGGCGCGGCCCTCAAGGAACGCAAGAACGACTAACTTTACGGATATCGGACATAAAGGCCCGCAGCACGCTGTGGGCCTTTTCTGTTTCAAGAGGTATCGCAAGCCCGGATGTGCCGTTTTGCTTGCCGAACCGGGCAGGGACTGTTACCCCGGCACAAACCAAGGCAGGAGGCCACAATGCCGCTGACCGCAGATGAAATGATCGAAAAACGCCGCACCCGCAAACGGTTGGGGTTTTGGCGGCTTGCAGCCTTTGTTGCGCTGGCAGTCATGCTTGTCGCATTGGCAGCCTGGGGCGGGGCTTTCAAACAGCTTGGCGAGAAAGCCTCCAGCCACATTGCCCGGGTCAAGATTGAAGGCATCGTCACCGATGACCGCGAATTGCTCGCGCTGCTGGAAGAACTTGGCAAGAAGGACGCCGTCAAGGCAGTCATTCTGGACATCAATTCACCTGGCGGCTCAACAGTTGGCGGCGAAGCGGTCTATGAGGCTGTTCGTGCCCTTGCCAGCAAGAAACCTGTGGTTGCCAGTGTTGGCACCCTTGCTGCGTCCGCCGGTTACATGATCGCCTGCGCCAGCGACCAGATTGTTGCCCGCCGCTCTTCGATTGTGGGTTCCATCGGTGTTCTTTTCCAGTATGGCGATGTTTCCAGCCTGTTCGACAAGGTTGGCGTCAAGGTTGACGCGGTCAAATCCTCGCCGCTCAAGGCCGAGCCGTCACCATTCCACCCAGCGACCGAGGAAGCCAAGCAGATGATCGGCAGGGTCGTGACTGATTCCTATGGCTGGTTTGTCGATCTGGTGACCGAGAGGCGCAAGTTTGACCGGGCAAAAACCCTTTCATTGGCGGATGGCTCAATCTTCACCGGCTCACAAGGGCTTGCAAATGGCCTGGTTGATCGCATAGGCGGCGAAGAAGCCGCAAAGGCTTGGCTGGTCGAAGCCAAGGCCATTTCCACGGACCTGAAGATCGTCGAATGGAAGCCAAAGCGTGAAAGCGACAATCCGTTTATTGGCGCGTCAGCCTCGATCAGCCTGCGTCAAATGCTGGAATCACCCATCGACAGGGTTTCCATTGATGAGTTGCGCAAGGTTCTTTCGCGAGGACTGTTTCTTGACGGCCTTCAATCGGTGATGCAAGGTTCCGCGCCAGAGTCCAAGGGATCGCGTTGATGATCAAATCCGAATTGGTGGAAGCCATTGCATTGAAAAACCCGCATTTGTACCAGCGGGACGTCGAGAACATCGTCAATGCAATTCTTGATGAAATAACCGATGCGTTGTCGCGTGGTGACCGGGTTGAGCTTCGCGGTTTCGGCGCATTCTCCGTCAAGAACCGGCCCGCCCGTGTCGGGCGCAACCCCCGTACCGGCATCAAGGTCGAGGTTGATGAGAAATGGGTGCCGTTTTTCAAGACCGGCAAGGAATTGCGTGAACGGCTGAACGGCGAATAGGCCTTCATTTTTTCTTACTGGCAGGCTTGCCAAAGCTACGGCAAAAAAAGGAAACTTCGCATGAAGCGGTTGCTCTGGCTTTTTGTGGCAATTCCGGTTGCCATCATTCTCATCGTGTTTTCGGTTGCCAACCGTTCCCCTGTGACGATGGTGCTTGATCCGTTCTCCACCGACAATCCGGCGATCTCCTTCACCCTGCCGTTCTTTGTGTTCCTGTTCTCAGCTTTGGTTACCGGCATGCTGCTGGGTGGGCTGCTGGTATGGCTGGGTCAGGGGCGCTATCGCAAGGCGGCCAAATTGTCGGCATCAGAGGCGATGCAATGGCGCAAGGATGCAGAAGCGCAGAAAAACCGGGCCGATCAATTGGCGTTGGCTGCCGCGACTGCGCCAAGCGTTCCGGCGCTGATCAATGACAGCCAGGCAGCCTGAATTCTTCAGCAGCAAATCAATTCCCGCAAAGTTGAAAGCCACCTTGAACCAGTCGCAGAACCCGAATCCGGAAATACCGGCTCGCCGACCACCTGCGAAAAAGCGGCTGCCTGAAACGGCGCCGCTCATGCTGGAAAACGGACCCGATCGCGGCTATGCGCTGCTCGACAGCGGCGATGGCATGAAACTTGAGCGCTATGGCCCGTTGCGCATCATTCGGCCGGAAGGCCAGGCACTTTGGCGCGCGTCGCTGCCTGCCGCCGAGTGGAATTCAGCTGATGCCGTGTTCACGGGCGACACAGACGAGGACGGCATGGGCCGTTGGCGTTTTCCCAAGCGGCCACTGGGCGAGACATGGCCGCTTGACTGGGATGGAATTGCCTACCTTGGCCGCTTCACCTCGTTTCGCCATGTTGGTGTGTTTCCCGAGCAATCGGTCCACTGGCGGTTCATCGAGGAAAATGTCACACGGGCCCGCCATCCGGTTCGCCTGCTCAATCTGTTTGGCTACACAGGGCTTGCATCCCTCGTGGCGGCACGCGCCGGCGCACATGTGACACATGTCGATGCATCGAAAAAAGCCATTGGCTGGGCCCGCGAAAACCAGCAGCTTGCCGGGATGGAAGCAAAGCCGATCCGCTGGATATGTGATGATGCCGTCAAATTCTGCGAGCGGGAACTTCGGCGCAACAGCAAGTATGAAGCCATCATTCTTGATCCGCCCAGCTATGGACGCGGACCCAAGGGTGAGGTTTGGCAGTTGTTCGAACATCTGCCGCACATGCTCGATCTGGTGCGCGATTTGATGTCGGACAAGCCGCTTTTCATCATTCTCACCGCCTACTCGATCCGCTCCTCGTTTCAGTCATTGCATGAAATCATGCAGGAAACCCTCGGCGACCAGGGCGGACGGCTTGAATCGGGAGAACTGGTCATTCGCACCGAAAACAGCCAGCGATTGCTGTCAACCTCGCTTTATTCCCGCTGGGTGGCACCATGAACGATGAAGTTGTCCGCGCCGGGCAGGTCAAGGAGGTCACCTCGCTTGCCAATCCCATGGTCAAGGAAATCAAGGCGCTTGCCCTCAAGAAGAACCGCGATGTGGAAAAGCGCTTTGTCGGCGAAGGCCTGAAGCTGGTCACCGATGCGCTGGATGGCGACTGGCCGGTGCATGTGTTTGTCTGCGCCAAGAATGCCGCTTCCGCGCCCCACGTTCAGGCAGTGGCAGCACGGGCCAGGGCGCATGGTGCGCTGGTGCTGGAAGTCAGCGAAAAAGTGCTTGGGTCAATTTCGCGCCGCGACAACCCGCAAATGGTCATTGGCGTTTTTGGCCAGCGCTGGTGTGAGTTGTCGTCAATCCGGGCAAAACCGGGGGATGTCTGGGTCGTGCTGGACCGGGTCCGCGATCCCGGCAATCTCGGCACGATCATCCGCACGGTGGACGCCGTAGGCGCAAAGGGCGTCATTTTGGTGGGCGAATCCACCGACCCTTTCGGCATTGAAGCGGTGCGTGCCACGATGGGCTCGCTGTTTCATGTACCCATTGCCCGTGCAACGCCGGGTGCGTTTCTGGAGTGGCGCAAATCTTGGCCCGGCATGGTGGTTGGCACCCATCTGGAAGGGGCGGTGGACTACCGCCTGCCTGATTACTCCGGCAAGCCGGTACTGTTGCTGATGGGCAATGAACAGCAAGGCCTGCCGCCGGAGCTGGCCCGGACCTGCGACCAGCTTTGCCTGATCCCGATGGCCGGACAGGCCGATTCGCTCAACTTGGCCGTTGCCACCGGCGTCATGCTGTTTGAGGTGCGCCGCAGCGCACTTGCCGGGTCGCACGCATGAAAAACAGCACCGGCGTGTTTGTGATTTTCATGTTGCTGGCGCTCGACCAGATGTCGAAGCTGGCAGTCGAACACTATTTGCCATTGCGCCAATCGGTTGATTTGCTGCCGGTGCTGGCTCTGTACCGCACCCACAACACCGGCATCGCGTTTTCGCTGTTTGCCGGTGTTGGCGATTTGCCACTGATCCTGCTGACTTTGGCCATCACCGGTTTCGTTGTGTTCTTGTGGACACGCTCAGGGTCCGACCGGTTTTTTCTGCGCGCCGGCTATGCGCTAATCATTGGCGGCGCAATCGGCAATCTGATCGACCGGGTACGTCTGGGGCATGTGGTCGATTTCATCCTTTTTCATGTTGGTAACTGGTCATTTGCGGTATTCAATCTGGCCGACAGTTTCATCACGGTAGGTGCAATGCTGGTGGTGCTGGGGGAATTTCTGGAGCACAAACAGGAACCCAAAGCCTGAGAATTGGCGGCTTTACGCAACGGGGAGAGAACATGGCAGAAGATTTCAAGGCGATCCTGATCTCGCGCGATGAGGAAAAGAAGCAGTCGGTTGCCATGACGCGCCTGCACGAAGCTGATTTGATGGAAGGCGACGTGACTGTTGCCGTCGAGGCGACCACCATCAACTACAAGGACGGCCTTGCCATAACCGGCAAAAGCCCGGTGGTGCGCCATTGGCCCATGGTTCCCGGCATTGATTTTGCCGGACGGGTGATCCGCTCGCTGAGCCCCAAATTCAAGGAAGGCGACAGGGTTGTCCTCAACGGCTTTGGCACCGGTGAAACCCACTGGGGCGCCTATTCCGCCCTTGCACGGGTAAAGTCGGATTGGCTGATCCCGCTGCCAAAAGGGCTTTCGCCGTTGCAGGCGATGTCCGTTGGCACCGCCGGCTACACGGCGATGTTGTCGGTAATGGCACTGGAGTGCCACGGCCTCAAGCCTTTTGACGGACCCGTTGTGGTTACCGGCGCCAATGGTGGAGTAGGCACGGTAGCCATCAGCCTGTTGTCCAAGCTCGGCTGGCACGTCATCGCCTCGACCGGTCGCCCGCAGGAAGCTGCATTTCTCAATTCGCTGGGGGCAGCCGAAATCATCGACCGAAAGGAATTGTCAGAACCCGGACGCCCGCTTGGCAAAGAACGCTGGGCCGCCGGTGTTGATTGCGTCGGCAGCCACACGCTGGCCAATCTGCTTTCGCAGACCCGTTATGGTGGCGCGATTGCCGCTTGCGGACTGGCGCAGGGCTTTGAACTTCCGGCAACAGTGATGCCCTTCATTTTGCGCAATGTCGCCCTTCTGGGCGTGGATTCAGTGATGGCCCCGCTTTCCCTGCGACAGGAAGCATGGCAGCGCATCGCGTCGGACCTTGACCATGAAAAACTGGCTTCCCTGACCACAACCATTGGTTTTGAAGGAATTATCGGTGCGGCGCATGACATTCTGGACGGCAAGGTCCGTGGCCGCATCGTCGTCGACATGTCAATTTAGCATTTGTTCGGGAGGGCAAACATGAGCAGCCTCGTTCTGGCCGTGGATCAGGGTACGACTTCCACCCGCGCGATCCTGTTTGAGGGGCCGACGGCCATCAGGTCCGTTGCGCAACGCGAGTTCAAGCAGCATTATCCACAATCGGGATGGGTGGAGCACGATCCGGAAGAAATCTGGCAGAGCGTCGTCGAAACCGTTCGTCAGGCCATTGCCGGGGCCAAGGGCCAGCCGATCGCCGCCATCGGCATTACCAACCAGCGCGAAACCACCCTTGTCTGGAACCGCAAGACCGGCAAGCCCGTTTGCAACGCCATCGTCTGGCAGGACCGGCGCACTGCCGAATTTTGCAACGGGTTAAAGGCGCAGGGTCATGAACCGCTGTTCACACAAAAAACCGGATTGTTGCTGGACCCCTATTTCTCGGGCACCAAGGTGCGCTGGATTCTCGACAATGTGGAAGGCGCGCACGCTGCGGCAAAGCGCGGCGAACTGGCCTTTGGCACGGTGGATTCATTCCTGGTCTGGCGGCTCACCAGCGGCAAGGTGCATGCAACCGACGCCACCAATGCATCGCGTACGCTGCTATTCAACATCGCGGAAAACCGCTGGGACGATGAACTGCTCGATTTGATGGGCGTACCGGCGTCAATGCTTCCGCGGGTTCACGATTGTGCCGCCAATTATGGCACGACCGATAAAGAATTGTTCGGCGTGCAGATACCGATCTGCGGAATAGCCGGCGACCAGCAGGCCGCGACCATTGGTCAGGCCTGTTTTGCACCCGGCATGTTCAAATCCACCTATGGCACTGGCTGTTTTGCCCTGCTCAACACCGGGAAGGAAATGGTTCTTTCCAAAAACCGCTTGCTGACGACCATTGCCTACAGGCTTGCCGGCAAGACCACCTACGCGCTGGAAGGCTCGATTTTCATTGCCGGAGCAGCCGTGCAGTGGCTGCGCGACGGGCTTGGCATCATTGATGCTGCCGCCAAAACCGGTGAACTTGCTGCTGCTGCCGATCCAACCCAGCAGGTGTATCTGGTGCCTGCGTTTACCGGCCTTGGCGCTCCCTATTGGGATTCGCAGGCGCGTGGCGCGATGTTCGGCCTGACGCGCAATTCGGGGCCAAATGAATTTGCGAGGGCCGCACTTGAAAGTGTCTGTTACCAGACGCGTGACCTTCTGGAAGCCATGCAGGGCGACTGGAAACCCTCGGGCGAAACAGTTTTGCGCGTGGATGGCGGCATGGTTGCCAGCAACTGGACCATGCAGTTTCTCGCCGACATGCTGGACGCCCCGGTAGACAGGCCGAAAATCCTGGAAACAACGGCGCTGGGCGCAGCATGGCTTGCAGGGTCGCACACCGGGGCCTGGCCAAACGAGCGGGGCTTTGCTGAAAAATGGTCGCTGGACCGGCGTTTTGAACCGGCGCTCGACAGTGACATCCGCGAACGCAAATATGCCGGTTGGCTGGATTGCGTTTCGCGCACGCTCACCAACCGGGATGGATGACCAAATTTCCGGCAAAATCGTCACACAAGCGTGTTTTGACCGGGCGCCAGCCAAAACGCTATCTGCGGGTATCGAACAAACAGGAATATCGGCCATGCGTTTGAGAACAACTGCCTTCGTTTCCCTTCTTGCAATCCTGGCGGCGACCGCGCCGTCGGCTGCCGTTGATCTTTCCAACTGGAAAGCTGTCGAGGACGCTGCCCGCGGCCAGACCGTTTACTTCAACGCCTGGGGCGGCGCACAGAACATCAACGACTACATCGCGTGGGCAGGCGGCATCCTGCAGGAACGGCACGGCGTCACTGTTGTTCATGTGAAGCTCGAGGATACGGCGAGCGCAGTTGCCAAGGTCGTTGCCGAGAAGGCGGCGGGCAAAATTGAGGGTGGTTCGATCGACATGATCTGGATCAACGGCGAGAATTTTGCCTCCATGAAGCGCCAGCAATTGCTGCTTTCACCGGGTTGGGCCGACAAGCTGCCCAACTGGCAATATGTCGACCACGAAAGCAAACCGACCATCACGGTTGATTTCACCGTGCCGGTGGAAGGCCTTGAATCGCCTTGGGGCATGGCGAAGATGGTCTTTTTCCACGATACGGCGCGTGGCCTTGAAATGCCCGATTCATTTTCCGGTTTGGTCGACTGGGCAAAGAAACATCCTGGCAGGTTCACTTACCCTTCGCCGCCGGATTTTATCGGATCATCGTTTCTGAAGCAGGCGCTTTCGGAAACCGTTGCTGATCCGTCGGTGCTTTTGCTGCCGGTCAACGAGGCGAATTTCAGCCAGGTCACCGAACCTTTCTTTGCCAAGCTGGACGAACTGCATCCCAACCTTTGGCGCGCCGGACGGACCTTCCCCAAAAACAAGGAAGCGCTGCGGCAATTGCTTTCCGACAATGAAATCGACATCGCCCTCGCCTTTTCGCCTGCCGAGGCATCCAACGCCATAGCCAACGGTGAGCTGCCCGATACCGTGCGTTCATTCGTGTTTTCCGGCGGCACCCTGGGCAACACCCACTTCCTGACGGTGCCGTTCAACGCAACGGCCAAGGAAGGGGCGCTGCTGCTCGCAAATTTCCTTGCCTCGCCCGAGGCACAATTGCGCAAGCAGGATCCGAAGATCTGGGGCGATCCGACCGTGCTTTCCATGGAGAAACTGGCGGCTCCCGAGCGCGCTGCCTTTGAGGCGCTTGACCTTGGCGTTGCCACGCTGAAGCCGGGCGAACTCGGCGCGACCCTCAACGAGCCACATGCTACCTGGATGTCGCGGATCGAAGAAGAATGGGTGCGTCGCTACGGTGTCGCCAATTGATCCGGCATAGGCGGTGAGATGCTGAGAGCGGCGCCTGCGATCACCATTTTGGTATTGCTGGCGCCGGTTCTGTTCGGGCTTTCTGCCACCCTGCTTCCGGCCTTCGGCTATTTGCCGGTGCTTGGCGGAACCGGTTTTTCCCTGGCTCCGTTTGAACAATTGCTGGCATTGCCAGGCTTGTTGCGTTCATCGCTGCTAAGCCTGTTTGCGGGTCTGGTCACCACGCTCGTCTCGGTGATTGTGGTGGGCGGATTTGTCGCCAGTTGGTCGCACACCCGGGTTTTCCGCTCGCTGCAACACTTGCTTTCGCCGTTGTTGTCGGTGCCACATGCTGCCGCAGCCTTCGGGCTGGCTTTTCTTTTGGCGCCCTCCGGTTGGCTGATGCGGGTTGTGTCACCCGAACTGACCGGTTTCACCCGCCCGCCAGACTGGCTGATCGTCAACGACCCCGTTGGCATCACCATGATGGCCGGGCTGGTGGCAAAGGAATTGCCTTTCCTGTTCCTGGTGACGCTGGCGGCGCTGCCGCAGGCCGCGCCACGCGGAAAGACAGCCATAGCGGCCAGCCTGGGCTATGGCCGGATTGCCGGATTTCTGCACACGGTCTGGCCACAGCTTTATCCGCAAATCCGGCTGGCTGTGTTCGCCGTCCTTGCCTATGCCACTTCTGTGGTTGATGTTGCGATCATCCTTGGGCCAACGCAGCCTGCACCGCTTTCCGCCCGTCTGGTCCAAATGATGAACGACCCGGATTTGTCGTTGCGTTTCATGGCGTCGGCCGGCGCGGTGCTCCAACTGGCAATTACGCTGGGTGCGCTGGCAATCTGGCTGCTGCTGGAGCGGCTTGGTGGCGGTGCCTTGAGCCGGCTTGCGGCAACCGGCTGGCGCTTTGGCGCAGACCAGGCGGCAAGATTGCTGTTTGCCGGGCTGGTTGTTGTGTCAGCGATGGCCATTTTTGCCGGGCTCTTCGTGCTGGCGCTTTGGTCGGTGGCAGGCAATTGGCAATTTCCCGATGCCTTGCCAGAAAGCCTGACATTGCGCACATGGGAGCGCCAGCTTTCCATGCTGGGCAGGCCTGTTCTGGTGACATTGCTGGTGGGTCTGCTGTCGACCCTTGTTGCGCTCGTATTGGCGGTTGCCTGCCTCGAACGCGAGGCGCGCACCGGCAACACCGGCGGCAACCGGGCGCTGCTTTTTTTATACGCGCCGCTGCTGGTGCCGCAGATCGCCTTTGTCTTCGGTTTGCAGTTGTTTTTTCTGGCATCCGGGCTCAATGCCGGTTTTGTCGCGCTGGCCATGGTGCATCTGGTGTTTGTGCTGCCATATGTGTTCTTGTCCCTGTCCGATCCCTGGCGGGCACTTGACGTGCGGTACCTCAAGGTGGCGCGGTCGCTGGGTGTGGCGCCCAACCACATCTTCTGGCGCATCAAACTGCCAATTCTGCTGAGGCCGCTGCTTGCCGCCGCTGCGGTCGGCTTTGCGGTTTCGGTCAGCCTGTACCTGCCGACATTGTTGATCGGCGCGGGGCGGTGGCCGACGCTGGCGACCGAGGCCGTGGCGCTTTCGTCCGGCGGTGACAGGCGCATCATTGGCGTATATGCGTTCGTTCAGCTTGTCCTGCCGGGACTGGGTTTTGCGCTCGCCACGCTGGTCCCGGCAATCCTCCATGCCCGGCGGCGCGACATGTCAGGTGCATCTTGAGTTCGCAGCCGTCCGGCCTTGTCCTTGACCATGTTGTCATCCGTATTGGCGAACGTCCGCTCGTGAGCCTGTCGGCTAACATTGCACCGGGCGAAGTTCTCGCCGTCATGGGTGCATCCGGCTCGGGCAAATCCACACTGCTGGCCTTTGTCGGCGGATTTCTCGAACCGGCTTTTGCTGCCAGCGGTTCCGTTCATCTGGATGGCAGGGACATTACAAGTTTGCCCGCGCACGAGCGCCGTGTCGGGTTGATGTTCCAGGACGCCCTGCTGTTTCCCCACATGAGCGTTGGCGGCAATCTGGTATTTGCATTGCGCAAGTCAGCCGGGACAAACCGCCGGGAGCTTGCTGAAAAAGCCTTGGCAGAGGCTGGCCTCGAGGGTTTCTTCGAACGCGACCCGGCGACCCTTTCCGGTGGCCAGAAAGCGCGTGCAGCCTTGATGCGGGTGTTGTTGTCGCAGCCGCGCGCATTGCTTCTGGATGAACCGTTCTCCAAACTCGATGTTGCGTTGAAACAGCAGATCCGCAGTTTCGTTTTCGGCGAGGCACGCATCCGTGGCCTGCCCGTGCTGATGGTGACACACGATCCTGACGATGCGAATGCCGCTGGCGGCGCTGTTGTAGAACTTGGTGCGCAATGAGCAGCCTTGGCGGCAATTTCGGCTTGCCCGAAGGGGCCATGCCGGTCGATGCAGCCCTGCCGCAATTGCTGGCGGTTCTTGAAGGCGGCAATGCCGTTGTTCTTTCGGCTGCACCGGGCGCCGGAAAGACCACGCGGGTGCCGTTCGCACTTGCCTCCGCGCCGTGGTGCACCGGTCAGGTTTTGGTGCTGGAGCCACGCCGGATAGCCGCGCGCGCCGCTGCTTCCTTCATGGCCGGGCAGGTCGGTGAAAAACCTGGTGGCAAGATCGGATACCGCGTTCGGTTGGAGAACCGCTCCGCACCCTCGACCCGCATCCTGTTTGCCACCGAAGGCGTGTTCACCCGCATGGTGATGGAAGACCCCGCTCTGGAGGGGATATCGGCGCTTGTGTTCGATGAGTTCCACGAGCGCTCGCTGGATGCTGATCTGGGTCTGGCACTGGCGCTCGATGTGCAAGCGGCGCTGCGGCCGGATTTGCGCATTGTCGTGATGTCGGCAACGTTGGATATTTCGGCAATTTCAAGATTGCTCGCCAATGCGCCGGTGGTTGAAAGCCCCGGACGCAGCTATCCGGTGGAACTGCGCCATGTAGAACGCCCGCAGGGAGAGAAAACTGAAGACGGCGTGGCCGCCATCATTCTCCGGGTTTTGGCTGTGGAAGAAGGTTCGGTGCTGGCCTTTCTGCCGGGACAGCGTGAGATTGTCCGCACCATTGAGCGGCTGGATGGCAAGTTACCGCCCGATGTGAAGTTGTTTGCGCTGTTCGGCGCAATGGATCCGCGCGCCCAGGATGAGGCCATCCGCCCACCGCAACAAGGAACCCGCAAGGTTGTCCTTGCCACGTCCATTGCCGAAACATCGCTGACCATTGACGGCGTGCGCATCGTTGTCGATAGCGGCCTCAAGCGGGTTCCGCGCCACGAAGCACAAACCGGCCTGACCCGGCTTGAAACGGTCCGCGCATCGCGTTCGGCAATTGCCCAGCGCGCCGGTCGTGCCGGCAGAACTGCGCCGGGCATTGCCATAAGGCTGTGGCGCGAGCAGCAGACGGCAAGTTTGCCATCCAGCGAGATACCGGAAATCCTTGAAGCTGACCTTTCGGGGCTGGCACTCGACCTTGCCGCCTGGGGCGTGGACGACCCTGCAAACTTGCGTTTGCTCGACGTGCCGCCGGCTGCTGCATGGTCCGGTGCGGTTGATCTCCTGCAAAAGCTCGGCGCGCTGGACGGCCAAAAGCGGATCACGCCGGAAGGCAAGTCGATGCGCAATCTGCCATTGCCGCCAAGGTTTGCCCACATGGTTGTTGCTGCAGCAAGGCACGGTCAGTCGCTGGATGCGGCCATGCTCGCGGTGTTGTCACAGGAGCGCGGCCTTGGCTCAAACGCCATCGATCTGTCGTATCGGCTGGAGCGCTTTCGCACTGAAAAGGGTGAACGTGCCAACGCCGCACGCGGGCTGGCACAATCCATCGCCCGCAATGTTGCTGGAAGTGGCCCGGCAAATGCTGCGGCAGCACTTTCCGCCGGTGAGTTGCTGTCGCTGGCCTGGCCCGACCGCATCGCCATGGCGCGCGGCGCACCGGGAAAATTCCGGTTGGCCAATGGTCGCGAGGCCCGGATGGACGAGACCGAGCTGCTGGCACGTGAAGATTTTCTGGTGGTTGCCGATCTGCAGGGCACAGCCACTTCAGCGCGAATTCTCTCGGCAGCGCCAGTCAGCCTTGCCGGGCTTGTGGCGCTCCACGCTGATCTGGTGTCCGAGGCAAGGGAAGTGTCATTTGACGATGCCACCGGCAGGGTCAAGGTTCGCCATACCCGCCGGTTGGGCGCATTGCTGTTGTCCGACACACCGGCGGCTGTTGTATCCTCGGACAATCCGCAGGCACTGCTTTTTGCCAGGCTGCGCAAGGCCGGCTTGTCTCAGTTGCAATGGGGCAAGGGCGCTGCGCAATTGCGTGACCGCGTGGCATTGCTTCATGCCGGCGATCCTTCATGGCCCGATGTCAGCGATGAGGCTTTGCTTGAAAACCTTGAAGAATGGCTGGAGCCGTTCGTATCCATGCCGACTTCAATTGCAGACATTACGCCCTCGCGCCTGCACGATGCGCTCAGCTATCTGGTGACGCTTGGCGGGCATGATACCGGCGAAATCGAACGGCTGTTGCCGGCAACTTTCCAGACACCGGCCGGTCCTGAACACCCGATACGCTATGAGGACGGGGCGGCCTTCGTCGCAGTGCGCGTGCAGGAGCTTTTTGGTCTGGCCCGCCATCCGGCTGTCCTGGGCGGAGCAATGCCGTTGACGCTTGAATTGTTGTCTCCCGCGCATCGGCCGCTCCAGGTGACGCGCGACCTGCCCGGTTTCTGGAAAGGTTCCTGGGCTGACGTGCGCAGCGACATGAAGGGCCGGTACCCGCGCCATCCCTGGCCGGAAGACCCGGCCGCCGCGCCGCCAACCACGCGGGCAAAGCCGCGCGGCACTTGACCCCGCATCCTCTGCTTGTTGCCAACCGGCTACAAAGCGCCATACTGAAGAACATGCGTCCCGGTGATCAATGGCTCGTGAAATGCAAATGAATTCCGGCGGTTCGCGGTTGCGGCTGGAGACGATGGTCACCATCCGCTGGCTGGCGATCCTTGGCCAGACCGTTGCGGTTTGCGCAGTCGCTTTCGTCTTGGACTACGCCCTTCCGTTGTCGGCCTGCCTTGCCTTGATCGCAATTTCTGCATGGCTCAATGTTTTTCTGCGTTTGCGTTACCGGGCCAGCTACCGGCTTCCTGACCTCGCAGCACTCGCCTTGCTGGCCTACGACATTTTGCAGTTGTCGCTGCTGCTTTATCTGACAGGTGGTTTGCAAAATCCGTTTTCGGTGTTGCTTGTGGTTCCGGTGGTGGTTTCGGCAGCAACCCAGTCGCCCCGGCAGATCCTGCCACTGGGATGTCTGACCGGGCTGGCCACCACGCTGCTGGTGTTTTTCCATCTGCCGCTGCCATGGATCGAAACCGGAGCGCTGAACCTGCCACTGGTTTACCTTGCCGGAACATGGGTGGCGATTGTTTCAACGCTCGTCTTTACCGCAATGTATGCCTACCGCGTGGCTGATGAGGCCCGAAAACTTTCCGATGCGCTGGCTGCAACCGAACTGGTCCTGCAACGCGAACAACATTTGTCGACACTGGACGGCCTTGCCGCTGCCGCGGCCCACGAACTTGGAACGCCGCTGGCAACCATTGCGCTGGTTTCCAAGGAAATGATGCGCGAATTGCCGCATGAATCGCCCCTGTATGAAGACGCCAGCCTGCTGCGCAGCCAGGCCGAGCGCTGTCGGCAGATTTTGCAGAAACTTTCATCGCTCTCGGAGGAGGGTGACGACCATATCGGTCGCCAGCCGCTTTCATCGCTGATGGAAGAAGTGGCTGCGCCGCACCGTGATTTTGGTGTCACGCTCTCTGTTTCACCCGGTGCAACAGTTGGCGAACCGGTATTCGCCCGCAACGCCGGCATTCAGTACGGCTTGGGCAATTTGCTGGAGAACGCCGTTGATTTTGCTACCAGCCGGGTCGAATTTGTCGCCGACTGGGACCAGGTTTCCATCACCGTGACCATCCGCGATGACGGGCCGGGCTTTGCCGCAAACATGATCGAGCGCGTGGGCGAACCGTTCCTCACCACCAGAAGGCGCGATCCGGAAGCCACCGGCGGCGGCCTTGGTCTTGGCCTTTTCATTGCCAAGACCTTGCTTGAGCGTTCCGGCGCGCAGGTGGATTTTGCCAACAATCAAAATGTTGATGCCACGGGCGCCGTCGTCAGCATTCGCTGGTTGCGATCCGAAATCGACTTGAACAGCAATCCTGTGTCATCGGGCGGGTGACTGGTCACATTGCCCAAATATGAAGCACCTTTGACAAAAGGGTTTTGGTGACACACAACAATCATTCGATACAGCGAAGGGCAAGAGCATGCCGGAGACATCGGTTTCGGACGAAATTGGCGCAGACAAGTCACTGCTGCTGGTAGACGATGACAAGCCGTTCCTTACCCGGTTGGCCCGTGCAATGGAATCGCGCGGCTTTCAGGTGGAAACCGCGGAGACCGTGGCAAGTGGCATAGCCAGTGCGCGCAACCGGCCGCCCGCCTTTGCGGTGGTCGACATGCGTTTGAATGACGGCAACGGTCTTGATGTGATTGAGGCGATCCGCGCCCGTCGCCCCGACTGCAACGCCATAATCCTCACCGGCTATGGAAACATCGCGACCGCCGTCACGGCGGTCAAACTGGGTGCGATGGATTATTTGTCCAAACCGGCAGATGCCGATGATGTCTACAATGCGTTGCTGCGCAAGGTCGGCGAAAAGGCCGAACCGCCGGAAAACCCGATGTCGGCTGACAGGGTTCGCTGGGAACACATCCAGCGCGTCTACGAACTTTGCGAGCGCAATGTTTCCGAAACCGCCAGACGGCTCAACATGCACCGCCGCACATTGCAACGCATCCTCGCAAAGCGTGCTCCCAAATAGGGCTATTGCCCATCGATGTCTTGCAAGTCTTGCGGCAGCGGCAATCCGATCGACAGGAAGTGGTTCTCGACGCGCTCAAGCCGCCATGCAGCCGCGCGGGCAAACCGCAGCGTGAGTGCCTTGCGCGTGGCGCCCGCCAGATTTCCCTCTGCCGATGGCCGCAGCAGTTCTGCGCCATAATTGTCTGCCACAACAAGCCCTTGGCTTTCAGGAAAGATCGACTGCGGAACCTCGGGGTGCGTCGCAAAAAAAAAGCTGTCGCAATGTTGGAGGTAGTCCGGCCATTTGTTGTCGGCGCGGAAATCCTCCACCGAGGATTTGATCTCGATGATGGTGAAGCGTCCGCGCCGGTCCATGCCGATGAGGTCAGCCCGTCGGCCCGATGCCAATGGCAATTCGGCGATGATCGCCATGCCGGTTTCGAGGAAATGCCGAACGACGCCGCGCCGGATCGCCAGTGCGCGCTGCGACTGGCGTCCGTCAATCAGGGGATTTCCCGCGTGCAAATCGAGAATCGGCATGGAGAAAAGTCTGCCACGCCAAGGCGCGGCTTGGCAAACTGTCCGACATGACCAAATTCAGGCGTTTTGCCTCGCCTTCAACTCCTGGCGCCGGGCATGCAGCACTGGTTCAGTGTAACCTGAAGGCTGAACCCGGCCCTTGAAGACCAGGTCGCATGCCGCCTGAAAGGCAATTGATTTGTCAAAATCCGCCGCCATCGGCGTGTACAACGGGTCGCCCGCATTCTGTTGATCGACAATTGCCGCCATGCGCTTCATGGTTTCCATCACTTGCGCCTGGGTGGTGACGCCATGGTGCAGCCAATTGGCAATGTGCTGCGAAGAGATGCGCAGGGTGGCGCGATCTTCCATCAGCGCGATGTTGTTGATGTCAGGCACTTTCGAGCATCCGACCCCCTGGTCGATCCAGCGCACGACATAGCCAAGGATTCCCTGTGCATTGTTGTCGAGTTCCCTCTGGATGTCTTCCGGTGTCCAGTTCGGACGGCTGGCGACCGGAATCGACAGGATGTCCTCAATCTTTGCCTTGGTGCGGCCTGCAATCTTCTTTTGCACATCGGCAACGTTGACGCGGTGATAATGCGTGGCATGCAAAGTGGCCGCCGTTGGTGACGGCACCCATGCGGTGTTTGCGCCAGCTTTTGGGTGAGCGATCTTCTGTTCCAGCATGGCCGCCATCAGATCCGGCATGGCCCACATGCCCTTGCCGATTTGTGCCCGGCCGGAAAGACCACAGGCCAGCCCCGTATCGACATTCCAGTTCTCGTAGGCGGAAATCCAGGTGGCGGCCTTCATGTCGCCCTTTCGGATCATCGGTCCGGCTTCCATGGAGGTATGCATCTCATCGCCTGTGCGGTCGAGGAAGCCGGTGTTGATGAACACAACGCGTGATTTTGCGGCACGGATGCACTCCTTGAGATTGACCGTGGTTCGCCGTTCTTCGTCCATGATGCCCATTTTCAGCGTGTGGGGCCGCATGCCGAGCACCGCTTCGACCCTGCCGAACAGTTCGTCGGCAAAGGCTACCTCTTCAGGTCCGTGCATTTTCGGCTTGACGATGTAAACCGAACCAGCCGGGCTGTTTGCGCGGCGTCCATGGGTGCCGACATCGTGCAGCGCGATCAGCGAGGTTACCATGGCATCCATGATGCCTTCAGGGATCTCGTTGCCATCGGCCATCAGGATCGCCGGATTGGTCATCAGATGCCCGACATTGCGGATCAGCATCAGCGCGCGGCCTCTCAATGAAACCGGCTTGCCATCCGGCCCGCTGAAAGTCCGGTCCGGGTTCAGCCTGCGCACGAATGACTTGCCGCCCTTGGAGACCTCCTCCGTCAGGTCGCCCTTCATCAGGCCGAGCCAATTGCGGTAAACCAGCGTCTTGTCCTGCGCGTCAACTGCAGCAACCGAATCCTCGCAATCCATGATCGCCGTCAGCGCAGACTCGAGCCAGACGTCCGAAATGTTTGCCGGATCGCCGGCTCCGATGGCCGATTTGCGATCCATGTGGATTTCGATGTGCATGCCGTTCTTGCGCAGCAACACTTGCAGATTGGCACCTTCGTTGGCTGATCCGGCAAACTGCGACGGATCGGCCAGTCCCGTCTCACCATTGGCTGTCTGACAGACCAGCATGCCGTTTTGGACCGCAAGGCCCGTCACTTGTCCCCATTTTGCCCCGGAAAGCGGCGTTGCCGCATCCAGAAAATCCTTTGCCCAAATGACTACCCGCGCGCCACGCGCCGGATCATAACTGCTTCCTTGCGGCATGTCGCCCAATGCATCCGTGCCGTACAAAGCGTCGTAAAGCGACCCCCAGCGGGCATTTGCGGCATTCAGCGCGAAGCGCGCATTCATGATCGGAACAACAAGTTGCGGTCCGGCGGTCTGCGCGATTTCCGGATCAACATGGTCGGTCTCCACGCTGAAATCCGGTCCCTCCGGTACAATGTAGCCAATCTCCTGCAAAAAATGCCGGTAGGTTTCCATCGTCGTGCCACTGCCACGATTGGCGATGTGCCAAGCATCGATGCGGTTCTGCAGGGTATCGCGCTTTGCCAGCAGTGCCTTGTTGCGCGGTGCCAGATCAGCAACGATGGCGCCAAATCCGCGCCAGAAATCGGCAGATGTTACACCGGTTCCGGGCAATGCCTCATTTTCGATGAACGCATGCAGTTCGGGATCGACCTCCAGACCTTCTGTCAAAATGCGCTCGGCCATCGTTTTCGCCCTCTTGTCGGTTGAATTTCATGCTTTGGTAGCGAAAAAGGCCCCGCTGTCAATCAAGACGGAAGGCTGAACCAATGGCCTGCCCGTCATTTGAAAAGGTCGCCAAGCGAAAAGGTCGGCATGAAAAAAGGCCGGGTTGAACACCCGGCCTCCCGTTGCCTGCAACAAAAATCCCGGTCAGGCGACTGCGGCGGTGCGGGCCTGGTAATTGCGAAATGCCCGGGTAGCTGCAATTCCGATTGCCATGGCAATCACGAAAACCAGCGGCTCGGTGAGACCAAGTCCAAGTGCCGGAATGGCACCGCCTGGGCAAAAACCGCTGATGCCCCAGCCGACGCCAAAAACGGTCGAACCCAGCACCAGCGGCGCGTCAATTTGGGTCGAGCCTGGAAGATTGAACTTGTCTTCATACAGCGGCTTTGGCCGTGCAAGGACAAACCGGTACCCCGCCATGGCCGTGAACATGGCGGAAAACATCACGAAAACGAGGCTTGGGTCCCAGGTTCCGGCGATGTCGAAAAAGTTGAGGACCTTGGCCGGATTGGCCATGCCGGAGATGGCGATGCCAAGACCAAAGACCATCCCGATGAACAGCGGTGCAATGTTGCGCATGAAAATGTTCCTTACTGGCCAATGACGTGGCGAATGACGAAGACTGTGGCAAAGGTCGCCGCCATGAACACGCAGGTGGCAACAAATGACCGTTTTGAGAAACGCGCCATGCCGCACACACCGTGCCCGGATGTGCACCCCGAACCGTAGGTCACGCCAACTCCGACAATCAGGCCGCCGACAACCATCGCCGTGGTTGAAACCGGTACAGCGATGTCGAGCGGTGAACCCGTCACCAGTATGAAAAGCACCGGGCCGATGATCGCCCCGGCGGTGAAAGCGGCGCGCCATTGCCAGTCACTGGCAAAGGGCGGGATGATGCCGGCGATGATGCCGGTCATTCCGGCAATGCGTCCGTTCGTGGCCATCAGCAGAACTGCCGAAAGGCCAATCAAGATGCCGCCAATCATCGAGGCTACAGGTGTGAATTCAGTCACGATCGTTTCTCCCGTGTTTTCCGGCGACGCTGATTGCAGTGCCGGCAAATCTTTGTCCTGCGGAAACCCTCCCCGGCCCCGCTCCCAAGCAGTTTGTCACATTGCAATTTAATTAGGAACAGCTAATATGCCAACATGGATATTGCACTTCTTGAAAAAAATGCAGAACGCGCCGCCGAATTGCTGGGTGCCATGGCAAATCCGCGTCGGCTGATGGTGCTTTGCAAACTGGTGGAAGGCGAGAAAAGCGTCACTGCCCTGGCCGATTCGGTCGGCATCGGCCAATCGGCGCTGTCACAGCATCTGGCCAAGTTGCGTGAAAAAGGGCTGGTAAGCACCAGGCGCGATGCGCAGACCATCTATTATGGTCTTTCTTCCGATGAGGTTCGTGGCGTTCTTTCCACCTTGTACGGTCTCTATTGTGCTTCCGTGCCGCCCGAGAGGGCTGCTATTCCGGTTGAAGCCTGACCGTACCATTCCCATATCAGGTGTGTGCAGCGCCATGACGGGTTGCACAAATCGGGTTGCCAAAATGCCGGCTTTTTGCCGGCCGGGACTTGGGAAGGACTTTGATGTCAAGATTGGCCGGGTTTTCCAGTCCACTTTTGCTGGGTTTTGACGAATTGGAGCGCCTGCTCGACCGGGTATCCAAATCTGCCCATGAGGGCTATCCCCCTTACAACATCGAGCGGCTGCGGCCTGAACCGGGCCGACCTGAAACGCTCCGCATCACACTGGCAGTTGCCGGCTTTGCCCAGGATGACCTTGAAATCACCGTCGAACAGAACCAGTTGGTCATTCGGGGTCGCCAACCAGACGAGCCCGAACGTGAGTTTTTGCATCGGGGCATCGCCGCACGCCAGTTCCAGCGGGCTTTTGTCCTTGCCGAGGGTATCGAGGTTTCCGGTGCCTCACTGGAAAACGGCTTGCTGGCAGTCAACCTGACACGGCAGGAACCGGAGCGGATTGTCCGCAGAATAACCATCATGCCAAAGACCTGAAGTGTTTTGGCAGTACAAGGGCGCCCGAACGGGGCCCAAAGGAGAATGAAATGCGCCACGAAAATGGATTCAATGCTATTTCGCAGAAAGAACTGGCAGCCTTGGGCGAGGGGCACATTGCCTATTTGCGCCAACTCAGCGGCAGTGAAATCAACAAGGCATTTCCCGACAGGATCAAGGTAGACCCGGATGCTCAGCTTTGGGCATTGTTCTCTGCAGACGGATCGCCCATCCTGTTGGCAGGCGACGCTGGAGTCGTGCTGCAAGGCGCATTCGAAAAATCACTGTTTCCGGTTGCCATACATTGACAGCCGTAGCGCTGCAATCACGCAGCGTTGGAAGTCGCATCGGTGGTCAGCATCTGGTAAAGCGTCGCCGCGTCGCGCGTGTCGCGCAATTTGTCGATCATTTCAGGTTCCCGCGCCAGACGGGCAATGCGCGCAAGCGCTTTCAAATGATCTGCTCCCGCACCTTCCGGTGCGAGAAGCAGGAAAACGATATCCACCGGCAAATCATCGTGCGAGTCAAAATCGATGGCGCGTTCGAGCCGGGCAAAAATGACTTTGAGACTTTTGATCCCGGACAATTTTGCATGCGGGATTGCGATGCCGTTGCCTGCCCCGGTTGAACCAAGGCGCTCGCGCTGAAGCAAGGCGTCAAAAATCAGCCGTGGCGAAAGGCCGGTACGCGGACCGGCTCTCTCCGACAATTCCAACAGCAATTGACGCTTGTTGGGTGTACGCAAACCCGAAATTACGTCTTCGGGGGAAAACAAATCGCCCAGGTGCATTCAATTTCCTTTTAAACTTCCAGGGTCACGACCCTTGGGCGGGCAAACCGGCTACCGCGGGCGGCAACCGACAAAAAGTTCAACCCATGCTCGACGCAGGATCAATCCAGCCGACATGACCGTCAGCGCGGCGATAGACAACATTGATGCGGCCATTGGCAGCATTGGCAAACACGACCAGTGGCTTGTCCGTGAGATCAAGCTGCACCACGGCGTCTGCGACGGTTTGTGAGTGCACCGGCGTCGACATTTCGGCGATGATCGCTGGCGCATAATCATTGGAGACTTCGTTTTCGTCATCAATGGGAGCAGCCATCACCGTGTAGGCGGCATCGGTGCTCGGCACCCGCGCCCGGGCAGCATGATGGTCCTTCAGGCGCCGCTTGTAGCGCCGCAGGCGCTTTTCAATGCGGTCCGCGGCATCTTCAAAACTTGCGGCCGGATCATGTGACCAGGCAGCTGCCTGCAAGACTACGCCGGAATCCAGGTGCAGGGTACAATCGCAATCAAACCGGCTTCCGGATTTTTCCAGGGTTACCTGTCCGGAAAACCCGCCTTCGAAATACTTCGCCAAGGCTTCGCCGATACGTGCCCTGATCCTCTCGGAAAGGGCTTCGCCGACATTCATCTGTTTTCCTGAAATGCGAAGGCTCATGGCTATGGTACTCCTGCTGTGTTGCGCGACGCTTGCGCGCACAGCCCAATATAAGACCGCATGGCCAGTGCGAACAAGCGTCCGCAGACCTTTGCCTCAATGCCTCGATTTGGGTATCGCTCTGGTGTTTGGCTGCCGCCCCTTGCGGCTGCAAACCCTCGTGACGCGGGTCTCTATGGTGAGGTTGCGTACATGTCAAGGCACTGCAAAACCTGCTCGTCAGACCAAAATTCAGGCGCTTTCGCGGCTGGTCATCCCGGCTTTCTCGCGGCGCCTCTGCACCGAAGAGGGAATGTTCATAGATTCCCGATACTTGGCGACAGTTCTGCGGGCAATGTCGATGCCGCTCTTTTTCAACACGTCAACGATTGTGTCGTCGGAAAGCACGGTGTGCGCATTTTCGTTTTCCACCATTTGTCGTATGCGGTGACGAACCGCCTCGGCTGAATGGGCCTCTGCGCCGGTCGACGAGGCAATTGCCTGCGTGAAAAAATATTTCAGTTCAAAAAGGCCGCGCGGCGTCATCATGTATTTGTTCGAGGTGACACGGCTGACTGTTGATTCGTGCATGGCGATGGCTTCTGCGACGGTTTTCAGGTTCAGCGGCCGCAAATACTCCACCCCACAGGCCAGAAACATGTCCTGTTGGCGGACGATTTCACTGGAAACCTTCATGATGGTTTGTGCCCGCTGGTCGAGGCTGCGCACCAGCCAGTTCGCATTCTGCAGGCAATCGGCAACAAACACCTTGTCTTCCTCGTTGCGGCAGCGGCGTGCGATATTTGCGTGATATTCCCGGCTTACCAGCAGGCGCGGCAACGTTTCGGAATTGAGTTCGACCGACCAACTGCCGTCGGGCAGCGCCTTCACCAGAACGTCGGGAACGACCGACTGCATGGGCGAACGGTCAAACCTGCTTCCCGGTCGCGGCTCCAGATTGCGAATTTCGCGCACCATCTCGGCAATGTCTTCGCGGTCAACCCCGCAAAGCCTCGACAATTCGGCAAAGTCACGCTTCGCCAGCAGCTCGAGGTGCGCCAACATGGTGCGCATGGCCGGGTCCAGCCGGTCTTGCTCTGCCAACTGGATCGACAGGCATTCACCAAGATTGCGCGCGCAAACGCCGCTCGGGTCAAAGGTCTGCAATTTGGCTATGACCGCTTCCACCGTCGCCTCATTTGCGCCGAGCGACGTTGCAATTTCGGCTGTTTCGCGCCGCAAATAACCATCCTCGTCGAGTGAATCGACGATGTTTGCCGCTATGGCCCGCTCGGCATGGTCCCTGAAAGTCAGGGAAAGTTGCGCATGCATGTGGTCCGCCAGTGTCGGGGTGGCTGCGCACCACGCGTCAAGGTCAATATTGTCGCCCTCGAGGCTGGCAGTGGAACCGGCAGATTTCCAGGGATCGGAAACCGCCGTTGAGCCCGGCATCTCGCTGGTCTCGACGTCAAATACATTCTCCAGCGGCATGTCGAGTTTCTCCTCGATTGCCGCGGCGCTGGTTTCCAGTTCGGTCCCGATATCCGGCATTGCCGGCTCTGCCGGAGCATCAGGCAGGTCGATCGGCTCTTCGCGCGATTCCGCCAGCTCGAGCAGCGGGTTGGATTCCATTTCGCGGGCAATGTATGCCGACAATTCAAGGTGGCTGAACTGCAACATGCGGATCGACTGCATCAGCTGGGGTGTCATCACCAGCGATTGCGATTGCCGCATTTGCAGTTTTGCCGAAAGCGCCATGCCTGTTGCCTGTTGTCGTACCGGCGGGAATTATTCGTGGCCCGCTTCTTGCTTGGCTATAACAGCATCAAGTCATCAAAGTGTAAATTGTTCACCCAGATAAGTCCGGCGAACTTCGGGATTGTTGACGATATCGTCCGGGCGCCCGTGTGTCAGAACCTTTCCGTGTGCCAGGATGTAAGCGCGGTCGATCAGCCCGAGCGTTTCGCGCACATTGTGGTCGGTGATCAAAACGCCAATGCCGCGCCGGGTGAGGTGCCGGACCAGTTCCTGGATGTCACCCACGGAAATCGGGTCCACGCCTGCAAATGGCTCGTCAAGCAACATGAAGGACGGGCGCGTGGCAAGGGCGCGGGCGATCTCGCAGCGCCGCCTTTCACCGCCCGAAAGTGCAATGGATGGTGATTTGCGCAAATGTGTCAGGGTGAATTCTTCCAGCAGCGCATCCAGTTGGCGCTCACGCTCCTTGCGGTCGGGCTCGACAACTTCCAGAACTGCCCTGATGTTGTTTTCAACCGAGAGGCCGCGAAAGATCGATGCTTCTTGTGGCAGATAGCCAATGCCAAGCCGGGCACGCCGGTACATCGGTGTCTGCGTGATGTCATGCCCGTCAAGTTCGATGCGCCCGGTATCGACCGGAACCAACCCGGTAATCATGTAAAAGCAGGTGGTTTTGCCAGCACCGTTCGGCCCCAGCAGGCCGACTGCCTCGCCCCTGCGCACGCCCAGTGAAACATTGCGCACCACCTGCCTGCCCTTGTAGGCCTTCTGCAGGCCGTAGACAGCAAGGATGCCTTCGCGCGAATTTACCCTTGGCTGGCTTGAACCGGCAGTCTTTGGCGCTTGGTCCGAACGAGTTGCCGGCAAGCCTCTTGCGAAAAGGCCGCGCAGGCGCGACCCGGATTGCGCAAAAAAGCGGGCAATTCCGGCAATCAAGCCTGCAGTCCTGACAGGTCGCTTTCGAGGTGTTCCGGCAGGTTTCAAGCCCGTTGCCCCGCAATCGCTATTGCTTGGTGCCGGGGGCACGGTCGATCAGGACCTTTACCCGCCCGCCCGTCTGCGTGTTCTGGCACGGTTTGACGTCGATGTTGTTGGTTTTCATGTTGATGGTGACAAGGCAGCCGGTGATGATGTTGTTTCCCTGGCTGACCGACACGTTGCCCGACAGGCTGGCCATTTGTGTTTCCATGTTGACGGTGGCTTTTTCGGCTGAAGCCACCTGGTCATTGGAACGCACGGCAACCCTGCCTGTCGCTTCAATCTGCTTCACGTTGCCGCCCGGACCTGCCTTGCCGCCTGAATCGCGGGAATAAACCACCCGCAACCGGTCTGTCTTCAGCAGGGTTGATCCCTGGTTGACCGCCACGTTGCCGCTGAACACCGCGGTTCCGGCATTGTCATCGACCTCCAGCTTGTCCGCTTCGATCTGGATCGGCTCCTTGGAGTTCGACATTCCGTCAAAAGCCCCGCCAAAGGTCTGCGCGTGCGATAATCCACTTGCTGCAAGAACTGCAACCAGGACGGCAAGGATTCGGAAAAAAACAAACATGACCTGGTTCACTGTGCGCCACCTGCTGCCTTTTCAGGGTCGATCGGTTGCAAAATCATCAGAACCTTGTTCTCGAAAATGATGGTCTTCCCCTTGTTCTCGACAATCAGCGACTGGGCGCTGACCCGTGCGCGACCGGTATCCACAACTACCGGCCTTTGCGAAACCAGCCGTCCTTTGTCAATGTCGATGGACGCACCTTCCAGCCGGATTGACATGCCGTCGTCGGTGTCCACGCTGACCGAGCCGTCCAGTTCCAGTGTCTGCGCATCGGTATCGTACAAACCGGTTCCCGCTGCAACACGGGCAAAGTTGGTTTCGCTGACCGACAGTTTGCCGACGATCTTTTCCAGCATTACCCGCGTTGGCTTTTCCGCGTCCTGCACGGCCTTCTCGGCAGACAATGTGTAGGGTCGATTGTTGGAGTCGGTACCGGCAAGTTTTGGATTGTTCATCACCAGCTGGCCATTCACGACTTTGGCTTCGCCCGGATCGATCTGCGGCAGGGAGAGCTGCGACAAAATATAGACTGCAATGAGGGCGACAATAGTCAACGTACCGCCCAGCGGCAGCGCCCATTTCAGGAAACGCACACGGCTTGTGTGCTTTGCCGCCCGGGCAAACTCCGCCGGTGATCGTCCGGCTGTCAGGAATTCATTGTGCGGGGAACGGGATGCCCGAACCGGGCCGGCGCGCATTTCCGGCGAAACTGCCCGTGCAAAACCGCCAGCCTGTGATGCGTTGGCATCGCCCAGGTTTTGGTCTGCGAGCGGCATTCGCTGCCGGAATGGCTGGTTTTGGCTCAACTCAGGTCCGTGTTCAAATTGGCAGGCGCGGCATTGGCGACGTAATTGGCCGCAGCGGGTTCTAGGCGCACCCGTTTTTGGTCACATTGCGGCCAATCCGTTAACATTCCAGCAAGCATGCCGCATTTCGCTTGATGAGAAGCCGTTCTAGCACAGGCTGAACGTCACGAATGCGAGAAAATGTCCTCCTCCGGCCAGCCGGCAAGATCAAGCCGTGCCCGCCAGGGCAGGAAGGCAAAGGCAGCATCGGCCAAATCTGTCCGTCCCTCGCGCTCAAGCCGTTCATCCAGCTTCTTTTTCATCGCATGCAGGTGCAAGACATCCGAGGCCGCATATTCAAGTTGTGCCGGTGACAGCTCATCGGCAGCCCAATCCGAGCTTTGCTGCTGTTTTGACAAATCGATGCCGGTAAGTTCGCGCGCCAGATCCTTCAAGCCGTGCCGGTCGGTGTAGGTCCGCGTGAGCCGGGAGGCGATCTTGGTGCAATAGACCGGCGAGGCCAGAACGCCAAATGCGTGGTAGAGGACAGCAATGTCGAAGCGGCCAAAATGAAAGATCTTCTGCCGATCGGGGTCGGCCAGCAGCCTTTCCAGGTTTGGCGCTGATTTCTGGCCGCGGGCGATCTGCACCACGTCGGCCGTCCCGTCGCCCGGTGACAACTGCACCACGCACAAACGGTCGCGGGCCGGGTTGAGCCCAAGCGTTTCAGTGTCGATGGCGGCGCTGCTTCCATAATGGTCGAGATTGGGCAGATCGCCCTTGTGCAGCCTGATGGTCATTTGTGTATTCCGGACTGTTTGCAATGCCGTCTGTTTGGCGGATATCGCGCCGGCATGCAACCTTTGCCCGTTTTTCGTTGGCACCGTGCAATGTGCGCGATTGCACAGCGGGCGGGGCGATCAGGTGGCATCTTCATCTCATCGGAAGGCAGAAAGCCTGAAGAAAACCCTGACCGGGAAGACCGGTCGCCAACCAAAGGATTGATCGCCATGAACATGTTTCGCAAGTCTGCAGTAGCTGCAATCGCAATCGCCGTTCTTTCGACATCGGCTCTGGTTACCACCACCGCTTCTTCGCAGGCAGGCGGCTACGGCCACAAGCAGCACCACGGTTACAACAACCATGGCTACAATGGCTACGGACACGGCAATTATGGCTACACCTATTACAAGCCACATTGCTTCTGGACCAAAGTGAAAGTGCATGGCTACAATGGCTGGCACTGGGAAAAGGTGAAGGTCTGCAACTGAACCAGACACGCCCCGACAAAAAAGCCCCGCTTCTGCGGGGCTTTTTGCATTTTAGGGCAGGCAAAATGGCCAGGTTCAGTTTTCCTGAATTGAGGCGATGTAATCCAGCATGTTGGATATCTGGGTCGGCGTGGCCGTGAATACAGGCATGTCCGGGTGCCCGGTCTCAATTCCTTCAACGAAGGCCTCCTCCAGCGCATCAATCGGATACAGCAGCGAAAGCTGGCGAAACGGCGGCGCGTCCTTGTGCCGGCTTTCCCCATCCTTGCCTGTCGCATGACAACGGGCGCAGTTTTCTTCGACCAGCCGTTTGCCGTGCTCGACCGGCTGCGTCCAGCCAATGAAGGCACCAATGTCAGCCGCCTGCTTGGGCGTCATGGTGAAACTTGGCATGTCGGGGTGGCCGGGGCGCAACTTTGCCAGCAAGGCCTCGTCAATGGTTTCCACCGGAAACCGCTCGCCAAGGGTACGAAACGGCGGAGCCGCCTTGTTCGGGCTGCTGTCTTCCGGCCCGAGGGCATGGCATGTGGCGCAATTGGCTTTGGCCAAGGCTTCGCCATGCCGCAAATCAGCCAACGGCGCTGCAATGGCGGTGCCATGAAATGTCAGCAACACAAGGATGGTGGCAGCCCACACCTGCGGACAAATCCTGTTCATTGCCCTCTCCCGATCGATTTTCCCATGGCTTCAACAGACCACAATGCGTTCAGGCGCGCCTTGACGTGGGTCAACACGCTTGGTTGCAGGAAAACCGATACCGTGCGATTCTGTCTGTCGGCGATTTGCCAACCAACCGGGAGAAAAGACATGGCCAAAGGTCAGCAGAAGAAAACGAAGGAAGTGCGCAAGCCCAAGAAAGACGCTAAGGCGGTCAAGGTTGACACCGGCTTCACCAGCCAGATGAAGCGCGCCGACGCATCGCCGGGCAAGCCCGCCAAGAAGGGCTGAGCAAGCTCGGCTCAATTGGAAAGACTGGTAGCAAACTGGCCGTCATCGCAGCTTGATTGTGTTTGGTTGCATTTTTGCACGAGGATGTTGCTGCGGTGGTCGGCGGAATTTTGATGTCCGGCGACAGCAGGCGGACTTCCTACAAGAATTCAGACTGCAAGTGATTTCATTTAGCCTGGCTGTTGGGACATTGACTGAGACTGCACTTTGACTGGCACAACCAGTTGTTTCAACCGGTCAACAATATCAGCCTCCCGGGCGGCAATATCGACACTGGCGATCCGAAGCCTGTCGCAAGGCGCGTTGCTTCCAAGCATGCGATAAGGCTTGTCCCACGCCACATCGCCAAGTTCCTTGTGATGCGGGTACAGCAGCATGGTTTCTCCGCAACCATACAGGCGGGAATAAGCCATCATCTGGTAGATATCGGCTTGTGAAACGCCAAGTTTTGCATCCTCGGGATCACGCCCGATATGCTTCCATTTGGTGTCGATCACCACAACGGTTGCACCATTGTCCTTGATGAGGATGTCCGGCTTGGTTTGAAAGCGCGGCTTTCCGTCTTCCCTGTCTTCTTGCAGACAGGGCAGCCTGCCACCTTGGGAATGGACGGTCCATTGGGTCCCAAGCAGCGCTTTCCTCGCAAGTGCCGCGACATAAGCCTCGAACAAATCATTCATCGCAAACAGCAGGGTTATCCCTTGCCCAGCGCTGCTGTCGTGATGCGTTGCCTGCCATTCGCGTTTCAAAAACAGTTTTGCAAGGGCGAAAAGCGTTTCCCACCGCCGGTTTGTCCGATCAATTCGCACCTGCGCCCAGGGTAGGTTTTCCGGGCGCACATCGGTGATGTCGGCGAAGAGAAACCGCAACTCATCAAGGTTGCGGCTGGTTTCGATTGCCCGTGCATGCCGCCGCAGCAGCACTACGCAAGCCTTCATGATGCGCAACAGCGGTGTATCGGCCATGAGCGTGTCGAAGCGGCAGGCCAGCCTATCCGGCCGCACGGCATGAACAGTGAACTGACGCCGGATATCGAGCTTGCCCCGTAGTGTCGGCAAGTCTTCTTCCTGCGCCAGGTACGCGCGCGGCAGACCCCGCCGTGCTTCCGCCAGCAGCCGTTGGGTAAAAATGCGAATGAGAATGTCGAGCAAGGTCTCGTTCTGGCGCGCCATGGTGGAGGATTGGCCATCGCTGACGTCAAGGCCAAGCGCCACATCCAGCATCCGCACCAGCCGCTTTCTGATCGTGCTGTCTGGCTCGGCCGCATTGGCATCAATCTTTGGCAGGATTTCCAGACTGCAACCTTGTGCTGCAATCACGCCGACCACCTGCCTTGCGGTGATTTTGGTGTTGTAGTCGATCAAAATATTGGTGCCGGACCGGTTTGCAGAGGGATGCGAACGCGCCGCCTTTAAAAGGGCATCCGCTTGACTGCGGCTGAAAGCCTTGCCTTTGACCGGACTGCTGTCGTTTTGTACAGCGATGCTTTCCCATTCATTAACGGTGAAGTGAGTCACTGTGTTGATTCATTTGCTTGTTCGTCCGTAGCTGCCGCAACGCCTTCACTTTTCCCGATCAGTAATCTGAATGCGTCGTCTTTGAACGGCGAGTGCACAAACCAGCTTTTGCGAACTTCCCCATCGCTACGCGGAGATTTCAAATCGGCCGATCCGATAAACCCAACTCCAAGCACGTCCCTGATCCGGCTCCAGTCCTCAAAGAAATACTCCTGCAACAGCGGGATCACCTTGTCGCGCATCGCCGCGTAGACATCTTGCTCAGTCTTGCAGCCGATGAAAAATGCATGGCCGATGCGATGTTCGCGATCAATCAAGTATTCGATCCGCTCATTGATGGTCGTGAGGACTTTTGCAAGGTCGATCCCATCAACAGGCTTGAGCAGTTTTGGGTCCGGCGCCAATTCACGGAAATTGAATCTTCGCCGCAGTGCCGTATCCAGCAGCGCAATCGACCGGTCCGCCGTGTTCATGGTACCAATGATGTGCAAGTTGGCGGGAACGGAAAACTGCTCGCCCGAATAGGGCAATGTCACCGAAAGCGCGTTGTCCATTCCCTGGCGCTTGTCCGGCTCTATCAGTGTGATCAACTCGCCAAAAACCTTGGACACGTTCGCCCGGTTGATCTCGTCGATGATGAGGACGTGAGGCAGTTTATCGCTCTTGTTGTCAACACTCTCGCTGGTTGAATCCCCTAGCAAGCGAGCAAGGCCATCTCGTTTCAATTCTTGGTCAGCCAGTTTGTAACAAGACGCCATGGAAAAGGACTTGTTGTAGACTTCCGATACTGGAACCGGTGTCTCAAAGTGTTTCAACCATTCAACGGGACGATGGTGGCGATAGGCAAATCGATCATCGGGCACATACAGGTAGTTGCCGGTGATCCGTCCGATGGCCCTTATTGCGGTGTTTCCGTATGGAACCAGCACAAGATCGCCGATCCGCATGGAACTGCGAAATCGCCAGACTTGTGAAATATTGCCACTGTTGCCGGCCGAACCCGGTTCAATTTCATTCCAGCGGTCATATATTTCGCGATAGCCTGCCTCGCCGTCATATTTTGAAAGAGACCAATCCTCTTCGCCACCCCATCCAAGGGCGATATAGTTTCCACGGCGGGCTTCTTCGAATATCTCGTCTTCAATCCCTGATCTACCCAAGGACATTTTGAAGACCTGGACGGTATCGTAAACTGTCGCATCGGAATCGGGCTTGGCAAAACTGCGCTCGGACCTTTCGCACATTACACGGAATATTCCGCTTTTCGGTTCAAGTTTGAAACCCGCGGACACAGTACCGTCAGCATCGCCGTCACCCGATGGGTCGGTTGTCGGTCGCAAGCCCTCAACAAAATCCTCATATCCGTAGTTCTGGTGGAATGTGACGAAACCGATCCTCTTTTGCCCGACAAGCTCGTTGTATCGCATCATCATTTCGCTCCGGACTTCGGGGGCAGTTCCGTCGCACAGCGCAACTGCTTCCCTTGCTGTTTGGTAAGTTTTGCCGGTGCCCGGCGGCCCGTAAAGGATCAGGTTTGTGGGTGCCACATCATCCATGGTAAAATCGTTTTTCAGACTGGGTTCGCTAGCGTCTTCTTCAAAAGCGCCGTCACCATAATCATCGGGCCATTTGCCAGGGCCATTGGAGTTTTTCGACATCCAATCGCGAATTTTGTCGCTGGCCTTTTCGATGTCATCAGCGAAGACAGTGGAACTTTCGGGGCTTAGTGCATATGATTTTTTCAGTCCGAATTCCGGTGGGGCCTTCCTATTTATTATTAATTCCCGGTCGTCATTTGAACGCAATCTGGCAATTACGCCGGATGCTACTTTGTCTTTATTCGGTTTACGGCCAAATCGTGTATCGGGCGTATTTGTATGATAGGCATCCAGACCGGTCGCATGAATGCTTCGGGCGATCAAGCAGAATGCAGCACGCTGCTCTGGCGTCCATTCCTTGCTGTTTTTCTTGAACTTAGGATTTTTTTCAAACCGCGCGAGTAGCGCCTCGTCGTCTGCAGCTGAAACATTGTCTGCCATGCCCATCCCCCGCAATTGCTGTCTGCAAACCCGCCGAAACTGTGCTTTTCGAAACGCGCATGAGTTGCTGCATTCAAAAACCACAGCTTGGGAACAGCAGCAATAGCCGAACACCCACCGACCGGTTTTGGCGCAATGAAATCCGCGTGTGCGATGTGTTTTGGGGATGGTTGAGAAGCTTGCTTGGTGCAGGAGAGGAACAGAATACAGACCGTATATATCTGATCTCGTTTAATTATCCGCCGCGCGGTTTCTCTAAATACCCCTGTTCATACCCAAGGACATTCTGGGTTGAAAGGATCGAGTGCACAACGAGGACTGGTCAGTGTTTCTTCCGACATTCGGGATAGAATCCTGCAAGTCCACTCCCCCAAATCCTGCACTATGTAAAACCCCGAATGTTTTCGAACGCACCTTGTCGCTGAACACTGGTGCTAGCCTGTGCCATGCTCAAACCTTCCTTCGAATCGAACCGGAAAGTTCTGTTGCGCCTGCCAATGTGTTGTAAATCGTTCCATATTTTTGCAGGTTGCGGTGGAGCAGGTCCAGCCGCGTATCCGACTCGTCGGTGTCCACGACAATCTCATAGGTGATGCTGATCATCTTCGGCGGGTTGTCCTGGCGGACGCCGTTTATGCTGACCTCTATGCCGCGCATGTCAAACTCCAGTATGGGTATCACGCGTTCAGTGCCTTTCAGGATGCAGGCGGCAAGGCTGGCGAGCAGCATTTCGGCCGGGTTGAACCCATCCTGACGCCCAGCCATATCGGTGTCGAGTTCGATCATTGCCTGCTTGGTGTTTGCTAGCGACCCGTGACTGTCGATGCGGCGGGCAGTAACATGGTACTCAAGCATCATTCGCACTCCATTTTGTTGAATTGCTTGGCTAGAGGGAATAATGTCTTACTTCTTCTCATTCTTGGTAATGGTCCTATTTGATTCTCTCCGACTATTTTTATTTAATAATTTCATATGGTTATCTACTATTATTGGGTGCCATTCCGGCACGTTTTTGGTGCCAGCCTGGCACGATGGCGCAGCCAGTTTGGCACGCCCGGAGGGCCAGTCTGGCACTTCGGTTTTCCGGCAAGTCATGGCACTGTCAGTGACAAAATGGCACCCTGGGTCTCACTTGGTTTGAATCGAATAGATTTCCACAGCCCGAATCCATTTCTCGGAAGCACGCAAACCATGCTCGCAGCGTTCGATCAATCCTAGCTTTTCGGCTTCGTCAATGGACCGGAAAACGGTACGGCGACTGATGCGCAAGAAGGTTGCAATATCCTCTTTCGACATGACGCAATACGGAAAGCGTGGATCACTTGCTGACAGTTTGTGGATGCTGTCGATAACCACATAGGTATTGAGTGACAGGTCGAGCTTGTCGCGCACGTCATGTAACACGACACTGTAGCGCGGGCGGCGCTTGAAACGCGTCGGGCTTAAATGGTCTCCAACTGGTTTGAATCCCTCCATATGTCTTTCATTGTATCATGCCTTCGGCGGCATCGCCGT
>JBGSOG010000071.1:0-2402 GCA_041739225.1 Rhizobiaceae bacterium
CACTCGCGCCTCCTCGAGCGCGCAGCCAAGATGAACGAAGACAACGGCTCCGGGTCGCTGACAGCACTGCCGGTCATTGAAACCCAGGCAAACGATGTGTCTGCCTATATCCCGACCAACGTGATCTCGATCACCGATGGCCAGATATTCCTTGAAACCAATTTGTTCTACCAGGGCATCCGCCCGGCGGTGAACGTCGGCCTGTCGGTTTCCCGCGTTGGTTCTGCGGCGCAGATCAAGGCGATGAAACAGGTTGCCGGTTCGATCAAGGGTGAACTGGCGCAGTACCGCGAAATGGCGGCGTTTGCGCAGTTTGGTTCCGACCTTGATGCTGCAACGCAGCGCCTTCTCAACCGTGGCGCGCGCCTTACCGAGCTGCTCAAACAGCCGCAGTTTTCGCCGTTGCAGACCGAAGAGCAGGTTGCGGTGATTTATGCAGGTGTGAACGGCTATCTCGACAAGCTTCCGGTAAACCGGGTTGGAGCCTTCGAAAGCGGTTTGCTTGCCTCGTTGAAGTCGGAGAATGCCGATATCCTTGCCGACATCCGCAAGGAGCAGCAGCTGACCGACAGCATCCGGGACCGCCTTAAAAAGGCACTGGATGCATTCGCCAAAAACTTTGCCTGAGTCGGCAATTCCTGAAGGGAGCAATCAGAGGGCATCATGGCCAGTCTGAAGGACCTCAAAGTTCGCATTGCCTCTGTGAAGGCAACGCAGAAAATCACCAAGGCGATGCAGATGGTCGCCGCGGCGAAGCTGCTCCGTGCACAGGAGAAGGCCGAGGCCGCGCGTCCGTATTCTGACCGGATGGCGGCGGTGCTTGCCAATTTCGCGCAGAATGTCAGCGGGGCTGAAGCGCCACGGCTAATGACCGGAACGGGCAAGGAAGACACCCACCTGTTGGTCGTTGCGTCTTCCGATCGCGGGCTTTGCGGCGGTTTCAACACAAACATCGTGCGGCTGGCGCGTGACCACACACGCAAACTTTTGGCCGGCGGCAAAACCGTGAAAATCATCACGGTGGGGCGCAAGGGTTATGACCAGTTGCGCCGTGAGTTCGGAAAACACATCATTGACAGGGTAGAGCTTCGGGAAGTGAAAGACCTGCGATTTGAAAACGCGCAGGACATCAGCCGCAAGGTGATTTCCCTTTTTGAAGCGGGTGAATTTGATGTGTGTACGCTGTTTTACGCCCAGTTCCGCTCGGTGATTTCGCAGATACCCACCGCTCAACAACTCATTCCTGCTGCTGCGGGCATGACCGGCAAAACCGGCAGCTCAGCTGCTTATGAATACGAACCGGAAGTCGGCGCACTTCTCGACGATCTCATCCCGCGCAATATCACCGTCCAGATTTTCAAGGCACTCCTTGAAAATGTTGCCGGTGAAATGGGTGCCAAGATGTCGGCGATGGACAATGCGACCCGAAATGCGGGGGACATGATCGGCAAGCTGACGCTTTCTTACAATCGCCAGCGTCAGGCGCAGATCACCAAGGAACTCATTGAAATCATTTCGGGCGCTGAAGCGCTCTAAGGGTCCAGGAGAACAAGACGATGGCCAAAGCTCCAACCACGAAGAAGCCGGCGCAAGCCGCAAAGCCCGCAGCAGCGGCGCCAAAGGCAGCAGCAGTCAAGGCACCGGCAGTGAAAGCGGCCGCTGTTGCCAAGGTAGCTGCAACAAAGGCCGTGGCTGCAAAAGCTGCTCCGGCGAAGGCTGTGCCAGCCAAGGCACCAGTGGCAAAGAAAACCGCTGCCCCGACAATCACCAAGGCTGTTTTGGGCAAGGGCGCAACCGGCAAGGTCAGCCAGGTCATCGGCGCGGTTGTCGACGTCAAATTCACCGGTACCTTGCCGCAAATCCTCAACGCGCTTGAAACCATCAACAATGGTCAGCGGCTGGTTCTGGAAGTTGCGCAGCATCTGGGTGAAAACACCGTGCGGACCATCGCGATGGATTCCACCGAAGGTCTGGTTCGCGGGCAGGACGTGCTGGATACGGGATCGCCGATCTCGGTTCCGGTCGGTGTGGAAACGCTCGGCCGCATCATCAACGTGATCGGCGAGCCGATCGACGAGGCAGGGCCGGTTCCAACCAAGGCGCGTCGCGGCATTCACCAGCCTGCGCCTTCATTTGTCGAACAGGCAACCGAAGCCCAGGTTCTGGTCACCGGCATCAAGGTGGTTGACCTGCTCGCACCCTATGCGCGCGGCGGCAAGATCGGGCTGTTCGGCGGCGCGGGCGTTGGCAAAACGGTTCTGATCCAGGAACTGATCAACAACATCGCCAAGGCGCATGGTGGCTACTCGGTGTTCGCCGGTGTCGGCGAACGCACCCGCGAGGGCAATGACCTTTACCACGAAATGATCGAATCGGGCGTCAACAAGGACCCGCACGAGAAC
>JBGSOG010000099.1:0-45421 GCA_041739225.1 Rhizobiaceae bacterium
GGTCATGCCGGACGCACCAAATGGCTGGTCTGTTGAATATGGTCTGGTGATGCTCGCCATGTGGTGGGTGATGATGGTTGCCATGATGATGCCGGGGTTCATGCCGTCATTGGCAAGGCATCATTCAGCATGGCGTTCACGCTTGCAGCACGAAAAGCCTGACAGGTTGCTGGCGCCGGTTTTTATGTTTGTTTCCAGCTATTTTCTGGTCTGGCTCGGTTTCAGCATTGTTGCGACAGGGTTGCAATTTGCCTTGGAAAGGACTGGCGCGCTGCACACAAGCCTGATGTGGAGCAGCAGTTCGGTACTTTCGTCGTCTTTTCTCATTGCTGCTGGCGTTTACCAGATGCTGGGCCTGAAGCAGCGGGCACTCGCCGGGTGCAGAATGTGCCAACCGCTTCAACCGGGTAGCCCACATTCGATAAACAGGCAGGCTGCGGCATTGGGCTTCAAGGAAGGTCTGGATTGCCTGAAAAGCTGTTGGGCGCTCATGGCCCTGTTGTTCGTTGGCGGCATCATGAACCTTGTCTGGATCGCGGGGCTGACGCTGGTTGTGCTTGCCGAAAAACAGTTTCCTGGCGGTCTTCGATTTTCCCGCGCGTTGGGTGCCATGCTGATCGCCATTGGCGTGTGGGTAGCCAGTAGCCAATTTGTCTGAAGAGATCCAAATCCTGGCGCTTCGCTGCGCTCAACGTGCGATTTGCTTTATCCCAATCCAAATCTTTGCGCTTCGCTGCGCTCAACGTGCGATTTGGATTGCTCACATGTTCGGGTAAACTGGACCCTCTCCGCCTTGTGACGGAACCCAGTTGATGTTTTGGTTGGGGTCCTTGATGTCGCAGGTTTTGCAATGGACGCAGTTTTGGCCGTTGATGACGAAGCGGGCATTGGCGGGATTGTTCATGCCGGCTGGCAGGGCGTTGCCTGCCTCATCGACCCATTCATAAACTCCTGCCGGGCAATAGCGGGTTGACGGCCCACCAAAAATTGCAAGTTCCGACGAGGCCTGCAGCTCACGGTTCTTGAGCTGCAGATGCGTCGGCTGGTCTTCCTCATGGTTGGTGTTTGACAGGAAAACCGAGGAATTGCGGTCGAAGGTCAACACACCGTCTGCTTTCGGATAATCGATTGGCTGGTAATTGGCTGCAGGCTCAAGTGCAGCGTAATCGGGTTTGCCATGCTTCATGGTTCCGAAAGGCGACCAGCCAAACAGTGTGTTCATCCACATGTCGAAACCGCCGGCCATGATGCCGAGCGGAGTGCCGAAGCGGCTCCAAAGCGGCTTGGCGTTGCGTACCTTCTTGAGGTCCTTGCCAATGTCGGACGCGCGCCACTCAGCCTCATAGGCCGACAGCTCGTCCTGCATGCGGCCGGCCGCCAGCGCCTCATGCGCTTTTTCCGCTGCCAGCATTCCAGACAACATGGCGTTGTGCGAACCCTTGATGCGCGGCACGTTAACGAAGCCCGCCGAGCAACCGATCAGCGCTCCGCCCGGAAAGGTGAGTTTGGGAACCGACTGCCAGCCGCCTTCGGTAATGGCGCGCGCACCATAGGACAGTCGTTTGCCGCCTTCGAAGGTTTCGCGCACTGCGGGATGGGTCTTGAAACGCTGGAATTCCTGAAACGGCGAAATGTAGGGGTTCTTGTAGTTGAGGTGGATGACGAAGCCGACTGCCACCAGATTGTCTTCAAGGTGATAGAGGAAGGTTCCGCCACCGGTCTTGCTGTCGAGCGGCCAGCCGAAGGAGTGCTGGACGAGACCCTGCTTGTGTTTTTCCGGCGCAATTTGCCAAAGTTCCTTGATTCCGATACCGAATTTTTGCGGCTCGGCATTGGCAGAAAGATCGAATTTGGAGATCAATTGCTTGGCCAGCGAGCCGCGAACACCCTCCCCGATCAGTACGTATTTGCCCAGCAATGCCATTCCGCGGGCATACGCCCCGCCAGGCTTGCCGTCCTTGCCAATGCCCATGTCGCCGGTGGCAACACCAATCACCGCGCCGGTATCGTTGTAAAGCACTTCGGCGGCGGCAAATCCGGGATATATCTCAACGCCGAGCGCTTCGGCGCGGCTTGCCAGCCAGCGGCAGACATTGCCGAGCGAAACGATGTAATTGCCGTGATTGTTCATCAATGGCGGCATCATGAAATTCGGCAGGCGAATTTTGCCGCCTTTGGTCATGAAGAAGAATTGGTCGTCCTTGACCTCGGTCTTGAACGGATGGCTTTCATCTTCCTTCCAGTCCGGGATCAACCGGTTGAGGGCTATCGGGTCCACCACTGCACCTGAAAGAATGTGCGCGCCAACTTCCGAGCCCTTTTCAAGCACAACCACAGAGCGATCCGGATCGAGTTCCTTCAAGCGAATTGCTGCGGCCAGACCGGCAGGTCCGGCACCGACGATAACCACGTCAAATTCCATGCTTTCGCGTTCGGGAAGTGCCTCAGCCGCGTCCATTGCCTGCTCCGTCCGGTGCGCCCGCAAACCGGGCAATTGAAACTTGATATCATTTGGCAGCGCTGGGCCGCCACCCCTTCAACGAAAGGAAATTGACAAATTGCGAACCTGCCAAACGCACAGCTTTATAATTTACTCTTACGTTAACGTCAATAATATACAGTGTGTGACTGCTTGGCGACCTTGCCAGGCGCAACGGCTTTCGCCATCGTCTTTTTCTGCGAAAGGACAGGTCCGTGAACGCCGCGCCAAGCCAGAATGTCAGCCATGCACAAATGCTCGAGATGCTGCGTTGGCAGGTTGAAGCCGGCGTTGACATTGCGCTCGACGACATGCCCATCGACAGGTTTGCCGAAAGCACGCAAAGAACCATTCCAGAACCAGCGAAGCGAAGCCTGCCGGTGCGCGACAGTCCGCCGCCCTCGCGGCCTTCTGCCCCGACTGTTGTGGCCATGCCCGACGGGGCTGCGGTTGCAAGTGCCCGGGAAATGGCAGCAGGCGCAGTTACCCTTGAAGCGCTGCGGTCAGCGATGGAACAATTTGAAGGCTGCAATTTGCGGCTGGCGGCAAAGAATCTGGTGTTTGCCGATGGCAACCCGCAAGCCAAAATAATGCTGATTGGAGAAGCGCCGGGCCGCGAGGAAGACGAACAGGGATTGCCGTTTGTTGGTCGCTCCGGGCACCTTCTCGACAAAATGCTGGCGGCAATCGGCCTTGACCGAAATTCGGTCTACATCACCAACGTGGTAGCTTGGCGACCACCGGGCAATCGCACGCCAACACCGCAGGAAACCGAAATCTGCCGACCTTTTGTGGAGCGACAGATAGAACTGGTTGCGCCGCAAGTGCTGGTGTTGCTGGGTAGTCCCGCGGCCAAGACAATTCTCAACACGCAGGTCGGCATCACGCAAATTCGCGGACGCTGGGCGAAGGTCACGCTAGGTGGGCAGGAGATTGACGCGATGCCGACACTGCATCCAGCCTATCTGCTGCGCCAACCCGCACAGAAAAAACTGGCATGGCAGGATTTGCTGAAAATCAGGATGCGGCTGGACGGATAGCATTTCCAAGATAGCGCTGCACTGCATCTCCGCCCCGTGTACGCAGTTGTGCAACCGGGCCGTCAAAAATGATTTTGCCAGAATCCAGAAAAATCACGCGCGGAGCAAAGTCTTGCGCCTCTTGCAGATTGTGCGTCACCAGCACCACTGCTGTATGTGCCGTGATTGCGAGATCCGCGACCTGTTTCAACATTTCCGCGGAAAGCGCAGGGCCAAGGGAAGCAAACGGCTCGTCCAGCAACAGGACGGGTTTGCTTCGAACAAGTGTGCGGGCGATGGCCACGCGCTGGCGCTCGCCGCCGGAAAGTGCTGCGGGCAACCGCGTGCCCTTTTCCTCCAGCCCAACGGCTTCGAGTGCTTGCTCTACCGTGTTTTTTTCAGCTTTCGACAACCGCATGGATGGCGAAATACCGAGGGCCACATTGGAAAAGGCGTCCAGATGGCCAAATAGATTGTCGGACTGGAACAGCATGGAGACCGGGCGCTCCGAAGGCACACCGGCAGTCATGTTGCGGCCTGAAAAAAGTATCTCGCCTGTATCGGGTTGCTCAAAGCCAGCAATCAGGTCGGTAACTGTCGATTTTCCGGAGCCGCTGGCACCCATCAAGGCAACGCGCTCGCCGGGAAAAACAGTGAAATCAATCTTCAGCCTAAAGCCGGTTGGCCTTGAGAAACTGATGTTCCTGAGTTCGAGTGCGGGTAATTTCACTTGGGGCGATCCACCGCCAGCCGGTCGGCCAGCATCATCAATGCCAGACACAACAATGCGAGCAGGAGTGCAAGGCCTTGCGCATCTGCGGTTCTGTATGCGCCCATTCGTGTGAACAAAAGCCATGGCAGGGTTTGCACATGGTCTGAGCCAAACAGAATAATGACACCCAGATCGCCGAGCGAGAGTGCGCAAGCAAATGCCAGGGCAGAAAATATCGCAGCTTTCTGCAACGGCCAATCGACCAGACGCCATCGATTCCAGCCGCCAATGCCCAAACTTGCACAAAGGCGGTCGTGCCGCTCGCGGGCATCATCATGCACCGGCCGAATGAACCGGTAAGCAAAAGGCAGCGCCATGACCGCATTGACGAGGATAACCAGAAGAACCGCAAACAGATCCAGATCCACCATGCGGTAAACCAGCAGGAACCATCCTGCTCCCAGCGCACTGACCGGGAATGCCAGCACCATGTAAGGCACCCTGTCAAAGATCGCGGCAAGCCGGATTGCATTTTTGCTGGCTGACTTTCGGGCGCAAGCAAGCGCCAAAGCCATGCTTACCGCCAGAAAAGCTGCACAAGTCCCGACAAACATGCTGGTCACAAATGCACGCCGGGTCGAGGCTTCGCCAAACAGGCGTACAAGGTCTGCTTGCAAGCCGGCGGCCAGAATTGCCACCAAAGGTGAAAGAACAAACAGCGAAGCAACGGCAATGATGGCGAAATCTGCAAGCCTCAGCCAAGGCGGCATCCATCTTGCCGGGCGGTGCGCCTGAACGGAGGTGTCACCGGTCACGTCGCCGCGACCGGCGATCATGCCAATCACCGTTACCAGCGCAAGCTGTATGGCAACCAGCAAGGCGGCACGGGCAGGATCAAAATCGTATCGCAGCGCCTGGTAAATCTCGACTTCCAGCGTTGTTGCTGCCGGTCCGCCGCCCAGCAGCAGTACTATCGTAAAAGATGTCAGGCACAGCGTACCCACCAACAAGCAAACTCCGGGCAATGTGACTGCCAATACCGGCCATTCGACGAAGCGGAAGATCGCACGCTCGTTCATGCCGAATTGTGATGCCAACCGGTAATGGTTGGCAGGTGCGGTCGCCAGCGCCGCCAGAAGAAGGCGCACCGCCAGTGGCAGGTTGAAAAACACATGCGCCAGCAAAATGCCGGAAAGGCCGTAGACATTCAGGCTTGTGCCCATCCCGGCCCATTGCATTACATTGACCAACAAGCCGTTGCGACCGAACAGCGCCAGGATCGCCAAGGCCACGACAATCGCCGGCAAAGCCATTGGCAGCGCAAACAACCGCAGCAGCAGCACCCGACCCGGAAATTCGCCATGGCGGTTGAACGCAATGGCAAGCGGCAGGGCCATCCCGACCGACAAGATTGTTGACAGGCCGGACTGCAAGAGCGTGAATGAAACAACCGATGCCAGCCTGCCGTTGATCGCCTCTGCAGCCCCTGACGGGTCGCCAACCGCGGCAATCAGCAGTCCGGCAATTGCCCCGCCGACCACCAGCGCCAGCAAACCAAGTGCAGCGAATCCGGGGTTCAGCGACCCATGGCGGTTAGCCATTCGTCAATCCATGTCTTGCGGTTGGCGGCTACATCCCCGGCAGCAATAACCAGGGTTTTCGCGGGTTTTACCAGTTCGTCCCATACCTGGCTGAGGGGTGAGGTGGTTTTGCCCGCAGGGAACATCCAGTTGGTTTCAGGGATGATGTCCTGAAAGGCGGGACTGGTCATGAACTCCATAAACTGCCCTGCAAGCGGGTTTGCCACCCCCTTGTTGGTCATCCCGGCAACCTCCACCTGCAGATAATGGCCCTCCGAGAAAGCAGCAGCACGGTAGCGGTCATTCCCCTCGGCAATGCGGTGGTAGGCCGGTGAGGTGACATAGGAAAAAGCCATTGGCGCTTCGCCTTTGGTCAGAAGTGCATACGCGCCGCTCCAATCGGGAGAAACCGTCAGCACCCTGCCCTTGAGTTTCGACCAGGCATCGCCGGCCTTGTCGCCATAGACGGATTTCATCCACAAAAGCAGCCCCAGGCCCGGTGTGGAAGTGCGTGGGTCCTGGATTGCAATTTTCATTTCCGGGTCGCCATTCACCAGCTCATCGAGGCTGGTTGGCGGGGTTTTCACCACTTGCGAATCATAAACCACGGCAAAATGCCCGTAGTCGAACGGCACAAACACCTCATCCGAGAACCCGCCAGGTACCGTATTGGCTGACAAGCCGGTTGGGTGCGGAACGAACAGGCCGGTTGCCTTGGCTTCTGCGACAAGATTGTTGTCGAGACCCAGTACGATTTCAGCCGGGCTGCTCTGACCCTCGATTTTCAGGCGGGTCAACATTGCCACGGCATCACCGACGGCGATCAATTCAAGATCACAACCACATTGTGCCTCAAAAGCCTTTTTGACTTTCGGGCCAGGACCCCATTCGGCAACAAAGCTCTCGTAAGTATACACGGTCAGCTTGCCAGCCGCCCAAACCGGGGAAGCAACCGGGCAAACCGACGCAATCAAAAAAACAGGCAACAACCAGCGCATCCTCACATCCTTCATTTCAATATCGGAGGGGACAGCGCCTTGACAGCGATGCATCTAATCCCTCCGCCGGTACTAACCGGATCAGGTTCTTCGGGTTGGCGTTTGCCTCTCAGCCGACTGTCCATCTTGCAATGGGCCGGCACCCCGTTAGAGCAAGATCAAGAATATGTCTGTCGCACCCGCTTGGCAAGGCCCGCTTTGCCAACGGTGTTGTGCATGCTAGAGCCGCAGGAATGAGCTTGTTTGCAATCCTTGTGGGTGGAAGATTGACCATGACGGCGCGTTTGCTGCGACAGATCGCCGACGCACGTCTCATCGCCGCCGATTCAGGCATGCACCATGCATCAAAGCTCGGCGTGGCACCTGAACTTTGGGTGGGTGATTTTGACTCGGCAAACCCGCAGGAACTGGAAAATTGGGCATCCGTGCCAAGGTTGGAGTATCCCGCCGACAAGGACATGACCGACAGCGATCTGGCGATTTCCGCTGCGCTCGAGCGAGGCGCAAGTTCGTTGCTCGTGGTAGGTGCCTTTGGCGGTTTGCGCAGCGATCATGCCTTCCTGCACATGACGCAGGCACTTGCTTTGGCGGACCGGGGCATGCCCGTTGCCTTGACCAGTGGCGATGAAGAGGGGATGCCAGTGCGCCCCGGAAAAGTTTTGCTGCCGGGCTTTCCGGCAGGCACGCGTTTCTCGGTTCTGCCGTTCACCGATCTGACGGGCTTGACCATCAACGACGCAAAATGGCCGTTGAATGACCGGGAAGTGCCGTTCGGCTCAACACTGACCTTGTCGAATGTGGCCGGGAAAAACCTGTCGATCAGCCTGCGCTCCGGGAGTGCTTTTCTCGTTGCGCACCCGGAAAGCTGACTGAATTTCCGGTCAGTTGCCCGAAGCGCGGATTGCGTTCCATACATGCTGCGGCGTTGCCGGCATGTCGATGTTCCAGACACCAAACGCATTGCCCAAGGCATCCGACACTGCATTCATCACCGCCGGGCACGACCCAATTGATCCCGCCTCACCCGCACCCTTGATGCCCAGGGCATTGGTTGTCGAAGGAATGTTTCGCGTTTCAAACCGGATGTCGGGGATGTGGGTCGCCAGCGGCATTGAATAATCCAAGAAGCTGGCGGTGATCAGCTGGCCGCTTTCATCGTAGCGCACTTCTTCGGTCAGGCATTGGCCGATGCCCTGCACCACGCCTCCATGTACCTGTCCAGCCAGCAGGATCGGGTTCACCGTGACGCCAAAATCATCGACGATCGTGTAGGCAACCACTTCGACAATCCCGGTTTCGGGGTCGATTTCGACTTCGCACACGTGGGTACCATTGGGATAAGTCGCCTCGGCTTGGCGAATGTTGGCGTCAGCCATCACGTCAGCAGGCTTTTTGGCGGCGGCGAACAGGTTTTCAAACGTCACCACCCGGTCAGTTCCGGCAATGCGGGCTGTTCCCTCGACCAATTCGATGTCACCGGCTGATGATTCCAGCTCATCTGCTGCAAGCTCCTTAAGCTTTTCGGCCAGTACTTCCGATGCCGCCACAACCGATACGCCGCCCAAAGGCACGGAGCGTGAACCGCCGGTTCCGCCGCCGCTTGCCAATTCATCGGTATCGCCCTGACGAACTTCGATCCGGCTGTAATCAAGACCCAGTTTTTCTGCTGCCAGTTGCGCATAGGCCGTCGCGTGACCCTGGCCATTGGACTGCGTGCCAATTTTCAACTCTATTGTGCCATCTGCCTTGAGGGCCAGAAAAGCCGGTTCAGATCCAGCAAAAGCGCAAGCCTCGATGTAAGTGGCCAACCCGATGCCGCGCACCTTGCCACGGGCTATTGCTTCGCTGGCTCGTGCGGGAAACGCAGCCCAACCCGCACGTTCCATTGCGAGCGTCATGTGTGCATCGAATTCGCCGGTATCGTACATGCGCTTGCCAGCCGTGGTGTAGGGCATTTGCTCAGGCTTGATGAAATTGCGGCGGCGGATTTCCTCGCGCGACTGCCCTGTCTTGCGGGCGCATTCATCCACCAAACGTTCAATGACGTAAGCCGCTTCCGGACGACCAGCACCACGATAGGCGTCGGTCGGAGTGGTGTGGGTATAGACCCCGCGAACGCGGATCGCCATGGCCGGAATGTCGTAAACACCGGTTGTCATGGTTACACCCAGCATCGGGATATATGGGCCAAACTGGTGCAGATATGACCCCATGGCGGCGATCAGATCGACATCAATGGCGAGGAACTTGCCATCACCATCCATTGCCATTCGGGCAGTGGTGATGTTGTCACGTCCATGCGCGTCGGCCAGAAAGTGTTCGCTGCGGTCGCAGGTCCACTTCACCGGGCGGCCGAGCCGTTTTGCCGCTTCAAGTGTCAGCGGATATTCGCGGTAATTGAAGCTTTTGGTCCCAAATCCGCCACCCACATCTGCGGTGCGAACCCGGATCTTTTCGCGCGGCACACCCATGGTGCGGGCAAGCGTACCCTGCATGCCATGTACGCCTTGCGAGCCCACAATGACTGACCAGCGGTCTTCATCAGCTACAAACTCTGCCACGCAAGAGCGGGTCTCCATGTAGTTGCAGACCAGCCGGTTGTTGATCAAAGTCAAGCTGGCAACCTGCGCCGCTTTGGCAAAAACCGCTTCGGTTTTGGCCCTGTCGCCGACTTCGCCGGTGAATGCCAGATTGCTGCCTGCCTCCGGATGCACAAGGGGCGCCGACGGTTCGAGTGCCGCGCCGGTTTCCACAACGGCTGGCATTGGTTCCCAGTCGATCTGCACCAATTCGGCGGCATCGCGGGCAACGGCCACGCTGTCGGCAACAATGAAGGCCACCGCATCGCCGACATGGCGCACAATAGCGTCGCACAACACGGGAATGTCGCGCGGCGTGCTGGTGGTCCCGTCGGGCTGTTTTACGGGGGTTTGTGTGCGCAAGGGCACCAGATGGGCAACATCGCTGGCGGTCAAAACCAGATGCACGCCGGGGTGTGCAGCAGCCGCAGAAATGTCGACGATGGTGAACCGGGCATGGGCGTGTGGCGAGCGCACGACAAAGGCATGCAACTCGCCTTCCAGTTTGAAATCATCGGTGTAGCGGCCATGGCCGGTGATGAAGGCGTGGTCTTCCTTGCGGCGCAATGGTGCACCCATGCCGAACTTGGCGTGTGCAATCTGGTTCATGATGATTTCCCGGTTGAGGCTGGACCGATGCCCGGACAACGCTGTTCAAACATGTTTGTGCAACAAACTGATCAACGATCACCCGCCAGACTGATATAGGAAGTTACGCTCGCCGGACAAGCCCGAAGACAGTTACCAGCCGCCGACGATTTTCACCTCGAGGAATTCCTCAATGCCGAATGGTCCGCCCTCGCGGCCATTGCCCGATTGTTTGTAGCCGCCAAATGGATGACCTGCGGACAATCCGGCACCATTGAAGCGCACCATGCCCGCGCGCAGAGCCCGGCCAACACGGTGTGCCTTATCCATGTTTTTGGTCTGGACATAAGCAGCAAGCCCGTAGGGCGTGTCGTTGGCAATTTCGACGGCTTCTGCTTCATCCTCGAACGGGATCATCACGAGAACGGGGCCGAACACTTCTTCCCGCGCAATGCGCATCTGGTTGTTTACGTCGGCGAAAATGGTCGGGCGTGCATACCAGCCCCGGTTGAAGCCTTCCGGCCGGCCCGGACCGCCAAGCACCAACCTTGCACCTTCAGCAATGCCAGCCTCAATGAGTTCCTGCACCTTGTTGAACTGCGCCTTGCTGGCGAGCGGGCCGATGTGGTCGCCACTGTCGCGCGGGCTGCCGATTTTGGTTGTTGCGCCATGGCGCACGGCCAATTCGACTGCATGCGAATAGACCGATTTCTCGACCAGCATCCGGGTCGGCGCATTGCAGGATTGGCCAGTGTTTTCAAAGCAATGCGAAACACCCTTGCGGATTGCGCCATCCAGGTCTGCATCGGCAAAAACAATGTTTGGCGATTTGCCGCCCAATTCCAGCGACACACGCTTGATGCTTTCCGCGGCAGCCTTGGCCACCAGAACCCCTGCCCTGGCCGAGCCGGTAAACGACATGAGGTCAATGTCGGGGTGCGAGGACATTGCCGAACCGACGCCTGCGCCATCGCCATTGACGAGGTTGAATACACCCGCCGGAAAGCCTGCTTCATGCATCATATCGGCAAAATCAATGCCGGACAACGGCGCGATCTCGGAGGGTTTCAGCACCATCGTGCAACCAGCAATCAGCGCCGGAAATACTTTCAAGGCGATCTGGTTCGATGGCCAGTTCCACGGGGTAATCAAGCCGCATACGCCAAAGGCTTCGCGGATGATGCGCTCGCCAGGCGTCTTGAGATCATATTCCCAGCGAATTTCCTTTGCTGCCTCAATGAAGCCCTCAAGATGCCAAGGGCCACAAGCGGCCTGGCTGCTGGTGGCGAAATCAATCGGCGCGCCCATTTCGAGCGAAATTGCCTCGCCGGTTTTCGGCAAGCGATGGTTGAGAATTTCCAGCAATTTTTCCAGAATTGAAATGCGGTACGCGAGTGTTGTGGTGGACCATGCCGGGAAGGCACGCCGGGCGGCGGCGACAGCCTTGTCCACATCTGCCTTAGAGCCCAGCGAAATGACCGCGCATGGCTCTTCGGTTGCGGCATCGATCACGTGAAAATCGTTTTGAACGGCTGGTGAAACCCATTTGCCGTCAATGTAGAATTCGCGCTTCTCGATCATGTTTGTGCTCGCCTTGTTGGGAAATGAGCCCTAATTTAGCCGGTCACAAGCGGCAGGCGAGGCGACAAAACCGCCAAGCGCCAACGAAGTTGCGGCCCGTCGGCATTCAGTTTGCACCGAGCTTGCGGAATTCCGCCACCAAGCCGATGGTGGAAGAATCTGCTGTTGATGGTGGATTTGCCCCGGCCAGAACGGGTTCCAGTTCGGTCGCCAGAACCTTGCCAAGTTCAACGCCCCACTGGTCGAATGAGTTGATGTTCCAGATTGCCCCTTGCACGAAAACCTTGTGCTCATAGAGGGCTACCAGCATGCCAAGTGTGGACGGATCGAGCTTGCGATAAAGGAACGTGCTGGACGGGCGATTGCCTTCAAACACCCGGTGGGGCGCGATTTGTGCTATGCGTTTTTCATCCATGCCCTTGGCGCGCATTTCCGCCGTGACCTCTTCGAGCGAGCGCCCGTTCATCAGGGCTTGTGACTGAGCGAGGCAGTTTGCCACCAACATGCGATGGTGGTTTCCAAGCCTTTCCTGCGGAATAGCCGCCAAAAGAAAATCGCACGGCACAACCGACGTTCCCTGATGGATCAACTGGTAGAAGGCGTGCTGGCCGTTTGTGCCCGGCTCGCCCCAAACCACCGGGCCGGTATCATACCCGACAGGTTTTCCGGCCAGCGTTACCGACTTGCCGTTCGATTCCATGTCGAGTTGTTGAAGATAGGCCGGAAAGCGACCCAGGCGGTTGTCGTATGGCAGGACTGCATGGGCAGCGAAGCCCCAGACATTGCGGTGCCAGATACCCAGCAATGCCATGATGACAGGGATGTTTTTTTCCAGCGGCGCGTCAAGAAAATGCCGGTCCACGGCATGTGCGCCGCCCAGAAATTCGTTGAAGCGTTTTGGACCTATGGCCATCATCAGTGAAAGGCCGATTGCCGACCACATTGAATACCGACCGCCGACCCAGTCCCAAAATCCAAATGTCCGCTCGTCAGCAATTCCGAAATTGCGCGTGGCTCCCAGATTGGTGGAGAGCGCGGCAAAATGCACGCCAGCTTTGACCTTGCCCACTGATTTGGCCACCCAAGAACGGGCAGAAGTTGCATTGGCCATCGTCTCGGCCGTTGTGAAGGTTTTCGAGGCAATGATGAACAGCGTGGTCTTCGCATCAAGGCGTTTGAGCGTGTCGGAAAGATCGGCACCATCAACATTCGAAACAAAATGGACACGTGGTCCATCGGCATAGGGTGACAATGCCCGCGTCGCCATTGCCGGTCCGAGATCAGAACCGCCAATCCCGATATTTACGATGTCTGTAACCTTGCCGCCGGTGACCTTATAATCCCCCGAACGAACGGCCCTTGCAAATTTGCGCATTGCCGCCAGCACCTTTCGGATGCTTGGCATCACATCCTTGCCATCAACCAGAACCGGCCCGCTTCCAGTGTTGCGCAAGGCGGTATGCAGCACCGCCCGGCCCTCCGTGGTGTTGATGGCCTGTCCCGAAAACATCGCATCGCGGCGGACTTCCACCGTGCATTCCCGTGCCAAGGCCACGAGTTCGGCCATTGCTTCAGCGTCAACCCGGTTTTTCGAATAATCGAACAGCACATCGCCAAGCTTCAGCGAAAAATTGTCAAACCGTCCGGCATCTTCGGCAAACAATTGCGAAACCGGCTTTTGCGCCAAGCGACGGCGGTGCAGTTCAAGTTGCTTGAGTGCTGTCTTGGTGAGCATCGCTGATCCTTCAAAAAAGTGCGGGAATTGGCAAAGGGCGCATCGAGGGCTACATAGATGGAGAGTCGGCTGCAAGGCCACCATACACATCAGGAAAGCCAACTGAATTGAAAACGAACCAGGGCCAGGCAATTCGGCTGAAAGACTACCGCAAGCCGGCATACCGCATCAAAACCGTCGACCTGACTTTCCGGCTTGATCCGGAAGACACGAGAGTGGTTGCCAAGCTGCTGGTTGAACGCGACAAAGACACGGCGATTGGCACAGCACTGACGCTGGATGGCGATGAATTGATGCTCATCTCCGTATTGGTGGATGGCAATCCCCTTGAAGCCAAAGCCTACAGCGCGGCATCCGACAAGTTGACAATTCACGCTCCGCCCAAACGCAGAACTTTCGCGCTGGAGATCGAGACTTCGATCAATCCTGGCAGCAACACCAAGCTGATGGGCCTTTACCGTTCCAGCGGCAGCTATTGCACACAATGCGAAGCTGAAGGCTTTCGCCGTATCACATATTTCACCGACCGCCCGGACGTGCTGGCCATTTACACCACACGCATTGAAGCAAGCCTTGCCGGCGAACCTGTTTTGCTTGGCAATGGCAATTGCACGGACACCGGCAAGTTGCCGGGGAATCGGCACTTTGCCGTGTGGCACGACCCGCACCCCAAGCCTTCGTACCTGTTCGCGCTGGTGGCCGGAAAGCTCGATGCCATCCATGCGGATTACACCACCGGTTCAGGCCGCAAAGTGAAACTCGGCATCCATGTTGAGCCCGGCAAAAAAGAACGCGCCGCGTATGCGATGGATTCGCTCATCCGCTCCATGCAGTGGGATGAAAAAGCGTTCGGGCGCGAGTACGACCTTGATGTCTTCAACATCGTGGCGGTTGCCGACTTCAACATGGGAGCGATGGAGAACAAAGGGCTGAATGTCTTCAATGACAAGTATGTTCTTGCTGATCCGCAAACCGCAACCGACGCCGATTACCAAGGCATAGAACGGGTTATCGCGCACGAATATTTTCACAACTGGACAGGCAACCGGATTACCTGCCGTGACTGGTTCCAATTGTGCCTGAAGGAAGGTCTGACGGTGTTCCGTGACCAGGAATTTTGTGCAGACGAGCGGTCCCGTCCGGTTCAGCGCATCGGTCAGGTGCGGACTTTGCGGGCGGCGCAGTTTCCTGAAGATTCAGGGCCATTGGCACACCCCGTTCGCCCGGAAACCTACCGTGAGATCAACAATTTTTACACTACGACGATCTACGAAAAAGGCGCCGAACTGGTTCGGATGATCGCCACCATTTTGGGACAGAAGAAATTCCGAAAGGGAATGGACCTCTATTTCAAACGGCATGACGGCGAGGCGGCAACCATCGAGGATTTCGTCAAATGTTTCGAAGATGCATCGAAGGTTGATTTGTCGCAGTTCATGCTTTGGTACTCACAGGCCGGAACACCGGTTGTCCCGGTTTCGGCTGAATATGACCGCGAGGCAAAAAGACTGACGCTTTCAGTTGAGCAAACATTGGCACCAACGCCAGGACAAACACGCAAGCGGCTGATGCACATCCCGCTGCGCATCGGCCTGGTCGGACCAGACGGCCTGGATGTCATCCCGGCAAAAATCACCGGCATCGAGAACGACGGCGATGTGTTCCACCTCAAGGCGCGTAGCCACAAGATCGTATTCCACGGCGTACAAGCCCGCCCTGCAGTTTCGGTCAACCGCGATTTTTCAGCGCCGGTCATCATCGATTTCTCGCAGTCAAAATCGGATCTGGCGCAATTGGCCGCCGGTGACAGCGATGCATTCAACCGTTGGCAGGCGTTCCAGGAATACGGCATGCGCCTGCTCACTTCGGCAACCCGGGCTCTTGCCCGCGGCAAAGCGCCAATTTGGGATGCGCGGTTTGTTGCAATTGCCGCGCAAATTGCCGCCAACAGCGCGCTTGAGCCTGCATATCGCAGCCTCGCCCTGACCTTGCCCGGCGAGACAGAAATTGCGCAGACAATCGGCAGAAATGTCGATCCGGATGCAATCTACCGGGCCCGCTCATCGTTGATGGCGCAAATGGGCACGGTGCTGGAACCGGTGCGACAGGCGCTGGCGGGGGAACTGGCGACCGGTGGCGCGTTCAACCCTTCGGCAGATGCGGCGGGCAAGCGCTCACTGAACAATCTGCTGCTGAGCTACGGAGTAGTTGCAAACAGCGCGGCGGCAGAAGCCGACAGCCTTCGGCAGTTTGCCGAAGCTGACAACATGAATGACCGTTACGCGGCATTCACCCGGATCGTGCATTTCCATGCTTCGAGGTCAGCCAGTGCCGATGCAATCGCCAGGTTTGAAACGATGCACGGGCATGATGCGCTGGTGATGGACAAATGGTTTCAGGTACAAGCGATGACCCCGGGCAGGGATGCGCAGCAGCGCATTCGCAAACTGATGCGCCACAAGGCATTTTCGATCCGCAACCCCAACCGGGTACGTTCAGTCATCGGGGTTTTTGCAGCGGGCAACCAGACCGGCTTTCACGCTGCAGATGGTGAAGGATACAGGCTGGTGGCCGATATCATCCGGGAACTGGATGGCCTCAATCCGCAAGTTGCAGCCAGAATGCTGACAGCGTTTCGCTCGTTCAGACAGCTGGAACCGGTTCGAAGAAAGCTGGCCGGGCAGGCATTGTTGTCCTTGAAAAACGACGGGCCGCTGTCGCGTGATACCACAGACATCCTGGACCGGACTTTGGGCAAAGTCTGATTGCGGAAAAAATAGTGGAAATTGCCTTGGAACTCTTCCCGTTTTTTGCCAGCCGACTCTGGACAAGCTGATTCGTTCGGATTCTTATGGAAGTGATTCGGTCGTGCGGCGTATCCGGATTTCAACTGCAGCGGAACGGGGAGACCAGTATGGCGCAAGCGGGCGCACAGCGCGCACGATTGCGCGTTTTTCCATACTTGAAGGGAAGCACGCGCAAGCGCATTGCTGGCTATGCCCGGCTGTTGAGCCATCCGGCATATGAGCGCCTGCTCGGCAGCGAAAACCTGCTCCGGCGGCTGGTCCCCATCCTCATCCTGACTTTCCTGGGCGTTCTCGGACTTGCGCGATGGAGTGAACTAAATGCCGAAGCTGACAACATTGCCAGATCGGCTCAAAGCGAACTGACGTTCATCAGCGAATTGCTTGCCGAGAAGATCGCTTTGCTGCCGATGGACAAAAGCGCCGGTCGATCGCTTCAGGAAATGCAAAACCTGGTGTCCGACACCGTGCCTTCCCGCTACCTGCGGGATGGCAGGGAAATATTCGTGACCGACATTGCCGGAGAAATTGTTGCCACCGCGCCCTACCAACCTGCCCGGCACGGGCTCTCGCTGGAAAAGGTGCTGGGCGATGTCATGCTGTTGACCACTTTTGGTCGGCGTGCGGATGTGCGCGAAATCAACCTGCCTGAAGGCGGTACTGCGTTCGCCTCCCACCGTGCACTAGAAGTGCCGTTTGGCGGTGTCACACTGACCCAACCGACCGAGCGCATCTTTGCCCGCTGGAGAAAATCCGTATCGCTCAACGTGACGCTATTCGTTGGTACTTCGAGCATACTGCTCGTCATACTTTATGCCTATTTTGCGCAAGGCACCCGTGCTGTTGAAGCCGATGAGATCTATCGACAGACGCAAAACCGTTTTGAAACGGCACTGATGCGCGGGCGTGCGGGCTTGTGGGACTGGGACCTCTCTCGCGGACGCATTTACTGGTCGCACTCCATGTTTGGATTGCTCGGACTCGAACCGCGTGAGGAAATGCTGGGATTTGCCGAGGTTTCACGGCTGGTTCACGTTGATGACAGCGACCTTTATGCACTGGCCAATGATATCCTGAGCGAACATCGGCAACTGGTCGATCAGGCATTTCGCATGCAGCACGCCGACGGCAGCTGGATATGGATGCGCGCACGTCTGCAATTGGTCGAGAGCATGAGCGGCGAGCCCCACCTGGTCGGCATTGCCGTGGACGTTACCGAGACCCAGAAGCTGAAAAAGAAAAGCCGCCGCAACGACATGCGGTTGCGCGACGCCATCGAAAACCTGTCTGAAGCCTTTGTCTTGTGGGACAGTGACAAACGCCTGGTAATGTCGAATTCGAAATACCAGCAATTGCATGGCCTCACTCCGGAGATCGCCAAGACCGGCACGCGCTATGAGGAGGTCATGGAGCACGCCAGAACGCCAAGCGCAAAGACCGAACTTTTGTCACTCGACAAGGGAGAGGACGGAGCACGAACCATCGAAGCACAACTGGACGACGGGCGCTGGCTGCAGATCAACGAGCGCCGAACCAAGGATGGCGGCTTCGTTTCGGTCGGGACCGACATTACGCAGATCAAGGGCCATGAACGCAAGCTGATGGAGTCGGAACGCCGGTTGATGGCGACCATCGAAGACCAGCATCGCTCGCGCAGGATGCTTCAGGAGCAGGCCACGCAATTGCAGGATCTGGCCGGCAAATATGCCGCCGAGAAGGACCGGGCGGAAAAAGCCAATCAAACCAAGTCAGAGTTTCTGGCCAATATCAGCCATGAGTTGCGCACACCGTTGAATGCGATCATCGGCTTTTCGGAGATCATGAACGCAGCCATGTTTGGCCCGATGGGCTCGGCGAAATACCAGGAATATGCCCGTGACATCCACGAGAGCGGTTCTTACCTGCTGGGTGTTATCAACGACATCCTCGACATGTCGAAAATCGAGGCCGGACGGCTGTCGCTGGAATATGAGCCGTTCGTTCTCAACGACATCATTGACGAAACTCTGCGCATTATCTCGTTCCAGTCCGAAGATCGCAACATCGAGGTCATCGACCAGATCGACCCCGATATTGCGATGGTTGCAGACCGACGCGCCATCAAGCAGGTGCTGCTCAATCTGGTTTCCAATGCTGTCAAATTCACGGGACCGGGCGGACGCGTTTCGGTACGTGCGCGCAAGGTTGCCGGTTGTGCGACGATTACCATCGAAGACAACGGCATCGGAATTTCAGCGCGGGATCTGGCCAAACTCGGCCGCCCGTTCGAGCAGGTTCAGAACCAGTTCACCAAAAGCCACAAAGGCTCCGGACTGGGGCTGGCCATTTCGCGATCGCTGACCGAAATGCACGGTGGTGCGATGAAAATCCGCTCACACGAAGGTTCAGGAACAATTGTTTCACTACGGTTGCCAATGGATCCGCAAAAGGTTGCAAACATTGGCGGTGAAACCGGCTTCATCACAGAGGTGATGGCTGGCAAGCCATGACTTTCCATTTGCGTGCTGCGTAGACTGACCTGCCTGACTGGATGCCCCGGAGTGCTTGCACTCCGGGGCTTTTTTTCGTGGATTACTCGGCCTTGTTGCTGTCGTCCTGGCCCATGCCATGCCGACCCCAGCCACCACCATGATGGCGACCGCGTCCTTGTGGCATCGAGCGACCGATTTCAGCCTTTTCGACTTTTCCGTCATCGTTGAAGTCCATCAAGGCGAAGAGCTTCTTTGAACGGTTCTCTATTTCTGAAAGCGCAATTTTTCCGTCGTCATTGATGTCGGTGCGAATGACGATTTGGTCACTGATGCGTCCGGAGAACCGGGCCGCACGCCCTTCGCTGCGCTTTTCAACCGCTGCAATAACCTCGGCTTTGGTGACCATAGAATCACCGTCGGCATCGGCTTCCTTGAAACGGGCAGTCAATGCAGCGGTCATTTCCTCCATGCTTATGGCGCTGTCCGAGTTGGTGTCTGCTTGTGCAAACATCTTTGTGCCAGGATGTTCACCGCCAAAACGGGGTCCGTTTGCAGCCACAGCCACACCGGCAATGCCGACTACGAGGACGGAACCCAGAGCAATCTTGTATGCCATTTTCATTTCACTTCTCCTTGTTTCGATCATCACCCCCGACCGAAGACCTGAATGGAGCGGTTTCCCTCCACGCCATCCAGATTTCATCCCAGCAACCGTTCGAAGATTTCACGAACCGCTTTCTGGGTATTTTTCAGCACTCCCTCGACCGTGCGGATATCCGGCATGTCGGTGTGGGCGCAAAGCATGTGAAGCAGTCCCGGTGGCGCTGCTGCCGGGTCAAACTTCTCGTCGGTACACAAACGCAGGACTTGCTGAACCGAATTGTAAAGGTGCAAGGCATTGCACAGCGTGTCGAAATCTGCTGCGGCAATCAGTTCCCCTGCATGCTGCAACATTGCGAGCGTTGAAACAGGGGCAGCTTCTGCGCCCGTTCTCTGTCTCAGCATCGCCCACTGGGCAATGAACTCGATATCAACCAAACCACCTCTGGCGGTTTTCACATCAAAAACATTTGCTGCCGGCTTCTCCTTGTCGATCAAGGCGCGCATCTCGCGAACGTCTGATGAAAGTTTCCTTGCGTCCGACGGGAGATTGACGATTTCGCGAACCGCCTGCGCCACTGTTGCGCAAAAAGCTGCATCCCCGGCCACCGGGCGGGCGCGGGTCAACGCCTGCCGTTCCCAAGTCCAGGCCGCTTCGTGCTGGTACTTCAGAAAGGCCGTCAGTTGTGTGGCCAGGGGTCCGGCATTTCCCGATGGCCGCAGCCGGAAATCCAACGAATAGATCACACCCTCAGCTGTTGGCGCACTCATGGCCGAAATGAGGCGCTGGGCAAGGCGGGTGAAATATTGCGACACGGCCAACGGCTTTGAGCCATCGGATATCTCGGCGGCAGGATCGTGCTCATACAACAGGATCATGTCCAGGTCCGAACCGGCAGTCAGTTCGCGGCTTCCCAGCCGACCCATGCCAAGCACACAAATCCGGCTTCCCGCAACTTTGCCATGGCGCCGTTCGAACTCTTGAATGACGCCAGCCAAAACCGCGTTGACCATCACTTCTGCCAGCATGGCAAAAGCAGCACCTGCCGCATCTGTGGTCAGCGAACGGTTGATCACCCGGGCACCGATCAGGAATTTCTGTTCAGATGCGAAAATGCGGGCGGCATCCAGCAAGCCCTCATAGTGGGTCGTGCGTTCAAGGGCGTCAGCAAGCCGAGAAGCCAGCGTTTTTGCACCCGGCATTGCACCGGCAAACGCAGGTTCCAGCATGGCATCAAACACATGGGGGCGGCGGGTAATGGTTTCGGCAAGGCGCGGTGCTGCCGAAAGGATCAGCAGCAGCAAACGCAACAGCGCCGGATTGGACTTGAGCAAAGAGAACAGCTGTATACCGGCTGGAAGCCCCCCCAGAAACCGGTCAAAGGCGGCAAACGTTGTATCGGCCTCGCCAGTGGCAGCAATCGATCCCAGAAGGCTTGGTGTCAATTCCGTCAGCAATTCGCGAGCCTGCGCGGTGCGTACCGCTGGAAAACGACCAAAATGCCAACCGCGCACTGCGCGGATTACCTCGGAAGGACGGCTGTAGCCTTGTGCTGCCAGTGTCTCAACGGTCGCAGGATCATCGTCATCACCGGTAAAAACGAGATTGCCACCCGGCATTGTGAGTTCCGGTGATTTTTCAAACAAGCCAGCATAGTGTCGCTCGACCGTGCGCAGGGTAGCGTTGAGTTTTTCGCTGAACCTTGCGATATCCCTCGCCCCGCTCAAGAGCGCAATTCGCGTGAGGCCTGCCTTGTCATCGGGCAAAGTATGGCTCTGTTCGTCAGCTACCATCTGGATGCGGTGCTCGATCTGGCGCAAATACCAATAGGCGTTTGTAAGTTCATCGCGTGCCCTGGTGTCGATCCATCGTTCTTTCTCAAGGGCGTTCAACGCTTCAATGGTGCGCAATTGGCGCAATTGCGGCAGGCGCCCGCCGGCTATCAATTGTTGGGTCTGTGCAAAAAACTCGATCTCACGAATGCCGCCGCGTCCCAGTTTGATGTTGTGGCCAGCGACCGCGATTTCACCATGGCCGCGATGGGCATGAATCTGGCGCTTGATCGAGTGCACATCGGAAATCGCCGCATAATCGAGGTACTTTCGCCAAATGAAAGGCGCCAGTTCCTTCAGGAAGGCATTGCCCGCTTCCCGGTCGCCTGCCACGGCACGCGCCTTGATCATGGCGGCGCGTTCCCAGTTCTGGCCATAAGCTTCGTAGTAGTTCAACGCTGCGCCGACCGGGATGGCCAAGGGTGTCGAACCTGGATCCGGCCGCAGCCGCAGATCGACGCGAAAAACATACCCATCCCCGGTCCGCTCCTGCAACAGACGGATCAGCGACTTGGCAAAACGGGTGAAAAGCGTGGTCAAGTCATCCGTGTTGAACCGCATCTGCGCCGGCTCGAAAAACAGGATCAGGTCAATGTCACTGGAATAGTTGAGCTCATGGGCACCGTATTTGCCCATGCCAAGGACAATGAGGCCGCAACCTTTTTGCGGCTCGGATGGGTTTGCAAGTTCGACCTTTCCTGCCTGTGCCATGGATATCAAGAGATGATCGCAAGCCGCTCCCAAAGCTGCATCGGCAAACCGGGTCAGCGCATGGGTCACCTGCTCGCAATTCCACCAACCGCCAAGATCGGCAAGGCCACAAAGCAGCGCTGTTTTGGCTTTGGCTTCCCGCAATGCCGACATGATCTGCGCATCTTCCAGACCTGTTGTGCCCAGAGCTGCCGTTTCATCAACGATATGCGAGAATACGGCATCTGGCCGATCCTTGAAAACAATCGCAAGCCGCGAAGGTCGCACGAGCACAATGTCGCGCAAATGGCTGGACAGCGAGAAGACCGAACTGAGGAAATCCTCCATTGGCGGTGTTGAAGCCAGCTGCGCTGCCAGCTCGCCATGTCCTTCGGCATGAAGTCTGCGGTGCAGCTCGACCTTCCATTTGCGGGCATCATTCTTGTTTGCCGGCGCAATCCGCAGTGATGGCAGCCCCCAGGGCAGGTCCACAGCGTTGGCTTTCGTCCCTTGCACCTTGTCTGGGTTCTCCATCATTCACCTGCCCCACGAATTTCCGGGTCCAGCGGGATGCGAAGGATTGCCTTCAGGCCGGGCTCGTTATCGGCAAATTCAATCATGCCTGAATGAAGCTGCGCAACAGCGCGTACAAGGCTAAGGCCAAGCCCGTTTCCTGGCTGCGACCGGCTCTGTTCAAGCCGGACAAAGCGCTCGGTCACTTTTTGTGTGTCCGCTGCGGAAATGCCGGGGCCATTGTCGGCAACACACAACACTGCAAAGCCGCTTTCGCGCTGCAGTGCAAGGCTGATGCTTGAAGCCCTGCCATCCACTCGACCGTATTTGATTGCGTTGTCGACAAGATTGGAGACCGCCTGGGCCAGGAGTTCACGATTGCCGCGAACATTCAGTCCAGGTTCCATGACGACGTCGAAGGAAAACCCTTCTTCTTCTGCTACCGGCTCGTAGAGTTCTGCAACATCGGCAATGATCGTGGAAAAATCCTCCTGGATCAGTTCTGCAGCTGACGAACCAGATTCAACGCGTGAAATCATCAGCAAGGCATTGAAGGTGCGAATGATCTGGTCGGTGTCGGCAATGATCTCCTGCAAGGTGTGGTGCTGCGACGGATCGCTGGTTCGTATGGCAGCGTCCGCCTTGTTGCGCAGCCGGGTCAGTGGGGTTTTCAGATCGTGGGCAATGTTGTCCGAAACCTGCCGCAAACCTTCATCGAGCAGGTTGATGCGGTCGAGCATTGAATTGAGCCCGGTGGAAAGCCTGTCGAATTCATCGCCCGAACCGGTGACCGGCAGGCGTACATGGCGCTCGCCAGACAAAATCCGGTTCGTCGACTGTGAAACAAGTTCAACACGCTTGAGTGCCCGGCGTCCCACCAGCACCCAGGTCAACAAGCCGATCAGCAGCATTGCGCCAATCGAAAGCACCAATGCACGGGCAACCAGCGAGCGGAACTTCTCCGGCTCTCCCAAATCCCGCCCGACCAGCAAGCGCATTCCGTTTGGCAGAAGCGCAATGCGGGCAACGGCGATGTATTCGCTCTCACCTTCAGCAGAAAAGCGCGTGTATTGGAACGGACGGAATGTCCAGCCGGTTCTGCTCAAGACTTCCTGATCGATTTCATCGACATTGCCCGCAACGATCGCCCCGGTCGGCGCGGCAATCACATACAGATTTGCACCCGGTGCGGCTGCACGGCGTTCCAGCTGGCGAATGAGTCCATTGATGCCGGACTGTTCATACACCCGGTCCAGCTGCGACATTTCGGTGTTGATCGAGTCACGGATCTGGCGGCGCAGCAAATTGGCCGTAGCGCCAGTCATGTACAACACGATCAGTACGGCAACGAAGCCAAACACCAAGGTGTAAACGATCGACAGCCGGACTGCGGTGATCGAAAGAATGGTGCGCAGGCGTTGCATGGCCTTGCGCTCAGGCCGCTTGCGGGCTTCGAAGCATGTAACCGGCGCCACGAACCGTTTGCAGCAATGGCTCGCCGAAGTCCTTGTCTATCTTGGAGCGCAAACGTGAAATGTGGACATCTATGACATTGGTCTGCGGATCGAAATGATAGTCCCAGACCTCTTCCAGCAGCATGGTACGCGTGACCACTTTGCCGGCATTGCGCATCAGGTATTCAAGCAGCCTGTACTCGCGCGGCTGCAGCGGAATATTCGTTCCGGCGCGCTTCACCGAATGAGCCAAGCGGTCAAGTTCGAGATCACCGACCCGCACCAGGGTTTCCGCATCTTCCGGCCTGCGGCGACGGGCGAGAACTTCAATACGGGCCAAAAGCTCGGTAAATGCGTATGGCTTGGCAAGATAGTCATCCCCGCCGGAACGCAATCCTTCAACCCGGTCGTCAACCTGACCAAGTGCGGACAAAATCAAAGCGGGCGTTTCATTTCCGTCATCGCGCAATGTTTTCAACACGGTAAGGCCATCCATTTTTGGCAGCATCCGGTCAACAATCAGGACGTCGTAGCGCACGCTTCTGGCCATGTGTAGTCCCGCTTCGCCATCGCCAGCATGATCGGGGCCATGACCGGCCTCTTTCAGTGCCCGGGACAAGTAGGCCGCCGCTTCGCGATCGTCTTCAATAATGAGAATGCGCATATAAGGACCATATCCATGGTTGCTGAATGGCGGCAAGCCTGATGCTGCTGCGACCAGAAAAGTTGTGGTGACGGGTCCTGATGGGAAAAGACCCGTCACCCAGTGCACGTCATGCTGGGGGCGACCAATAACGCATGACGCGCATTTCCAAAATCAGCTCCGGCCAAGCGGAATTGCGATGAAACTGGCTTGGGTACCCCTGCGGATTTGCAGCAGCACCGAAGGGCGACCAGCATCCCGCGCGGAGCGGACTCGCATTCGCAAATCATCGGCGGCAGCAATTGCCTCCCCGTTGATCGAGAGGATCACGTCGCCCGGCATCACGCCACGGTCAAAAGCCCTGCTTCCGGGCCGCACTGACGACACAAGGAGACCACCTCCGGGAGCAGGCACTGTTTCCAGACCCAGTCGGGGTCCTGCCTCCGGACCGTCCTGCGCCGATGTCTCTTCGTCAAGCCTGCCAACAGTCACTTCAATCGTTGAAGCATTGCCATTTCGCCAAATGCCAACCGCTACTTTGCTGTCTGGTTCCAGTGCAGCTACACGGCGTGCCAAATCGCGCGGATCGGCCACTTTGTCTGCATTGAGCGAAATAATGACATCTCCGGCCATCAGTCCCGCTTTCGCAGCCGGGCTGTTTTCCTGTGGAGCGGTGATGATTGCACCTTCCGGTTTGGCCATTGCCAGCGATCCGGCGATATCCTGCGTTACCGGTTGGATCTGAACCCCGAGCCAACCGCGAACAACCTTGCCATTGGCAATCAGGTCCTTGACGATCTCATCGGCAGTCTTTGCAGGAATGGCGAAGGCAACGCCAATGTTGCCACCCTGTGGTCTGGTGACCGAATTTGTAACGCCGACCACTTCACCGGAAAGATTGAAGGCAGGCCCGCCGGAATTGCCCCGGTTGACGGCAGCATCGATCTGGAGGAACTCGTCGCTGCGCCCCGATCCGGTAGCGCGGTTGTGCGCGGAGACAATTCCGGCGGTGACTGTATGCCCAAACCCGTATCGGTTGCCGACTGCTACAACCCATTCGCCAAGCCGGACATTTCCTGGTGCAAAACGAACAAAGGAAAAGCTGCGTTCTGCTGCAATTTTCAAAACAGCGAGATCGGATCGCGAATCTGCGCCAACCAGCGTTGCTTCCAGTTCGGCACCATCGGAAAGAACCACCATGAATTTGGAGCCGTTTTCAACGGTGTGGTGGTTGGTCACGACATAACCGTCTTGAGACACGACAAACCCGGAGCCTTGGCTGACAGCAGCATCATCCAGATTCGCGTTTTCGCGATCCATACCTTCGTGTCTGCCCGGCACCGCATGTTCTTCGCCTTCTCTCTCGCGAAAGAATGGACGATCCTGGAAAAAGTCATCCTCGTCCCTGAAGCGGCGGTCAAAGCGAAATTTCCGCACCGTACGCCCGCGCAATTCCGAACTGACCTTTACCGAGACGATGGCGGGCGTCACCGCATCTACCACATCGGCAAAGCTCGGCACTTGCGGCGCAACCACGTTGACCGGCTGGGAATTGGCCGTCTGTGCCGCAGCCAAAAGCGGCACCACAGCCAGCACAGCGAGAATTGGAAATCTGTGAAGTGCCGACATTGCATCCTCCGTAAGCCGCCTGTGATGGCCAGCATCGTAGAGGGGAAGATGGGGCACCACAGGTTACAGGCGCATTTCCGGCAGATTAAATGTTGGTAATGCGCAGAACGCTATTTATTCCGACTTTCCAAGGATCGTTTCGATGCGGGCTTTTTCCGACTCGCTCAATTCGGTGACTTCACCTGGCTCCGGTTTGCGCCGAACGTAGAAAAAGAAAGCAATGCCACCGAGCAGCAGAACCGCCAGAGGGGCACCCCACAAAACGAAATTCTGCGCCGAGACACGCGGCTTCAGCAAGACAAATTCCCCGTAACGGGTGACAAGATAATCAATGACCTCGCTGTCATCATCACCGGCGGAAAGCCGTTCACGCACCAGCAATCGCAAGTCTCTGGCCAGTTCCGCATCGGAATCATCAATCGACTGGTTTTGGCAAACCATGCAGCGCAATTGCGCTGAAAGGGCGCGCGCCCGTGCTTCCATCACCGGATCAGCCAGCACCTCGCTGGGCTGAACGGCAAAGGCGGGCGAACCCGCCGCATGGCACAACAACAAGGACAGCAGGGCCAAAAGCCTAAGCATGGGCCGCAGCCTCGGCAATCCTGGCCCGCGACGGGCGTGGCGCTCCTACCCGCAAGCGGCGATCTGACAACGAAATTGCACCACCAAAAACCATTGCTACCGTTCCCAGCCAAATGAACGTGACAAACGGTTTCCACCACAGGCGCAAAGCCACCGATCCATCCGGGTTTATCTCACCGGGCGAAATATAAAGCTGCGAGAACCAATAGTTTTCGATTGCAGCTTCTGTCGTCGGCATCTTGCGAGTGGTGTAGATTCTTTTGGTCGGCTGCATCACATGCGGCGCAGAACCATTGCCGGAAATCTCCAGCCGCACGATGTCTTCCACAAAATTCGAACCCTTCGAAGGGCTGACGCCAAGATATTTCACATCGTAACCAGCAATTGAAATGGTTTGCCCAGGCTGGACCTGCGTGATGACTTCTTTTTCAAACGATCCGACGCTGACGATACCAAGAAGTGTCATTCCCAGCCCGGCGTGACCCAGGGCACTGCCCCAAACGGACCGTGGCATTCCTGATATCCGCGCGAGGCCGGTTGACAGCGATACTTTCGGAAATCCGGAGCGCGCAATAATTTCGGCGAAGGCTCCGAGAATGACATATACCGCCAGCCCAAGTCCCAGCGCCGACATTGCGCCATTGTTGCCCGCATAGGCCATCACCAATGCGGTGGTGAGCAGCGCCGCACCGGCAGCAAAATAAAGTCTTTGCAAAGCTGCAAAAAGGTCTCCGCGCTTCCAGGCCAACAGTGGCCCAATTGGCACAGCCATCAGCAACGGGATCATGAGCGGGCCGAAAGTCAGGTTGAAGAACGGCGCCCCAACCGAGATCTTTGCGCCACTGGTTGCCTCCAGCAGCAACGGGTAAAGCGTTCCAATGAGAACAGTGGCTGCGGCGGTTGTGAGGAACAAATTGTTGAATACCAAAGCTCCTTCACGCGAAATCGGCGAGAAGAGACCTCCATTGCGCAGCAATGGCGCACGCAGGGCAAACAGAAACAACGACCCACCGATGAAAAGCACCAGAATTGCCAGAATGAATACACCACGTTCAGGGTCTGTAGCGAACGCATGAACCGAGGTCAGGACGCCTGAACGCACCAGGAACGTGCCCAGCAAGGCCATCGAAAAAGTGACCAGCGACAAAAGGATGGTCCATACCTTCAGCGCTTCGCGCTTCTCCATCACGATAGCGGAGTGCAACAGGGCAGTGCCTGACAACCACGGGATGAAAGAAGCATTTTCCACGGGATCCCAAAACCAGTAACCACCCCAGCCAAGTTCATAATATGCCCAGTACGAACCCATCGAAATGCCGGCGGTGAGGAAGATCCAGGCACCCAAAGCCCATGGGCGCACCCAGCGGGCCCAGGCAGCATCAATCTTGCCCGAGAGCATGGCCGCCATGGCAAAAGAAAACGTTATGGAAAAACCCACATAGCCCAGATACAGCATCGGCGGATGTATGGCCAAGCCGATGTCCTGCAATATCGGATTAAGATCCTTGCCCTCAAACGGAGCAGGCTCCAGCCGCACAAACGGGTTGGATGTCATGATCACGAAGGCTAGGAAAGCCACCATGATCCAAGCCTGCACACCCAGCACATTGGCTTTGAGGTCGGTTGGGAGGTTGCGCCCGAAGATCGCCACTGCGCTACCAAACAAAGCCAGAATTAACACCCAGAGCAACATCGAGCCTTCGTGATTGCCCCAAACGCCGGTGTATTTGTACAGCAATGGTTTGAGGGTATGCGAATTTTCCCACACATTGGCGACCGAGAAATCCGACACCACATGGGCATATGTCAGGCTTGCGAAAGACAACGCAATGGCAAGCACGATCGCGATTGACGAACCGTTCGCTGTTTGCATCAAACGCTCGTCACCGCGTCTGGCTCCCACTACGGGCAGGACTGATTGCACCAGCGACAGGGCCAGCGCAAGAACAAGGGCAAAGTGTCCAAGCTCAACCGTCATTGCGTATTCCCCCCTTGCCAGACGCCCTGTTTCTTCAGGGATTCGGCAACTTCTTTCGGCATGTAGTTTTCGTCATGTTTTGCCAAAACTGTATCAGCGGCAAACACGCCATCGGGCGACAAGGCACCTTCGCTTACAATTCCCTGACCTTCGCGGAACAGATCGGGAAGGATGCCTTCGTAACTGACGGTGATTTCCTTGGCAGTGTCGGTCACTACAAAACTGACTTTGGAACCGTCCTTCACAAGACTGCCTTCCTTGACCAGCCCGCCGAGGCGTATGCGCTGTCCGGGAGCTGCTTTTCTTTCGGTGATAATCTCCGTCGGCGAATAAAAGAAAACAATTTTGTCACGCAGGGCGCTCATCACCAACAAGACTGCGCCCAACAATACGGCCCCCATCCCACCGATCATTGCAAGGCGTTTTTGTTTGCGTGTCATTGACTGCTTCCTTTGTTGCGTATCGCAGCTTCCAGCCCGGCAACCTTGGCGGCAAATTGCGCGTCGTCGCCATTGGCCTTCAAGGCGACCTTGATCGTTTCCAGGGCCTTTTCACTTTCGCCCATGACCGAGTATGCATTGATCAAACGCAGCCAACCATCCTTGTCGGAAGGATCGTCCTTTAGCCGGGTAGCCAGCCGGTCTACCATTCCCGATATCATTTCCTGGCGTTGGTCAGGCGTCATCGACTGTGCCGCAGCAATATCCTCACCGGAAGGACCAGGCGCTTGCGATGGCGGGGTTTGTGCAACGACAACAGGCGGCTTGCCTGCACGGCGCAACACTTCGTTCAACTGCGAACGGGCAACCTCCAGCCAGGGAGCACCCTCCGGTGCTTGTCCAATCAGTTCGCTCCAGGCCTTTTCTGCTGCGACCAAATCCCCTTGCTGCGATAGTGCCATCGCGAGATAGAAACGTGCTTTTGCCTCGCCAGGTTGAGCCGCAAGCGTTTGAGCAAACAATGATTTGGCTTCTTCCGTGACAACCCCTTGTGCAGCAACAACGAGTGTCTCGGCCAGTTCGGACTTGAGTTCAGCATTTGCCGGCTCGATGCGCAAGGCGTTCCGCCAAGCAATAACGGCATCGTCAATGCGCCCCATGCGCATGTAGATGGGCGCCACAACCACCCAGCCGCGAATGTCATTGGGGTTCTTGGCCAATTGAGCCTCGGCGCGACCAATCAATTGTTCCACGGTTTGCTCTGCAGGGTCGCGGTCGTTCCGGGTGGCAAGCGCCATGTCCGGCATCGCCGGATTTCCCCAGACGAGATAGCCAAATATGGCGGACAGCGGCACAAGAACCGCCACAACGCCAAGCACTGCCCGAATTTGCCCGGATGACAATGGAGAAGTCAATTTTTGGCTGGTGGCCGCAAGTTCAAGCAGTTTTCGCCCGGCTTCAACTTTTGCAGCTTCCGCTTCATCCGGCGCGATGCGGCCAAGGGTCAGATCAGACGCGATTTCTTCCAACCGGGCCGCGTACAACGCCTTGTCAAGTTCAAGGGCAGATGGCGCTGAAACCAACGCGGCAAATAGCGGGCGCGCGGTCAGGAAGACCGCTACAAAAAGGACCAGCAACACAGAAATCCAGAAGATCATGAAGTCCATTTAGCGGTGTTCTGCCCTGAAACCAATGCCATTGCGAATTTCGATGCCATTCAAGGGCAATTGGTCGCAACATCGTTACCGGACCAAAGCATTTGCTTAGGCCAAAGGCCGCCAAATGCCATCTTCCCGGCGGCAGGCAGTTCCGGTGGCAGTTCGTACCTGACCGCTGGATGTAATTGAATGGGAATAACGGCGACAATTGGCTGAACCGACTGCGTATGGCTGTTGTGGTACAACGCTTCCCTGAACAGTATCGGATATTTTCCAGGCAACCGGAGCGCCGGTTTGTCCGCCTTCCAAAGCCCGAAACTCAGCATCGGCCGCACTTCGTTTCGCTGTTTCCGAAAGACCCGTGCCGATATCACCGGCCAAAATGCCCTCACGCAGCGGAACCGAGAGTTTTGCCGACGACCCGTCCACCATGGTGGAGCACCCGGTCAAAACCGCGACCGAGAGACAAAATGCTGTCGCAATTGCGCGATGATGGCTAACAAGTTTCAACGAAAACTCCACGGCGGGATCAGAACTGACTACCTTCTTTAAATTAACCTTGGGGAAATTGGAAACAAGGAAATTTCCTGCGGCCAATTGCGACCATTCCTGTCGTCACCGTGCAGGAAGACAAATCCGAACGCCCAGACCACCAAGAGGTGAGCGCTCCAGTCGCAGTTCGCCAGAGTACTCGCGCACAATATCCTTGACGATCGAAAGTCCCAGACCTGAACCCGGCGTGGATTCATCCAGCCTGGCTCCGCGTTTGAGCGCAATTTCTGCGTCATCTGGCGTCATTCCCGGCCCGTCATCGTCAATTTCAATCAACAATAGAGGTTTTCCATTTTGCAATACCCGGCGCATTGATACCTTCAGCAAGGTTTTGGCAAAGCGGGCACCGTTCTCCAGCAGGTTTCCAACGATCTCTTCAAAATCCTGCTTCTCGCCCGCAAATACCAACGATTGTTCGGCCTCTATGCACTCAAGGCGTATCCCCGGATTTAGTTTGGCAATAACCCTGACCAATCGCTCCACCACCGGCTTGGCATCGGTACGCGAAGTTATGGTTGCGTGTCTTGCCGCAATTCGCGCCCGGTCGAGGTAGGCCTGTACCTGGTGTTGCATCAGGCTGGTTTGTTCGCTGATCAGCTTGGCAAGCGTTGGCGGCGCGCTGGCTGCTTCGTTCTTCAACACTGCGAGCGGGGTTTTGAGCGAGTGCGCCAGATTGCCAACTTGCGTGCGGGCTCGCTCAATCACGCTGCGGTTCGATTCAATCAAGGCGTTGGTTTCATCAATCAGCGGCTGGATTTCGGGCGGGAACCTGCCATCCAGCCGTTCGGCCCGCCCCTCACGGATATCGACAAGCAATTTGGTTGCCCCACTGATCGGTTGCAGGCCAATGCGCACGATCACGAAGCTTGCAACAATGAAACCAAGCCCGAACAGGGCCAGCAAGAAAATCAGTGTCTGGGTGAAAGCATTTATTTCGGCGTCAAGATCACCGCGGTTTCCCGTTACGCGAAACGAATAAGTCTCTGATCCGCGCCCAAGAAACACCCTGCCCTCCACCGCAGTCAGTTTCTGTCTGTTCTGGTCTGTGTAAGTCCACTCCCGCAGAAAATTGTCGTCAAATGTCACATTACCAGGATCGGGGATCAGATCGTCTGCCAGCGAAAGCGAAGCCAAACGGTTTGACGGATCGGCTTCCGATGCCACAGACCAATACCAGCCGGACCTGAAATTGCCGAACCTGGGGTCTCCGAGCTGCGGAATTCCGGTGAGACGTCCATCGGCGCCGGGTTCGACAGAGCCCATCAAGTTATAGAGATTTGCTGTGGCAAGTTCGGCAAAGCGGCGCTCGGCATTTTGCCGATATGCCTGGCTTAGCAGGAACGCTACCAAGACCACTGAAACCAGCGCCCACACCGAGGTCAACAAGAACAAGCGTCGCGATAGGGTTCCAGCCTGCATTGGCCGCTACTTTGTGCCCTGCTGGGCGATTGATTGCAGCCGGTATCCAAGCCCGCGCACGGTTTCAATGTAGTCGGCACCCAGTTTTTTGCGCAGCCGCCCGACAAAAACCTCGATGGTGTTGGAGTCGCGGTCAAAGTCCTGATCGTACAGGTGTTCGGTCAATTCCGTGCGCGAAAGTATCTTGTCCTGATGGTGCATGAGATAAGAAAGCAGCCGGAATTCATGGCTTGTCAGTTTCACCGGATTGCCATCAACAGTTACCTTCGAAATCCGTGTATCGAGTTCAACCGGGCCGCAACGGAGCGTTGACGCAGCATGTCCGGCTGCCCTGCGAATGAGTGCCCGCACCCGCGCAAGCACCTCCTCAACATGAAACGGCTTCGTCACATAGTCGTCTGCACCTGCATCAATACCCGAAACCTTGTCGCTCCAGCGGTCACGCGCCGTCAACATCAGCACCGGCATGCTGCGACCTTCGCGCCGCCAGCTTTCAAGCACGGTCAGACCGTCCATTTTCGGCAGGCCGATATCCAGAACCACTATGTCGTAGGGTTCGGTATCGCCAAGGAAATGCCCCTCCTCGCCATCATACGCCTTGTCGACAGCGTAGCCGGCATCAACAAATGCCTGTTCCAGCTGGCGGTTCAAGTCACGGTCATCTTCTACGAGAAGCAGGCGCATCGGCGGCGAATCCCAAAATGTTCAATGTGAAATTAGCCGGGTACTGTTACGGTTTCCACCCTAGGCGGCTGACCACCCTGCCCGGGAATTCGCAGCTTGATGATGCACGACCCGCCATCTGCCCTTACGGCAAGAACCTCTGCACCGTATTGCCCGGCAACCTGGTTGGCAATCTGGGCGCAGTTGTCCGCCCGCGCTGGCGAACTGCCAACAACCACAAGCAATACGAAGAGCGCGCAGAGAGCAACATTTTTCATGAAGTGATTGATAGCACTCCTGCGCTGAACGGCAAATGAACGGTTGCCACACAATGTCATTGCATTTGCCCGCACACCGATTCCCAAACTGCATTGTGGGCCCATATTTGAGTGACAGTATCCTGCGTGTCCCGTGATGACCACGTCACAGGCAAGAAGACGAGACAAGCCCAGTCGGCTGGAACAATCGTTTCAGTCGCGGCGCCAGCGGTCAGCCTCGCCGTCTGGCAAGATGCCAGAAGTGCCACCAGCATCAGCATTGGCCCGGTTGCGGGCCTCCACACCCTTGGCCAGTCGATCATGGGCTGCTCCTTTCGCCCGCAGCTTGTCCAGTTCTTTCAAAGTTCCGGCGTCGGTCCACTGACGCAAAAGTTGCGCCAGCGTCCGAAGCAACCCCGATATTGCTGCTATTGCCGCGATGAGGTTCATGGCTCAGACAATGACCTGTGTTGCTGAAAGACGGCCATAAATTGCCAACAAGGCACCTGCGGCGCCGACCATCTGAACCAACGCGTCGGCAATTTGCACTTGTGCCGCAGCGTCGAGGGATAGTCCAATCATGCCAGTAAAAGCGGCGGCAACAGATATCAGCGAGCCCCAAATGGTTTTCGAGAGATACCAGGGCTTTTCATCAATCATGACATTTCCTTTCCGGTTTCGTTCACAAGTTGAAACTTGCCGACCGCCAGCTTCCTGGCAGGCCGGAATTGCCGATCTGGGCCACCCGTATCCGGATCGTTTGGGGGGCAGCACCAAAGTCTGCAAGCTGCGAGGATGCGGGGTATGCCCATTGTGGTGCTCCTGCATCTTCGGAACGCAGCACGGCGTCGTTTGCCGCAAGAATTTCGACCCGGTAGTTTTCAGCATTCTCACCGAGCGGAATTTCCGCAGCATCCCAGCTATCGCCATCAATGCGCGTGCGGCGAACCCACTGGAAAATCATGTTGCCGCCGCCAATCGGGCGCATTGTCAAATGCGCCGGAGAGAAAGGACGTTTTTCAAGTGGCGAGTGCGCATGCGCAAGCATAGCGAAATTGCTGGCCGAAACGGGGTCAGCTATCGGTCCTGCCCGCCAGTTCAACGTCAATCCACTTTCGCTTGCAGCCAATGGCACCTGTGAAACGCCATCATCCAGCACCACAAAATTTGCACCCTCAGCGGCTCCCGATGCCATGGCAAAATCCGTGCCTTGCTGGGCACGCAGCAAATGACGCAAAACCCAGGCTCCATCCGGCTGCAGCTGTGCAGAAGCAAACTGAACAACCTCCCACTCGCCATTGTTGCAAAGAACAGCTGCAGCATTGGCACCGTTGAAAACCAACGCATCGGTGGTCGACGCAAGGCTTGCACGACGCAGGCTTACCTTGATTGCATTCCCCCGATCCCAGCGACCCTGAGGTCCAGGGTTCAGGTTTTCCAGCAACACTCCGGTGGTTGCCCTGCGGGCAATTGTCTGGCGCAAGGCAAAACCATTTTCGCCTGGTGACGACCACAGACCATATGATCCCGCCCAAGGGTCTGCATCCAGCGCACAATGAACAATGGCGGCACCTGCGCGGCTGGCAAAAGGCAGATTGAGCAGCGAGATATTAGGCTTGCCCCACGCGACTGAAGCTGTGGCTTTGGCCAGAGGCATGGACACTGGTGCCGGGAGTTCGTCAAACCTTGCATAGGCAGACAGACCCAGATGCCGCGCTTCTCCGTCATCAATTGAATCAATGCGCCATTTGCCGTGTGCGCCGCCCTGAAAACGGATGACGTCGCCTGTCTCGAGTGCCGCATGACGCGGTGGCAAGGCAAGTCTCAACTTCTCCCGGCCTGTCCATGCATCCCGCAAAATGGCGTCAAGCAGACCAGTTGCCGTGGAAGTCGGCAATACCGCCGGCAATTGCAACGAGATCGTCCGGCGGCTGCCTGTTTCAAGACGACGCGAAAGACTGTGCCCGTCTTCATAGCCTGCCAACAAATCGGCATGAACAAGCTCTGCTGATTGCGGAAGTTCGGTTTCCTGATCGCGCTCCAGCCGCATTGAGGGGCCTTCGTCTGCCTCGACAATTTCATTGCCGCTGATTTCAACCTGCTTCAAATATCCACGTCCGCAAAAGCGCACGAAACCATTGAGGTCGTCAGCGGCAAGCCCGTGGGTAATTGCCAGCGGCTCCAAAACAGCGCGGGCGGACGCTGGCCCCGGAATTACCAGGCCATCGAAAAAACCATCGCACCGGGCTTCAATGTCAAAACCGAAATCGGCACCAATGGCAACCAGCAGATCATCCAGCGGGCAGCCTCCTATGCGTCCGTTCAGCCAGTGCCCGGTATGCCAGTTTGTGCCATCAGACCAGACTGCATTGTTGGCCGGAAACTGCGGGAACGGCCTTGCGTCCCATGCCCAGACATGAATTTTGGCAGGATCAACCATCGAACCGCCATACAGCGGCGAAGTTGGGTTTGCAGCGCCGTTCCAGTGGTCAAGATGGGCTTGCAAAAACCGGTTTTGGGCAAGATCGCACCTCGCACCAGTTGAGAAATACGGAACCATTGACTGTGACGATTTTGGGTCGACAAACACATTGGGCTGATTGGCGCCCATGCTGACTGCCGCGCATCCCAACTCCGTAAACCAGACCGGCTTTGATTTGGGGACCCAGCCCGTTGGGGCGGCGTCACGGATGCCCCCGACACGGTTGTGATGCGGATTGCCCCACCAGGATTCGATGTCCTTGAAGCGCCATACCCACGGCTCACCCAAGCCGTCGGTTATTTGCGTCCGGTTTCCTGTGGCGCGATCTGCCGGCGAAGCATAGAACCAGTCATGGCCTTCGCCACCATCAATGTTGCGTTCAAGGTAGGCAGGATCGAACTGGGATGCAGCCTGCGTGTCGCCGGGGTCTGCGCCGGTACGCCAATCTGCCAGGGGCATGTAATTGTCGATGCCTACAGCATTGATCTGGGGAAGAGCCCACAGCGGATCGAGGTGAAACAGCAAATCGTTGCTGCCATCTTGCGGATGATATCCAAAATACTCCGACCAGTCTGCCGCGTAGGTAATCGCGGTCTCGCTGCCAAGAACCGTGCGGACATCCAGCGCGAGTGCCATCAATTGCTGAACAAATGTAAACTCGCCGCCACCACTTCTGACAGTGGACAGGCCCGGCAACTCCGACCCGATCAGGAAACCATCCACGCCGCCAGCGATCTGGCAGAGTTTTGCGTAATGAAGCACCATGCGCCGATAAGACCACTCGTTTGCCGAACACTGCACCGTTGAGCCAGCTGCCGTAAAATCCTGCAATTGAGCCAGGCCGGCAAATGCCGAAATCTGTGATTCTGCTGCCTGTGTGCCATCCACCGAGCCAGGCGCATTGCGCGACGGAAAACAGGTGATTTGCCCACGCCATGGATGAGCAGGCTGTGAAGTGCCACCGTCGGGACTTGGCAAGCTGTTGTCGGCAGAGATATCCATCAGGATAAATGGATAAAGCACGACTTTCAGGCCGCAGGATTTCAGGTCTGATATGAGCGCCAGTACCGAGGCATCAGATGGTGTGCCGCCATAGGCCGGTCGCCCGTCAATGCGAGAGACTTCCTGCGCCTGACTGCGTGAAATGCCGCTGACCAGCCAGCTTGCACCACTATCAGCGAACTCGACACGCGGCTCGATACGGCATTCGCCTGCGCGCAAATCATTGCCAAACCATGAGACAACCAATGCCACCGACTCGAGATTGGGGCAAAGGGCCTGCAATTCATCCAGCGAGGCTTCGACATCCGTCAAATGTGTCGTGTTGTTTCTGTTGACAATCCGCGTTCCGGCAGAACCGGTGGCTTCGACAGCGACCGGCGATAGTCCGAACTCGGTTGCGCCTGGAATGAGGGTTACGGCGCGCAAGTCCCGGTCGAGCCGAGCAACCGAACGGATCACTTCGAACGAGAATTGCGGTATACGGTTGCCAAAACCTTCCAGCGGAAAGCCTTCAAAAACAGCATAGACAGTTCCGCGAAAAGCTGGAGCGTTGTTTGGCCCCTGCTTGGCTTCAATCAGCGGGTCCGGTTCCTGGTCTTCGCTTCCCAGGTACACCCGTATCTCGAGTCGGGTGCGGTCGATTTCGCGGCCATCCGCCCAGATCCTGGAAACATGGCTGACGGGCCCCTGGCAGATTCCGATGGCAAAATTACCGAAATATGCGCTCGATTCGACTGAAACGCCCGGCGCGCCTTTGCCGCACTGCTGTTGTGAGCTGGTTACCTCCTCGAACCTTGTGGCCCAGATCAATTGCCCTCCCAGCCGGGCGCGGCCGTACAAACGCGGCATGGCAGCGCCGTCGCTCGAAGACATGATCCGAGCCTCGGAAAGCTTTGGTCCCTGGACAATCTGGTCCTTGCCAAACAGCTTCTGGTCGATGGCTGCACCCGCCAAGCCACCGACCGCGCGGCCAAGAGTTCCGCCGACCGGACCGAAAAGTCCGGCTCCCAATGCTGCCCCGGCATTGGAGAGTAGGAGCGTTGCCATGGAAGCAACTCCTTTGCTGAAAGCTCAAGTGAATGAAGGAAAACGGAAAACGCCGGCAATGCGTTTGCGCCAGGCCGGCACCAATGCCACCTCGACGACGCCGCCGCGTTCCCACGCGTGAATGAAGCGATTGCCTTCCGCCTGGAAACCCATGTGCTTGGCAATAGTTCCTTGACGCCAGCGAAACACCAGCAAATCACCCGGCTGCCTTTCACTGTGCTCCACCGGCGCAAGAAGTAGCGCGGCGGTGTCCAGCACATTCTCATCGCCAGCCATCTCGCCCCAATCGCCGGAGTAAGACGGCAAGTCCCGGGGCTCGCTGCCGTAAAGCGAGCGCCAAACTCCACGCACGAGGCCGAGGCAGTCGCATCCCCTGCCCTTCACCGAGGATTGGTGCAGGTACGGCGTACCAATCCATGACCTCGCCTCGTCCAGAACCAGTGCGGCAGGGCTTGTTTCGTTCATGGCACCAGTGCCCCTCCATCGAAGTCGTCAAAACTGGTTGCATAACCAAGCGCAAAATCATTGCCGGGAATATGCGGGAAGCCGCGGAAATTGCGCGAGTTTGCAAAGCGGTCGCGACAGGTTGAAAAACGTTTGTCGCATCCGGCCGTAATCGAGAAAACATCGCCCTGGGAAACGGGAAATGCAGGAAGTTTCCAAAGCGACAGAACCGAACCGCCAACACCGGGAAAATGCCCGGAAATTCCCAGTACAGCGCCCGAATTGGCCCCGGAGGCCAACGCCATGCGTCCACCGGTAAAGTGATTGACCGGAAACCCGTCGATACCGCTGACCCGCAAATTCAGGTCGTCGATGACTTCTGAAACGGCACCGATTGCGGTCCAAAGGGCAAGTTGCAGATTTATGCCACAGTGTGTGTCGCCGAGATCTGCGTCGCACACCCGGCTGAACCGCCTGCCGGTTGTTTGGTCCAAAGCTGCGGCGGCACCGCGCAACTCAGCGCGAAAATGACCATCTTCGCGGATGATTTCCCCCAAAGTTGAAATGCGCTCCAGAAGTCTTTCCTGCGGGTCGGACCAGTTGACAAGGAAACTTTCGATCCGTGCTCCGTCATACCGGTCAGCACGAATGTCGGCTTCGGTAATCCGGCCTGAAACCAGTGCGCCGCTGACTTGCTGGCTGTCGGCGTTCAATCCCGCACGTTGTTCTATTTCTCCTGCGGAAAGGCCGCTGCCCGCCTCGTACAACACGCCGCCAAACGAGATATTTCGATCGTGATCGGTGAAACCGAAAACTTGCCCATCGCGCCGTTGCAAACGCCAGCACCGGCACAAAGTGGTGACTGTTCCGGAAAGATGCTGATCAAGCGCCGGATCAATGTTTTTCATGCCAAGACCTCAATCAGCGGAATGGAGGGCACCTCGCCAGCCTCGAATGCGGACAGGCTGATTCGTATTTCATCGGTGTCAAAGCGGACCGGCAGGTCAAACTCGAAGCCGGCTGTCACAGCCATTCCCGACGCAGGAATGTGTCCAGGCGCAAATGTCACCAAGCCGGTCAAGGTGTCGGTACTGAACTGGGTTCCAGCCGTTTTTTCAACGCCGTTGACCGATATCCGAATGCTTCCTGCCAGTGGCTTGGTGATGGGCCTGCCAACCGGGCCAAGCCCGTTTTTCACCAGCTGAAACGTCGCCGCAACTCCGTCACCCGTTCCGATCAATTGATCTGCCGCTGTAATCGGCTGGCCTGGCAAGGCCGAAGTGTGATCCAGTGGATCGCGAAAACGGAAGGCATGCAACCTGCCGGACCTCGCCTCAAAAAACGCCGTCAATACCTGCAAATCAGCCAATGTCCGTAAAGCAAATCCTGCATCGTATTTTCGGCGCGACAACGCCCATCGGGCGTTGCGCTGTTCGTGGCCGGAAGCAAGCGCGACGATTTCGGTTCGCCGGACAGGTCCGCCACTGACACCCAGCGCCAGACCCGAGGGGAAACGCACATCGTGAAAAGCGGGAAGCATCGGCATGGTCGATCAAAGTCCCCGGTTTCCACGCGACACCGCGCGTGACAGCATTGACGAAATCTGGTTCTCCGACTTGCGGAACCCCGAAGCGTCGGGTGAACGGACATTGAAAACAATGTTGGCAATGCGGGAAACTGCATTGGCCGATCCTGACGCCGGTTGGTTGTTCCCGGAGCTTGAAAGATCGCCAAAAATCGAGCCGACAAGGCTGTCGAGTGGTTGGAAGGCCTGGTTCAGGGCAAGCGTTGACAGGCGCTGGCCAATCGAACGCAGCGCGTCATCGAAGTCGTGGCCTGACAGAACAGCGCCACGAAGACTGGACGAAAAAATACGCCCGAACTGCTCTGTGCTGGCAGCAATGGAGCGCATGGAGGCTTCATAGCCGCTGGTATCTGCGTCAATCCGGATTGTGCCATTTTCAGGGGTGGAAGGCATTTTTTAAACTCTCCCTGTGTCGGGGAATTGTTCCAGCAAAGAATTGAAACCGTTCCGGTCCGGGTGGGTGGAAGCCGGACCAAGGCTGGCAACCAAGGCCGACAGTTCAGCCACACCGAGCCGCCAGGCATCAGCGGGGGACAGCCGCAACACGGTGACGCAAAAGGCCAAAGCCCGGCGCAAATTCAACCGTGTTGCGGCACCTTGGGGTTTGACCGGGCGGTTCCTTCTTGTCCGGTGCCAAACGAGGCTGTCATCAGTTCGGCAACAATCTTCGCCAGACCGGCAACGCCGTCTTCACTGCGCATGAAGCGCACTTCTTCATCGCCAACATCATGACCGCCGCCACGCAACCCTGCTCCCAGGATGGCGTTGAGCTGCGCGGCACTGATGCTGCCCGACGACAGCTTCTCGAAAAGGCCTGAAAGGTCTTGTACCCCAAAAGCTGATTCAAGTTCGGCAAGCGCACCCAAAGTCAGGCACAAGGTCCAGCGACGGCCGTCCAACACAGCCTCGATTTCACCACGGCAGCGGTTTGCCATCATGCACCCGTCGCGAAGGAAATCGCGCCTGCCGATTCCAGCGTGGCGTCAAACGCCAATTCGCCGTCATGGTTTCCGCGATATTCAAGCGTGGCAATCTGGAACATGCCCTCAATGGTGCCAAAGCCTGGAATGACCATCTGGCAGAGCGGCGTTGTCCCGGCAAAGAACGCCTGACGCATCAACTCGTCTGATTGTGCATCGCGAAAGATGCCGCCGCCATTGACGGAAGCTCGCCGCACCCCTGCTTGCGCCAACAGCTCGCGCCAGCGTCCGGTGGAATCGGCGTCCGTTGCATCGACGGTTTGAGCATTGAATGCCAGCCGCCGCGCCCGCAGCCCTGCGACCGTGACAAAGCCTGTTCCGCTGTCGATCTTGAGCAGGAGATCCCTGCCTTTTTGTGCGGCCATTTTTGCAACTCCATTGAAATTCTGGGATTTATTCGGTGAAGGCGCGAAGCTCGATCTCAGCGCGATAAAATCCGGTTTCCGGTTCACGGCGAATTTTTGACTCGACAAGATCCAGCAATATCAACTGTTGGGGCGGATCCAGAACATGGACAGTTCCAACCACCACCCGAACCGCATCGGCAATCCTGGCTGCCTGGTTGCGGCCTTTTCCGGCAGACCAGGCGACCAGCGAAAGCAAATGCTCCGAACCACTCGCGAGTGTGCCACCCAGCGGGCGCTCCGTGGCTTGTGCAAAAACAAGATAGGGCGGTTTTGCACCTGGCGGCACATCATCGTGAATGCGGTTTTCACCCAGAATCGCGGTAAGTTCCGGGCTGGATTGCAGGGCCTCGAGGATCGCCTTCTGCAGGGCAAGTGACGCAATCATGGTGTTTTGCTCGATTTTCGGGTTGGGACGAAAGTGCACGCGAAAGGCATTGTGCCAGCAGTGCGCCGGTCTGTTGGATCGTGTTCAAAGACATTCCCGGCACCGGCACAGCAGCAGCCGGGCTGTTTCGTCCGGGTCGTGCAAAGTCTCGATCAAGAACAGCCGGGCCCCCTTGCGAAACCGCATGCCGGATCGGATGTCCGGGCGGTGGCGGACCAGGATTTCATGCGTCACATCATTTCCGGTATTCGACGCCCTCTCCACCGGGAGCGAGCCCAAAGGACGGATTTCAGCCCAGACATCCCGGACTGCTGTCCACGCACTGGTGAAGCCGCCCACGCCGTCCGCTGTCTCGATATCCTGCTGCAGTTCCAGCCGGAGCGACAATCGGCCCGGATCAAGCAGCACGCTCACAGGCGCACCTGCCTGAAAGGCGCAAGCAATTTGTCAAAGCCTGCCGGAACTATACCTGCTGCCGCTGCATCCACTGCTGCCCCGCGAAACGCATGCCAATGGGCGCACAGCACCAAAATGGCCCGGATCAACTGGCCTGGAACATCGGCGGCTGTTTCGCCATAACCGGCGACAACATCGATCTCGATGCCGCTGGCAAAATCCTGTGGTGGAATTGCCGTGTCAAATTCCACTGTCGGCGGCTCATCATGGGCGGCAAACACATAGGAACCTGGTGAAAGAACAGCGGCATTGCCGGCGGCATTGTAAACAGTGATCGCAGCAATTGAACGCGTTGGAGCAACGGGGATGAATACACACCGGTTTTCCGGCATTTCATCCACATAGACACGCCAGGTCTGGGAGATCAGCAACCTGCCACTCAACGCTTCAACATGGGCTGTCGCCGCACTCGCCAGACTTGCAAGGTAGGCGTCTTCATCATTGGTTTCGACGCGCAGATGTTCTTTCACCTGCGAAAGGCTTGCCGGCGGAGCGGCAGGCGGGACAATCAAAGCCTTTGCCATTTCAGTTCCTGTTTGGTTCGAAAAAGAATGCGGCCCCGCCGGGAGGAAAGCGGGGCCGCTTCGGCACGCCGGGCGCGGGTGATGCGCCGGGCGGGAGGGGACGCCGTTACGCCGTGCCGAATTTGACCAGCTTGATTGCGTCGAAGTCCTGAACGCCGCCGCCCACGCGCTTGGTCGTGTAGAAGAGGACGTACGGTTTGGCTGAGTAAGGATCGCGCAACACCCGCACCCCGGCGCGATCAACAATCAGGTAACCACGGGCAAAGTCACCAAAGGCGATCGAAAGCGAGTTTGCCCCGATGTTTGGCATGTCCTCGGACTCGGCAATCGGGAAGCCCATCAGCATGGCTTTCTCGCCCGCAGTCGCCGGGGGCTGCCACAGATAGTTGCCGTCGGCATCCTTGAGCTTGCGGATTTCAGCCTGGGTCTTGCGGTTCATCGTCCAATGAGCGGATTGGCGATAGCCCGCCTTGAGGGCATAGATCGTCTCGATCAGCCGGTCGGACGGATTGGCTGCGGGAAAGGCTCCCGCAGCGCCGGTGGCAATGTATCCGAGGTTGCCCCAGGTCCATGCCGTTTCAGCCACTGCCGGATAGTTGAGAAACCCGCGCGGCTTGTTGACGCCGTCGCCAATGGTGAAGGCCGCACTTTCCTGCTCGGCAAACACGGTCTCGACTTCAGAGGCAATCCACGCATCAATGTCGATGGCCGCATCTTCCAGCAAGGTCTGTGTTGCAGCCGGCATGGCATAGATTTCCATGGTCGGAAATTGCAGCTCGGAGAGCGTGGGCGAGGCGGTTTGGGGCCGCACTGCCGTTTCCGCCACCCAGCCTGTGGCCGGACCGGTCAAAGCGAAGGGTTTCTTGTAGACCGAGCCGGAAACGATGCGAACCGAGGAGATTGCGCGCAAGGGGGAGATGGCTGCAAGCCTGCGGCCAATTTCCGCCGCCGTTTCGTCGGGAACCAGATATCCGCCATCAGTGTCCGAGCCATAGGACATCGCCTTCTTCTCGAACCGCTTAAGGCCGGTTTCCTGGCCATTGCGGACATAGCTCTCAAACGCCTGCTTGTGCTCGATTCTCGCCAGTGAAACCGTACCGGAACCTGCTGCCGATGGTCTGCGACCTTTGAGAACCAATTGGTCCATGGTGCGCTTTTGCTCTTCGAGCGCCCGGTTGATCCGGTCCATTTTTTCGACCGTCACCGTATCGGGGGAGGTGCGACCCTCGATCTGCGCAAGCCGCTCGTCATTGGCCTCACGAAAGGCTTTAAAGGTCCGCATGAAATCGTCAAAGGCGCCGGCAACTTCATCGCTGGTCGACTTTGTTTCCGGCGCATCCTGGCGCCGGGAGAGCGTGTTTTTCATTGTCAATTCCTGTGGTTGATGGATGATTGGACGAGGCGGGTAGCAGCCCGGATCCTGTCCGCTGTGCTCGCGCCTTCGGGGATGGTTGCACCGGCGGCATCCCGCGCACCGGCAAGATGGTTGAAGCCCTTCTTGATGACTGTTTGGGCTTCGTTGCGCGTCAACCCGGCATCCCGCACGAGCCAACGTTCAAATTCACGGAGTGTCGGCAACCCGCTTCTGGCGGACTTGACCGCATCGATGCGTGCACCCGGCAGCATCGGGAAGGTCACGACCGAAATCTCCCAAAGATCGGCCTCGACAATGCGCCGCAAGCCACTGGACTTTTGGCTTTGCGCCCGCACCGTGCGGAAGCCGATGGACAGCCCGTCGAGTGCACCTGCGCGCATCAATTCGAGCACCTCGCGTCCACGCTGCGAAGCGGTCGCTATGCGCCCCTCAACCCGCAGGCCGGTGGCGTCTTCACGCAGCGAAGTCCAAACGCCGATCGGCTGGGCCGGATCATGCTGGAAAAGCATGCGGATGCCAGACGCGCCGCGCCGGTCGAGCGAGCGGGAAAAAGCCCCGGACGCAATCATGTCGTTGCCCAGATCCACCTCACCGAACAAGCTTGCGTAGCCCGTGAAGACACCATCCTCGCGGACACGGTCCAGCGATGCGGCGGCGAATTTTGTTTCGCGCCGCGCAAATGCAGAAAAAGCGGCCATGCGGCCTCCTATTTTTTGGAGAAAGAGTATTGTTCGGCAAACCGGGCGATAAAGCCGAGCGCCCACCAGGCGCCAAGGCTTGCAGCCGCTGCACCACACAGTGCGATTTCAGCGCCAGACAATTCTGTTGAAAGCCCCAGCATGTCGGCGAGCTTCAACCCGGCGGGAAAGCCGAAAACCATGCCGGCAGCAAAGCCGGTGAAGAAGCGCAAGGCTGCCTCACGGCGACCCTTGGGCAACATGTAGGCAAGCGAGATCGCTGCGCCGGAAAGGGCACCAACGGCCTTCGCCGCCAGAAGCCAGAAGGCCTCAGCGGGAGGTGAGATGTTCATGGGGCGTCAACCTTTTTCAGACCTGCGGCGGAAAGGCCGGTTTCACGCTGCGCCAACCGGCGCAGTTTCATTCCTCCGGCAGTTCAAGATCCCACCAACGATAGCCACGTGCATCGAGCACCTTGCGGGCAGCTATTTCGCCTTCGTCCGTGATTTCGAAACTCGGGTGCTCGTTGACAACCATAGTCCTCGCCCAAAGACTTGTTTGCGGGTTGTACTCAAACCAGTCTTCCATGTTTTCCAAAACGACGGCTGCATCGTCCTTCGACACAGGCTGATTCCTTTCGGTTAGCCGCTCCATGAATACCGTTACGTAGCCGAGCTTGAAAACCCGCTTTGCGGCATTGCAGAAATCGACAATCTGGCTGATATCATTGACCGGATTTATGTCGTTTCCTGTTTTTCTTCTCCAAATAGTGAGTATCGTATTTGCAAGTGCCAAAAGTTCGCAGTCCTTCAAATCATCCAGTTCGCACAGGATGCGCTGAACCAATTCGTCTTCGAAACTTATCTCCATTGTTGCCTCCAAAATTCATCGTCAAACTTGATCATGCCGTTAGCTCGACGGAATCGGCACATGCTTCCATTCTTGGCTGCCCACAAGGCGATAGCGATAATAGTATTCAAACATGTGTTTCGCATCGCTTTCGGTGCTGGACCGATGTTTCGGGCGGCGCATGATCCGGACTTGTTCGCCTGTGACCGGGTTTTGATAAACTAGGCCTTTTCCAGATTTGGAAGGCCCTTT
>JBGSOG010000111.1:0-10682 GCA_041739225.1 Rhizobiaceae bacterium
TCTTGTTCCGCAATTGCGGGCTTTACGCCAACCCACATGATGACTATGAGTGCGCGTCAGGTCCGGGTGCGTAGCTCAGTTGGTAGAGCAGCTGACTCTTAATCAGCGGGTCACAGGTTCGATCCCTGTCGCACCCACCAAAAACAAGCACTTAGCAGGCGCTTTGGACCGGCAGTTTACGGGCTGGCGTTTCATTCCACACTTTGGCGCCGGCTTGTTCGTTTTCCACCGCGTCGACATTGGCCTCCACAACATCAAGCGTGTAGATCGCAACCCAGGGATTTTGATCCCAAACGTCGGGGCCATGGGTGGCGTTCGGTGTCTTGCGGTCATCATCTACCTGCCCGACAGGTATCCTTTCCAAAAGCATACTTGCGTAATTTCGATCTGTTCCTGAAAAGCAAAGCGCACAGCAGGATTGTGCTCGTTGGTCGGTTGCGATCCGGTGATCGCCACCCAGATGATGCAGGGATTTTGGCTCCTGCATTTTGGCTCATGCTTTGCTCAATACAACGTTCCATTCCACCTCGCGGAACGGGTTGGGCATACCAAGCTCGGCAGCGCGTAGCGGATCGTCCACCATCTTGAAGTCGGCGATCAGGCTTTCCTTGACGCCGAACACCGCATCATCCTTGAGCCAGGGGCAGTCCGGGGTGAAGATGTGGGTGATCAGCGTTTCATAGCCAGGTGCCGAAACCCTGAAATGCAGGTGCGCCGGGCGGTTTGGATTGCGGTCAAGCGCCTTCAACATGTCACCTACCGAACCATCGTATGGAATGGGATAGTGGCGCGGATAGGCCGAGCGGAAGCTGTAGTGCCCCTTGTCGTCGGAAATGAACAACCCGCGAAGGTTCATGTCGGGCTGGATGCCTTTTTGCTGTACGTCATAGAATCCGTCTTCATTGGCTTGCCAAACATCCAGTTTGGCACCAACAATTGGTTTGCCTTTGGCGTTCACTACTTTGCCATGAACGAATACAGGCTCACCCTTGCCATCCAGACAGATGTTTGCACCATTTTCATACTGCGGCGCATTGGCGATGTAGAATGGACCCAGAACGGTCGATTCAGTCTCGCCGGACAGCTTGTCATGGTTGAGCGTTTCCACCAGCATGGAAACACCAAGTACGTCAGACAGCAAAATGAATTCCTGCCTCCAGTCGGTGCTGAGATGTCCTGTTCGTGTCAGAAACTGTATGGCGTACATCCATTCGTCCATTGTTGGACGTGCTTCTTTCACGAAGGCATGCATGTGCTTGACCAGAGCATCCACCAGAAGTTTTACCCGCTTGTCGGCGTTGGGACCTGATCGGTCCTGTACCACTTTGACCGAGTCCTTGACGGTGAAGTAATACTTCATGTCCGACTTGGCCTTCTTTTTCGAAGGTGCTTTCTTCCCGGTAGCAGCGTTCGGATTTTTCGCCGGTTTTGCCATGGTCAGTGTCCCAAAATTTTCATGAGTGCGGATGAAAGATCGCTCTGTGCTGATTGCGAAACGTTGGCAGCGCGCCAAGCCACGTGATGATCCGGTCGCACCAGAATGCAGCCACTGTCGGATACTTCCCGGGCGCGCGCCCAATCACCCGTGTGGTCTTCAAAATCGCGTCGTGGTCCGATGACGCGCACCTTGATTTTCATTCCGAGTTTTTTGCCCAGGGCTTTCGCCGCCTTGCCCCAGGCTTCCCCGCCAATACCGGTCAGCACAGTGAAATGACCTTTCCCCGTGATATCCAGGGTGGAGTGCTGTTGGCCGTGTTTGTCAAACACCCAGACATGGGGAAGGCGAGCGCCGGGCCACGTGGTTGGAACGTAATGCAGTTCCATATCAACCCCTTTGCCGGGTGCTTCAGTGTTTTCCCGAACGATTGCCCCGGACACATAGCGCTGGTTCATTTCCACGCCATGGCAGTCAAATTCGTACTTCTTGAATTCGATCGCCTTGCGCAAAGCCTCGCGTTGTTTCTCGGCCCGTTCGCCAGTGTCACACCTTGCATCCATGTTGCGCTGGATCTTGTCGTGGTCAACGCCGCCGTCCATGCCAAGGGATTCAAAAATTGGCCCGAACTCGCCGATCGACTGGTTGGCACGGGTAACAATCTGTTTGGCAATGGGTGCGCGTTCCTGCGAAAAGCTTTCGAGCAGCGCCGGTGTTGCATGTCCCTTGATCACCGCAGACAATTTCCAAGCGAGATTGAAAGCATCTTGAATGGACGTGTTGGAACCAAGGCCGTTGGATGGTGGATGGCGGTGCGCTGCATCCCCCATGATGAACACGCGGTCCTTTTGCATGTGGGTGGCGTACATGTTGTTTACTGTCCAGGTGTTGGCCGAAATCAGGTCGATTTCGAGCTCCGGGTCACCAACCAACTGCCGGGCAACGCTGGTTGCCATCGCTTCGTCAACCACCGGTGCCGGCTGGTTGATGTCATAGCCCCAGACGATCAGCCATTCGTTCCAGGGCCGAACCATGCGAACCAGGCCCATGCCGATACCGCCGACATCTGCGCCTGGCTGCATGACCCAATAAAGTACCGAAGGCCGGTGCGCGACATATTTGGACAGGTCAGCACGAAACAGGATGTTCATGGAGCCGCCTACGCCCATTTTCCCTTCAAAGGGAAGTTTGGCGTGTTCTGCAACCAGGGAATTGCCACCATCGGCACCCACCAGATACTTCGCCCTTACCGTGAAATTGGCATTCGTCAGGCGGTCCTTTACCGTAACGGTTACCCCGTCGCTGTCCTGGACATGGGAAAGGTACTCGCAGGACATGCGTGACTGCGCGCCGCGTGAGCACGCAGCCTTGAACAGGATCGGCTCCATGAACGTCTGCGGCAAATCGTTCATGTGGCTGGGGGATGACATCAAGTGTTCGGCCCGTGACAATGGGTGCTTGCCCCAGCTTTTCATGCGGCCCAGTTCTTCACCCGCAAGGCTTTCGCAGAAAATGTTTTCGCCCATCAGGTCCTGCTCGGTAGCATGCAGATAGGCTTCGTTTTCGACCTCACGGCCGAGGTCTCGCAAAACCTCCATCGTGCGCTGGTTGGTGATGTGAGCCCGCGGCGTGTTGGCCAGCCATCGATACCGGTTGATTACGAAAGTTTCGACCCCGTATGAAGCCAACAAGGCGGCCGTTGCCGATCCTGCAGGTCCAGTCCCAACGACCATCACGTCCGTGTCTATGTCTGCCATGCGTATTCCTCCAAGGTGTCAGTGATGGGGACGACGGCCATAATAGCCATCGTCCAATAGCAGGCGGATGGCTGCGCGCTCCAGCGGCCGCGGATTGGGATATGTGTTGGTTACCGCAATGTCTGCTGCAGTATCGAGTTGTTCCAGTCGCATCCCGAGTTCACGCAGGGTTAGCGGCGCACCAAGTGATTGGGCAAGGTCGTACAATCCTGCTGCCGCACTCGTGCTACCCAAAGCCTTTGCAATTGCTGCCATTGCTTCCGGGGCAACTTGTGCGTTGTATGCGGTTGCGTGTGGCAGGATCACCGTGTGCGTCTCGGCATGTGGCAAGTTGAAACTGCCGCCCAGCACATGACACAGCTTGTGGTGCAGCGCCATGGAAACCGACCCCAGAACCGTGCCACACAACCAGGCACCATAGAGCGCTTCTTCATGGCCAGCGACGCCCTTTGGCAAAGCCAAAGCCAGAGCCCGAATGCCCTCTTGCGCCATCAGGGAAACCACCGGATTGCTGTCGACGGCATAGAGCCCCTCAACGGCATGTGCGATGGCGTTCATCCCGGATGTTGCGGCAAATTTGTCTGGCAGGCTTGCGAGCAAGTCGGGGTCATAGATGACTGTTTCGGGCTGGATCCGGCGATCGCGCTTTGTCAGCTTTGCGCCATTGGCCGTCTCGCCAAGGATGTCGGTCATTTCCGAGCCGGCATAACTTGTCGGTATGGCAAGCTGGGGCAGGTCCGTGCGCATGGCAATGGCTTTTCCCAAACCGGTGGATGAGCCGCCGCCAAGCGCGATGGTGCCATCGCAGCCATTTGCTTTCATCTGGGCCATGGCAACATCTGTAACTTCGACCGGAGTATGCATCGCTGCTCCGGCAAAAACCACGCCACCGGTGGAAGCGCGCAAGAGATTGCCCGAGGCTTCCTGTTGGCTTGTTGTGATGATCAACGGGCGTACCATGCCGAGCCGCCCGGCTTCGGCTGCGGCTTCGCGCAACAACCCGCGACCAAAAATTACCCTTGTGGGAAGTGCCGAATAGACAAAAGGCTTCATCTAGAATCCTACCCTGTCGCCACCTTTGAGCGCCAACATTTCGCGTGCCTCGGATGGGGTGGCGATTTCGAGACCCAGCTCTTCAACAATAGTCCTGATTTTGCTGACCTGCTCGGCGTTCGATTTGGCCAGTTTGCCGCGCCCAATATATAGTGAGTCCTCGAGGCCCACGCGCACGTTGCCCCCCATGATTGCAGCTTGGGTGCAAAAGGCCATCTGGTTCTTTCCGGCCGCCAATACCGACCATCGATAGTCGTTGCCAAACAGCTTGTCGGCTGTGTCCTTCATGAATACCAGGTTGCGCAAATCCGCGCCAATTCCGCCAAGGATCCCGAAAATCATCTGGACAAAGAACGGCGGTTTGACAAGGCCACGGTCAACGAAGTGAGCCAGATTGTAGAGGTGGCCAACATCGTAGCATTCGTGTTCAAAGCGGGTGCCGTGCTTTTCGCCGAGTTCAACCAAAATGCGCTCTATGTCGCGGAAGGTGTTGCGGAAAATGAAATCATCGGTGCCACGAAGATAGGGCTCTTCCCAAGTGTGCTTCCAATCGGTGTAGCGGTCAGCCAGACCGAAAATGCCGAAGTTCATTGATCCCATGTTTAGTGAGCACATCTCCGGCTTTGCGCGAAACGGCGCTGCAAGTCGTTGGTCAACGCTCATGTTCAGCCCGCCACCAGTGGTGATGTTTAGCACAGCGTCGCAATTCTGCTTGATGCGGGGCAGGAACTGCATGAAGACGTCGGGGTCGGGAGATGGTCGTCCATCCAGCGGATCACGTGCATGCAAATGAATGATCGCGGCCCCTGCCTTCGCAGCTTCGATGGATTGGGTGGCAATTTCATCGGGTGTTACCGGCAGATGCGGCGACATGGTCGGTGTGTGAATGCCGCCTGTGATCGCCACGGAGATGATGACTTTTCCGGCCATGGCTTCAATCTTTCTCGTTTACACGGTAGCCCGTGGGGAAAAGGGAAATGTTCCAGCGTGCGGCGACGTAACCCCAAATGCCCTTGGGCGCGAGCAACATGATGACGATGGCCAAAGCGCCCAGGATCAGCAGATAAATACTGCCGAGGTCTGCCAGAAATTCACGCAACACGAAGTAAACAATGGTGCCAATGATCGGGCCTTCGATGGTGCCGATCCCGCCTATGACCACAATGAAAATCACGAACGCCGTCCAGTCGTTGACGCTGAAAGCTGCGTCCGGCGACACCCTGATTTTCTGCAGTGCGATCAGCGATCCGATCATCGCGGTCATGCCTGCAACCGCAACATAGACAGCATATTTTATCCGGCTGATGCTGATGCCTAGGCTTGACGATGCCACCTCACTGTCGCGGATTGCCGTGAGTGCCAGACCAACCCGCGAGCGAAGCAGTCCGTAAACCAGTGCAAGCGCGCCAACACCCAAGGCAAGGGCGAGCCAGTAGATGCTTGCCTCACGCCAGAATTTGGTCTCGGCCATTGCCCGCAGAACGCCGACCGGAAGGCTGGTCCCCGAGCCTCCGCCCATGGCGGTGATTTGCGCTGCGACGAGGCGGAAAACTTCTGCCACAACCCAGGTGCCAATGGCGAAGTAGGCGCCCTGCAGGCGAAAGACCAGTTTCCCGACCGGCAATGCCACTAGCACGCCGGCCAGACCCACGATAGGCACCGCCAGCAAAGGATGAATGCCAGCGAACATGGCCAAGGCCACCAATGCGTAGGAACCCAGGCCGACATAGGCTTGCTGACCGACAGAAACCAACCCCGTGTAGCCAGCTAGAAGGTTCCAAAGCGAGGCGAGCGCCAGATAGACCATGAATTCGCCAACAAGCCGCAAGGTCGAAGTGGTCCCCCACCAGGGAGCAACGATCAGAACTGCTATTAATGCCAACGCAATAAACGCTGATACACGGCTCGCTGTTGTGCTGCGGGTGATTGTGGTATTCATCCGTCCACCTTTGGGAACAGTCCGCGTGGCCTGAATGCCAGTACCAGCAGGAAGACCAAATGGCCGGCAAGCAGCTGCCATCCCGGATTGATCTGCGCTCCGATGGCTTGCGCGACCCCGAGTACGACGCCCCCCAAAAGTGTGCCCCACAAATTGCCAAGCCCACCAATGATGACCGCCTCAAATCCGAAAATCAGCCTTCCGGGCCCCATGAATGGGTCAAAATTTGAACGAATACCAAGAAACACTCCTGCAATGGCAACCACACCCAGGCACAGCGCCATGGCCCAGGCATATACTTTGCGTTGGTCAAGCCCCATCAGGAGCGCGGTTTCGGGATCATCCGAAGTTGCGCGAAAAGCCCTTCCCAGCGATGTATTGTAAAACAGATACTGCAGGCCCCAGATCACAATGACCGCAACTGCAAACTGCAACAACGGGAGATAGCCAATGGCAACGCCAGGAAGCAGGGGGAAACTGGCTGTTTCGATCAGTCCGGCATTGAGCTTGCGGCTGTCTGCGGTGAACAATTCCAGCAGTCCGTTTTGCAAGATCACGGACAGGCCAAATGTGACGAGCAATGGCGGGAGAATGTCTTTTCCCAGTGTCCGGTTGAGTATGCCGCGCTGCAGCCCGTAGCCAAACGCCATCGCCAGCGGCACCACAATCAACAGGCTGGCCAGCGGATTGATGCCGCTCGCCTGCACGATCGCCAAGGACAGAAATGCTGCTGCCACAATCAAGTCGCCATGCGCGATGTTCACCAGACGCATGACGCCGAAAATCAGGGAAAGGCCGGCCGCAAACAGCGCGTAAAGTCCGCCTACCAAAATGCCCTGAATGATGATGTTTACCCAGACCATTGTTACATCCCGAAATAGGCGGCTGAAATTTGGTCCCTGGAAAACGCCTGTGGCTCACCTTCCAAAGTAATTTTGCCCTCCTGCAGGCACAGAAATTGCTGGCTTGATGCCAGCGCCCGCGTAACGTCCTGTTCCACAAGAATGGCGGTCAAACCATTGCCGATAATCTTGGGCAGCAACTCGTAAATGTCCTTGATGATTATCGGTGCCAGACCAAGGCTGAGTTCATCCAGCAAAATCAGGTCCGGGTTCGACATCAGGCCGCGCCCGATGGCAACCATCTGCTGCTGTCCGCCTGAAAGAGCGGTAGACGGCGTATGGCGCCTTTCCCGCAGAACCGGGAAAAGCTCGTAGACTGCTTTGAGGGACCAGGGACCTTTGCGTCCGGTATTGCCGCCAACAAGCAAGTTTTCCTCCACCGAGAGGGAAGGGAACAATCTGCGCCCTTCAGGAACCATCGCAATTCCCAACCCCACGATCTCATTGGCCTGGCGTCCGGAAATGACGGTTCCATCAAAGCTGATTGTTCCGGTCTTTTTTTTCATCAGGCCGCAGATGGACCTCAGGAGTGTGCTCTTTCCGGCGCCGTTTGCACCGATCAATGCAATGACCTCACCCCGCTTCAAGCCAAAGGATATGCCATGCAGCACTTTGGCATCGCCATACCAGGCCTCGAGATTTTCGATGTTGAGCAGGATGTCAGACATTTGCATCCCCTCCCAGATACACGTTCCTGACTTCTCGGCTGTTCATGACCTCATCGGGCGGGCCATCAGCGATCAGCTTGCCAAAATTCAACACTATCAACCTTTTGGCTACCGAAAGAAGTGCATGAACCACGTGTTCAATCCATACGATGGTCACGCCGGAAGCACGCACGTCGCGGATCGCACCAAGCAGCGTCTGGCACTCGCGCTCTGTCAATCCGCCGGCGATTTCGTCGAGCAGAAGCAGTTCGGGCTCTGTCGCCAGTGCGCGGGCCAACTCCAGCCGTTTGCGTTCCAGCAATGTGATCGAACCGGCCAGTTGGTTGGCCTTGCCCTTCATCCCGGTCAGTTCCATTACCTTGAGAGCGTGTTCCTCCGGATTTTTTGCAGCCCTGCCGAATGCCGCGCCTACCAATATGTTTTCGAAAACCGTCATCCCGCTGAACGGATGGGGAACCTGAAAGGACCGCGATATTCCAAGCTTGCAGCGCATTGCGGCGTCACTGTTCGAGATGTCGTATCCCTTGAAAAGAACACGACCTGAATTTGGTCGCACGGTGCCAGCCACCAGATTGAACAACGTCGTTTTGCCCGCACCATTGGGACCCAGAATGCCAACAATCTCACCCTGAGCCACGTCAAAACTCACCGCGTCGGTTACAACCAACGCGCCGTAGTTCTTTTGCAAAGTGTCGAGCGATAGCAGGGTCATGGGGAGGGGAGGGCCACTTTCCAGAAGCCCTCCCAGCCTCGTGTTACTTCAGCAACCGTACCTGTCCGCCAATGGGAATAGACGGCTGTTGGCTGTTGTTGGTAATCACCAGATCATATCCCTTGTCACCTTTTGTCCATTGACCACCAACCAAAGGCGTCTTGCTGACATTCTTCACCGGCACGTTTGGTCCTGCCTTCCAGCTGACCGGACCGGTAATGGTTTGCAGGTCGGTTTCGACGATCGCCGCCAGGATCGATTCAGGGTCGTTGAGGTCTCTGGCGCGCTTGATGACGTCAAAAGCCACTTCGAAGATCGAGTGGGCAAAGCCAAGAGGCTGTGTCCATGGCTTGCCCGAAGCTGCGGTGTATGCGTCAGAAAGTTCCTTGGCGGATTGTCCGGTGAGGCTCGATTTGAATGGATGGGTGGGTGACCACCAGATTTCAGAGGTCAAGCCGTCGCCGCGATCGCCCAGCGCCTCAACCGAGGCAGGGAACAGCAACGCCTTGCCGATGGTCACGACCTTCGGGTTGAAGCCCTGCTGCGCGGCCTGTGCCCAGAACGTGGCAAAATCCGGCGGGATCATCACGCCGGTGACGATTTCAACTCCCGCAGCCTTGAATGCCGCGATCTGTGAGGAGAAATCGTTGTTGAGTGGTTGATAGCGGCCCGGATCGACCAGTTTGTATCCGGCAGCGCCGAGTGGCTTGGCGAAGCCGCGTTCAGGGTCACCCCAGGCGTTTCCATCCGCATCGTTGGGGAACAGTCCGCCAACGACCTTTGCCGCACCCGACTGGTCCCAGATGCCGACAAAATTGGCGATGACGTCTTCAAGGCCCCAGAAGTAGTGGTAGGTCCACTTGAAGCCTTCAGCCGGATTGCCGTTGCGTCCGAAGAAATAAGGCTGCCATGGGCAGTTGTTGGTGATGCAGGGAACCCCGTTCAATTCGGCCTGGTCAGCCACCGGGTTCGTGGTATCGGGGGTGTCTTTGCCGAGCAGCAGTTTCACACCGTCTTTTTCGATCAGTTCGGTGGCAACTTCAGCCGCACGGTTCGGGTTGGACTGTGAATCCTTGGCGATGATCTCGATTGGCACCGGCAATGTGCCGATCGCGTCTTTCAGGCCGGCAATGATCCATTCCTGTGCTTCACCAAATCCTGCAAGCGGCCCTGTGGTCGGGCTGACAAGGCCGATCTTGAATGGATCGGCGGCATAGGCGCGTCGCAAGAACGCAGGAGCTGCAACAAGGCCTGCACCGGCCTTCAGGATAGTGCGGCGGTTGACGAAAACATTATTTGGCATGAGTTCCTCCCTAGTTGCCAAGCGACGTGTTTATGGTCTTCAAATGCTGGAGAACGAGTGCGCGCAATGCGTTCTTTTTCTCCTCGGTCCACGACCTGAAACCCTGATTGGATTTGAAGCCGAGATTGCCGTTTGCCACCAGCTCTTCGAGATAGGGACTGGGGTGTTTTGAATCTTCAAGATCTGCCAGGACCTGGCTGTGTATGTCGAGCGTCAGGTCCGTGCCGACAAGGTCGGCATTTTCGAGTGGCCCCAGCACAGAGAGCCTGCGGCCAAAACTGTTCTTGACCACCAGGTCAACGGTCTCGGCATCACACACACCGTTTTCGACCAGCGAGATTGCTTCGCGCCACAGCGCATGCTGCAAACGGTTTCCGACAAAACCGGGAACGTCCTTTTTGACATGCACTGGCACTTTGCCCAACTGTTCCAAAAGAGCCATGGTGCGCTCAACGGTCGACGGCGATGTGTGTGCCGTTTGGATCACCTCAACCAGCGGAACTAGATATGGCGGGTTCCACCAGTGCGTGCCGACCGTGCGATGTTTGCTTTTCACGTTTGCCATGATCCCGGTAATCGGCATGACCGATGTATTGGAAGCAAGGATCGCGTCCGGTCGGGCGGATGCCTCGATCTGCGCAAACAGATCCTGTTTCAATCCGAGCTTTTCGGGCGCAGCCTCGATAACAAAATCTGCATCCGCAACTGTTTGCACGACCCCGCCCAAGGCTGTAATCTGTTCAACGGACCGGGTCGGCAACTCCAAGGACAACAGCGTATCTGCAACGCGCTGATGAATGGTCTGCAAGGCCGCCTTGTTCGGGTCGGTGATGCTTACCTGATGACCGCGACTTGCAAAAACCAACGCCAAACCGTGCCCCATGAGTCCGGCACCGATGATCGCGATTTTTTG
>JBGSOG010000028.1:0-21935 GCA_041739225.1 Rhizobiaceae bacterium
GGCGAGGCGCACATTGCCCGCCCGTCGGACTGGAACACCGTCAGCGACGAGGATTTCGAGAAATTCTTCTTCATCCGCGACAACCACAAGGGTTTGGTGTTCGAGCGCTGGCGCCATGTGCATGGTTGTGGCCGGTTCTTCAACGCAGCGCGGCATTCGGTGTCCGACAAGTTCATCTCAACCTACAAGGCGGGCGAGCCAAAGCCGCAGTTTTCCGCAGAGGAAATTCTCGCCGTCACGCCCAAGGGGCGCGGAACTCCGGCCAACGAACCGGTTCGGGCAGTGGAAAGCAGCGAGGACGCGCGATGACCGGTTCAGCAGCAAACACCGGCCAGAACCGCATTGCCGGAAAGGGTCGCCTCAGCCCGGCCAAGACCGTCAGCTTCACCTGGGATGGCCGCCGCTACGGCGCGCTGGAAGGTGACACGCTGGCCTCGGCACTCATTGCCAACGGAATTCACCTTGCTGGGCGCTCGTTCAAATACCACCGCCCTCGCGGTATCCTTGCTGGCGGCGCCGAAGAGCCAAATGCGCTGGCCACCATTGCCCGTGATGCCGTCCGGACGGAGCCCAATGTTCGCGCCAGCGTTCAGGAAGTGTTCGACGGCATGATAGCCACCAGCCAGAACCGCTGGCCCTCGCTTTCGTTTGACGCAGGCGCGGTGAACGACTTGCTCGGCCGGTTTTTCCCGGCGGGCTTTTACTACAAGACCTTCATGTGGCCGAAATCGTTCTGGAAAAACGTCTACGAGCCAATCATCCGCCAAGCTGCCGGTCTGGGTTCCTCACCCAAGGAAGCCGATCCGGACCGCTACGCCAACCGCTTCGCCCATTGCGATATTCTGGTGGTTGGCGGCGGCGCTGCCGGCATTGTTGCAGCCCTTGGTGCAGCACGCGCTGGCAAGAGCGTCATTCTTTGCGATGAAAATCCCGGCTTTGGCGGATATTTGCGGGCCGACTGCACATCAACCATCGCTGGCAGGCCGGCTTGCGAATGGGCGATGGAGCAAATCGCGGCGCTGGCAAAGATGCCGAACGTGACGCTGCTGCCGCGCACCACTGCCTTTGGCTATTACAGCCAGAACATGGTGGCGCTGGCGCAGCGGGTGACCGACCATCTGTCGCGCCCTTCGGCGGAATTGCCGCGCGAGCGGCTTTGGCAAGTGCGTGCAACCAAAGTGATTGCCGCGACCGGGGCCATCGAGCGCCATCTGGTTTTTGCCGACAACGACCGGCCGGGCATCATGCTGGCGTCAGCGGCGCAATTGTTTCTCAACCATCATGGCGTCGCGCCAGGGCGCAAGATTGGCGTCTATACCGCTTGCGATTCGGCCTGGCAGGTTGCCTTCGACCTGCGCTCGGCGGGCGTCGAGATCGTCGCTATCATTGACAGCCGCAGCGAGGTCTCGTCGGCGCTGCTTGCCCGCGCCAATGAGCTGTCAATTCCCGTGCGCACCGGCCATGCCGTCACCTCTACCTCCGGCAGGCTGCGGATCAAGGCCATGGTCGCCGAGCCGCTGCAAGGTGAAGGCGGCGCACGGTATGAAATCGACTGCCTGCTGATGTCGGGCGGCTGGACACCTTCCGTGCATCTGTTTTCGCAGTCGCGTGGCAAGCTGGACTGGGATGAAGCGGGCGGACGCTTTTTGCCCGGTGTCGGCGCAGATGATTGCATCAGCGTCGGCGCATGCAACGGAACACTCACCCTTGCCGACGCCATCGGACAGGCAGCACGCGCCTGTGGCGGCCCTGCTCCCGAGTGCGAAGAACCCGTCTCCATGGACGGCTTCATGCTGGGTGCCGGAAAGGGCGCCGGACCCAAGGATTTCGTCAAGGCGTTTGTCGACTACCAAAACGACGTAACCGCCAAGGACATTCGGCTTGCGGTCAAGGAAGGCTTCCGCTCGATCGAGCATGTGAAGCGCTACACAACCACCGGCATGGCCAGCGACCAGGGCAAATTGTCCAACCTGCACAGTCTGGCGATTGCCGCCGATGCACTGGAAACCGACATCCCCTCGGTCGGGCACACCACGTTCCGCTCGCCTTTCACGCCCGTGACATTCGGCACCATCGTCAACCACGCCAAAGGCGGGTTGTTCGATGTCACCCGGCGCACCCCGACGCATGCCTGGGCAGAAGGCCAAGGCGCGGTGTTTGAAGATGTTGGCCAGTGGAAGCGCGGCTGGTATTTTCCGAAGTCTGGCGAAACAATGCACGATGCGGTCAACCGCGAATGCCTTGCAGTGCGCAATGTGGCTGGCATTTTCGATGCGTCAACGCTCGGCAAGATCGAAGTGGTCGGGCCCGACGCCGTCAGGTTCATGAACCTCATGTACACCAATCCCTGGGACAAGCTCGAGCCGGGTCGCTGCCGCTATGGCATCATGCTGCGCGAGGATGGCTTCATCTATGATGATGGCGTTATTGGCCGGCTCGCCGATGACCGCTTCCACCTCACCACCACCACCGGTGGCGCTGCGCGTGTGATGAACATGATGGAGGATTATCTCCAGACCGAGTTCCCGAAGTGGAAGGTCTGGCTGACCTCGATTTCCGAACAATGGTCGGTAATTGCCGTTCAAGGACCAAAGGCCCGCGAAATCATCGAGCCGCTTGTTGGCGGCATAGACCTTGATGCCATGCCGCACATGTCGATCCGCGAAGGTACTTTCTGTGGCGTGCCGACCCGGCTGATGCGCGTCTCGTTTACCGGTGAAGCCGGATATGAGATCAACGTCCCGGCTGATTTTGGACAGGCCGTGTGGGAAGAAATCTGGAAGCGCGGCGAGCCAATGGGTCTCACCCCCTATGGCACCGAAGCCATGCACGTGCTTCGCGCCGAGAAGGGTTTCATCATCGTGGGTCAGGACACCGACGGAACGGTAACCCCCGATGATGCCGGAATTGCCTGGGCCATCGGCAAGAACAAGACCGATTTTGTCGGCATTCGCGGTCTGAAGCGTCCCGACCTTGTATCGTCCGGCCGCAGACAGCTTGTCGGCCTCAAGACGCTTGACCCGCAAACCGTTCTGGAAGAAGGCGCACAGATCGTGGCCGATCCGTCTGCACCTGTTCCCGTACCGATGATCGGCTTCGTCACGTCGGCCTATTGGTCCGCCAATTGTGGCCGTTCGATTGCGCTGGGGTTGATTGAAGATGGCCGGTCCAAAATGGGAGAAACGTTGCATGTACCCATGCCGAACGGCACCATCGCTGTGGCAGTCACCGGCACCGTGTTCTTCGACGAAGAAGGAGGCCGTGTGAATGGCTGAGTTGTTGCGCACACACCCGCTGGAAAGCCGGGCCTTTGCCATTTCCGGAATTTCCCTCACCCCGGCAAACGAGGCTGAACGGGTCAGTCTGCGGGCCGGCAAGGAAGCCGTCGCTGCACTCGGTGCCGCTTGCGGCGTTGCTTTGCCTGCAATGATTGGTGACTCTTCTGCTGAAAATGGCGCAAGGGCGATGAAGCTGGGGCCAGACGAGTGGACGATCATTGCACCGCATGGAACTGGTTTGCCCGCAAAAATCGCCGAAACTTCCGGCTATCTGTTCAGTGCGGTCGACATTTCCCATCGCAATACGGCAATCATTGTTGAAGGCCGGAAAGCGGCAAACACCCTAAATTCCGGTTGTCCGCGCGATCTTTCTCTGACCGCATTTCCGGTAGGTGCGTGCACAAGAACGCTTTTGGCAAAATCGGAGATTGTGCTTTTGCGCGAAGGCGAGCATCGCTTCCGTGTCGAATGCTGGCGTTCGTTTTCCGATTATGTCTGGAATTACCTCTGCGATGCAGCTAGATCGGCCTGATCGGAAGCGCCGACCGGCATTTCCATTTGATCGAGGCAGGAACACCCATGATCCGCTCCCGACTGGTGCTGGTTTTTCCAGGCTTTGAAAAGACATCGCCTGAAAGCCAGATGGACCGCATCCGCCATTGCGCCAGCAAGACCGGCGAGATCTGGAAATTCAGCCATGAGCGCACATCGCTAAGCTCCCCCCCGGGCAGCAAATATATTGCCGGCCAAAGCATCACCACCGGTGCGAACTGGAAAACCACAACAGATGTCGTGCTTTTTTCGTGGCAGGATATCATCGAAAATTATGAGGGCGTGCCGCACCCAAAAGGCTTCCTCACCAACATGCCGAAGTTTCTGGCATTTTTCATCGACGGCACGGTGGGCCGATACTGGACAACCAGCAGACGATATTTCGCCTTCACCATTTTCCCGGTCCTGTTGGTAGCATTGTTTGCTGTTTTGGGCGCAACGGCATTCTGGTTTGCCGCCAGTTTCATTTTGTCCGGGCTGTTGCTGGCCGTGGGTTCGATCATCTTTGCTGCCATCGCCACGCTGGTGCTTTGCAAATGGCCCGGTGAACGGCTCTATTTGTTGCTGACCATCAATGACTGGGGCTTTGCCCGCGACATGGTCCACCGCAGCAACCCGGTGATCGAAGCGCGCTACCGCGATTTTGCAAGGCAACTTGCAGCGCAGATCAAGGCTTCCGGGCACGACGAAATCATCATTTCCGGCCACTCGTTTGGCGCTGTCTGGGCAGTGGCAGCGCTTGCATTGGCGTTGGAAGAAGAGCCGCGCATGCTGGAAGGCAAGCGCGTTGTGTTTCTCGCGCTGGGCTCCAGCCTGCTGAAAATAGCCCTTGCTCTCGGCGCCGGTTTTCTGCGCGACTGGACGCGGCGCGTTGTCGGCGAGGCTTCGCTTTTCTGGCATGAAATCCAGACCAAGCATGATTTCATCGCCTTTTACAAATCCAACCCGTTCGAAGTGCTCGCCATCACCGACATGGTGTCTGAATTGCGTATTGATCGACCCGATTACAAAAAGGCGATGAACGCCAAACGTTTCGCCAAAATACGCAAATCATTTTACGAGACACACCGGCAATACATTCTCTATCAGGACGTTCGCGTACCTTATGACTACATGCTGCGCTTGTTTGGGCCGCTGGACACACGGGAACTGGCGCTCAATCCCGCTTTGTCCGATTCGATTGATGCACATGGCAAGCTCGTATAGACGTCGATCATCAAGAATTTGGCAGGAACACATCCATGACAATCGACTGGGTACTGGCAGGCAAGGTGATCTGGTGCCTGTGCATCGCTGGCTGGGCGCTGATACGCTGGATTCCCAACCGGCGCGCACGCAAGCTCAAGGTTGAGAAGACCGCCCGTTCGACCACCGAGCGCGTTGCCATGACCACCGCCAATTTCGGGCTGGGAATTATTCCGGCGGTCTGGGTATTCGGCGGTTTTCCGCAGGCGCTCGACCACCCAACCCACCCTGTAGTGGTGCTGGTTGGACTGGCACTGTTTGCAGTTTCACTGCGCCTGTTCCGGATAACCCACAAGGCACTGGGTGCCATGTGGTCCTACAGCCTCGACCTTCGTGAAAACCACAAACTGGTAACATCGGGCATCTACGAAAAAGTGCGCCACCCAATGTACACCGCTTTCTGGCTGTGGGCTGTCGCGCAGCCCTTTCTGCTCGCCAACTGGTTGGCAGGCCTCTCGGCCATTGTCGGTTTCGGCACACTCTATTTCCTGCGCGTTGGCAAGGAAGAAGCCATGATGGAAGCGCAATTTGGCGATGAGTACCGCGCCTACATGAAGCGCACAGCGCGCATTTTTCCCGGAATTCACTGAACTTCAAGCCAGCTTTGCGGCTTGCGGAATGGCTTTTGTGCAACACTTGGCTTCAAAGCTGTACACAGTCGCGATAATCGACTTTACGGCAGACGCAGGGGCTGCGATTTAACGTTTGATTTGCCGGAATGGTTTGAGATTCCGGCCACATAGCAATTTGTTTTCAAGGTTGGCATCATGTCCCGTTTTGCTGCAATTTCGCGGTCCGCTTCGTTTCTGGCCCTTGCTGGTTCTCTCGCGTTGTCGGCCTGTTCATCGACCGGCTCGTCAACCAGTGCGGGTGCTGCCCGTACCGATGATGCCGTCAAAGTCGTCACCACCCAGAACACTCCGCAGTCAACCGCTTCGCGTACCGGCGAAGTCTATCTGATGCGGGGCCTGATGGATATTTTCTCGCGCGGCATGGATGTGATGGCGGCGAAAATCAATCGTGCCGGCGTCTATGCAGTTTCAACCAGCTACACCGAATGGCAGGCCTTGGCCGACCGCATCATTGCCCGCGACAAGGCCAAGCAGGTTTCCTATCCGATCGTGATCATGGGTCATTCGCTCGGTGCCAATGACGCCTCGAAAATGGCTACTTATCTCGGAAATCGCGGCATCAAGGTGTCTTATGTGGTGACTTTCGATCCGACCGAGCCAGGTTACTTCGGCAAGAATGTCGGCACTGTGGTGAACTACTACATCCCGAACGGCGACAACCGCGTCTACAAGGGTTCCGGTTTCGCTGGTTCGCTTTCCAACGTTTCAATGGGTGGCCGCGAAGAAATCACCCACACAACCATTGAAAAGAACAACGCGCTGCAATCGCGCGTGATTGGCCACGTGATGTCGATCACCAAGGCAAAAGCCAAGAAAAAAGCTGGCTAAGCCAAAACACACCAACAGCTCGGGAAACGGCGCGGACACACCGCGCCGTTTTTTTATTTTGGCTTCTTTGAAAGCGCCGCTGCCGACTTGCCCCGTTTCCCTGCACCAGGCGTTGCCAGCAATTTGTCGATACGCCGTCCATCCAGGTCAAGGACCTCGAAATGCCAGTTGCCGATACTGGTCTTTTCACCGACATCGGGCAGCTTGCCGAATGCATCGATCAGCATGCCGGCAGCGGTCTCGTAAGATCGGTTCTTCGGCAATGGCAGCGCAAGGGCTTCCATCAACTCGGCAACCGGCATCCAGCCCGAGACCAGCAATGAACCATCCGAGCGGGTCACGATGGCTTCTTCCGCCTCGCCCTCTTCGGTGGCAAACGAGCCGACGATGGCTTCCAGGATGTCAGCCGTGGTGACTATGCCCAGAAAATTTCCGTATTCGTCATGCACCAGCCCCATGTGAACTGTGGAACGCTTGAGCGTGTCAATGACGTCAAGCGCGTCCACAGGAGCCGGGATGATGGGGGCCTGCCTGACAAGCGACCGCAAATTGGCCGACTTGCGGTCGGTAATGCCAATCAGGTCCTTGGCCCAGATGATGCCGATGGCTTCATCCGGGTTTCCTTCGTGCACGGGAAAACGTGAATGCGGACTTTTGACTATGATTTCGAGGTTCTTGGCAGTCGTATCGGCAAGATTGAGCATGTCGACATCCACACGCGGCGTCATCACCGAGCGCACCGGCCTGTCACCCAGCCGCATGACCTGTGCGATCATGTGGCGCTCACCCGGCTCGATCACGCCGGCGCTTTCGGCTTCGGCGACCAGTGTGCGAATTTCCTCTTCGGTGACGCGCTGTTCAGATTCGGCTTTTTGTCCGAGCAGCCACAGCACCATGCGCCCGGACGCGTCCAGCAGGAAAACCAGTGGCCAGGCAACACGCGAAAGCCGCACCATCGCCGGCGCGACAAAACAGGCGATGCGTTCGGGATTTTTCAGTGCCAGCCGTTTGGGCACCAATTCACCGATGATCAACGAAAGATAGGTGACAAGCGTAACCACGAGCGTGACGCCAACGATGGACGCCCAAAAAGGTGACATCCCAACCGAAACCAGCCACAGCGACAGTCTCTCGCCCAGCGTGGCACCGGAAAACGCCCCTGAAAGTACCCCGACAAGGGTAATGCCGATCTGAACCGTGGACAGGAAAGACCCTGGATTGGAACCCAGTTTGAGTGCCAGTCTTGCCCCGTGAACCCCGCTTTTTTCAAGAATCTGCAGTCGGGCAGGGCGTGACGACACAACCGCAAGCTCCGACATTGCCAAAACGCCATTCACCAAAGTGAACAGCAATACCAATCCGATTTCCAAAAAGACCATGACAAAACAAATAGCATGGCATGCCACAAAAATGGAATATCGCATTGCGGTTTTTGCAACGCCTGCGTTCGCGCAAGAACCAATTGCGCGATGCTGCGATCAATTAACGACGGCTTGGTGGAAATTCGAATGGTGGGCGTGACAGGGATTGAACCTGTGACCCCTACGATGTCAACGTAGTGCTCTCCCGCTGAGCTACACGCCCATTCGTGACCGGGCTTACACCATGAAACTGCGAAGCCCGTCAATAGAAAATCCCGTTCGCGCGACTTTGCACCGGGAGGTAACAGGCGACTGAAAAAATCAGGCGGCTTTCAGCATCTTCTCGACCTCGTTGACGAGGTCGCGCAAATGGAAAGGCTTGGAAAGCACCTTGGCATCGCGAGGTGCCTTGGAATCGGGATTGAGCGCCACGGCAGCAAATCCGGTGATGAACATCACCTTCAGGTCCGGGTCGATTTCAGTGGCACGGCGCGCAAGCTCAATACCGTCCATTTCCGGCATGACAATGTCGGTCAGCAAAAGCTCGAACGGCTCCTCACGCAGCCGGTCATAGGCGCTGGCACCATTGTCAAAAGCCACGACGGAATAGCCTGCTTTTTCCAGCGCCTTTTCAAGAAACCGGCGCATGTCGTTGTCGTCTTCGGCGAGCAGGATTTTTGTCATGATCATTCCGGTCTGGTTTGCGGTGATTCGCAACGAATTCTGTCTACGTTAAAACCACGAATTGGGTAAACGTCCCGTGAATATCGGCTGTTTTCGTGAATTTGCAACTGCTTGCGCTTGGTAAGCCAACATGTATCGTGCCAACAAAGGCGAAGACCTGGTTACAAATGAAGCAAACTGAAGCCGAAAAATGACAACCGGATACGACAATAGCCTGAACCCGCCATTTACCCTGCTCGAGCCAGCAGAGCAGCGGGTGCCTTTTGTGTTCAATTCGCCGCACAGCGGTCGCAATTATCGCCCGCAATTTCTGGCCCAGGTCCGTCTTGATCGTGCATCGATCCGCAAGTCAGAGGATTACCGGGTGGAGGAATTGTTTGCTGGTGCTGTACCCTTGGGCAGTCCGATGCTGGCAGCCAATTTTCCGCGCGCATTCCTTGATGTGAACCGCGAGCCTTATGAACTTGACCCGGCAATGTTTGAGGGCGAGTTGCCAGCCTATGCAAATACCAAATCCGTCCGCGTGGCTGGCGGCCTTGGTACAATTGCCCGGATCGTTTCGGAGACCGAAGACATTTACGCGTCCCGAATTTCTGTCGATGACGGACTGGAACGGATCAACTCCATTTACAGGCCATACCATGCAACTTTGCGGTCACTTGTTGCCCGCACCCATGCGCGGTTTGGCCATGCGGTTTTGGTGGACTGCCATTCCATGCCATCAATGCGGGAGACCCAACACCAACGACGGACGCGTCCGGATTTTGTTCTCGGCGACCGGTTCGGCACCAGTTGCGCACCCCAGATCACCTTTGCCGCAGCACAGTTTCTGGGTGAAATGGGTTATGATGTGGAGATCAACAAACCTTATGCCGGGGGATTTATCACCGAGCACTACGGGCGACCGGACAGCGGCTTTCATGCTTTGCAGATTGAACTCAATCGCAGCATCTACATGGACGAAATATCGCTGACAAAGAAACCTGCATTTGAAAAAGTTGCCCGCGACATGACCCGCTTCATTTCAAGGCTGGTGTCGATACCGGAAGCTGGAATGGCAGGCAGACGCAATCTGGCAGCCGAATAAAAAAAGACCGCACTTGGTGCGGTCTGAGTCTGGGAGGAAACCCCCAAATCGGGCATTGCAATACTCTCGTATCGCAATGCACAATCTATTCCGCATCGCACAAATTACAATGGCCAATCCGAAAATTTTTACCGTTTGGTAAAAACAGCCGGCTTTTTGAAGCAGGACACAAATGAACACCGAACTCCCCGACCTGGAGAACTTTCTTCATGCACTTTGCGATGCCGCCGACGCCCAAACGCTGGCGCGTTTCCGCGTCGGCCTTGCCGTGGAAAACAAGCTGCAGGGCGGATTTGATCCTGTAACGCTTGCAGACCGGGAGGCGGAAGCTGCCATCCGCAGGCTGATCGAAGCACGTTTTCCAGGTCACGGCATTGTCGGAGAAGAGCAGGGTGCTGTTCGCGCAGACGCCGAATACTGCTGGATCATCGATCCCGTGGACGGGACCCGTTCGTTTATCTGTGGCCTGCCGACATGGGGAACATTGATCGGACTGATGCGAAACGGACAACCGGTGGCTGGTATCATGGCTCAACCTTTCACGGCAGAGCGTTTTGTCGGCGTACCCGATGGGGCATATTATTCGCGCAATGGCGGGCGCAAACCGATGACCACCAGAAAGACCGCCCGCCTGGCAGATGCCTTGCTGATGACCACCACTCCTTTCCTGTTTGCCCCGCCGGACATCGCCCGTTATCAGGCCGTCGAGAGGGCCTGCAAACTCGCACGATATGGCTTTGACTGTTATGCCTACGCCATGGTTGCAGCAGGACAAGTTGACCTGGTCGTCGAAAGCAGCCTGCAATCCTACGACATCGCGCCATTGATTACGGTCATCGAAAAGGCCGGTGGTATCGTCAGCACATGGGACGGCGGCTCACCGGTCAACGGCGGCAGAATCATCGCGGCGGCAAATGCAGCGATTCACGCCGAGGCACTCGCATTGCTGCAAGCATGAGACATTTGATTTCAGACAGCCTTTGAACCCGGCACAAAGGCATCAAATGCTGCCAGCAATTGCTCGCGGTACAAGTCCCGCTCCTGCAGGATTTCATGCCTTGCACCGGCGATGACAATCGTATGGCCCGAGCGCATCTTGAAGCCAAGCTCCTCGATCGCACGCAGGGACACGACATTGTCCGCGCCGCCGCCGATCAGAAGCGTGGGAATCGTTATGCTGCCAATGAAATCGGGGTCATCCAGCTTCGAAATGGCCTGCCCGGCAGCAAACAGCCATGCCGCGGTCGGGCCGCCAACGGCAATTTCCGGGTGACTGACTGCAAGACCGATGTTTCGTTCAAACCGCCGCAAATCGGCAGTCAGCCGGTTCCCGGCAAATCGCCTCCGTTCATTTGAGCTTCCTGCGCCTCCCAATTGAACGGAGCCCATGCCGATTGTGGACAAAAGTCCGGCAGCAAATCCGAGCAAACCGCGTGGTACAGGCAGTTCGCCAAAGCGCACCAACGGGCAGCAAACCATCAGGCGGTTTACCCGGCTCGCCATTTTGGGCGCCGAAAGCAACGCCACCAGCCCGCCCATCGAATGGGCCAGCATGAAGTAGGGCGGGCGGCAATCTGGCAGTGCCACGCCCATGAAAACAGTTTCAAGGTCGATCAAATATTGGTCAAAGCTGTCGATATAGCCCTTTGCCGGATCGCCAAGCAGCCTGCTGGAGCCACCCTGCCCGCGCCAGTCAAAGGTGCAGACATCAAAGCCACGCTGGCGCAGGTCAACAATGGTCTCAAAATATTTCTCGATGAACTCCGAGCGGCCTTGCAGCAGCACGATCGTGCCCTTGCAGGGGGGCCGCGTGGTCCGCCAATGCGCATAGCGCAATTGTGACCCGTCGGCTGTTGGCAGCATTCCGCTTCGCGCGTCTTCGGGGACAGGATTGTTTTCAGTGGAAACGAGATTCATCAAACCGGTCCGGAAAATGCACGCAACATCCGTAGTGCCGGTGCGCCATTGCCGCAAGTGTGCAAGGCGTTCAACTGTAAAACAGGCCCTTGAAAACCCGAAATTCAGCCCCCAAATTCTGGTCGAGGCGCCAAAACGGGCCTCAGGAAACCAGGTTCCCTCCGCCAGACCACGGGGAAGGAACTTTAGTCAAACATACGCAATCGTCGCTCAAGGAGGACTTTCCATGCGTGCTATCGACTTCGCCCCGCTTTACCGCTCCACTGTTGGTTTCGACCGGCTTTTCTCGATGCTTGACAACATCGGTCAGCCAGATGCCGTTCCCACTTATCCGCCCTACAACATTGAGCGCACCGGCGAAAACGCCTACCGCATTTCGATGGCTGTGGCGGGCTTTTCCGATGAAGAACTCTCCATTGAATCCCGTGAAAACACGTTGACCGTCAAAGGCGAGAAGACCGAGAAAAAGGATGGAGAAGGCTCCGAATTTCTGTTTCGCGGCATTGCCGCTCGCAATTTCGAGCGCCGCTTCCAGCTTGCCGACCATGTCGAAGTCGGGAACGCCAGCCTTGAGAACGGCCTCTTGCACATTGATCTCGTTCGCGAAATTCCCGAAGCGATGAAGCCGCGTCGAATTGAAATCGCCAAGGCCGACAAGAAAATTCGCCAGATCGAAAGCAAGGCCGCCTGAACCCGCGACCCCAGTGTCAACAACAAGAAGGGCACCCGTCGGTGCCCTTTTTTTGTTAGGTTCAGGCTGACCGGCGCCCGCGTGCCAGCAGTCCGTCAAGCGACAAACCACCGCCGCCCTTGACCACAATGATCAACAGCAGGAAAATCCACAAAAGGCGCTGGTCGGCAATCAGGGAGTCTGAAAACCTGTCAAACAACGCTCCGGTGGTTTCCGGGCCAACCTTGTGAAAAAAGACATCGACCATTGACTGCACGACCACAAAGCCGATCATTCCCAGTGCTGCCAGTCTGGAAAACAGACCGATTGCGATCAGGACCGGCAGGATGAGTTCAGCATAGGTACCTGCATACACGATCAGCCGGTCAAACAACCCGACCTGCGAAATTTCTCCGCCTGCAGCTTCAACAGCCCAGGGCACGATCTGGTAAAAGGCATTGTCCTTGACCAGCAGAAACCCGGGAAAACCGCCTTCCACCTTGGTCATCCATGAATTCATGAAATACAGGAACAAAACGGCAAGGAACACGAACCGTGCCGCAAGTCCGCAAAACCATGACCCTGCCAGTGTTTCCAATCCATTGAACACGCGGTGGTGCAAATTCTGAAAAGTAGCAATCAAACCCATCTTCATTCCCCGTTTGTTTGTGAAATTGGCAAGAACATCCCCGTGCTGATCGCCGTCGAAAAAGCTTCTGCCATGTCGAAATTTGAATTTTCAGCCAGCATTGTGCCAGCGGCATCACCCAGACTTTCGCCAGCGGCAAGAGCGGAAAGAAACCTGGCCTGATCAATGTTGAGCAAGGTCACCAGAACCTCCAGCCCAGGGCGGGTGATCAACAGTCCCTGCGCTTTTTGCAAGTCTGCTCCACTTTCCGGTCGGCCGTAGCGGAACGCAAAAAGGTCAAAAACAGGATGGTTCGAAACTGTCACCGAGGTCGCAGGGTGAGGTACAAACCGAAGGGCCAATGTATCTTCGGGTGAAAATCCACCCAATTCCGCACCATCCAGAACAGGCCGGTCCGCCGCGTGCCAGGCATCCAGAAACGCCCGCTCGGCCACTGCAACATCAACCAGGTAAGGCGCACTCCTGAGCGGCGGAAACTTGCCGAGGAATTGGGGAAACTCTTGTCCGTAAGCCTGCATCATCGGCGAACGCGGAGGATGCGAGGCGATGAAATTGCGGGCAACCCGCAGAAAATTGTCTTCACCCATAATGGTTGCGACAGACGGGAAGGCCGACTTCATGGCTTCCATCAGTCCAACCACGACATTGTTGCGATAAACACCAAACCGCTTGGGTGCCGCGTCGCCGTCGGCATCCGTAATGCCACCAGGGATGGCAATGTCCGGGTCAAGCAAGGCTGCGCCAAATCCGGCATTGGCGCCGCTTTGCGGCGCTGCCTGCTCAGCGGTTGTGCTCATTGGACAGCTGCATATACATTTTGGTGGCGCGTCGGCGTTTTCACATTGCGGCCAAGGATGGTGTCGGCGCGTTCGGCTTCGGCAAGCAGGACAGGCCATGATGGAACGTCATTGTCCCATTCAATCAGGCTTGGCAGCGCCCCGGTTTGCGAAAGCACCAGGCGGTACAGGTCCCAAACGTCATCGCAGACTTCGCGGTCATGCGCGTCAATCAAAAGCGCCCTGCCCTTGTCGTCAATGTCGGCCGCATGTCCGGCCAGATGAATCTGCTGCACCAGGTTCAGCGGATAGGCGAGAATGTAGTCGCGCGGGCTGTAACCGTGGTTGGTCGCCGACACGAAGACGTTGTTGACATCAAACAGCAGGCCGCAACCGGAACGGCGGGCAATCTCTGCCATGAACTCCACTTCGCTCCACGTCGATTGGGCAAAGGTCACATAGGTCGAGGGATTTTCGATCAACATTTGACGTCCAAGTGCATTTTGCACCTCGTCCACATGCGCAACAATCCGGTTCAATGCGTCGCTGGTGTAGGGAACCGGCAAAAGATCATTGTAGAAAACATCGTCATGCGTCGACCAGGCCAGATGCTCCGACACCAGTCCGGGCTTGTAGTATTGTGCAAGTTTCCTGAATCTCGCCAGATGATCCTTGTCGATGGGGCGTTCGCCACCGATGGACATGCCGACCCCGTGAAGGCTCAGGGGATATTGCTCGCGCACCGCCAGCAATTGCGCATGCGGCATTCCGCCCGCACCCATGTAGTTCTCGGCGTGCACTTCGAAAAACCCGACATCAGCCCCGGTTTCGAGGATATCTGCAATGTGCTCATGCTTGAGGCCAACCCCGGCTCGCGCCGGGATTGGCCTTTGTTCAAAGCGGGCTTTCGGCAGGTTTGCCTCAAGTATGGTTTGCATGAGAAAGCCTTTGCGGCCCGCCGACAGGTCTTACGATGGCAGGTTGCGGTCGAGTGGCTTGTCGGAACCCTTGAGGTCTTTGCCGTCGACATTGATCATGATTTCTTCGCAGGCATTGCCTTCAACGTACTTCCATGCGTTGCCCTGTGCGTCAACTTTCGACGTACCGGCGCATGTGGTGCCCGGGCCGGCTGCGCAATCATTGGCGCCTGCCTTTGCAACGCCATAGCACTTCAGCTTGGCGGCATTGGCCGGGGTGGTTGTTGCAACGAAAGAAAGTGCTGCGGTCAGTGCGCCGGCGACGATTGCCGCGGTGGCTACGGTCTTCTTCATCCGTAATTCTCCTCAAAGGAAACTGGATTGTCTCACCGAACCCATCGCCGGGGAGACACACACACTGTGGTGCGCCCGGAATGTTTGCCGCAACGCAGTTTCACTTGGAAATCAACAAAGCGTCAGAATTTGTAACACGCCCGTGACATGCATCAGCCAATCAGGTCAGCAAAGCGCCTGATTTCTTCCGGGGTTGTCGCAAAACTGGTCACAAACCGGTTAAGCGAATCATTTGGACCGATTTTCCCGGCAGCAAACAGCGGCACAGGCCAAGGGTAAAACACCACACCATTGGCCTTGAGAAATTCTGCCTTGTCTTTTCGAATTATCAGAAAAACCTCGTTTGCTTGCGGCTCCCAACCCAGCCGCACTTTGTCAGACTTGACGGCGTGCGCGGCAAGTTGCCCGGCCATCGCGTTGGCATTGGCCGCAAGTTCAAGCCAAAGGCCGTCTTTCAGATAGGCATCGAACTGCGCTGCAATGAACCTGGATTTGGAAAACAATTGTGCCGCGCGTTTGCGCAAAAACGGCATTTCACGGGCATGGGCCGGGTTCAGGACAACCAGCGCTTCGGCACACCAGCAGCCATTCTTGGTGCCGCCGAAGGATAGCAGGTCAACCCCGCAGTCAACCGTCATTTGCGCGGCACTGCAGTCCAGCGTTACCAATGCATTGGCAAACCGCGCACCATCCATGTGCAGCGGCAAACCATGCCTGCGGCAAATGGCGGAAATTGCCCGGATTTCGTCCAGTGAATAAACCGTTCCCGCCTCACTGGCCTGGGTGATTGTTACAGCCATGGGCTGCCCACCGTGGACAAAGGCCGCCGGATAGCGCGCAATGGCTGCCTCCAGCGCCTGCGGATCAATTTTGCCAAGATCACCCTCGACCGGGCACAGCCGCGCGCCACCGGTGAAATATTCCGGGGCGCCGCACTCATCCTCGATCACATGCGCATGGGAATGGCAGAATGTGACGCCACCGGGTTTGTTGACGGCTGCCAATGCCAGGGAATTTGCAGCCGTGCCGGTTGCCACAATAAAAACTTCCGCCTGACTGCCAAACAGCACACGAAACCGGGTCAGGGCCGCTGCATCAACATCGCTCGCACCATAGGCCGGTGCAAAGCCGGTGGAATGCTGCATCAACGCAGCCGATATTTCCGGCGATGCGCCAGCCCAGTTGTCACTGCCAAAATACATGAAGTTGTCCCGCTGGCGATTGTTTCAGTGGCCAAAGCCATGCTTCAAATCTTGTGGAACCGCAAGAAACAAGAAACCCGGCTTCGCCAGGGCGAAGCCGGGTTCTTCGGGGCCAGTCATTATCGAAAATGCCTTGCCATCCATGTGTCCCGAGCTGGGGGCGACAGCGCTGGGGGTCTGACAAGGTACTTTTGGACAGGACTCCGAAACAAAAACTGCATCATTTCACGATCAGTCGATAAAACGACGATCATATGAATGGCGGCCAATTTGGAATTTTTTGCCCCTGCGAACCGGAAACTATCCCGGACAGCATTTGTTCGCAACTGCCTTTCCTGTAGGTTTGTGCACATTTTACGGTTTCGGTTGCCTGCGACACAAGTTTCACTTGCCCGCCAGTTTCAATTCTGGCAACTTCCCCGACAATAGGACAGGAATGCTGTCCTTTCTTCGTCGTAAACGCGGTGATAAATCGTCGGCACGACTTGCAGCCGAAGGCTTCAGCCAAAGGTGCTGGTGTCATTTGGGGATGGAGGGAATTCACGATGACTCATGCTGTGCAACAGAACGGCGGGCTTTACGACCCCCGCAACGAACACGATGCGTGTGGCGTGGGTTTCATCGTCAACATGAAAGGTGTCAAATCCCACCAGATTCTGGCGGACGGGCTTTTCATGCTGGAAAACCTCACCCATCGCGGCGCAGTTGGTGCCGATCCCCTGATGGGCGACGGCGCCGGTGTTCTTACGCAAATTCCTGACAGGCTTTTGCGTGAAGAGATGGCAACAAAAGGCATAACCCTGCCCCAGCCCGGGCACTATGCAGTTGGTTATCTGTTCATGCCACGCGATCCGCAATTGCAAGCCCACATAGAAGGGATCATTCGTGAGGTCACGCATGCAGAAGGCCAGCAAGTCATTGGTTTTCGCGACGTACCGGTAGACAATTCATCACTTTCAACAGCCCCGCACATTGCTGCGTCAGAGCCGGTTCACCGGCAGGTTTTCATCGGGCGCGCCCTCGCCCTCGAAACAGAGGAAGAGTTTGAGCGGCGCCTGTTTGTGCTGCGCAAGGTGATTTCAAACCGGATCTATTCGGAAACCGCAGGCCGCGACAACGGGTTCTATGTTGTGTCCATGTCAGCGCGGACCATTGTCTACAAAGGCATGTTCCTCGCATTCCAGGTGTCGCGCTATTATGCAGACCTGACCGACCCGCGTTTTGAAACAGCGTTGGTACTGGTCCACCAACGGTTTTCAACCAACACTTTCCCTTCCTGGAAGCTCGCCCACCCTTACCGCATGGTCGCGCACAATGGCGAGATCAACACGCTGCGCGGCAACGTCAACTGGATGGCGGCGCGCCAGGCGTCAGTCGATTCCGAGCTTTTCGGCAATGATATAGAAAAGCTCTGGCCGATCTCCTATGAAGGCCAGTCCGACACCGCCTGCTTCGACAATGCGCTCGAATTCCTGTGCCAGGGCGGCTATTCGCTGCCGCATGCAATGATGATGCTCATTCCGGAAGCCTGGGCTGGCAACAAGACAATGGACGCCGACCGCAAGGCGTTTTACGAGTATCACGCCGCATTGATGGAACCTTGGGACGGACCGGCTGCCGTGGCCTTTACTGACGGTGTGCGCATCGGCGCAACACTCGACCGCAACGGCCTTAGACCCGCACGCTACATTGTCACCGATGATGACAGGGTTATCCTGGCTTCAGAAGCCGGCGTGCTGCCGGTGCCGGAAGAGCGGATCGTGCGCAAATGGCGCTTGCAGCCCGGTCGCATGTTGCTGATCGACACCGAGCAGGGCCGCATTGTATCGGACGAAGAAATAAAGTCGGAAATCTCCGGTCGCCACCCGTACAAGAACTGGTTGAAGAACACCCAGCTAATCCTGGAAGATCTCAAGCCGGTTGAACCACGTGCGCTGCGCCGCGACGTGACGCTGCTCGACCGCCAGCAGGCGTTTGGTTACACACAGGAAGACACGCGCCTGTTGATGTCACCCATGGCAACCACCGGTCAGGAAGCCATCGGCTCAATGGGAACCGACACGCCAATCTCGGCGATGTCTTCCAAGTCAAAGCTGCTTTTCACCTATTTCAAGCAGAACTTTGCACAGGTTACCAACACGCCGATCGACCCGATCCGCGAAGAACTGGTGATGAGCCTCGTCTCCTTCATTGGACCGCGGCCGAATATTTTTGATCTTGTCGGCTCCTCGCGGCGCAAGCGCCTTGAAGTGCGCCAGCCGATCCTCACCAACGCGGACTTGGAGAAAATTCGTTCAATCGGTCACGTCGAAGACAGGTTTGATACAAAAACCATCGACATGACCTATTCAGCGCTGGAAGGCATCGCAGGGCTTGGCGGGGCACTGGATCGGCTGTGCGAACGCTCCGAAGCAGCCGTCGCTGGCGGCTACAACATCATTGTGCTTTCCGATCGTCAGGTAGGCCCCGACCGGATTGCAATTCCCTCGCTGCTGGCGACCGCAGCGGTTCACCACCATCTCATCCGCAAAGGCCTTCGAACCTCGGTTGGTTTGGTGGTCGAAACCGGCGAGCCGCGCGAAGTGCACCATTTCTGCTGCCTGGCTGGTTATGGAGCCGAGGCAATCAACCCTTATCTGGCCTTCGAAACGCTGCTCGACATGCACAAGCGCGGCGAATTTCCCAAGGAAGTCGATGCCGAAGAACTGGTCGAACGCTACATCAAGGCGGTCGACAAGGGAATCTTGAAGGTCATGTCGAAGATGGGCATTTCGACCTACCAGTCCTATTGCGGTGCCCAGATTTTTGACGCTGTCGGCCTTTCAACCGAATTTGTCGACAAGTATTTTACTGGAACCGCAACCCAGATCGAAGGTGTCGGTCTTGCCGAAATCGCCCGTGAAACGGTCGAGCGGCACCTCGCAGCTTTCGGCAATGACCCGGTGCTGGCTCGATCGCTTGATGTGGGCGGCGAATACGCCTTTCGCATGCGCGGCGAAGCACACGCATGGACGCCGGGCAACATCGCTTCGCTGCAACATGCAGTACGCTCCAAGTCCTGGGAAAAATATCAGGATTTTGCGCAGGAGGTGAACTCCGTTGATCGCCAGATGGCCACGATTCGCGGCCTGTTCACGCTCAATTCGGCACAGTCTGATGGTCGCCAGCCGGTATCGATTGACGACGTTGAACCTGCAGCCGACATCGTCAAGCGCTTTGCCACAGGTGCCATGAGCTTCGGTTCGATCAGCCGTGAGGCACATACCACACTGGCTCGTGCGATGAACTCCATTGGCGGGCGCTCCAACACAGGCGAAGGCGGGGAAGAGCCCGACCGGTTCCGCCCGATGGCGGATGGTTCGGCCAACCCGGAGCGCTCGGCAATCAAACAGGTGGCGTCAGGTCGGTTTGGCGTAACTGCTGAATACCTGGTCAATGCCGACATGCTTCAGATCAAGATCGCGCAGGGGGCCAAGCCCGGCGAGGGTGGGCAATTGCCCGGCCACAAGGTTGATGCAGTCATAGCAAAAACGCGGCACTCGACACCGGGCGTTGGCTTGATCTCACCGCCGCCGCACCATGACATTTACTCGATCGAGGATTTGGCACAGCTGATCTTCGATCTGAAAAACGTCAACCCGCAAGCCCTGGTTTCGGTCAAGCTGGTGTCGGAAGTTGGTGTTGGCACGGTTGCAGCCGGTGTCGCCAAGGCCCGCGCCGACCACATCACGATTTCCGGATATGACGGCGGCACCGGCGCGTCACCGCTGACTTCGCTCAAGCATGCTGGCAGCCCTTGGGAGATGGGGCTTGCCGAAACCCACCAGACCCTGGTTCTCAACGGGTTGCGCTCCCGCATTGCCCTTCAGGTCGATGGCGGTTTCAAGACCGGACGCGACGTTGTCATCGGAGCAATGCTGGGTGCCGACGAATTCGGCTTTTCCACAGCGCCGCTGATTGCCACCGGGTGCGTGATGATGCGCAAGTGCCATCTGAACACTTGCCCGGTTGGGGTTGCAACGCAGGACCCCGTATTGCGCAAGCGCTTCAAGGGACAGCCGGAACACGTCGTCAATTACTTCTTCTTCGTGGCAGAAGAAGTCCGCCAGATCATGGCTGATCTTGGCTACCGCAATTTTGCGGAAATGATTGGCGAAAGCCAAATGCTGGCCAAGTCGGAAATGATCGACCACTGGAAAGCGCGCGGGCTGGATTTCTCAAAGATGTTCTTCAAGCCGGAAGCTGCACGTGACGAAGCGCGCTGGACCCGGCTGCAAGACCATCCAATCCATGATGTGCTTGATCAAAAGCTGATCGAGGCTGCGATGCCTGCCATTGAAGGCGGGCAGCCTGTGCAACTGGAAATCCCCATTTCCAACGTGGACCGGTCAGCCGGGGCAATGCTCTCGGGCGCGGTGGCAAAAGTTCACGGGCACGCGGGGCTTCCCGACGACGCCATCGCTGTTTCGTTCAAGGGAACGGCCGGGCAGAGCTTCGGCGCATTCCTGGCGCAGGGCATCTCTTTTGACCTTGAGGGAGCCGGAAACGACTATGTCGGCAAGGGCCTTTCAGGCGGACGGATTGTGGTGCGACCACCATCCAATTCGCGCACGGATGCCAGCCAGTCGATCATTGTCGGCAACACGGTTCTTTATGGGGCCATTGCCGGGGAATGTTATCTGAGCGGCGTTGCCGGCGAGCGCTTTGCCGTGCGCAACTCTGGCGCCATCGCCGTTGTCGAGGGCGTCGGCGACCATGGTTGCGAATACATGACCGGCGGCATCGTGGTCATCATCGGCGAGACCGGCCGCAACTTTGCCGCCGGCATGTCTGGCGGGATCGCCTATGTTTTCGACGAGCGTGGTGATTTTGCCCAGCGCTGCAACATGGCAATGGTGGAACTCGAACCGGTACCCGAAGAAGACGACTTGTTGGAAAAACTGCACCACCATGGCGGTGATCTTGCCCACAAGGGACGGGTTGATGTGTCGTCCAACATGAACCGGCATGACGACGAACGCCTGTACCAACTGGTCTCGAACCATTTGCACTACACCGGATCAGCACGGGCAAAGGAAATGCTCGAACATTGGGAGCAGTACCGACCAAAATTCGTGAAAGTGATGCCGGTCGAATACCGCCGTGCACTTCAGGAAATGGAAGAGATGCGCTACGGCCAGCAGGCGGCGGAGTGACCTGTCACTTGTTGTTGGCGGCAAACAATGGCATATGCTTCGGCATATTACATGTCTGGAGGGTGAAATGCGCAACGATATTGACGTGAAAACAGCGCGTTTATTCCGCAACGGACGCAGTCAAGCCGTACGCATTCCAAAAGAGTTTGAGCTTGACGGGGCAGAAGTGGCAATTACCAGAAACCGGGATGGAAGTTTGATTGTGCGTTCAAACGCAATAAAAGCGCGAACAGGCAAGGATCTGGTGAAATTGTTGCGCAATTTGGGACCAATACCGGACTTTCCCGGTGACCCGGGGGACGAAGACCTCCTTGAACCTGATGAACCGGACTTTGGTTGATGTACATGCTCGACACCAATATCTTGTCGGCAATTATACGTGAACCGACCGGTAATGCAGCTTCGCGGTTGGAGGCCATAGGCGATGGGGAAGTGGGGATCAGCAGTATAGTCTTGGCTGAAATTGCGTTTGGTCAGTCGAACAATCCTGTGTCCACAAATTCAGCCAAAGCGTTGAGACTGACAAATGCAATGGAGATTTTCCCCTTCAACAACGCAGCCGCTTTCAAATATGGAGACATCCGGTCT